>NZ_CBDRCM010000008.1:0-193725 GCF_965342435.1 Actinacidiphila sp. bgisy160 | reverse complement strand
CCCCCCCCCCCCGCTGCCGTGCCCGCCGCCCCCGGATCCCGGAGGCGGCGGGCATCCGGCTCAGAACTGCTCGACGAAGTACGGCTGGAGGGTCATCCAGCCGTTGCCGCGGGCGCCGTAGCGGGTGCCGTTGTCACTTTGCGCCAGTGTGTACCAGGAGTCGACGTAGTCCGGGTCGTCCGTCCACCAGTCGTCCGGGATGGCGTCCAGGACCGCGTTCACCAGCGGGATGTAGGCGCCCTGGTCGGCGATGGTCAGCAGGACCCCCGCGATGGCCTTGGCCAGGTCGCGGTAGTTGGTGCTGCCGTCGTCCTCCATCATCACGGCGTCGGCGAGGTTGTACTTGTACAGCGACCAGTTGACCAGGATCTGGTTCGGGCTGTACGTCGTCCCGTCGTTGTCCAGGTACGGCATGTCCACGGGGTCGACCCGCACGACGCCGTCCTGGCCGAAGCCCGTGACGAGGGTGTAGATCTCGGCGTCGCCCTTGATCCACGGTTCCTCGTCGTCGGAGAGCCGGACCTGGGTGATGCGCGTGGTCCAGAAGCCGGCCGCGGCCGCCGAGGCCGAGGACGGCGCCGCGGAGCGCTGGGCGGACGAGGTCAGGCCCTGGCGGCCCAGCTCCCCCTGGAGTACGTCCAGGCCCGCGGCCAGTGCCTTGGAGCCGTCGATGTCGACGACGTACACCGGGTGGCTGGGAGCGGTACGGGCGTCGAGGCGGTGGGCCCGGCCCCGGCTGTCGTAGGCGGTGACGGTGCGGACGTCCTCGTCGGTACTGGCCGCGGCGACCCACGGGGTGACGCCGGAGGCCAGTGCCCCGCGCATCGAGTCGTCCCCGAGCCGCAGCCGCAGCAGGGAGCCGACGTCCGCGCCGAGGCCCTTGGCGGCGGCGATCCGCCGGTCGGCGTCGGCGAGCGCGGGCCGCAGCTTCGGGCCCGCGAGCTCGGTGACGGCCACCTCGTCCGAGGCCAGTGCCGCCTGGCGGACACGGGCACGCCATGAGGCGTCGGAGAGGGAGCCGGCGATGGCGCGCGCCGCCTGGTCCTCCGCCACGGTGACGGCGGACGACGGGGCGTGGGCGCGCGGGGCGGCGGTCGCGGGGAGCGCGGTGGCGCTCTGGGCGGCCGTCAGGGCGATCAGCGAGGCGGCGACGGTGGCGACGACGCCGCGCCGACCGGGGTGAGGGTGTCTCACGTGAATCGATCCTCCTGGGGGCGAGCGATCAAAGGACGCACTGACAGGGTGGAACGATGGAACGCCGGACAACGGCCAAGCCTGGCCGCCGGGTTGTCTATGCGAGTAGATGACCCGCCGGTAAGCATGACGATGACATGCCATGCGGGCAAGGGGTGTTGAGGCTCCGAAGAGGAAAGAGAAGCCCAACTCCCGGTGACGGCTAGATCGTCGAGGCGGCCGCGAGCCCGCCCAGCAGGACGGCGGTGAAGCGAGCCGCCCAGTCGGCGTCCACCGGTTCGCAGCTGACGAGCGCGCGGTGCACCACCGCCCCCGCGATGACGTCGAAGATCAGGTCGATCTGCGGCGCGGGGTCGCCGTCGTCCGGCGGGATCTCGCCGCGCTCCTGGGCCCGTCGGCGGCCCTCGATGACCAGGCGCTTCTGCCGGTCGACGATGGCCTCCCGGATCCGCTGCCGCAGGGCCTCGTCGTGGGTGGCCTCGGCGACCACCGCCATGAGCGCGGTTTTGGTGGCGGGCTGTTCCAGCAGGGCCGCGAACTGCAGGACCACGCCCTCCACATCGGCCCGCAGGCTGCCGCGGTCGGGCAGTTCGAGTTCGTCGAAGAGCGCGGCGACCGCGTCCACGACGAGCTCGTTCTTGTTCGCCCAGCGCCGGTAGAGGGTGGTCTTCGCGACCCCCGCGCGGGCCGCGACGTCACCCATCGTGAGCTTGCCCCAGCCGAGCTCGACCAGGGCCTGCCGCGCGGCGTCCAGAATCGCCCGGTCGGCCTCCGCGCTGCGGGGGCGTCCGGTCCTTCTGCCTGTTTCACGCGCGCACATGGCTGGGAACCCTATCCCCGTTGCGTAGGGCGCGGCGGTACAGTTACGCTACGGATCGTATCGAAATGCTGACGGTCACCGCGCGCGAAATGGGGACCTCGCGCCGGGTGGTGCGTCATCGTTCCGCGCCACAGGTGGCGCTTTCGGGGGGGCGATTCCCCGGGAACCGCGACGAGGGGGGAGGATTGGTCTCATGCAGCCACGGAACATGTCCATGAGCGGCGTGGTCGACCTCGCCGCGGTGAAGGCGGCCGGAGAGGCCAAGGCGAAGGCCGAACAGGCCCGCGCGGAAGCCGCCCGCAACGGGGGAGCGCCCGTCGCCCCCGCCCTGGTGACCGAGGTCACCGAGGCCACCTTCGAGAGTGATGTCCTGCAGCGTTCCACCGAGGTCCCGGTCGTGGTCCACTTCTGGACCGACCGCGCGGACGCGAGTGTGCAGTTGCAGGAGGCGTTGGAGCGTCTCGCCGCCTCCTACGCCGGCCGGATCGTCGTCGCGAGGATCGACGTCTATGCGAACCAGCTGCTGGTGCAGCAGTTCGGCGTGCAGGGCATTCCCGCCGTGTTCGCGGTGCTGGCCGGCCAGGCCATGCCGCTCTTCCAGGGCGCCGCCCCCGAGGACCAGATCCGCGAGGTGCTGGACCAACTGGTCGCCGTGGCCGAGCAGCGCTTCGGCATCACGGGCGTGCCGGTCGAGGGCGACGTGGAGGCGCCGGTCGCCGAGGAGCGGCCGCCCACCCCGCAGGAGCTCGCGCTGTCGGCGGCGCACGACGCGCTGGACCAGGGCGACCTCGGTGGCGCGATCCAGGCGTACCGCAACGTGCTCTCGGACGACCCGGGCAACACCGAGGCGAAGCTGGGCCTGGCGCAGGCCGAGTTGCTGCAGCGGGTGCAGGGCGTCGACGCGCAGGCCGTGCGCAAGGCGGCGGCGGACGCTCCGGCGGACGTGGCGGCGCAGGCCGCCGCGGCCGATCTGGACCTGGTCGGCGGCCATGTCGAGGACGCCTTCGGCCGGCTGGTGGACACCGTGCGGCGCACCGCGGGCGATGACCGCAACACCGCGCGGCTGCGATTGCTGGAGCTGTTCGAGGTGATCGGGGCCGACGACCCCCGGGTGACGGCGGCGCGCGCGGCCCTCGCGCGGGTGCTGTTCTGACCTGATCACGTAAGGTGGCCGTGCCTCGAAAGCCATTTCGAGCCCGGAACAAGACCGGCCGCGCTTTACCAAATCTTGATGAAGCGCGGCCGCTGTTACTTCCGGTAAGAGAGTGACGGGATCCTGTCCGGATCTATCACCCGATGGGTGTTTTTCACACCCTCGCCGCAACTACGCAACGTAGCGATTATGGTCTAGGCCATACCTTCCGGGTTATCGCACCGTTACCCGCTAGTAACGACGCCCCTTGTGCAGCGGCGCCGAATGGACCACGATCGGCCAAGCCCGGTCCGTCGCCGAGAAGTCGGCATCCAGTCGTCCGATCGCCGAGCGGGTCCCCACCGGGCCGGGACGCCGAAACTGTGCCAGCAGTGGACGCGGACCGCGGACAGGGGGGTCTCTGCCGTCCGGCAGGGCCTGTCCAGCAGGTTGCGCGAGAGCGTGGCCGTGTGGTTGTCGCTCGGGGGTGATCGCCGATTTTTCGGACAGTGTCGTCCGCTCTTTCCCGCGTGACGGCCGTCGATACGGCGCTCTCCTTCCCGAGGACGTAGCACTTCTCCCATCCCGCCGCAATCCCCGCGATTCCGGCCGGAGATGTACGTCCGAGAAGGAGGAAAGTCATGGAGTCGCTCATCCGCGGCGGTACCAGATGGAAGCGGTTCGCCGTCGTCATGGTGCCCAGCGTCGCGGCCACCGCGGCGATAGGCGTGGCCCTGGGCCAGGGCGCGCTCGCCGCTTCGTTCAGCGTTTCGGGCCAGCAGTTCAAGGTCCAGGCCCAGGACCTGCAGGGTGACGGCTTCGTCCAGTACGGAGCCATCGACATCCAGCACGGTGGCAAGCCGATCCCGGTCGCGGTCTCCGCGTTCGACTCGGCCACGATCACCGGACTGTGCCAGTCGGTGGTCGTGCCGACGCCGATCGGCGACGTCACGCTGAAGCTCGGCGCCGGCAACGGCGGCAAGAAGGTCGAGGCGAAGAACCTCTACATCGACCTCGACCAGCTCGACGCCGACGCGGAGTTCACCGACATCAACATCGGTGTCGCCGCCGGTGACACCTCGCAGGGCCCCGGCATCAAGTCCGGTGACAAGACCGACCCCGGTTCCTTCGCCCAGGAGGCCCGGAAGGCTCACCTCACCGGTGTGCAGCAGACCGCGTGGGCGACCAGCGCGGGCACCTTCAAGCTCAGCGGGCTGAGCATGTCGGTGAAGATGGGCTCCGGCGCGAAGTACGAGTGCTTCTAGCCTGACCAGAGGGGGTGGGGGGCACGGGATGCCCCTCACCCTCCTCACCCCCGACTCTTCTCAAGAAACGCCAGTCCCAGGGAGCTGTTTTCCATGAGCGCCGAGACACACGGACTGAGGGGCCGGTTCGGCTATTGGCGGTTCCGCTTCCGCGTATGGCGCGGACAGCGGCCGTTCTGGGCGGGCCTGCTGACACTGCTGGCCGGACTGCCCATCGCGTACTTCCCGTACGCCCATCTCTCACTCGGCGCGCTGAGCCTGACCATGGCCACCACGGCCGGGTCCGGTTCGCTGATCATCGGCGTGCTGCTGGTCGTACTCGGCCTGACCATGTGGTTCCAGTCGGCGGTGCGCGTCTTCTCGGGCGTCGCGTCCATCCTGCTGTCGCTGGTGTCGCTGGTGGTCTCCAACTTCGGCGGCTTCCTGATGGGCTTCCTGCTGGGCCTCATCGGCGGTGCCCTCGCCGTCGCCTGGGCCCCGGGCGCACCGCCCGCCGAGGGCGGCGCGGACCCGGCGGAACTGCCCGGCAGCGGCAAGGGCGACGACGGTGACGCCGGCTATGTGCCGCCGCCCGGTTCCCCCTATGCGGCGGCCTACGGCGAGTCCCCCGCCGACCCGGCCGCCGGCCAGGAGGAGGCCGCCGCGCAGCACCCGGTGGACGGCGCAGAGACCGTAGACGCGAACGGGAGGCACAGTGCGGGGTGATGAGGTTCAGCCCGCTTCCGGGGTCGCCGCCGGCAGCGGCACCCGTGAGAGAACGGGGCCGCGGCACGCGGCACCGAGGAAGTCGCTGCTGACCAAACTGCAGATGCCGGCGGGCAAGGCGATAGCCCTGGCCGCGATGCCGACGGCGGTCCTGATGGGCATGGGACTGACCCCGAGACTGGCCTCTGCCGACGAACTGCCGAAGAACCCGTTCTCGGGCACGAAGTGCGTCGAGCAGCCCGACGAGCCGTCGGAGTCCGCGACGTCGAGCGTCACCCCGTCGAGCGGTGGCACCAAGACCCCGGTCCAGGCTCCGTCCGGGAGCCCCTCGTCGCACGACTCCTCCTCGGGTTCCGCCGGTTCCGGTGACGAGGGCGGCAAGGGCGGTGAGAGCGGCGGCGGTTCGGCCGGTTCCGCCGGTGGCTCGGGGACGACGGCGCCCGCCCCGTCCGCCTCGCCGTCGGTGACCGAGCAGAGCAACCTGCTGGACCCGCTGGGCGTCGGCGACGCCCTGGGCGATCTGCTGGGGCTCAACAAGGCGAGCACGGACTCCGCCGCCGCGACGCCCTCGGCGACCGCGACGCCCGCCCCGGGCGCGACCTCCGCCGCTCCCAAGCCGGGCGCCTCCACGGGCACGGTGAAGGAGAAGACCGAGGACACCACCGAGGCGCTGAAGAAGACCGTGTCGGAGGCCGCCGAGAAGCTCTCGCAGACCACCGGGAAGGTCGCGGACAGCCCCGCGCCGAGCACCCCGGCCACCTCGGCTGACGGCAAGACCCCGTTCCCGTGCCCGACCCACGACGCGCAGGCCCTGGCGGACGCCGCCTACCAGGAGACGCAGTCGCTGCTGCCGGACGACCCGTGGGTCCTGCACAGCAGCCTGCTGACCCTGACCGGGCTCGACTACAAGGGCATCGTCGAGGTCAAGACCTGGAGCGGCAAGGTCAAGAAGGTCCTGAAGTTCACCGCCACCGGCGTGGACATCAAGGACCTGCAGCAGGAGGTCGTGGGGCCGAACGGCACTGTCGGCCACGTGGACGCCCGCAAGGGCAGCACCTCCACGATCCGCAACGGCACGGTGACGATGTACACCGAGTCGCTGAAGGGCAACCTCTTCGGGCTCATCCCGATCGAGTTCACCCCGGACACCCCGCCCCCGGTCAATGTGCCGGCCGCGTTCTTCACCAACGTCACGGTCGAGCAGGCCGGCCAGTTCGGCGGCACGCTGAAGGTCCCCGGCATGCACGTGTACAACACCGCGGACTGAGCCGGGCCGCACAAAACCCCCTCCGGGGGCCGCGCAACAGGAAACGGCGGAGGGCACCGTCCCCACAAGGGGAGGTGCCCTCCGCCGTTCCCGTGTTCCGGGCGGCCCGGCGGCCGGTCAGACCGCGCGGTGGCCGAGGTGGTGGACCCGCACCAGGTTGGTGGTGCCGGGGACGCCGGGCGGGGAGCCGGCCGTGATGATCACGGTGTCGCCCGCGGTGTAGTCGCTGAGCTTCAGCATCTCCTGGTTGACGATCTCGACCATCTCGTCGGTGGTGTTCACGTGCGGGACGACGGTGGTCTGCACGCCCCAGGTGAGCGCCAGCATGTTGCGGGTCGACTCGTCGGTCGTGTACGCCACCACCGGCTGCGGCACGCGGTAGCGGGCCAGCCGGCGGGCCGTGTCGCCGGACTTGGTGAAGGCGACCAGGGTCTTGGCGTCCAGGTAGTCCGCGAGTTCGGCGGCGGCGCGGGCGACGGCGCCGCCCTGCGTGCGCGGCTTGCGGCCGTTGAGCGGCCACAGGCCCTGCTTGAGCAGCTCGACCTCGGCCGCCTCGATGATCCGCGACATGGTCTTCACGGTCTCGATCGGGTACTTGCCGACGCTGGACTCGGCGGACAGCATGACCGCGTCCGTGCCGTCCAGGATCGCGTTGGCGACGTCGGAGGCCTCGGCGCGGGTCGGACGGGAGTTGGTGATCATCGACTCCATCATCTGGGTCGCGACGATCACCGGCTTGGCGTTGCGGCGGCAGAGCTCGATCAGCCGCTTCTGCACCATCGGGACCTTCTCCAGCGGGTACTCCACCGCCAGATCGCCGCGGGCCACCATGACGCCGTCGAAGGCCGCGACGACGTCCTCCATGTTGTCGACCGCCTGCGGCTTCTCGACCTTGGCGATGACCGGCACGCGACGGCCGACCTCGTCCATGACGCGGTGGACGTCGCGGACGTCCTTGGCGTCGCGGACGAAGGAGAGCGCCACCATGTCGACGCCCATGCGCAGTGCGAAGCGCAGGTCCTCGATGTCCTTCTCGGACAGGGCGGGCACGTTGACCGCGGCGCCGGGCAGGTTGATGCCCTTGTGGTCGGAGATGACGCCGCCCTCGACGACCAGGCAGCGGACCCGCGGGCCCTCGACCTCGATCACGCGCAGCGCGACGTTCCCGTCGTTGATCAGGACGGGGTCGCCGGCGCGGACGTCGGCGGGCAGGCCCTTGTAGGTGGTGCCGCAGATGGTCTTGTCACCGGGCACGTCCTCGGTGGTGATGACGAACTCGTCACCGGCGACCAGCTCCACGGGACCGTCCGCGAAGGTCTCCAGGCGGATCTTGGGCCCCTGGAGGTCGGCCAGCACGCCGATGGCACGTCCGGTCTCCACGGAGACCTTGCGCACCCGCTGGTAGCGCTCCTCGTGCTCGGCGTGGCTGCCGTGGCTGAAGTTGAAGCGGGCCACGTTCATCCCGGCCTCGGCCAGCGTCTTCAGCTGGTCGTAGGAGTCGACGGCGGGACCCAGGGTGCAGACGATTTTCGCTCGGCGCATGAGGACGATCCTATCGGGTTTGTTCCGCTCCGGAATTTTCCCGTGCGGGGGAGGCATGGACGGTGCGGACGGCGGCCACAGACTAGAGCCTCCGGGTGGCCTCAACGAGTCACCGGCCGGTCACCAGCGAGTACGTCTGTCGTGCGATCTCCAGTTCCTCGTCGGTGGGGACGACCGCCACCGTCACCCGGCTGCCCCCGGCGGACACCACGCGGGCGGCGCTGCCGCGCACCGCGTTGCGCACCGGGTCCAGCTCGATGCCCAGGCCCTCCAGACCGCCCAGCGCGGCCGCCCGGACCGCCGCGGAGTTCTCGCCGACGCCCGCCGTGAAGGCGATCGCGTCGACGCGGCCCAGCACGGCGGTGTAGGCGCCCACGTACTTGCGCAGCCTGTGGGCGTAGACGTCGAAGGCGAGCTGCGCGACGGCGTCGCCCTCGGCCATCCGGCGGGCGATCTCCCGCATGTCGTTGTCGCCGCACAGGCCCAGCAGGCCCGAGCGCTTGTTGAGCAGGGTGTCGATCTCCGACACTTCCATCCCGCCCACCCGGGCCAGGTGGAAGACCACGGCCGGGTCCAGGTCCCCCGAACGGGTGCCCATCACCAGGCCCTCCAGCGGGGTGAGCCCCATGGAGGTCTCCACGCACTCCCCGCCGCGCACGGCCGAGGCGGAGGCGCCGTTGCCCAGGTGCAGGACGATGACGTTGACCTCGGCCGGGTCCCTGCCGAGCAGCCGGGCCGTGGCGCGGGAGACGTACGCGTGCGAGGTGCCGTGGAAGCCATAGCGGCGCACCTGGTGGGCGTCGGCGGTCTCCCGGTCGATCGCGTAACGGTAGGCGTGCTCGGGCATGGTGGAGTGGAAGGCGGTGTCGAAGACCGCGACCTGCGGCAGGTCCGGGCGCAGCTCGCGGGCGACCCGGATGCCGGTGACGTTCGCCGGATTGTGGAGCGGGGCGAGCGGCACCAGTTCCTCGACGGCGGCCAGCACCTCGTCGTCTATCAGCGTCGGCGCGGTGAAGCGCGTGCCGCCGTGCACGACCCGGTGGCCCACCGCGGCCAGTGCCGGGGAGTCCAGGCCCAGACCCCGGGCGGCGAGCTCCTCCGCGACGGTCTTCAGCGCCTCGGCGTGGTCCGCGACCCCGCCCGGCTCGCCGATCCGCTCGACGATCCCGGCCGCCGGCCGGCGGCCGTCGGCCATGTCCAGCAGCTGGTACTTCACCGACGAGGAGCCGGAGTTGAGGACGAGAACGCGGGTAGCGGTCACGGTGCCTTCCCTGTTGTGGCCGGTCACCGGTCGCCCTGGGCCTGGATGGCCGTGATGGCGACGGTGTTGACGATGTCCTGGACCAGCGCGCCGCGCGACAGGTCGTTGACGGGCTTGCGCAGGCCCTGCAGCACGGGGCCGACCGCCACCGCGCCCGCCGAACGCTGCACCGCCTTGTAGGTGTTGTTGCCGGTGTTGAGGTCCGGGAAGATCAGCACGGTGGCGTTCCCGGCGACCTTCGAGTCCGGCAGCTTGGTGGCCGCGACCTTGGCGTCGACGGCGGCGTCGTACTGGATCGGGCCCTCCACCAGCAGGTCGGGGCGCCGCTGCCGGACCAGTTCGGTGGCCCGGCGCACCTTGTCCACGTCGGCGCCCGAGCCGGAGGTGCCGGTGGAGTACGACAGCATCGCCACCCGCGGCTCGACGCCGAACTGGGCGGCGGTCTCGGCGGACTGGATCGCGATGTCGGCCAGTTGCTCGGCGTCCGGGTCCGGGTTGACCGCGCAGTCGCCGTACACCAGCACCCGGTCGGCCAGGCACATGAAGAAGACTGAGCTGACGATGGACGCCCCGGGCGCGGTCTTGATGACCTCGAAGGCGGGGCGGATCGTCGCCGCGGTGGAGTGCACGGCGCCGGAGACCATGCCGTCGGCGAGACCCTGCTGCACCATCAGCGTCCCGAAGTAGGAGACGTCGGCCACGACGTCGTACGCCAGCTCGTAGCTGACGCCCCGGTGGGCACGGAGCCTGGCGTAGAGCTCGGCGAAGTTCTCGCGCAGCGGCGAGGTCTGCGGGTCGGTCAGCGTGCAGCCGGGGACGTCGACATTGATGCCGAGCTCGGCGGCCCGCTTGCGGATGGCGTCCTCGTCGCCGAGCAGGACGAGGTCGCAGACGTCCCGGCGCAGCAGGACCTCGGCCGCGTGCAGGATGCGCTCCTCGGTCCCCTCGGGGAGGACCACCCGGCGGCGCCCGGAGCGGGCCCGCTCGATCAGCTCGTGCTCGAACATCATCGGGGTGACGCGCTCGCCGCGGACCACCGAGAGCCGCTCGGTCAGCTCGGCGCCGTCCACGTGCTTCTCGAAGAGCCCGAGCGCGGTCTCCGCCTTGCGCGGGGTGGCCGCCCCCAGCCGGGCCTCCAGGGCGAAGAGCTCGGCGGCGGTCGGGAAGCTGCCGGTCGGCACCGACACGACCGGGGTGCCCGGGGCCAGCCGGGCCGCCAGTGCCATGATCTCCGGGCCGGGCACCTCGTCCAGGGTGAGCAGGATGCCGGCGATGGGCGGGGAGCCGGCGGAGTGCGCGGCCAACGAGCCGATGATCAGGTCCGCCCGGTCGCCCGGAGTGATCACCATGCAGCCGGGGGTCAGCGCGCGGATGAAGGTCGGCAGCATCGCACCGCCGAAGACGAAGTTCATCACGTCCCGGGACAGGCCGCTGTGGTCGCCGAGCAGCACCTCCGCGTGGAGCGCCTCGACGACCTGGGCGACGGTGGGGGCCGACAGCGCGGGCTCGTCGGGCAGCACGTACGCGGGGACCGGCAGCCGGCGGCGCAGCCGCGTCGCCGCCTCCTCCAGCACCTCGCGCGGCACCCGGTTGGCGATCATGGCGACGATGTCGCAGCCAAGCCCGGTGTAGGACAGGTGTGCGTTGCGGACCTCGTCCACGACCGAGTCCGCGGTCTGCTCGCGGCCGCCGACCACCGGGATCACCGAGGCGCCGAACTCGTTCGCCAGCCGGGCGTTGATACCCAGCTCACCGGGGAGGTTGGTCTCGTGGAAGTCCGAGCCGAGGACGAGCACGGTGGGGAACTCCGCGGCCACCAGGTGGTAGCGGTCCACCAGGCGGGCGATGAGCGCGTCCCGGCCCTGTTCGGCCTGGAGCGCTGCCGCCTCCT
This sequence comes from Actinacidiphila sp. bgisy160, assembly GCF_965342435.1. Classification (GTDB taxonomy): domain Bacteria; phylum Actinomycetota; class Actinomycetes; order Streptomycetales; family Streptomycetaceae; genus Actinacidiphila. The sequence goes on along the minus strand of NZ_CBDRCM010000008.1, from coordinate 182,648 downwards.
CGTAGCTCAGGCCGTGGGCGGTCGCCGGGTCCTGGGTGAGCCGGTAGCGGCTGCGCAGCAGCTCGAACATCCGGTCGGGCGTGTCGTGGACGAGCGGCCGGAACACCCCGACGCGGTCCACCTGCCGGGTCAGCAGCTCCATCACGCCCAGCTCGACGACCTGGCGGCCGTCCCCCCTCCCGATTCCCGTTACGTACACGCTGCGCGTCACGCGCTCTCTCCGTTCCTGCCCGGCGTGATCCACCCAGACGGGTGGCGGATACCTCTTGACATTACCGTTCGGTGTGCGTATGGCGCGCGGCGGGTGCGGTGCGGACCTACGATGCGAAAAGGCGACCGTACACGCGACCGGAGGGAGCGTGGAGCGCCATGCGCATCGGAGTGCTCACCGCCGGCGGCGACTGCCCCGGACTCAACGCCGTGATCCGCTCGGTCACCCACCGCGCGCTGACCTACCACGACGACGAGGTCATCGGCTTCGAGGACGGCTTCAAGGGACTGCTGGAGGGCCACTACCGTCCGCTCGACCTCAACTCCGTCAGCGGCATCCTCGCCCGGGGCGGCACCATCCTGGGCTCCTCCCGGCTGGAACGCGCCCGGCTGCACGAGGCCGCCGACAACTGGCGCACCCTGTGCTCCGGCTTCGGGCTGGACGTCCTCATCCCCATCGGCGGCGAGGGCACGCTCACCGCGGCCCGGCTGCTCGCCGACGCCGGCATGCCGGTGGTCGGCGTCCCCAAGACCATCGACAACGACATCTCCGCCACCGACCGCACCTTCGGCTTCGACACCGCCGTCACCGTCGCCACCGAGGCGATCGACCGCCTGAAGACCACCGCCGAGTCCCACCAGCGCGTCATGGTCGTCGAGGTCATGGGCCGGCACGCCGGCTGGATCGCCCTGGAGTCCGGCATGGCCGGCGGCGCACACGGCATCTGCCTGCCGGAACGGCCCTTCGACCCCGCCGACCTCGTCGCGATGGTCGAGGAGCGCTTCGCCCGCGGCAAGAAGTTCGCCGTCATCTGCGTCGCCGAGGGTGCCCACCCCGCGGAGGGCACCATGCCGTACGCCCACGGCGAGATCGACGTCTACGGCCACGAGCGCTTCGCCGGGATCGGCACCCGGCTCGCCGGCGAGCTCGAACAGCGCATGGGCAAGGAGGCCCGCCCCGTCATCCTCGGCCACGTCCAGCGCGGCGGCGTCCCCACCGCGTACGACCGCGTGCTGGCCACCCGCTTCGGCTGGCACGCCGTGGAGGCCGCGCACAAGGGCGCCTTCGGCTGCATGACGGCGCTGCGCGGTACCGCGGTGGAACTGGTGCCGCTCGCCGACGCGGTGATGGTGCTCAAGCGGGTGCCCGAGGACCGTATGCAGGAGGCGGAGTCGGTGTTCTGACGCCTCGTCCGCAGCTCTCGCGCCGCCCGGCCGGGCGGCTCACGGGCGGCGCTGCGGGGCCCAGCGGTAGGTGAGCTCCGGCCTGCCGACCTGGCCGTACTGCGGAGCGCGGACCGCGCGGCCGGTCTCCACCAGGTGCTCCAGGTAGCGGCGGGCCGTGATCCGGGAGACGCCGACGGCCTGGGCCGCCGAGTTCGCCGACAGGCCCTCCGCCGCCTCGCGCAGCGCCGTCGTCACCGCCTCCAGGGTGGGGCCGCTGAGGCCCTTGGGAAGCACCGAGCCCTCTGGGTTGCGCAGCGCCGCCAGGGCGCGGTCCACCTCGTCCTGGCCCGAGGCCTCGCCGCCGGCGAGCTCGTCGCGGTAGCGCGCCCAGCGCTCCAGACGGTCGCGCAGGGTGGGGAAGGTGAAGGGCTTCAGCAGGTACTGCACCACCCCGACCGAGACGGCCTGCCGCACCACGCCCAGGTCGCGGGCCGAGGTCACCGCGACCACGTCGGCGGTGTGCCCGGCCGCCCGCAGCGTGCGCACCACCTGCAGCCCGTGCCCGTCGGGCAGGTTGAGGTCGAGCAGGATCAGGTCCACCTGGTGCCGTTCGAGCGCGCGCAGTGCCGCGCCCCCGGAGTGGGCCACCGCGGCCACCGTGAACCCCGGCAGCCGCTCGACGTACAGCCGGTGGGCGTCCGCCGCCACCGGGTCGTCCTCGACGACCAGCACCTTGATCACGTCCGCACCTCCCCGCGCAGCGGCAACCGTACGGTGAAGGAGGCACCGCCGCCCAGCGCCCGGTCCAGATCCACGCTGCCGCCCGTGCGCCGGGCGGTCTGCTCGACGAGCGCGAGGCCGAGGCCGTGCCCGTGGCTCTTGGTCGTCCAGCCGCGCCGGAATACCTCGCGCACCACGGCGGGGTCGACCCCGCGCCCGCTGTCGGTGACCCGCAGCAGCAACTCGCCCTCGTCGGCGCGGGCGGTGACCTCGACGTGCGGGCGTGCGGTCGTCTGCCCGGCGCCCTCGATGGCCGCGTCCAAGGCGTTGTCGATGAGGTTGCCCAGGATGGTGACGAGGTCCCGGGAGGTGAGCGAAACGGGCAGGACCCCGTCGTCGATGCGGCTGTCATCGGTGACCGTCAGCTCCACGCCGCGCTCGTTCGCCTCGGCCGCCTTGCCCAGCAGCAGCGCGGCCAGCACCGGTTCCGCGACCGCCGCCACCACGCGGTCGGTCAGCGCCTGGGCGAGTTCCAGTTCGGCGGTGGCGAACTCCACCGCGTCCTGGGTGCGGCCCAGTTCGATCAGCGAGACGACCGCGTGCAGCCGGTTGGAGGCCTCGTGCGCCTGCGAGCGCAGCGCCTCGGCGAAGCCGCGCACGGAGTCCAGCTCGCCGGTGAGTGACTGCAGGTCGGTGTGGTCCCGCAGGGTCACCACGGTGCCGCGGCGCTCCCCGCCGCGCACCGGCGAGGTGTTGACCACCACCACCCGCTCCGCGGTCAGGTGCACCTCGTCCATCCGCGGCTCGGCCGCCAGCAGCGCGCCGGTCAGCGAGGCGGGCAGCCCGAGGTCGGCGACGTACGAGCCCACCACGTCCCCGGGCAGGCCCAGCAGTTCACGGGCGGCGTCGTTGCACAGGGCGACCCTGCGGTCGGCGTCCAGCAGGATCAGGCCCTCGCGCACCGCGTGCAGGGTCGCCTGGTGGTAGTCGTACATGCGGCTCAGCTCGTCCGCGGCCATGCCGTGTGTGTGGCGGCGCAGCCGGGCGTTGGCGAAGTAGGTGCCCAGGCCCCCGACCGCCAGGGCCGCCGCGGCGATCCCGATGAGCGCCGCCAGCTGGTCCCGGACCCGGTCGCTGATGGCCTCGACCGTGATGCCGACGCTGACCAGGCCGACGATCCGGCCGTCGTCGTGGACGGGGGTGACCACGCGGACGGACGCGCCCAGCGTGCCCGTGTAGGTCTCCGTGAAGGTGCCACCGCGCTGGGCGCGTTCTATGTGCCCGAGGAACCGGTGGCCTATCTGCTTGATGTCGGGGTGCGTCCAGCGGATGCCGTCCGGTCTCATGATGGTGATGAAGGACACGCCGGTGTCGCGCCGGACCTGCTCCGCGTACGGCTGGAGCGTGGCGGTGGGGTTGGCGCCGCGGATCGCCGCCGCGACCGAGGGGGCGTCGGCCACCGCCCGCGCCGCCGCCGTGACCCGGTCCTCCGCGGCGTCCTCCGCGCGCTCGGCGGCGCCCACGTAGACGAGCACCGCGATGCCCGCGACCACCATGGCCACGATGACCACCTGCATCGCGAACAACTGGCCTGCCAGGCTGCGCGGGCGGCGGCGCGGCCGGGGGCGGCGGAAGCGGGTCGGGAGCGGCATGCCCACCAGTGTGCACAGGTCCCGCGAACACAATGAACGCAAACGTGACCTGGCTCACTGCGCGGGCGCATAGTCACCGGGACCTATCCAATCGCGGGCGTCCCGGGACGACGTCCGGATGGACCGAGGAGACGAAGGTGTCAGTGCCGGTACAGAGCCGTACCCAGGGTCGCAGGGACCGCACCCATTTCCTGTACATCGCGGTGGTCGTCGCCGCGATCGCCGGCGCCGTGCTCGGGATGGTCGCGCCCGACGCGGCCGTCGAGCTCAAGCCCATAGGCACCGGGTTCGTGAACCTGATCAAGATGATGATCTCGCCGATCATCTTCTGCACGATCGTGCTGGGCGTGGGCTCGGTCCGCCAGGCCGCCAAGGTCGGCAGGGTCGGCGGCCTCGCCCTCGGCTACTTCGTGGTGATGTCCTTCGTCGCCCTGGCCATCGGCCTGGTGGTCGGCAACGTCCTCCAGCCCGGCGACGGGCTGCACCTGACCGACGCGCTCAAGGACGTGGGCCAGGCGCAGGCCGAGGACGCCCCGGCCGAGACCCTGCCGGACTTCGTGCTGAGCATCATCCCGGTCACCCTGGTCTCCGCCTTCACCGAGGGCCAGGTGCTGCAGACCCTGCTGGTCGCGCTGCTGGTCGGCTTCGGCCTGCAAGCCCTGGGGGCGGCGGGCGAGCCGATCCTGCGCGGTGTCGGCCACATCCAGAAGCTGGTCTTCCGCGTCCTGTCCATGATCATGTGGGTGGCCCCGATCGGTGCCTTCGGCGCGATCGCGGCGGTCGTCGGCTCGGCGGGCGTGGACGCCCTCAAGGCACTCGCCACGATCATGCTCGGCTTCTACGTCACCTGCCTGATCTTCGTCGTGGTCGTGCTCGGCCTGATGCTCCGCTTCTTCGCCGGGGTCAACCTCTTCCAGCTGCTGAAGTACCTCGGCCGGGAGTTCCTGCTGATCGTCTCCACCTCGTCCTCGGAGTCGGCGCTGCCCCGCCTGATCGCCAAGATGGAGCACCTGGGCGTCAGCCGCCCGGTCGTCGGCATCACCGTGCCGACCGGCTACTCCTTCAACCTCGACGGCACCATGATCTACCTGACCATGGCCTCGCTGTTCATCGCCGACTCGATGGGCCAGCCGCTCTCCATCGGGCAGCAGATCACACTGCTGCTGTTCATGATGGTCGCCTCCAAGGGCGCCGCCGGTGTCACCGGCGCGGGCCTGGCGACCCTCGCCGGGGCGCTCCAGTCGCACAAGCCCGCCCTGGTCGACGGCGTCGGTCTGATCGTCGGCATCGACCGCTTCATGAGCGAGGCGCGCGCCGTCACGAACTTCGCGGGCAACGCCGTCGCCACGGTGCTGATCGGCACGTGGACCAAGGAGTTCGACCGTGAGCAGGCCCGGCGGGTGTTCGCCGGCGAGCTGCCCTTCGACGAGACCACGCTGGTCGACGACGGCCACGGCACGGTCCCCGGGCCCGCCGCTCCCGCGGGCAACGACAAGGAACCGGTCACGACGGCCTGACCGGGCGCCACCCCCTGAACGGTCCCGCCGGGCGGATCCCCCCTCCGCCCGGCGGGACCCGTTGGTGTGCGGGGCAGGGGCCGCCCACCCGATCGGCCCAGGCCTGGCGAGATTTTTCCCGGGGTGCGCCGAGCGCGTTCGGACCGCTGAACGAGCGGGCGCGAGGGGCTTGCGCGCTGGGCGGGCACCCCACGGTGCGACACGCCGGAAGCCGTGACGAGGGGGTCCGTGCGGAGCGGCGCTCGTTCCACTCCAGAAACTTGGTCTCGAATCGGAAAAGCGCTCAACTCCTGTCTTGAATAAGGGAGATAATCACACGGCCCGGCGTTGGGGGTGGGGAGTACGCGTGTCTGATGACCTTGACGAAAACGTGCACTTGTCACGGCTCGCTCGTTATGCGTGTGCGTCGCCTTTCGGTGTCCGGGATGAGATATTTGCCGCATTCCGGACAAATGGTGTGCGCGCGCCAACGCACCCTGAGTGAACGAGGTCCCCGCTATGACTGCCACCCCCACCGTGACGGCCGAAAACGACGCCCGGACCAGGCGTCCGCACACGCGGCGGAGGATCCCGCTGGCGGAGCTGGCCTCCCGCGGCAGTTCCGTGGCCACTCCGGCCCTCGGCCGGGTGATGCCCGCCGCCGCCTCCGCCGGGAGCGTTCCGGTCGCGGCCTTCCAGTCGTTCAGCAGCAAGTAGGCCCGACCGACTCGGGGGCCCGGGCCGCGGTCATGGAGACATCAGCACCGGCCAGAGCGCTGTCGCAATTCGTGCTGAAATTGCATAGCCGGTGCGATTTGGCGTGTGATCACTGCTACGTCTACGAGCACGCCGACACCAGCTGGAAGACGCGTGCCCGGGCCACCCCCGACGAGGTGTTCGACCGCGTGGCCGCACGGATCGCCGAGCATGCCGCCGCGCACCGGCTCCCCGCCGTCCAGGTGGTCTTCCACGGGGGCGAACCCCTGCTGGCAGGCCCGGCCCGCATCGAGCGGGCCGCCTCGGCGTTACGCGGGGCGCTCGACGGCGTGTGCGCCCTGGAGCTCGGCATCCAGACCAATGCCGTCCTCCTGGACGAGCGGTTCTGCGACGTCTTCGACGAGTTCGGCATCTCGGTCGGCGTCTCCCTGGACGGCGGCCGGGCCGAGAACGACCGCCACCGGCGGTTCGCCGACGGGCGCGGCAGCTACGACCGGGTGGTGGCCTCGATCGGGCTGCTCCGCGAGCCGCGCTACCGCCATCTGTTCGGCGGACTGCTCTGCACCATCGACGTGGAGAACGATCCGCTGACGGTGTACGAGGCCCTGATGGCGCTCGAACCGCCCCGCATCGACTTCCTGCTGCCCCACGCCACCCACGACGTCCCGCCCGCGCGTCCCGGTGGCGCACCGGCGCCCTACGCGCAGTGGCTGCTGACCGTTCACCGCCGCTGGGTGGCGGAGGGGCGCCCGGTGCCGGTGCGGGTCTTCGACTCCGTGCACCGGATGCTGCGCGGCGAGAGCAGCCTCGTGGAGTCGATCGGCACCGACCCGGTCGACCTCGTCGTCATCGAGACCGACGGGAGCTTCGAGCAGGCCGACTCGCTCAAGACCGCCTACGACGGCGCCCCGGCCACCGGGATGGACGTGTTCGCCCACTCCCTGGACCAGGTCGCCGCCCACCCCGGCATCGCGGCACGACGGCAGGGCAAGCAGGGGTTGTGCGACCAGTGCCGCCGCTGCCCGGTCGTCGACGTCTGCGGCGGGGGACTGTACGCGCACCGCTACCGAACCGGGTCGGGATTCGCGAATCCGTCCGCGTACTGCGGTGACCTGATGGCATTGATCCTCGGCATCCGCGACGCCGAGGAGACGGAACGGGAGAATCCGGTGAGCACCGCCTCGGGGCAGCAGCCCCAGTCCTCGCTGACCGAGGACCAGATCGACCAGCTGGCCGCCGGGTACGGCGACGCCGCGACGGTCGCCGCGCTCGCCGCCGAGCAGCTGGAGATCACCCGCGGGCTGCTCACCGCCGTCTGGGAGCGCGCTCCCCGGGACGGCAGGACCGCCGCGGTCTGGCGGGTGCTGGCCGAGGTCGACCAGGCCGCGCCCCAGGCCCTGGACGAGGTGCTCGCCCACCCCTACGTGCGGCCGTGGGCCCGGCACTGCCTGGAGACGGCGGGCGACGGCGGGGCGGACGTCGCGGGGCTCGCCGAGTTCGCGGCCGCCGCCGTGGTCCGGGCCGCGGGCCGGTACCAGGCGACCGTGCGGGTGCCGGTACGCGACGGCGCGGTCCGGCTGCCGGGGCTCGGCCGTGTCCTGGCCGGCGCCCCCGACGGGGCGGAGGCCGAGGTCGCCGCCACCGCCGGCGGCTTCGGTGTGAGCGTCGCCGGCCGTACGGTGAGGATCGCCGCGAACGACCCCGGTGACGCGCGGTGGCACCCCGTCCGGCGGGTCGGCCCGGCCGGCTGGAGGGTGGCGCTGGAGGACACCGACCCCTACCGCGACGCCCACCAGTGGCCCCTGGTGCCACGGCAGGACGAGGCCGAGGTCAGGGCCTGGCACGAGGACCTGACCGCCGCCTGGGACTTCCTCGGCCGTGAACTGCCCGGCTACGTACCGGGGCTGGCCGCCGGGCTCGGCACCGTCACCCCGCTGGTCCCGCCGGGCGACGGCAGCGACGTCAGCGGGGCCGCCCGGCAGGCGTTCGGCGCGGTCGGCATCGCGCGGCCCGCCACGCCGCACACGCTGGCGCTGCTGGTGGCCCACGAGTTCCAGCACGTGAAGCTCGGTGCCGTGCTGGACCTGATGGACCTGTACGACCCGGAGGACACCCGGCTCTTCCACGCGCCGTGGCGCCCCGACCCGCGCCCGCTGGAGGGGCTGCTGCAGGGGACGTACGCGCACATCGCCGTCGCCGAGTACTGGCGCGCGCTGACCCGCCGGGGCGTCCCGGAGGCGGCCGCGACCTTCGCCCGCTGGACCCGCGAGACGGCGGAGGCGGTCGACCGGCTGGCCGACAGCGGATCGCTCACCCCCCTCGGCAAGCGCTTCGCGGACCGGATGGCCGGCACCGTCGCCCCCTGGCTGTCCGAACTGAACGGGGCCTGAGGTGCACACTCTGGAAAGCCTGACCCGGGATCTGCGCGCACTGGGCGTCGAGGCCGGGGACGTGCTGCTCGTCCAGGGCTCGCTGAAGTCGATCGGCTCGGTGGAGGGCGGCGTACGCACCGTGGTCGCGGCCCTGCGGGCGGCGCTGGGGGACCACGGCACCCTGGTCGCGTACGCGGCGACCCCGGAGAACTCCGTGACCTCCCGGGTCGACCGGCAGCGCACGGAGGGCATGAGCGACGCGGAACTGACCGCGTACCGCGACGCGATGCCCGCCTTCGACCCGCTGACCACCCCCGTCTCGCCCAGCGTGGGGCGGCTCGGCGAGGAGGTCAGGCTGCTCCCGGGCGCGCTACGCAGCGCGCACCCGCACACCTCCTTCACCGCCTTCGGCCCGGCCGCGCGTTTCGTCACCGACGGCCACACGCTGGAGAGCCACCTGGGCGAGGACTCGCCCACCGCCCGGCTGTACGACCTGCGGGCCCGCGCCCTGCTGATCGGCGTGGACCTGTGGGTCTGCACCGCCTACCACCTCGCCGACTACCGGGCGGTCCCGCCGCCGGACCGCCCGTACCAGGCCCTGGTGCGCACGGAGGACGGGGGCAAGGAGTGGGTGCACTTCGAGGCGCCGGACATCGACGACCGCCATTTCCCGCGGCTGGTCCCGGTGGTGGCGAGCCAGTGCGCGGTGCTGGACGGCCCCGTCGGCGACGCGCCCTGCCACCTCGTGCCGATCGCCGACGCCGTGGACGAGATCGCCAAGTGGCTGGTGAACAACGGCCGTTGACGGGAGCCAGGGCAAAAATGATGGTCATGCGCTATTCCGCCGGAGAATCGGGGGTTCCTACACTGAGGTTCCCTCACGAGGGGCGGAGCGGGGTCTGTAGGTCGGGCGGGGGAGATGGCGCATGGCATTACCCGTGGGGCAGGGAGACGCCTCGGACAAGCCCTATTTCTTCCTCAGCTACGCGCACACCCCCAGGAACGACCCCTCGGATCCCGACCCCGACCTGTGGGTCGCCAAGCTCTACAACGACCTGTGCGCGCACATCCTGCAGATGACGACGCTGCCCGCGGGGGTGAAGGCGGGCTTCATGGACCGGGGGATGAACGTCGGCGAGGGCTGGCCGGAATCGCTCGCGGAGGCGCTGGCGCACTGCCGGGTCTTCGTCCCGCTCTACTCGCCCCGCTACTTCCGCAGCCAGCAGTGCGGCAAGGAGTGGTACGCCTTCTCGCAGCGCGCCGTCCACCACCGGTCCCTGCACGACCGCCCGATATCCGGCATCGTGCCCGCGCTGTGGGTGCCGGTCGCCGCGAACGACATGCCGGGCCCCGCGGAGGGGCTGCAGTTCAACCACGCCGACCTCGGTGAGGACTACGCCGCCGAGGGCTTCTATGGGCTGATCAAGCTCAGCTACCTCAAGCACGAGTACGAGCGGGCCGTCTACCGCCTCGCCCAGCGCATCGTGCAGGTCGTCGAGGACACCAAGATCGCCAAGGGGCGTCACCTCGACTACCACCACGTTCCCAGCGCCTTCGGGCCCCCGGGCGCCAGCCGGCCGCTGCGCGTGACGGTGCTCGCCTGCTGCGACACCGAGGAACTGCCCGCGGGCCGCAGCCCCACCTGTTACGGGCCCTCGCCGCGTGACTGGAACCCGTACCGTCCGCAGAGCAGCCGGCCGCTGGCCGACCACGCCGCCGACCTGGCGCGCAACCTCGACTACCGGGTCAGCGTGGGGGTGTTCGAGGAGGAACTGGACCGCCTGCTGGATCCCGTCCCCACCGCTCCCGGGCTGCTGCTGCTCGACCGCTGGGCGCTGGAGTCGCCGGAACGGCGGGAGATGCTGAGCCGCTTCGGCCGTGAGCACCGGCCCTGGGTCAGCGTCCTGGTGCCGTGGAACCGGGCCGACCCGGAGTCAGGCGGCCACGAGGAGGCGCTGCGCCGCCTCGCCGACGACGCCCTCGATCCCAGCCGTGCGGACGGCCCGGGCGGGCGTTTCGTCCGCAACAACATCCCGAGCCTCGAGGTCTTCAGCGACGACGTGCCCAGGGCCGTGGGACGCGCGGCCAAGCACTACGCCGCCCACGCACCGGCCTTCCCGCCCCAGGGCCCGCACAGCTCGCGCCCGAGGCTCCGGGGTCCGTCCGCCGGATCGTACGGACCCGAGCGCTCCTCCCCGTACGGCCTGCACGACGACCGCGGCACCACGGAACCCGACAAACCGGAGGGCCAGGATGACCGAGAGCCGTAACGGACGTGTGATCACGTTCTACTCGTACAAGGGCGGCACCGGACGGACCATGGCCCTGGCGAACACCGCCTGGATCCTCGCCGCCAACGGACACCGGGTGCTGACGGTGGACTGGGACCTGGAGGCCCCGGGCCTGTTCCGCTTCTTCCACCCCTTTCTGGACTCCTCCGCGCTCGCGGCCACCACCGGCATGATCGACCTGATCACCGAGTACCGCGAGGAGGCGCTGCGCGACGTGCCGCGGCCGCCCGACTGGCACCGCCAGTTCGCGCGGGTCCGGCCGCACGCCATATCCCTCAACTGGGTCTTCCCCGGCGGCGGCAGCCTGGACTACCTCTCCGCGGGCCGGCAGGACCGCAACTACACCACCGCGCTCACCGGCATCGACTGGGACGTCTTCTACGACCGCTTCGGCGGTGGCCAGTTCCTGGACGCCATGCGCGCGGACATGCGGCGCCACTACGACTACGTCCTCATCGACAGCCGTACCGGCCTCAGCGACATCGCGGACATCTGCACCGTCCACATGCCCGACGAACTGGTGGTCTGCTTCACCCTCAGCGACCAGAGCATCTACGGCGCCGCCGCCGTCGCCCGCGACATCGAGGAGCGCTACAACGGCCGCGGCATCCGCATCTTCCCCGTGCCGATGCGCATCGACGACGGCGAGAAGGAGAAGGCGGACGCCGGACGGGCACTGGCCCGCGCCCAGTTCGACGGCCTCCCGGCCGGAATGGACGAGGACGAACTCGTCTCCTACTGGGGGTCGGTGGAGATCCCGTACCGCCCCTTCTACGCCTACGAGGAGATCCTGGCGACCTTCGGGGACGCCCCGGGCCTGTCCAGTTCGATGCTGTCGGCCTGCGAACGCCTCACCTCGGTCGTCTCCGGCGGCGCGGTGACCTCGCTGCCCCCGATCGCGGAGTCCGAACGGCTGCGCTGGGCCGCGGAGTTCACCCGGCGCAGGCCCGTTCCGCCGTCCGGCCTGGTGCTGGCGTACGTGCCCGAGGACCGCATGTGGGCGGACTGGATCGAGTGGATCCTGACCCGGGCCGGCTTCCGGGTCGTCCCCTGGGACGTGGAGACCCACACCGCCCCCGCGGAACAGCCTGCCGTGGCCGGGGCCTCCTCCCGCACCCTCGTCGTACTCTCCGCCGCCTACCTGCGCTCCCGGCGGGCCATGCGGGTGTGGGAGTCGAGCTCGGGCACCGACCCCTCGGGCCCGCAGCACCAACTGCTGCCGATCCGGGTCGGCGACGTACGCCCCGGCCCGCCGCTGGCCCAGCGCAGCCCGGTCAGCCTGGTGCGGCTCGACCACTCCGCGGCCGCCACCACCCTGCTGCGCGCCCTCGGCCGTGACGACGCGGACCTCAACACGACCGCCATGGCGGGTGGCCCGCGCTACCCCGTCGGCGACCCCAAGGTGTCCAACCTGCGGCCTCGCAACACCTTCTTCACCGGCCGCTCCACCGTCCTGGACCGGCTGCGCGACCGCCTGGGCGGCGGCAACCCCTCCGTCCAGCCGTTCCCGCAGACGCTCCACGGCCTCGGCGGCGTCGGCAAGACCCAGGTGGCGCTGGAGTACGCGCACCGCTTCAAGGCCGACTACGACCTCGTGTGGTGGATCGAGGCGGAGCAGGAGGACCGGATCGCGCCCTCCCTCGCCGAACTCGCCCGCCGCCTGGAGCTGAGGGTCGGCGACAGCGTGTCCGAGGCCGCCGAGGCGGCCCGCGAGGAACTGGCCGGCGGCACCCGCTTCCCGCGCTGGCTGCTGGTGTTCGACAACGTCGAGGACCCCGAGCGGGTGCGCCGCTTCTTCCCCGGGGGACGCGGCCACATCGTGGTCACCGCCCGGAACAAGCCGCCGACGGGAGCGACCGAGCCCCTGGAGATCGAGGTCTTCAACCGCTCGGAGAGCGTGGAGCACCTGCGCCGCCGGGTCGGCGGCATGAGCCGGGAGGACGCCGGGCAGGTGGCCGAGGCGGTCGGTGACCTGCCGCTGGCGGTCGAGGTGGCCGCCGCGTGGCTCGCCGAGACCGCGACCCCCGTCGACGTCTACGTGCACCAGCTCAAGGAGCAGACGACCAAGGCGCTGTCGGTCACCACCGCCGCGGGCTACCCGCGGGAGGTGGGCGCGACCTGGAGCATCTCCATCAGCCGGCTGCGCAACCAGTCCAAGGCCGCCGTCCGGCTGCTGGAGCTGTGCGCGTTCTTCGCGGCCGAGCCGATCTCGATGACGCTGATCGAGAGCGACTCCATGATCCAGGCGCTGCTGCCCCACGACCCCGAACTGCGCGACCGCTACATGCTCGGCAAGGTCATCCAGGCGCTCAACCGCTTCGCCCTGGCCAAGGTCGATCCGGCCGACAGCAGCATCCAGGTGCACCGGCTGGTGCAGGCCGCCGTGCGCTCGGAGATGTCGGAGGACGACCAGCAGGACACGATGCACGAGGTGCACCGCATCCTCGCCGAGGCCCGGCCGCCGGAGGACGCGATCAACGACCCGGCGAACTGGCCCGGGTTCGAGCTGATCTGGCCGCACCTCGCGCCGTCGCAGGCCGAGGACTGCCGCGAGGAGAAGCCGCGCCAGCTGCTGGTCAACCGCGTCCGCTACCTGTGGAAGAGCGGCGAACTGGAGCAGGCCAGGCAACTGGCCGAGCAACTGCTCGGCGTGTGGCAGCAGTCCCTCGGCGAGGACGACCTGCAGACCCTCAACCTGCAGTTCGAGCTGGCCAACGTGCTGCGTTCGCAGGGCAAGTACCAGGAGGCCCGGCAGTACGACGAGGACACCCTGGCCCGGCAGACCGCCCTGCTGCCCGCCGGCCACCCGCACACCCTGATCACCGGCGGCAGCCTGGCGGCGGACCTGCGGGCGCTCGGCCTCTACCAGGAGGCCCGGGAGCGCGACGAGCAGATCTACGCCGGATTCAAGGACATCTTCGGCGAGCAGCACCCGCGCTCGCTCGTCGCGGCCAACAACCTGGCCATCGACTACCGGCTCACCGGGGACTCCGAACTCGCCCGCCGCCTGGACCAGGAGACCGTGGACCGGCGTACCCCGATGCTCGGCGACCGGCACCCCTACACGCTGTCCACCAAGGCCAACCTCGCCCGCGACCTGCGGGAGATCGGCGACTACACGGGTTCCGTCGCGATGCTCGAAGAGGTGATGGACGTCTTCCAGGACGTCCTCAACCCCGACGTGCCCGAGACGCTCCGCAACGCCAAGAGCCTCGCGGTCTCGCTGCGCAAGGCGGGCCGCGCCGCCGAGGCGATGCGGCTCACCCAGGTGACCTACGACCGCTACCTCGAGCGGTACGGACCCGACGTGCCCGACACGCTCGCCTGCGCGCTCAACCTCGCCGCCGACTACTCGGCGGCCGGCGACAAGGAGCGGGCCCGTGACCTGGCCTCGGACGCCCTCGCCTCCTACCGCCGCCTCCTCGGCGACGACCACCCGTTCACCCTGGCCTGCCGCAACAACCTCGCCATCTACCTGCGCGGCAGCGGCAACGCCGAGGAGGCCGTGGCGGTCGGCACCGACACCCTGGCCCGGCTGGAACGCGCGGTCGGCCCCCGCCACCCGTACACCCTCAACTGCATGATCAACCTGGGCAACGCCACCGGCGAACTGGGCGACACCGACCGGGCCGTGACCCTCCTGGAGACCGCCCTGCGCGGTCTCACCGAGCGCTACGGTCCCGAGCACCCGGACGCCCTGGCGTGCGAGATCAACCTGGCCTACGCCCTGCGGCAGTCCGGCCGGCACGCGCGGGCGCAGGAGATCCGCGGCAAGGTGCTCCCGGAATGCGTACGGCTGCTCGGCGAGGAGCACCCCCTCAGCCGGGCCGCCCGCGAGTGGTACCGGGTCAACCGGGACCTGGAGCCGCAGCCGGTGTGAGCGGCGGTCAGGCCGGCACCGACCGTGCCTGACCGCCCCCGGCGGCCGCCCAGGCCAGCACCCGGGGCAGCACCGACAGGGCCGCGAAGTGCGCGGCCCCCGGCTGCACCACCATGGTCGCGCCGGGGATGTGCTCGGCCAGCCAGCGGGAGTGCGCCACCGGCGAGAACACGTCGTCCTCGCCGTGCCACAGCAGCACCGGCACCGCGATGCGGTCCAGGCCGAACCCCCAGCTCCGGTTGAACGCCAGCGTGTCGTCGATCCAGCCGTCGGCCGAGGTGCGCAGCGCCTCCGCGTAGGTGCGCAGCAGCATCGTGCGCAGACCCGCGTCCGCGATCACCCGCTGGTCCGGCTCGGGCATCTCCTCCCGGAGCACGGCGAGCAGGCTCGCCGGGTCGTCGCGGATGGTGCGGGAGCGCAGTTCCAGCCGGGCGGCGAGCCGCCGCTGCGCCGCGTCGGCGGTGGTGTGGTCACGGACGTTGGACCGGGTCATCCCCGCGTACCAGGCGAGCCCCCGCGCGTCCCGCGGCGCGAGCCCCACCAGCACCGCCACCCGCGTCACGCGGCCGGGCAGCAGGGCGGCGCACGCCAGCGAGTGCGGCCCGCCGCCCGAGCGGCCGACCACCGCGAACGCGTCCAGGCCCATGGCGTCGGCGATCGCCGCGACATCGGCGGCGGCGTCCGCGACCCGCCGGCCGGGCAGCCGCTCGGAACCGCCGTACCCGGGCCGGTCGAAGGAGATCAGCCGCACCCCCAGCCGGTACAGCACCGCGCTGCGCGGCACCGGACCGAGCCGGCTGCCGGGTGTGCCATGCAGCAGGAACACCGGCCTGCCCCGGGGATCGCCCCGGGTCTCCACCGCCAGTTCCCGCCCGTCACCCGCCCGCACCACACGCACCCGAGCGGCCCCCTCTCGTGTGTCCTTCGGCCCGTCCCCGTCCCGTCCTCACACGCGCATCTCGCGCCTCGCCTGCCAGGTGGTGTGCTCCCGGGACACCGCGTCCTCGGCGTCCCGGGTCAGCTGCGACCACAGGTGCTCGGCGTGCGGGTCGTCCAGGTCCAGCGACGCCAGCTGCACCCGGACCAGCTCCAGTTCGTCCGCCGCCACCCGGTACGCCGCCGCCAGCGGGCTGTACTGGCGCAGCTGCGCCCAGGCCGCGACCGAGGCCGTGATGGCCGAAACGAAGCCCAGGGTGTCGAAGGGGGACCAGCCGCCCGCCCGCAGAACCAGGAACAGGACGCCGAGCAGCGGGAACGCCATCGCCAGCCGTCCGGCCCGGCGCCCGTTCACCTCGCAGCGGGCCGCCTTCACCGTGTACCACTCGTGCTGCACCCGGATGCGTTCGCGCAGGTACACGTCCTGCCGCACACGCAACGGCGCGTCCCGCAGCCGCCGCATCGCGGGGGTGATGCCCGAGTCGACGTACGAGGGCACGGCCCTGCTGCTCCGGAAGGTGTGCAGGACGTCGCCGAGCTGCAGCCGGTACAGGGCGTCCGGGTCGCGTTCGTCGCCCGGTGGCGTGAACGGGTCGGCCCGCACCGAGTACTTCCAGGCGAGCGTCTTCATGGACTCCGCCAGCGCCCGCCCCTCGTACCAGAGCGCCTGCGGGTTCTGGCGGTGGATCACCCAGGTGGTCCACGCGGCGAGCGCGAAGAGGACGGCCGCGAGCCACGAGGCCCAGTGCAGGCGGCCCGCGGTGGCGTCGAACGAGCTGAAGACGGAGGCCGCGGTGAGCAGGCCGAGTTGCCGGCGCGACAGCCGTACGGTCAGCAACTGGCCGCGCAGTGACGCCCGGTCGGCGGCCCAGAACAGGTCCGGGAGCAACTCGCGTTCGCTCACCATCGGCAGCGGCCCCCCGTACTCGCCGAATCCCGCAGTCATCCCAGTATGGGCGTGGCGGGGACGGCCGCCCAGTAGGCGTCCGGCCGAACTCGCGCCGCGCCCCGCCGGGCGGGCCTGCCGTGACCTGACGTGGCGCAGGCGGGCCGCACCCGGCCTCCCGTGACGCCCGCTCAGGCGGGCCGCAGCCAGACCGTGGCCAGCGGCGGCAGCGTGAGCTGCACGCTCTGGCGCCGGCCGTTCCAGGCGACGGGCTCGGACTTCAGGGGTTCGGGGTTGGTGACGTCGCTCCCGCCGTATCCGGCGGCGTCGGTGTTGAGCACCTCCCGCAGGGCCTCCACCCCGTCCGGCACGCCGATCCGGTAGCGGTGCCTGACGACCGGTGAGAAGTTGCTGACCGCGACCAGCGGGTTCCCGTCGGCGTCCAGGCGTACGAAGGAGAAGACGTTGTCCTCGGCGGCGCCGCCGTCGAGCCAGGCGAAGCCGTCCGGGGTGGTGTCGCGCTGCCACAGCGCCGGCGTGGCACGGTAGAGGGTGTTGAGGTCCCGGACGAGGTCCCGCACGCCGCGGTGGTCGCCCGCCGCGGAGTAGGTCTCGTCCAGCAGCCACCAGTCCGGCCCGTGGTCGTGGGACCATTCGGCGCCCTGCGCGAACTCCTGTCCCATGAAGAGCAGTTGCTTGCCCGGGTGGGCCCACATGAAGCCCAGGTAGGCACGGTGGGTGGCGCGCTGCTGCCACCAGTCGCCGGGCATCTTGGCCACCAGCGCGCCCTTGCCGTGGACGACCTCGTCGTGCGAGATCGGCAGGACGTAGTTCTCGCTGTACGCGTACACCATCGAGAAGGTCATCTCGTTGTGGTGGTACTTGCGGTGCACCGGCTCGTGCTTGATGTACTCCAGCGAGTCGTGCATCCACCCCATGTTCCACTTGAGGCCGAAACCGAGACCGCCGAAGCCGGCCGGGCCGACGTGGTGGGTGGGCCGGGTGACGCCGTCCCAGGCGGTGGACTCCTCCGCGATGGTGACGACGCCGGGGCAGCGCCGGTAGACGGTCGCGTTCATCTCCTGCAGGAAGGCGACGGCGTCCAGGTCCTCGCGGCCGCCGTACGCGTTCGGCGCCCACTGGCCGTCCTCGCGCGAGTAGTCCAGGTAGAGCATCGAGGCGACCGCGTCCACCCGCAGCCCGTCGATGTGGAACTCCTCGCACCAGTAGACCGCGTTGGCCACCAGGAAGTTGCGGACCTCGGTGCGGCCGAAGTCGAACTCCAGCGTCCCCCAGTCGGGATGGTCCCCGCGCCAGGGGTGCTCGTAGAGGTTGGTGCCGTCGAAGTCCGCCAGCGCCCAGTCGTCCTTGGGGAAGTGGGCCGGCACCCAGTCCATGATGACGCCGATGCCCGCCCGGTGCAGCGCGTCCACCAGGTACCGGAAGTCGTCCGGGGTGCCCAGCCGGGCGGTCGGGGCGTAGTACGAGGTGACCTGGTAGCCCCACGAGCCGCCGAAGGGGTGCTCGGCGACCGGCATCAGCTCCACGTGCGTGAAACCCAGGTCCCGCACGTACGCCGGGAGCTGCTCGGCCAGTTCGCGGTACGACAGCCCCGGCCGCCACGAGGCGAGGTGCACCTCGTAGACCGAGAAGGGGGCCTCGTGCACCGGCAGGCGGCCGCGCGAGGCCATCCAGTCGGCGTCCTGCCACTCGTGGCGGGACGCGGTCACGATCGAGGCGGTGGCCGGCGGCTCCTCGGTGCGGCGGGCCATCGGGTCGGCCTTGAGCCGCCGCGCGCCGTCCGGGCCGCAGACCTCGAACTTGTAACGCTGCCCCTCACCGACCTCGGGCAGGAACAGCTCCCACACGCCGGAGGAGCCCAGCGAGCGCATCGGGAAGGCGGTGCCGTCCCAGCAGGTGAAGTCGCCGAGCACCCGCACCCCGCGGGCGTTGGGCGCCCACACGGTGAACCGGGTGCCGGTGACACCCTCGTGGGTCATCGGCTCGGCGCCGAGCACCTTCCACAGCTGCTCGTGCCGCCCCTCGCTGATGAGGTGCAGGTCGAACTCGCCGAGCGCCGGCAGGAAGCGGTACGGGTCGTGCACCTCTCGCTCGTCGCCGTCGTAGGTGACGGCCAGCCGGTACGCGGGGACCTCCGTCAGCGGCAGCACGCCGCTGAACAGCCCGTCGCCCTCGTGGTGCAGCACCGTCCGCGTCCCGCCGGTGAGGACGGCCACGCTCCGCGCGAACGGCCGCAGCGTCCGGAAGGCCAGGCCCTCCGCCACCCGGTGGACGCCGAGCAGCCCGTGCGGGTCGTGGTGGGCGCCGTCCAGCAGCCGCCGGAGCTCACCCGGGGCGAGCTCCGGGGCCGGCGGGACGTCGCCGGGCACGGTGCCCGCGGCGGGGGTGACCTCGGGCGCGGGCGGTGGTGCCTGGTGGCCGACCCCCGCGGGGCCCGCGGCGCGCGGCGCCGTGCCCGAGGCGGGCCGCCGCCCGGACCCGGTGGGGTCGTAGCCCCGCGCGACGGCCTCGGTCGACCCGGAGCCGTCCGCCGGCGGGCTCGCCGCGGCGGCCGGGCGGGCGCCCTTGGCCGCGGGTCGCGCGCCGGCGGCCTTTCCACCGCGTGCGGGCTTCGCGCCGGCTGCCTTCTGCGGCCGGGTGGCCGGGGCCGGCGGGGTCGGCGGGACTGCGGGGGGCGGCGGGGGTGCCGAGCCCTCGGACCCGGAGCCGCGTGCGGCACGTGCGGCGCGGGCCCTCCCGTTCCCGCCCGGGCCGGGGGTGGCGTCGGGGAACGGCTGGCGATCGGTCACGATCAGGTCCTCCTCGGATGGGCGTGGGGGCGCCCGGTCAGGGGGTGCGGCCGTGCGGCGGCTGCGCGAGGCGGCGCACCGCGGCCATGGGGATGGGGAGCCAGGCGGGCCGGTGCCTGGCCTCGTAGAGCACCTCGTAGACGGCCTTGTCGGTCTCGAAGGCGCGTATGACGACGGGCTCGTCCCTCGGATCGGACCCGGCGGCCTCCGCGTAGCCCGTGCAGAAGGCGGCGCGCTGCGTCTGCGCCCATTCGGGCGCCCCGGGGGCTGAGGGGTCGTGGTGCCGGGCGGCGTAGTCGAAGGAGCGCAGCATCCCGGCGACGTCCTGCACCGGGGGCGCGAGACGGCGGCGTTCGGGCAGCGGCCGGGCCGGCTCGCCCTCGAAGTCGATCAGCACCCATCCCCCGGAGTCCTTCGGACCCGGGGGCACCCCCATCCCGGAGTCCTTCGGACCCGGGGGCACCCCCATCCCGGAGTCCTTCGGACCCGGGGGCACCCCCATCCCGGAGTCCCGCGGTAGCGCCGGTGCGCCGGTCCGCAGGGCCTGCCCGAGGTGGAGGTCGCCGTGGACGCGCTGGGCGGCCAGGGTCGTGCCGCGTGTGCCGAGCGCGCCGAGGTCGTCGAAGGCGGCCCGCAGTGCCGCGCGGTACGGCCGCAGGGCGGGCACCGCCGCGGCGGCGGCGTCCAGCCGTCCGGTCATCGCGGCGGCGAGCAGTTCGATCTGCGGCCGGCGCAGGGTACTCGTGGGCAGGGCGCGCGCCAGCGCCAGGTGGACCTCGGCGGTCGCACGCCCCAGCGCGTGCGCCTCACCGGAGAAGTCGGTGCCGTACTCCACCGCCTGCAGGGCGAGTTCCCAGGCAGTGGCGGAACCTGGCAGGAAACGCTGCAGCACGCCGAGCGTGGCGGGCTCGTCGTACAGGCCCAGCGCCTCGAACCAGGCGGCGGGAGCCGCGACGCGCCGCGAGCCGGCCCGCGCGAGGGCGAGCGAGAGCTCCAGATCGGGATTGGGGCCGGGGGCGACCCGCCGGAACAGCTTGAGGATGAAGGCGTCACCGTAGATGACCGAGCTGTTGGACTGTTCCGCGGTGGACAGCCGCGGCGTCAGCCCCGCCTGGATCGCCGTGCCCGGCTCGGAGCCGAAGCGCAGGTGCCCGGTGCGGCCGGGGGCGCGCAGCCGCTCCAGCAGCAGGGACGTCAGACGTGGGTCGTGCAGCGCCTCGTAGATGGTGAGGCCGTCCAGTGGCCCGCCGACGGCGTGCCCGACGAGCGCGGGCGCGAGCGCGGGCGGCAGCAACGCCCTGGTGCCGAGCAGCAGCTGGTAGGTGTCGGCCGGTTGCCCCTGCCCGGCGCCGGGCGCCCGCTCCTGCACGTCCTGGTGGACGTCGAGCAGCAGATGGAGCAGTCCAGGGGTGCCCAGCCGGCCGTCGGCGGGCAGCAGCTCGGTGGCCGAGACCAGTCCGATGCCGCTGATCGGCCGCCCCTTTCCGGCGAACCACCGCTGCCGGGGCAGCCACTCCCGCAGCATCGGGACGAGCGCGGAGAGCAGTCCGGGCGCCGGGGGCACGGTGGTCCCCGACCGGACTGGGTAGGTGCGAAGCCACGAGGTGTCCGACATGACGTCCTTTCCTCGGGTGCCGGGCCTGACTGGTTCCCTAAGTGAAGGGGCGCGCTGCGGCGATGGTCCGACGAGTGGGACGTGTCGGACGAATATCATCCGAGCCGGTGGATCAATTGGCGTACTTGGCGTACGAGGGACAAGGGCCCGTACAGCATCCGATATGACGCTGGATCCGGCAGGGGGAGCCTGCCCCGGCGGCCCGGCACGAAACCGTGCCGGGCCGCCGGGTCGCCGTCACCCGGCGGGCCCGCCTACGCCGCGTCGCGGCGCAGCCGGAACCAGTAGAAACCGTGACCTGCGAGGGTGAGCAGGTAGGGCCATTCGCCGATGGCCGGGAAGCGCACCCCGCCGATCAGCTCGACGGGATGCCGGCCGGTGAAGGACCGCAGGTCGAGTTCGGTGGGCTGGGCGAAGCGCGAGAAGTTGTTGACGCACAGGACGAGGTCGTCCTTGTACTCGCGCAGGAAGGCCAGGACGGCCGGGTTGGTGGAGGGCAGTTCGGTGTACGAGCCCAGGCCGAAGGCCGGGTTCTGCTTGCGGATCTCGACCATCCGGCGGGTCCAGTGCAGCAGCGAGCTCGGGGAGCTCATCTGTGCCTCGACGTTGGTGACTTGGTAGCCGTAGACCGGGTCCATGATGGTCGGCAGGTAGAGCCGGCCCGGGTCGCAGGAGGAGAAACCCGCGTTGCGGTCCGGGGTCCACTGCATGGGCGTGCGCACCGCGTCGCGGTCACCGAGCCAGATGTTGTCCCCCATGCCGATCTCGTCGCCGTAGTAGAGGATCGGCGAACCCGGCAGGGAGAGCAGCAGGGCGGTGAAGAGTTCGATCTGGTTGCGGTCGTTGTCCAGCAGCGAGGAGAGCCGGCGCCGGATGCCGATGTTGGCCCGCATGCGCGGGTCCTTGGCGTACTCCGCGTACATGTAGTCGCGTTCTTCGTCCGTCACCATCTCGAGCGTCAGCTCGTCGTGGTTGCGCAGGAAGATGCCCCATTGGCAGTTGCGGGGGATGGCCGGGGTCTTGGCCAGGATCTCCGAGACCGGGTAGCGGGACTCCCGCCGCACCGCCATGAAGATGCGCGGCATGACCGGGAAGTGGAAGGCCATGTGGCACTCGTCGCCGCCCTTGGCGTAGTCGCCGAAGTAGTCGACCACGTCCTCGGGCCACTGGTTCGCCTCGGCGAGCAGCACCGTGTCGGGGTAGTGGGCGTCGATCTCCTCGCGCACCATCTTCAGGAAGCCGTGGGTGCGCGGCAGGTTCTCGCAGTTGGTGCCCTCCTCCTGGTACAGGTACGGCACCGCGTCCAGGCGGAAGCCGTCGATGCCGAGGTCCAGCCAGAAGCGCAGGGCGGCCAGGATCTCCTCCTGGACCTTGGGGTTCTCGTAGTTGAGGTCGGGCTGGTGCGAGAAGAAGCGGTGCCAGTAGTACTGCTTGCGCACCGGGTCGAAGGTCCAGTTGGAGCTCTCGGTGTCGACGAAGATGATGCGGGCGTCCTGGTACTGCTTGTCGTCGTCCGCCCAGACGTAGTAGTCGCCGTAGGGGCCGTCGGGATCCGTGCGGGACTGCTGGAACCAGTCGTGCTGGTCGCTGGTGTGGTTGACGACGAAGTCGATGATCACGCGCATCCCGCGCTGGTGGGCGGCGTCCACGAACTCCACGAAGTCGGCCAGGTCCCCGAACTCCGGCAGCACGGCCGTGTAGTCCGAGACGTCGTAGCCGCCGTCGCGCAGCGGCGAGGCGAAGAACGGCGGCAGCCACAGGCAGTCGATGCCGAGCCACTGCAGATAGTCCAGTTTGGCGGTGAGCCCCTTGAGGTCGCCGATGCCGTCGCCGTTGCTGTCCTGGAAGGACCGTACGAGCACTTCGTAGAAGACGGCCCGCTTGAACCAGTCGGGGTCCCGGTCCTTGGCCGGGGTGTCTTCGAACGTGTCAGGTACGGGTTCGTTGACGATCAAGTGGGTGACCCTCCTGTCGATGGAGTAGGTCGCAGGGTGAGGATGTGCGCGGGCGTACGGCCCGGCTCGAGGCGCACATAGTTGTCCCTGCCCCAGTGGTAGGTCTCGCCGGTGAGCTCGTCGCGCACCGGGGTGGACTCGTGCCATGCGAGGCCGAGTTCCGGCATGTTCAACGAGACGGTCGCCTCCTGGGTGTGGTGCGGGTCCAGGTTGACGACCACCAGTACGACATCGCTGCCGTCGCCCGAGCGCTTGGAGTACGCCAGCACCGCGTCGTTGTTCACGGGGTGGAAGCGCAGGTTGCGCAGCTGCTGGAGCGCGGGGTGGCGGCGTCGCAGCCGGTTCAAAGTGGTGAGCAGCGGAGCCAGCGAACGGCCTTCGGCCTCGGCTGCCGCCCAGTCACGGGGCCTCAGCTCGTACTTCTCCGAGTGTAGGTACTCTTCGCTTCCCTCGCGCACCGGCGCGTTCTCGCAGAGCTCATATCCGGCGTACACCCCCCAAGTGGGGGAAAGGGTCGCCGCCAGGACCGCACGCACCTCGAACGCCGGGCGGCCGCCGTGCTGCAGGTAGGCGTGGAGGATGTCCGGGGTGTTGACGAAGAAGTTCGGCCGCATGTAGCCCGCGGCCTCGCCGGACAGTTCCGTCAGGTATTCCGTCAGTTCCTGCTTGCCGTTACGCCAGGTGAAGTACGTGTACGACTGCTGGAAGCCGATCTGGGCAAGCGTGTGCATCATGGCCGGACGGGTGAACGCCTCCGCCAGGAAGATGACGTCGGGGTCGGTGCGGTTGATGTCGGCGATGACCTTCTCCCAGAAGACCACCGGCTTGGTGTGCGGGTTGTCGACCCGGAAGATCCGCACCCCGTGGTCCATCCAGTGCCGCAGCACCCGCTCGGTCTCCTGCACGATGCCGCCGAAGTCGGCGTCGAAGGCGATCGGGTAGATGTCCTGGTACTTCTTCGGCGGGTTCTCGGCGTACGCGATCGAGCCGTCCGCCCGGGTGGTGAACCATTCGGGGTGCTTGCCCACCCACGGGTGGTCCGGGGAGCACTGCAGCGCGAAGTCCAGCGCGATCTCCAGGCGCAGCTCACGGGCCCGCTCCACGAAGAAGTCGAAGTCCTCGATCGTCCCGAGGTCCGGGTGCACGGCGTCGTGGCCGCCCTCCGCCGAGCCGATCGCCCAGGGCGAGCCCACGTCGTGCGGACCGGCGTCGAGCGTGTTGTCCGGTCCCTTGCGGAACGCTGCGCCGATCGGGTGGACGGGCGGCAGGTAGACCACGTCGAAGCCCATCGCGGCGATCGCCGGCAGCCGCTCGGCGGCCGTGCGGAAGGTGCCGGACTTCGGTGGTCGCCGGCCCGTGGGGTCCACCACGGCGCCCTCGGACCGGGGGAACATCTCGTACCAGGACCCGAACAGCGCCCGCTGACGCTCCACCTGGAGGGCCGCCGGCCGAGAGGCGCTCACCAGGTCGCGCAGCGGGTGCCGGTCGAGCACCGCCACCACGTCGGGCGCGAGGGCGGCGGCGTGCCGCTCGGCGGGTGTGCGGGAGGTGTCGCGCAGCGTGTCGACCAGGGCCAGCACCACGGCCCGGCCGTCCTTCTTCGGTACCCCGGCGGCCGCGCGCTCGTGCAGGCCGGCCCCCTCGGCGAGGACCAGTTCGGTGTCGATGCCCGCGGGGACCTTGATGCCCGCGTGGTGCCGCCAGGTGGCCACCGGGTCGCTCCAGGCCTCCACCGTGTACGTCCAGCGGCCCTCCGCGGTGGGCGTCACCTCGGCGCCCCACCGGTCGGTGCCGGGGGCGAGTTCGCGCATGGGGATCCGTGGCCCGGAGCGTCCCGCGGGGCTGCGCAGGACCACGTTCGCCGCCACCGCGTCATGTCCCTCCCGGAACACCGTGGCGGTGACCTGGAAGGTCTCGCCGACCACCGCCTTGGCGGGGCGGCGGCCGCAGTCGACCAACGGGCGGACGTCCAGGACGGGGATACGACCGATCATTGCGCCTCACCTGTTTGTGCGGGTGGCCGGACGGGTACCTTCCGCTCTTTTTATCTGCTCCTTCGGATGCCTGCCTGTGGGCATGACCGCTCCTGTCCGCGTTCACTCGAGTGGGCGGATACCAGTTGTGTGTGGGAGGGTTCGGCGCCGCGTCGCGCATGGGTGAGCCTGCCCATTGGATGACGGTCGAATACTCCCCGGGAAGGGGTACTGGCGCGTAAGTTGCGCGCCGGGCGGCCCAGGCGGCGCCCGGACGCGCACAACCGGCCACCGTCCGGCGGGTGGGCGCGCGCGGCCTCCGGGGCGCCGGGCCGCCTCCTGCGCTCCGGTCCTGGCCGCCCTTCGTAGGCCCCGCGGTGCGCTCCGGCCGGGCGGCGTGCTGCGGCTGTCGTAGCCGCCGCCCGACACGCTGACGAGTCGTCCGCGGTGCCGTGCGCGGGGGTGCCGGGACGTCCGGGGCCTACCGGTACGCCAGGGCACGCCTGCCGCGTGGCGCCGCCCGGCCGCGGGGTGTTGGGACCCTGGTTGTCACCACCGCGCCGAAAGATGCCGCTACCGTCGGAGATGTGAAGGCTATTCGTCGATTCACCGTGCGAACCGTCCTGCCCGAACCACTACGTCCCCTGGGGGAGCTCGCGCAGAATCTGCGCTGGTCCTGGCACAACGAGACCCGTGAGCTGTTCCGGTCCGTCGATCCCGAGGGCTGGAGAGCGGCGGCCGGCGACCCGGTGCGGCTGCTCGGCGCGGTCTCGAAGGACCGGCTGAACGCCCTCGCCAAGGACCGCAGGTTCCTGCGCCGGCTCGGCACCGCCGTCGAGGACCTCCACGACTACCTCGGCAACCCGCGCTGGTACCAGGGCGCCGCCGAGGCAGGCGAACTCCCCTCCTCCGTCGCCTACTTCTCGCCGGAGTTCGGCATCACCGCGGCGCTTCCGCAGTACTCCGGCGGACTCGGCATCCTGGCCGGCGACCACCTGAAGGCCGCCAGCGACCTGGGCGTGCCGCTGATCGGTGTCGGCCTGCTCTACCGGCACGGCTACTTCCGCCAGTCCCTGTCCCGGGACGGCTGGCAGCAGGAGCACTACCCGGTGCTCGACCCCAACGAGCTGCCGTTGTCGCTGCTGCGGGACGAGGACGGCGCCCCCGTCCTGATCGCTCTGGACCTCCCCGGCGGACGCGGCCTGCGCGCCCACGTGTGGCTGGCCCGGGTCGGCCGGGTCCCGCTGCTGCTGCTCGACTCCGACGTCGAGGAGAACCACCCGGGCGAACGGGACGTCACCGACCGCCTCTACGGCGGCGGCAGCGAGCACCGGCTGCTCCAGGAGATGCTGCTCGGCATCGGCGGCGTCCGTGCCGTGCGTACCTACTGCGCGCTGACCGGGCACCCGGCGCCCGAGGTCTTCCACACCAACGAGGGGCACGCGGGCCTCCTGGGACTGGAACGCATCCGCGAGCTCGCGGCCGACGGAGAAGGGCTGGATTTCGACTCCGCGTTGGAGGCCGTGCGGGCCGGCACGGTGTTCACCACCCACACCCCGGTACCGGCCGGCATCGACCGCTTCGACCGCGAGCTGGTCGCCCGGCACCTCGGCGACGGCGGCGAGCTGCGGGGCGTGGACGTCCAGCGGGTGCTGGAGCTGGGGATGGAGACCTACCCCGGCGGCGACCCCAACGTCTTCAACATGGCCGTGATGGGGCTGCGGCTGGCGCAGCGCGCCAACGGCGTGTCCACCCTGCACGGCGGCGTCAGCCGGGAGATGTTCGCCGGGCTGTGGCCGGGCTTCGACCCGGAGGAGGTGCCGATCACCTCCATCACCAACGGTGTGCACGCCCCCACCTGGGTCGCGCCCGAGGTGTTCCGGCTCGGCGCCCGGCAGGCCGGCGCCCGGAACGCCGAGGACGCGATGACCACCGGGCTCGCCGACACCTGGGAGAGCGTCTTCCGCATCCCCGACGCCGCGATCTGGGAGCTCCGCCGGGAGCTGCGGGAACAGCTGGTGCGGGAGGTGCGCCGCAGGGTGCGCGCCTCCTGGCGGCAGCGCGGCGCCGGCTCGGCCGAGCTGGGCTGGGTCGACGACGTCCTCGACCCCGATGTGCTGACCATCGGCTTCGCCCGCCGGGTCCCGTCGTACAAGCGGCTCACCCTGATGCTGCGCGACCAGGACCGGCTGATGGAACTGCTGCTGCACCCTGCCCGGCCGATCCAGATCGTCGTCGCGGGCAAGGCGCACCCGGCCGACGACAGCGGCAAGCGGCTGGTGCAGGAACTGGTGCGCTTCGCCGACGACCCCAGGGTGCGGCACCGCATCGTCTTCCTCCCGGACTACGACATGGCCATGGCCCAGCACCTCTACCCCGGGTGCGACGTCTGGCTGAACAACCCCCTGCGGCCGCTGGAGGCCTGCGGTACCTCCGGCATGAAGGCCGCGCTGAACGGCTGCCTCAACCTGTCCGTCCTGGACGGCTGGTGGGACGAGTGGTTCGACGGCAACAACGGGTGGGCGATCCCCACCGCCGACGGCTTCGGCGCGGCCGGCGACCCCGACCGCCGCGACGACATCGAGGCCGCCGCCCTCTACGACCTGATCGAGGACCAGGTCGCGCCCCGGTTCTACGACCGCGGAGCGCAGGGCCTGCCGGTCCGCTGGATCGAGATGGTCCGGCACACCCTGAGCACCCTGGGGCCGAAGGTGCTCGCCGGGCGCATGGTGCGCGAGTACGTGACCCGGCTGTACGCGCCCGCCGCCCGCGCCCACCGCCTCGCCGGGAGCGGGGAGTCGGTCGAACTCGCCGCGTGGAAGCGGCGGGTGCGCGAGCAGTGGCCCATGGTCGGTGTCGACCACGTGGAGACCGGTGCCTCGGTCGGCGGCTCGCCGGAGCTCGGGTCCACGCTCACCCTGCGCGTCCAGGTGTCCCTCGGCGGCCTGGAGCCCGGGGACGTGGACGTCCAGGTGGTGTCCGGACGCGTCGACGACTCCGACCGGATCGCCGACCCGACGGTGGTCTCCCTCAAACCGGGCGGCCGGCCGGACCTGGAGGGCCGCTGGCTCTACGAGGGCCCGCTCACCCTCGACCGCACCGGCCCCTTCGGCTACACCGTCCGTGTCCTGCCGATGCACCGGCTGCTCGCCTCGGTCGCCGAGCTGGGGCTGATCGCGGTGCCGCCGGAGGCCGCGGGGATGACGGCCGGCGTGCTGCGCTGAGCCGACGCCCGAGGGAACGGGACCGGGCCCCGGCCGTCGCTGTCGACGGCCGGGGCCCGGCGTTCGCGTCACCCGGAGGCGATCAGCTGCTGGTGGTGACGGCGGTGTCGTCGACCACGAAGCTCGTCTGCAGCGAGATGTCCTCGGTGCCGGTGAACTTCAGGGTGACGGTGGAGCCGGCGAAGGCGTTCAGGCTGAAGGACTTCTGGGTGTAGCCCGAGGCCTTGTTGAGGTTGGAGTAGGTGGCCAGGGTGGTCGACCCGGCGGTGACCGTCAGCTTGTCGTACTGGGTGCTGGTGGTCGTCTCGGCGGAGTCGATGTGCAGCCAGAAGGTGAAGGTCGCCTTGCAGCCCGCCGGGATGGACACCGACTGGGAGAGCGTGTCGGTGTGGGTCGAGCCGTAGCCGTCCAGCCACGCCTTGTACGAACCGCCGTGGGCGGCCTGGCTGCTGGAGTTGGTGATCACACCGCTGCTCGCCGTCCAGGAGGCGCTGCCCGACTCGAAGCCCGGGTTGCCGAGCAGCTGGGCGGAGGCGCAGCTGCCGGGGGTGGTGACGGTCCAGGTGAACGAGGCGGTGCCGGTCTTGGCCGCGGAGTCGGTGACCGTGACCGTGGTGTTGTACGTGCCCGCGGCGGACGGGGTGCCGTTGATCAGACCGGTGGAGGCGTTGATCGACAGACCGGCCGGCAGGCCGCTCGCCGCGTAGCTCAGCGCGCCGCTGTTGGTGCTGCTGGCCTGGATCTGCAGGTTGACGGCGGTGCCGACGGTGCTGCTCTGGTTGCCGGGGTTGGTGACGGTGACGCCCGAGACGGGCGCGTGGCTGCCGACGCCGATACCCGCGAAGGCGTTCTGCACACCCGCGTACTGGGCGGAGCCCGCGCCGTACAGGGCCTGGGCGGCGTTCAGGGCGGCGGTGCGGGCGGCCGCGTAGTTGGTGCTGCTCGTCATGTACGTGGTCAGCGCCTTGTACCAGATCTGCAGCGCGGCGGCGCGGCCGATGCCGGCGACGGCGATGCCGTCGGCGGTCGGGCTGTTGTAGCTGACCCCGTTGATGACCTTGGCGCCGCTGCCCTCGGAGAGCAGGTAGAACATGTGGTTCGCCGGGCCCGAGGAGTAGTGGACGTCCAGGTTGCCGATGCCGGAGTACCAGTTGTCCGGCGAGGTGCCGTCGCGGGATGGCTTGTCCTGGTAGCGCAGCGGGGTGCCGTCGCCGTTGATGTTGATCTCTTCACCGATGAGGTAGTCACCGATGTCGTTGCTGTTGCCCGCGGAGAACTCGACGCCCGTGCCGAAGATGTCGGAGGTCGCCTCGTTCAGGCCGCCGGACTCGCCCGAGTACGTGAGGTTCGCGGTGGCGGAGGTGACGCCGTGGCTCATCTCGTGGCCCGCGACGTCCAGCGAGGTCAGCGCGTGGGTGTTGCCCGAGCCGTCGCCGTAGGTCATGCAGAAGCAGCTGTCGTCCCAGAAGGCGTTGACGTAGCCGCTGCTGTAGTGGACCCGCGAGTACGCGGCGACACCGTCGTTGCGGATGCCGCTGCGGCCGAAGGTGTTCTTGTAGAAGTCCCAGGTCGTCTGGGCGCCGTAGGCGGCGTCGGCGCCCGCGGTCTGGGTGTTGGAGCCCGTGCCGTCGCCCCAGACGTCGTCGGCGTCGGTGAACAGCGTCCCGGTGCCGGAGGTGCCGCGGTTGAGGTTGTAGGTCTTGTGGCCGCCGCGGGTCGTGTCGTTCAGCTGGTACGTCGAGCCGGACAGCGTGGTGGTCAGCGACACCTGGCCGCTGTACTGGGTGTTTCCGGTGCCGGTCTTGACGTCCTGGTAGCGGTGCAGCTCCTTGCCGGTCACGGCGTCGGTGACGACGTGCAGCCGGCTCGGCGTGCCGTCGTCCTGCAGACCGCTCACCACGGTCTCCCAGGCGAGTTTCGGCGTGCCCTGGCCGGCCCAGATCACCTTGCGGGCGTTGTCCGCGGCGGGCGCCTCGGCCTTGAGCGCCTTGGCGGTCTTCAGCGCGGCGGTCGTCGCGGCGGACTCGGCGACCTTCGGCGTCGTCGAGGCGACCGTGATCCGCTGGTCGGTGTTGAACGTCGTACCGACCGTGCCGGCGCCCTTGGCGGGCGTGTGCACGACGAGGTCGCCGCCGAGCACGGGGAGCCCGGCGTAGGTGCGCTCGTAGCGGGTGTGCAGCGTGCCGTCGGCGTCCTTGACGACGTCCTTGACGACCAGCTTCTCCTTGCTGCCCAGACCCAGCGACCGGGCCGTGACCGCCGTGCGGTCGCTCGCGCTCTTGATGAGCGCGGTGCGCTGGGCGGGGGTGAGCTTCGCCTCGAGGGCTCCGGTGCGGAGCTGGCTCGTGTGGGGGGCGGCGTTCGCCGTGGCGGACGTGGCCGGTATGCCGACGGCGATGAACGCGGCGGTGGCGACCACACTGGCGGCCGCGACTGCCTTGCGGGGGGATCGTCTCACTCGGACTCCTACTGCGTCGGCCGCGGTTGGCGGCCGGGGACAGCCGGGCAGACGGGGTGTGCTGCCCGGGCGGAACTAGCCGTGCGGGTGGGACGTGCGGAGTTCGGCCGGTGCGTCAGCACGAAGCGGTGCGGTGTGTGGGCGTACTGACGGCCGACCGGGGGAAGAGTGCCACTGTTCCTGGCTCGGTGTCATGTACGTGACGAGAAGTTGGCCGAATTCGTCCTGTGAGGGGAACAGATGGTTCGTTAAACGGACGCCTGCCGCCCTGCGGACGGGGAGCCGGACCCCCGAGCGCCCGGCTCCCCGTGGGTGCGGCTCAGCTCACGCGTGTGCCGACGTTCACCGCGGCCCAGGTGTTGGCCACCGCGTTGTACGTCGCGCTGCCCGCCCCGAAGAGGTCGGCCGCGGCCTGCAGGGTGGCGGTCCGCGCCCCCGCGTAGTTGGTGCGCGAGGTCATGTAGGTGGTCAGCGCCCGGTACCAGACGGCCACGGCGTTGGCCCGGCCGATGCCGGGCACCGCGAGCCCGTCGTAGGTGGCGCTGCTGTAGGTCACGCCGTTGACCGTCTTGGTTCCGCTGCCCTCGGACAGCAGGTAGAAGAAGTGGTTGGCGACCCCGGAGGAGTAGTGCACGTCGAGTCGTCCGACGTTCTTGGACCAGTAGTCCGCCGAGGATCCGTCCTTGGAGGGCCTGTCCATGTAGCGCAGCGGGGTGCCGTCGCCGTTGATGTCGATCTTCTCGCCGATGAGGTAGTCACCGGGGTCGCTGGCGTTGGCGGCGTGGAACTCCACCGCGGTCCCGAGGATGTCGGAGGTCGCCTCGTTCAGGCCCCCGGGCTCCCCGCTGTAGCGGAGGTTGGCCGTGGCCGCGGTGACGCCGTGGGTCATCTCGTGTCCCGCGACGTCCAGTGAGGTGAGCGGCCGCTGGTTGCCCGAGCCGTCGCCGTAGGTCATGCAGAAGCAGCTGTCGGACCAGAACGCGTTGACGTAGGAATTACCGTAGTGGACCCGGGAGTAGGCGCCGACGCCGTCGTTGCGGATGCCGTTGCGGCCGAAGGTTTCCTGGTAGAAGTCCCACGTCTCCTGGGCGCCGTAGGCCGCGTCGACGCCCGCGGTCTGGCGGCTGGAGGTGCTGCCGTTGCCCCAGACGTCGTCGGCATCGGTGAACAGTGTGCCGGTGCCGGAGGTGCCGCCGTTCAGGTCGTACGTCCTGTGGCCTCCCCGGGCCGCATCGGTCAGCTCGTACACGGAGCCGGAGAGCGTGGTGCCGATGGTCACCTGTCCGCTGTACTGGCTGTCGCCGACGCCGGACTTGACCGCCTCGTATGAGGTCAGCTTCTCGCCGGTGGCCGCGTCGGTGATGGTGTGCAGCTCGCTCGGCGTCCCGTCGTGCCGGGTGCCGGTGGTGACGGTCTCCCAGGCGAGCACGGCCGCGCCGGTGCCGGCCCATACCACTTTTCGCGCGCCCGCGGCCGGGGCGGAGCGCTGTGCGGTCGTGGTGGCGAGGCTGATCCGGGCGCTGGACGCCCAGGTGACCCGGGCCGTCGAACCGTCGGCCGCCCGGTGGACCACCAGGTCGCCGCCGAGCACGGGGAGCCCCGCGTAGGTGCGCTGGTAGCGGGTGTGGAGGCTGCCGTCGGCGTCCTCGACGACGTCGGCGGGGACCAACTGCTCCCTGGCGCCCAGGCGCAGCGACCGCGCGGTCGCCGCGCGGTCGGCCGCCGCGGCCCTGAGCAGACCGGCCCGCTGGGCGGGGGAGAGCCTGATCTGCAGGGCACCGGCGTCGGGGACAGCCCGGACGGTGGACCCCCCGCCCTCCTCGGCACGGGCGGTGGCCGGCGAGGTCTGGAGGGCGACGCCCAGCAGCGCGGCCATGGCCACCAGGGTGCCGGTGGTTATCGCGCTGCGGGACCGGTTACGGGGACGTCTCACTTCTACGCTCCTTCGGGAATGCCGGTGAACGGCAGGACAGGGCGAAGCAAGAGTCGTGTGGGGAGCGCGGGAAGCCGCGCGACGACCGTCCGGAAGCGTGTCAGCCGACGGGGGTGAATGTCATGTACGCGCTCGGAATTGGCCGGATCTCGTCCGCAGCGGGGCGCGCCCCGTCCGCCATCCGGACGAAGCGCGCCCCGTGGACGCCGACGGGGTCAGACCAGGCTGTCGCGCCAGGCCTGGTGCAGATCGGCGAAGCGGCCCGCGCCGGAGACGAGTTCGGCCGGGGTGCCGTCCTCCACGATGCGGCCCTGGTCCATCACCAGCACCCGGTCCGCGATCTCCACCGTCGACAGCCGGTGCGCGATGATCACGGCGGTGCGGCCGCTCAGCACCTGGCGCATCGCCTGCTGCACCGCGCGCTCGCCCGGTACGTCCAGGGAGGAGGTCGCCTCGTCCAGGATGAGCACGGCCGGGTCGGCGAGCAGGGCGCGGGCGAAGGCCACCAACTGGCGCTGGCCCGCGGAGATGCGGCCACCGCGCTTGCGGACGTCGGTGTCGTAGCCCTCGGGCAGCGCGGCGATGAAGCCATGGGCGCCGATCGCCCTGGCGGCGTCCTCGATCTCCTCGCGGGTGGCCTCCGGACGGCCGATGGCGATGTTCTCGGCGACCGTGCCCGAGAAGAGGAACGCCTCCTGGGTCACCATGACCACCCCGCGGCGCAGTTCGGGCAGGGCCAGGTCGCGCAGGTCCACCCCGTCCAGGGTGACCCGGCCGTCGGTCGGGTCGTAGAACCGGGCCAGCAGCTTGGCCAGCGTCGACTTGCCCGCGCCGGTGGCGCCGACCACCGCGACCGTCTGTCCGGCGGGCAGGCACAGGTCGAAGCGGGGCAGCACCTCGCCGCCCGTGCGGTAGGCGAACCGGACCCGCTCGAAGACGACCTCGCGGCCCGGGATGTCCGCCTCCGTGGCCGGCAGCGCCCGCGGCGTCGGCGGCTCCGGGACCGAGGGCCGCTGGGCCAGCAGCCCGGCGATCTTCTCCAGCGAGGCGGCCGCCGACTGGTAGGAGTTGAGGAACATGCCGAGCGGGTCGATCGGCGCGTACAGCCGCCGCAGGTAGAGCACGAAGGCGGCGAGCACGCCCAGCGCCAGCGAGCCGGCGGCCACACGGTACGCGCCCCACAGCACCACCAGCGCCACCGAGGTGTTGGCGATCAGCCAGGAACTGACCGTGAAGCGGCCCATCTCCAGGATCGCGTCGCCGTTGGCCTGCCGGTGGGCGGCGTTGAGTTCGTCGAACGCCTCGTCGTTCGCCTTCTCGCGGCGGAAGGCCTGCACGGGCCGGATGCCGTTCATCGTCTCGGTGAAGCGCACGATGACGGCGGCGATCGCCGCGGAGCGGCGTGTGTAGACCTTGGCCGACCGGCGACGGAAGATCCGGACGGTCACCACCAGCGGCACCGCGGTGGCGAGCGCGAACAGGCCGAGCCCCCAGTCCAGCCACAGCAGCACGGCCGAGATGTAGAGCACCGACAGCCCGACGTTGAGCAGCTCCTGGAGGCCCTCGGTCAGCAGCTCCCGGATCGACTCCACGTCGGAGGTGGCGCGGGCGATGATCCGGCCCGAGGTGTACCGCTCGTGGAAGTCCAGGCCGAGCGCCTGGGCGTGGCGGAAGATCCGGCCGCGCAGTTCGACCAGCACGTCCTGGCAGATCCGGCCGGCCTGCCGGACGAACGTCCGCTGCAGCAGGCCGCCGGCGACGGCGCAGCCGATGTAGCCGACCGCGACCGCGATCAGCGGGCCGTGGTCGTCGCGGCGCAGTGCCGGGATGGCCCGGTCGATGGCCACCGCCACGATCAGCGGTCCCGCCTGCACGGCCGCCTGCTGCAGCAGCAGGACCACGGCCGCCAGCCACACGCGTCCCCGGTGCGGTCCGACCAGTTCCCGCAGCAGGGCGCGTGACGCCCCCTCGGGTGCCGGGAGCCGGTCGCGGTCGAAGAGGTCGTCCTCCTGGTCCTTCTGCGCCCCCTGGGTCTCCCCTTGCCCCGCCGGTTCCCCGTCGGCCGACTGCTCGGCAGGCTGCGACTCCGCGACGGAGGTCATCGGGTGCTCCCTTCGAATTGCGGACGGTCCGGCGCCGCGGGCGCGCTCTCGCCCTGGCCGGACATCAGGCGGCGGTAGACCGCGGAGGAGGACAGGAGTTCCTGGTGGGTGCCGACCGCGGTGACCCGGCCCTGCGACAGCAGCGCCACCCGGTCGGCGAGCAGCACCGTGGAGGGGCGGTGGGCGACCACCAGCGCCGTCGTGGTGGCCAGCACCTGGCGCAGGGCCGCCTCGACGAGGGCCTCGGTGTGCACGTCGAGGGCGGACAGGGGGTCGTCCAGCACCAGGAAGCGGGGGCGGCCGACGACCGCGCGGGCCAGCGCGAGCCGCTGCCGCTGACCGCCGGACAGGCTCAGGCCCTGCTCTCCCACCTGGGTGTCCACACCCCGCGGCAGTTTGTGGACGAAGTCGCACTGGGCGATCTCCAGCGCCCGCAGCAGGTCCGCCTCGTCGGCGTCGGGAGCGCCCATCAGCACGTTCTCCCGCACGCTGGCGGAGAACAGGGTCGGTTCCTCGAAGGCCGTGGCGACCAGGGAGCGCAGCGCGGACCGGGTGAGCCGCGCGGCGTCGGTGCCGTCCAGCGTGATGCGGCCGCCGGTCGGCTCGTACAGCCGCGGGATCAGCGAGGTCAGGCTCGTCTTGCCGCTGCCCGTCGCGCCGACCAGCGCCACGGTCTCGCCGCTGCGGATGTGCAGATCGACCCCGGTGAGCAGGTCGGGGCTGCCCTCGGGCGCGTCGGGGTAGCGGAAGCGCACCGCGCTGAAGCGGATGCCGTCGGCGGGCCGCGCCTCCTCGCCGTCGACCGGACCGGTGCCCGTTCCCGAGCCGGTCTCCGGTGGGACCTCGGTGTCCAGGACCTCGAAGACCCGGTCGGCGGCGGTGGCCGCCTCGTTGCTGAAGGAGAGCAGCCAGCCCAGCGACTCCACCGGCCAGCGCAGCGCGAGCGCCGTGGACAGGAAGGCGACCAGCGTGCCCGCCGACAGGTCGCCGTCGGCGACCTGCACCGCGCCCAGCACCAGCGCCGCGCCCAGTGCCACGTCCGGCAGGCCGGTGATCACCATCCACAGGTCCGCCAGCAGCCCGGCCTTGCGCAGCTCGGTGCCGCGCAGTTCGCGCGACTGCCGGCGGAAGGCGTCGGCCTGGCTGCGGTGCCGGCCGAAGGCCTTGATGATGCGGATGCCGAGCACCGACTCCTCGACCAGCGTGGTCAGGTCCCCGACCTGGTCCTGCGCGCTGCGGGAGGCGAGCTGGTAGCGCGCCTCGAAGTACGTGCAGAGGATCACCAGCGGCACGACCGGGCCCAGCAGGATCAGCCCCAGCGACCAGCGCTGCACGAACAGGATGCCGAAGCCCGCCAGGATGGTGGCGGTGTTGACCGCCAGGAACACCATCGGGAAGGTCAGGAACATCCGCAGGATCTGCAGGTCGTTCGTGGCCCGCGAGAGCAGCTGCCCCGATCCCCAGCGGTCGTGGAAGGACACCGGCAGGCGCTGCAGCCTCCGGTAGAGGTCGGCCCGCATCGTGGCCTCCAGTGCGGCCATGGGGCGCGCGACCAGCCAGCGCCGTACGCCGAAGAGCCCGGCCTCCAGGAGACCGAGCAGCAGCACCAACCCGCCGCCGAGCCACACCCCGGACGGATCGTGGCCGGCGACCGGGCCGTCCACGATCCACTTCAGGACCAGCGGTATCAGCAGCGCCAGGCAGGACGCGACCACGGCCACACCCGCGGAACCGAACAGCCGGTGGCTGACCGGCTTCACGTACGGCCACAGGCGCCGGAGCGAGCGCACGGCGGATCGGGAACGTTCGGGCTCGGGTTGGTTGGTTGGCTCAGGCATCGTTTCAGAGACTACGGGCGACCACCGACAACGCTCATCCGGATTTTCGGCCGAGGTCGCGCACGGCGGGCACGGCCAGCAGCGCCACGCACACCAGCAGGGTCACCGCGCCCCCGGCGAGCAGCACCGGGCGCGCCCCGAAGACCCCCGCCGCCGGCCCCGCCAGGGCCTGGCCGACGGGCAGCATGGCGACCGAGCCGGCGACCTCGTACGCGTGGATCCGGTTGAGGATCTCGCCGGGCACCTGGGTCTGCACGCTGGTGGCCCACATCACACTCCAGAAGGCCCAGGCCGTCCCGGCGACCAGCACCGCCGCCGCGACCGCCGGCACCGGCAGCCCCGCGCCGACCGCCGCCGGGTAGAGCGCGAACCCGAACAGCGCCACCGCCCCGCCCCGCAGCGGCCGGGCCGGCCGCACCCGTATCGCCAGCAGCCCGCCGAGCGCGGTGCCCGCCCCCAGCGCGGAGGAGACCAGGCCGTACGCCTTGGGCCCGTGGGCGGGCAGGATCTCGCCGGCCGCCAGCGGGGTCACCGGGCCCATGACCAGGATCATGAAGCCCATCCAGATGACGATCACCGACCACATCCAGGTGCGGGCCCGGAACTCCCGCCACCCCTCCACCAGGTCGGCCCGGAAGCCGCTGCGCGCGGCGGCGTCCCGCGGCCCCCGAGCGGTCCGCGCGGTCGGCCCGGGCAGCCGGAGCAGCAGCAGGCAGACCGCGCTCACCGCGTAGGTGCCGGCGTGCGCGGCGAACACCCCGCCCGCGGAGGTGAAGGCCACCAGCACGCCGGCGAGCGCCGGGCCGGCCAGCGCCATCAGCGACTCGGCGGTGCGCACCACCCCGTTGGCCTCCTGGACGTCCCGGGCCACCTGGGGCACCGTGCTGGCCACCCCTGGCTGGAACATGGCACCCGCCACGCCGTTGACGGCGCCGATCAGGCAGATCTGCCAGAGCACGACGTGCCCCGAGAAGAAGAGCCAGGCGGCCAGGGACTGCGTGCCGACCCGCACCAGGTCCGCGCCGATCATCAGGCCGCGGGCGCTGAACCGGTCGGCGAACACCCCGCCGAGGACGACCAGCCCGGCGAAGCAGGCGGTGAAGGAGGCCATGGCGTAGCCGATGTCCCCCGCGCCGTAGCCGTGCTGGAGCAGTCCCGCCGACAGGGCGACGGGCAGCATCGAGTCGCCGAGCATGGCGACACTGCGGGCGGTGAAGTACAGGGTGAACCCCCGTGACCACAGGCGGTCCCGGGGGGCGGCCGGTGCGGCCGGGCCGGAGGCGCACGGCGGCGAGGGCGGAGGTGCGGAGGTCACGGACGACCAGTGTGGACTGGACCAATTGGCCGAGTCCACACCTTTGCCGCCGCGTCTCGTCCTTCAGACGGCGCGCAGCAGCAGCACCGTCCTCCCCGGTACGGTCAGCGCCCGCCCGCCGCGGTGCCGGCTGCCCGGCGGTTCCGCCTGGTCCTCACGCGAGGTGTCGAGCAGCAGCTCGTACTCGCGGGCCCACGGCCCGCCCGGCAGGGTGAAGCGGACCGGGCGGTGCGAGGCGTGGAAGACGGCCAGGAAGCTGTCGTCGGTGACCGGGCGGCCGCGCGCGTCGCGGTGCGGGATGTCCGCGCCCGACAGGTACATCCCGAGCGTGGACGTGGGGCCGTACCAGTCGGCGTCGGTCATCTCCCGCCCCCGCGCGGTGAACCAGGCCAGGTCCCGCAGCCCCTCGGCGGACTGCGGACGGCCGGAGAAGAAGGCCCGCCGGCGCAGCACGGGGTGCGCGCGGCGCAGCGCGATCAGCCGGGCGGTCAGCTCTCGCAGCGAGGCCCAGGCCGGATCCTGCGGCAGCGACCAGTCCACCCAGCTGATCTCGTTGTCCTGGCAGTACGCGTTGTTGTTGCCGCCCTGGGTGCGGCCCGCCTCGTCACCGGCCACCAGCATCGGCACGCCGGTCGACAGCAGCAGTGTCGACAGCATGTTGCGCAGTTGCCGCCGGCGCAGCTCGCCCACGGCCGGGTCGTCGGTCTCGCCCTCGTGCCCGCAGTTCCAGGCCCGGTTGTCGTCGGTGCCGTCGCGGTTGTCCTCGCCGTTGGCCTCGTTGTGCTTGCGCTCGTAGCTCACCAGGTCGCGCAGGGTGAAACCGTCATGGGCGGTGATGAAGTTGACCGAGGCGTACGGACGGCGCCCGCCCCAGGCGTACAGGTCGCTGGAGCCGGACAGCCGGTACCCCAGGTCGCGCACATCGTGCCGGGTGCCCCGCCAGAAGTCCCGGACGGTGTCGCGGTAGCGGTCGTTCCACTCCGTCCACAGCGGCGGGAACGCACCGACCTGGTAGCCGCCGGAGCCGACGTCCCAGGGCTCGGCGATGAGTTTGACCCGGCGCAGCACCGGGTCCTGGGCGATGACGGCGAGGAAGGGGGAGAGCATGTCGACGTCGTGCATCGACCGGG
The DNA here is from genome assembly GCF_965342435.1 of Actinacidiphila sp. bgisy160. GTDB lineage: Bacteria > Actinomycetota > Actinomycetes > Streptomycetales > Streptomycetaceae > Actinacidiphila. The sequence goes on along the minus strand of NZ_CBDRCM010000008.1, from coordinate 143,968 downwards.
CGAGCGCCGCGGCGAGGTCGAAGCGGAAGCCGTCGACACCCATCTCGGTCACCCAGTAGCGCAGGGAGTCGGTGATCAGCCGGAGCACCTGGGGCTGGACGACGTGGAGGGTGTTGCCGCAGCCGGTGTAGTCGGCGTACCGGCGCGCGTCGCCCTGCAACCGGTAGTAGCCGCGGTTGTCGATCCCGCGCAGGGAGAGGGTGGGCCCGAACTCGCTGCCCTCGGCCGTGTGGTTGTAGACGACGTCGAGGATCACCTCCAGCCCCGCGTCGTGCAGGGCGCGCACCATCCGCTTGAACTCGCCCACCTGCTGCCCGCGGGTGCCGGTGGCGGCGTAGCCGGCGTGCGGCGCGAAGTAGCCGATCGAGTTGTAGCCCCAGTAGTTGCGCAGGCCCCGGCGCAGCAGGTGGTCCTCGTGGGCGAACTGGTGCACCGGCAGCAGCTCCACGGCCGTCACGCCGAGGCCGGTGAGGTATTCGATCGCCGCCGGGTGGGCCAGCCCGGCGTAGGTGCCGCGCAGTTCGGGCGGGATGCCGGGGTGGCGCATGGTGAAGCCGCGGACGTGCAGCTCGTAGATGACCGAGTCGGCCCAGGGCGTCTTGGGCCTGCGGTCGTCCGTCCAGGGGTCGTCGTCGTCCACCACGACACCCTTGGGCACGTACGGGGCCGAGTCGCGGTTGTCCCGCACGGTGTCGGCGACCGCCTGCTCAGGCCAGTCGCGGACGTGGCCGTACACCTCGGGCGGCAGCGTGAAGTCGCCGTCGACCGCCCTCGCGTAGGGGTCCAGCAGCAGCTTGGCCGGGTTCCAGCGGGCACCGGTCCACGGGTCCCAGCGGCCGCCGACCCGGTAGCCGTACCGGTGGCCGGGCCGCACCCCGGGCACGAAGCCGTGCCAGATCTCATGGGTCAGCTCGGTCAGCGGGATCCGGGTCTCGGCCCCCTCGTCGTCGAACAGGCACAGCTCCACCGACTCGGCGCCGCCCGCCCACAGGGCGAAGTTGGTGCCCTGGCGTCCGTCCGGACCGGTGTGGAAGCGCGCCCCCAGCGGCTGCGGGCTGCCCGGCCACACCACGGCGTCCCCGGCCCCGGCCGGCCCGGGCACGGCCGGCGCGGTCTCCGGGCGCGGCAGCGGCACGGCCACGGGGGCGGTCCGGTGGCCGTTGGGGCGCAGTCTTCCGGCCCGGTCGACCGATTCGTCCTCGCGCGTCTCCGACACGTGCTCGCCTCCTGCGGCTCGGGGGACGCAGGACCCGGCCGGCGCCGGCCGTGCCCGTGCGCGGCGCGGTGTCCCTCCGCGCGCGCGTCGCGCCCTCCCGCTTTACCTTCCCGTTCACCCTGCGGCGTCACACGCGTGATCGATCGGAGGCATCGCGGACGTTTCCCCAGGGCCGTCCGGTCGTTGACCGAGCGTGACGAATGCGGTGCGGCGCGCTCTGCGCGCGGGGGCGGGGCTTGCCACCGCCATGTGGCTGGCGGGGATGCTGACGGCGTGCGGGCTCGGGTTCGGGCCGGCGGACACCGGTGCGGCGGCCGACGACACCCCGAAGGTGTCGGAGGCGAGGATCAGGATCACTCCCGGGGACGGTGCCCGTGACGTGGCGGCGGACGACCCGCTGACGGTCGAGGCCGAGGACGGCCGGCTCACCTCCGTGCGTGTCGAGGACGGGGACGGGGAGGTGGTCGAGGGCGTGTTCACCGCCGACCGGTCCGGCTGGCACGCCCGCTCCAGGCTGTCGCTGTCGGAGAAGTACACGGTGGACGCCGTCGCCGAGGACACGGGGGGCCGGCGCGCCGCCAAGCACGCGGTGTTCACCACCCTCGTCCCCAAGAACACCCTCATCGGCTACTTCACCCCCGAGGACGGCCAGACCGTCGGCACGGGCATGATCGTCTCCCTGGACTTCAACCGGCCGGTCGCCGACCGGGCCGCCGTCGAGCGTGCCGTGCGCGTCGCCTCCTCGCCCGCCGTGGAGATCGCCCCGCACTGGTTCGGCGACCGGCGCCTGGACTTCCGCCCGCGGACGCGCTGGCGTCCCGGCACCAAGGTGACGCTCTCGTTGCGGCTGCGCGACGTCGAGACCGCCCCCGGGGTCTACGGGGTGCAGTCCAAGGACGTCACCTTCGACATCGGCAGGGACCAGACCAGCACCGTCGACGCCGCCGCGCACACCCTGACGGTGCGCCGCGGCGGGCAGGTCACGCGCGTCCTGCCGATCTCGGCGGGCGCTCCGTCCAACCCGACCTACAACGGCTCGATGGTCATCTCCGAGAAGCTCCGGCTGACCAGGATGAACGGGGACACGGTGGGCTTCGGCGGCGAGTACGACATCCCCGACGTCCCGCACGCCATGCGGCTCACCCGCTCCGGCACCTTCGTGCACGGCAGTTACTGGGCCGCCCCCGGCACCTTCGGCGCGGCCAACACCAGCCACGGCTGCGTGGGCCTGCTCGACGTGAAGGGCGGCGGCACGGCCACCCCGGCGGGCTGGTTCTTCGCCCACTCCCTCGTCGGCGACCTCGTCACCGTCGTCAACTCCCATGACCGCACCGTCGCTCCTGACAACGGCCTGGGCGGCTGGAACATGACCTGGGAGCAGTGGATGGCCGGCGGCTGAGGCCGGGCCCCGCGACTGGGACGGAACGGTGACAATACCGGGATCCACAACACCGGTCTCGTGTGGTTCTCTAAGCGCAAGGTGAGGGGGACTCACACGTGCCACGGGGCCACGGGCCGGTTTTGGGGAGACGAGAGTTGAAGGCGATACAGGGCACGCCGGGCGCAAGGCGGACCACCTTGGCCCTGGCGGTGGGGGCGATGCTGCTCCTGGTCAGCGCGTGCGGAGGCAGCGCCAGCGGCGACAGCAAGGACGGGGACAAGGCCAGGCCCGGTGCCTCGGCCTCACAGGGCGGCAAGGGCGACACGACCGAGTCGCAGGCCGTCGTCACCATCGCGCCGGAGGACGGCGCCGACGAGGTGGCCACGACGGGGGACCTCAAGGTCACCGCCGGCAAGGGCAAGCTGACCTCGGTCGTGGTGAAGACCGGCAAGGGCGACCCGGTCGAGGGCAAGATATCCGCCGACGGAACCAGCTGGGAGCCGACCGAGACGCTCGGCACCTCCACCAAGTACTCGGTGGACGCGATAGCCAAGGACAGCGCGGGCCGTGAGTCGGCCAAGCACGCCAGCTTCACCACGGTCACCCCGAAGGACACCTTCATCGGCTTCTTCACCCCCGAGGACGGCCAGACGGTCGGCGTCGGCATGCCGGTCTCGCTCAAGTTCAACCGGGCGATCAGCGACAAGAAGGCGGTCCAGGACGCGATCAAGGTGACCGCCAGCCCCTCGGTCCCCGTCGTCGGCCACTGGTACGGCGACCAGCGCGTCGACTTCCGCCCCGAGAAGTACTGGGCCAAGGGCACCAAGATCACCCTCTCCCTCAGGCTGAACGGCGTTCAGGGCGCCAAGGGCGTCTACGGCACCCAGTCCAAGGACGTGCACTACACCATCGGCCGCAGCCAGGTCAGCATCGTCGACGCCGCGAGGCACACGATGAAGGTCTACCGCGACGGCAAACTGCTGAAGACCGTCCCGATCACCTCGGGCGGGCCCGGCACGACGACCTACAACGGCAAGATGGTCATCACCGAGCGGTACAAGGTGACCCGTATGAACGGCGACACCGTGGGCTTCGGCGGCGAGTACGACATCAAGGACGTGCCCAACGCCCAGCGCCTGACCACCTCGGGCACCTTCATCCACGGCAACTACTGGGCGTCGCCCGGCACTTTCGGCAACGCCAACGTCAGCCACGGCTGCGTGGGCCTGCGGGACGTGCGGGGTGGCAACGGCGACACCCCGTCCTCATGGTTCTACAACAACTCGATGATCGGTGACGTCGTGGAGGTCAGGAACTCCCACGACAAGACCGTGCAGTGGTGGAACGGGCTCAACGGCTGGAACCTGCCGTGGAGCCAGTGGACCCCCGCCTCCTGACGCGCCCCGTGAGGCACGTCGCAGCGTAAACGGGCGTTCACGGATACCCTCGTCGGCCATGACAGTTAATCTCGAGGTCGACGAGGGTGTCGGCACCATCCACCTGGACCGCCCCCCGATGAACGCCCTGGACGTCGCGACCCAGGACCGGCTCCGCGAGGTGGCGGAGGAGGTGTCCCGGCGCGAGGACGTGCGGGCCGTCGTGATCTGGGGCGGCGAGAAGGTGTTCGCGGCGGGCGCGGACATCAAGGAGATGCAGGTCATGGACTACGAGGCCATGGCCGTGCGGGCCCGCGCGCTGCAGGACTCCTTCACGGCGGTCGCCCGGATCCCCAAGCCGGTGGTGGCCGCCGTGACGGGTTACGCCCTCGGCGGCGGCTGCGAACTCGCGCTCTGCGCCGACATCCGGATCGCCGCGGAGGACGCCAAGCTCGGCCAGCCCGAGATCCTGCTCGGCCTCATCCCCGGCGCGGGGGGCACGCAGCGGCTGTCGCGTCTGGTGGGCCCCGCCAAGGCGAAGGACCTCATCTTCACCGGCCGCATGGTCAAGGCCGACGAGGCGCTCATCATCGGCCTGGTGGACAAGGTGGTCCCGGCTGAGCAGGTGTACGCCGAGGCCCGCGCCTGGGCCGAGCGTCTGGCCCGCGGCCCGGCGCTGGCGCTGCGCGCCGCCAAGGAGGCGGTGGACGCCGGGCTGGAGACCGACCTGGAGACCGGCCTCACCATCGAACGGAACCTGTTCGCCGGGCTGTTCGCGACCGAGGACCGTACGACGGGCATGCGCAGCTTCGTCGAGGAGGGTCCCGGCAAAGCGAAGTTCCGCTAGAGCCAACCCGGTTGAGTGACAGCCGGCACCTGTCGGGTCGCCTTAAGCCGACCTTAAGAGGACCTTAAGGCGACCTGCGCCGAATTCACCGGCCGCTCCTCTCCGGCGCCCTCTTCGTGCAGGTGGGAGGGGTCGTATGAGATCCATCATTGCCCTTGACATATGCCGGTACGGCAACTCGGAATGACGCGTTCCGCCCCGCCAATTCCCCCGATCCGCCCCGAACCGCCGTCGCGTACGGCCATCATGAGAGCATGGCGGGGCAGCAGGGAGCATCTGAGCAGCCGCAGCGGGTGACGGTCCCGGCGGCAGGGCGGCCGCCCACGGTGGTCGACGATCCGGCGGCGACGTCCCTCGATCTGTTGGGGAATCCCTCCGTGGACGAGGTGCGGCTCTCCTCGCGCCCGGAGTCCGCGGCCACGGCCCGCCGGCTCAGCCGCTCGGTGCTCCGGTTGTGGGGGCTTCCCCAGTTCGACGACGTCGTCGAGTTACTCGTCTCCGAGCTCGTCGGCAATGCCGTGCGCCACACCGGGGCCCGCACCTTCGGCCTGCGCATGCTGCGCCGCCGCGGCTGGATCCGGGTGGAGGTGCGCGATCCCTCCCGGGCGCTGCCCTGTCTGATGCCGGTGCGCGAGATGGACGTCAGCGGGCGGGGGCTGTTCCTGATCGACAAGCTCGCCGACCGCTGGGGGGTGGATCTGCTGCCGCGCGGCAAGACCACCTGGTTCGAAATGCGGGTCATGGACCGATGAACGGTAAATGAACGGCTGACCTACGTTTACATGGTCAGTGTCCCACCTCACTCCCACATCGTGAGGTTTCGGCTGCGATGTCTCGTATAGTTGTGGAGCAACGACCCCCATTGACCCGGGTTCGGTCGTCCCATGGCGTCGTGGATCACACCCCCTGGCTCCACGACGAATCGAGAGGCCCCAGCAGCGTCCCACAACGATGCGCAGGGGCCTCTTTCGTCTTCCGGTGGGACACGCCGACAAGGGTGATTATTCCGGAGACCGGGCGATAGTGGGGTGATCGTGAGCATATGATCACACTGCACACACTGCGTCGGCTCTGCGCCGCCGCCCTTCCGCTGGGGGTGCTCGCACTCCCCGTCTGCGCGGCCGCCGCGGCCGTCGCCCCGGGTCTTCCACGTGACCCGGCCGTCCCCGAATGGTGCCCCGTCGTTCCCGACCGGCTCTACGCCGCCGCGGACCCCAGCGTCGACCTGGACCGGATCAGGCCCGACGAGCCGGCCTGGCGCTCCAACTGCAACGCCCTCTTCCGCGGCGACGACCGCCCGCCCGAGACCGTCTTCAAGGACGGCCTGCGCCCCGAGGACGTGAGCGACGGAGAGTACGACCTGCAGGCCTATGCCCGCCGTGAGCAGCCCTCGCCGTTCGTGGCCGCCACCTACGACCGCGAGGCCCTGCGGCAGCAAACCGTCGCCTACCACTACTACATCGACGCTCCCGGCGGCATCGAGCTCGACGAGACCCTCGGCACCCGCGAACTGCGCTCGGCCCGCACGGGCGTGCTCTTCCCCGGAGGCATCGCCCGTCAGTTCGTCGTGAAGGCCTGCCCCGTGGACAAGGCCACCAAGGCCGAGCTCACGGCCCGGTGCGTGGTCAACCCCGCGTACTCGCCGTGGCGCGGCTGGCCCGCCCCCGACTGGACGGGGGTGAAGGAGCCCGCCGCGCAGCCGCCCGCCGCCCGGCCCTCGGCGCCGCCGACCGCCCAGCCGGGTGCGGCACCGCAGGGCCGGCCCGCCGCGCCTCCCGCTGCTGGCCCGTCCGCCGCTGGTCCGTCCGCCACCGGTCCGTCCGCGCCTCCGGCGACCCGGCCCGGGGCGGCACCGGAGGGACGTCCGGCGGCGCCGCCCGCCGTCCAGCAGGGCACGCCGCCCGCCGCCCAGCCGGGCGCGCCGCGGTCCTCGGTGGACGGCGGGGGCGGCCCGGTGGGCTGACGGCGCCTGCGGCACCCTTTCCGTCGTGCGGTGCGGTGACCGGCCCCGGCCGGTCACCGCACCCAGGGCGCGGCCCGGGCCTGGGGCGCCGGCACACGGGAACGGCGGCCACCAGCGCTCCCGTGAGCGTGGTGGCCGCCGTTCGGCCGGTGCCGCGACGCGGCTCTCAGCGCAGCCGCAGCACCGAGGTGAGCACCTCGGCCAGCGTCGCCGCGGGGTCCTCCACGGCCTCGCGGCTCCGCCAGGCGACGAAGCCGTCCGGGCGGACCAGGATCGCGCCGCTCGGCGTCATCCCGTGCACCGCCGTCCAGTCGGTGCCCGCCTCGGGCACCAGGTCCGCCCGGGTGGACTCACCGAGCCGGTAGGCCTCCAGCGGGACCCCGAGGTGCTCCGCGACCGCGCGGGCCGCGTCGTGCCAGGCGGTGCCCTTCGGCCCGTCACCGGTGAGCAGCACCATGGAGCGCTCGTACAGGTCCAGCGTGGAGCGGCGCTCGCCGTCCCGGGTGGTCACCCACACATGCGGGGAACGGCCACCGGGCTCGGCGACCGGCCGGAAGTCCTCGGGGACGACCGGCCGCCCCGGGGCCGCGCCGAGGAACGCGCCCTCGGGGTAGCGGTAGCCCAGCGCGACCACCAGGACGCCCTTCTGGGGTCCGCCGCCGGCCGGGGGCGCGTAGCCGGGGTGGGCGTGCTCGGCGGAACGGGCGGAGGCCCGCTCGCTGGTGGCCACCGCGACCGGGCGGCGCTCGGCCTCGTACGTCTCCAGCAGCCCCGGCCCGGCCCAGCCGCCGGTCACCGCGGCGAGCTTCCACGCCAGGTTGTGAGCGTCCTGGATGCCGGTGTTGGAGCCGAAGGCGCCGGTGGGGGACATCTCGTGGCACGAGTCGCCGGCCATCAGCACCCGCCCGCGCCCGTAGGAGTCCGCGACCCGTTCCGCGGCCCGCCAGGGGGCCCGGCCGGTGATCTCGATCTCCAGGTCCGGCACGCCCACCGCGGTGCGGATGTGCGCGGCCAGCCGCTGGTCGGTGAAGTCCTCCGGTGTCTCGCCGCGTTCCGGGTGCCAGGGCGCGTGGAAGACCCAGTTCTCCTGGTTGTCGACGGGCAGCAGCACACCGTCGGCGTCCGGGTTGGTCAGATAGCACGCGATGAAATGGCGGTCACCCACCGCGTCGGCCAGCCGCTTGGCACGGAAGGTCGCGCTGATGTTGGCGAAGAGGTCGCCGCGGCCGGTGTGCCCGATGCCCAGGGCGCCTCGTACCGGGCTGCGCGGACCGTCGGCCGCGATCAGGTAGTCGGTCCTGACGGTGCTGCGGTCGCCGGTCTCCCGGTCCATCAGCTCGCAGGTGACGCCGTCGTCGTCCTGGGTGAACGACATCAGCTCGGTGCTGAAGCGCAGGTCGCCGCCGAGCTCCCGGGCGTAGTCCAGGAGCACCGGCTCCAGGTCGTTCTGGCTGCACAGGCACCAGCCGCTGGGGCTGATGCCGGACAGCCGGCCCCCGGGATCGATCTCGCGGAACAGCCATTCCGCGTTGTCCGAGGTCAGTGAGTCGGCTTGCAGGATGCCGTGGTTGTCAGCGAGTACGGAGGCGGCCCGCCGGATCAGCGGCTCGGCCCCGGCCGTACGGAACAGCTCCATGGTCCGCAGGTTGTTGCCGCGGCCACGGGGGTGGATGGAGGTACCCGGGTGCTTCTCGACGAGGACGTGCCGGACGCCGAGCCGGCCCAGGAAGACTGAGCTGGAGAGCCCGACGAGGGAGCCCCCCACGATGAGGACCGGGACCCGGTCTTCGGCCTGTGGAGTCATAGCTCCCTAGATGCCCGATTGCCGGGGGTATTTTCGCCCGTCACCCAATTGGATCACATATCTCGCACCGGTTGGGCCACCACAGCACGATCGTTGGACGACGGACCTCGGGGGTTGCTCGCTCTCGGAAGAGGTGGAATATGCCGGCCCAGGCCGAAAAGGTCTCGCAGTCCGCGCTCGATGGCAATCGCCTGCGCGTCGTCCTCATGCTTGAAGTCGAGGACGGCGCCGAGCAGCGGTTTCTTGATGCGTATGACCAGATGTGCCGCCGCGTCGCTGCCGTGCCCGGACACGTCAGCGACCAGCTTTGCCAGTCGATCGAAAATCCCTCGCAGTGGCTGATCACCAGTGAGTGGGACAGTGCGCTGCACTTCCTCGCCTGGGTGGACAGCCCGACCCATCTGGAGATGGTGCAGCCGATGCACGGTTGCGTGAAGGACACCCGCTCGCTCCGCTTCGGGGTGCTGCGGGAGACCCGTACGTCCTACGAGTCCGGTCGCATGCAGACCGTGCCGAGGGTCGGGGACGGGATCATCCGCCACGCCATCACCTTCACCGTGAAGCCCGGCAGCGAACAGAAGGTGGCGGACATCCTGTCCGGCTACACCTCGCCGCAGGCCGTGGTCGACGAGAACACGCGGCTGCGCCGCACCTCGCTGTTCATGCACGGCAACCGTGTCGTGCGCGCCGTGGAGGTGGAGGGCGACCTGGCCAGGGCACTGCGCCATGTTGCCCGCCAGCCCGAGGTGCGGGCGGTCGAGGAAGCCATCAACCCCTACCTGGAGGTGGACCGGGACCTCAACGACCCTGGCTCGGCACGGGAGTTCTTCGCCCGCGCCGCGCTCCCGGCCGTGCACCACGTGGCCAGGGGTACCGACCGGCCGGAGGGCCTGCGCCGGCACGCCCTGATCTATCCGGCCAAGGCGGGCTCCGGCCCGGCCGTCGCCAAGATGCTCGCCCAGCAGGACGAGGAGGCCGTGGACGTCGCCAAGGGGGCGCTCGCGCGCAGCACCGTCTACCTGCGGGAGGACATCGTGGTCCGACTGGTGGACCTGCGGGTCCCGGTCGAGGACGCTCCGCTCGTCGCCGTGGGCGCCGCCGGCAAGCACAAGGCGGGCGTCCTCGCCAGGCTGCTCGACCTCGGGCCCGACTGGGACCTCGCGGACGAGCAGGGCCTCAAACGGTTCCTCGTCGAGTGCGACATGCGCATGGTCACCGACCGCAGCGCGGCCACGTCCTGACCCGTCCGAGCCATCGGCAGCCGGCAGATGACGGCCGGTCCGGGGTGCTCCCGGACCGGCCCCGCCGGAGGAGGCAAAGCATGGATGATCTTCTGACCAACGAGCGGAACGTCCCGTTCACGCCGACCATCGTGAACCTCGGGGACACCCCGCCCAACCGACGCCGCGGCGGCGATCTGCGGGCGATGCTCACCCCGACCGCGTGCGGTGCCACCAGCGGCTTCATGGGCGTCGCGCTCGTGGACCCCGGTGACCGGATCGGCGAGCACTACCACCCGTACTCCGAGGAGTTCGTGTACGTGGTGTGCGGTGCGCTGGAGGTGGACCTCGACGGGGAGCCGTACGTGCTTCGCCCGGAGCAGGGCCTGATGATCCCGCCGTACGTCCGCCACCGTTTCCGCAACGTGGGCGACACCGAGGCCCGGCTCGTCTTCCACCTCGGCCCGCTCGCGCCCCGTCCGGAGCTGGGGCACGTCGACACCGAGGTCACCGAGCAGACCGAGGACGCGGCGTCATGACCCGCCGGGTGGCGGTCACCGGGGCCGGTGTCGTCGCCCCCGGCGGTGTCGGGGTCCCCGCTTTCTGGGAACTGCTCACCGCCGGCCGGACGGCGACCCGCGGGATCACGCTCTTCGACCCGACGGGCTTCCGGTCCCGCATCGCCGCCGAGGTCGACTTCGACGCGGCGGCCTGCGGGCTGAGCCCGCAGGACGTGGAACGCGCCGACCGGTACGTCCAGTTCGCGCTCGTCGCGGCCGCCGAGGCGGTCCGCGACGCCGGGCTGGAACTGGACGAGGAGGACCCCTGGCGGGTCGGGGTCTCCCTCGGCACCGCCGTCGGAGGCACCACCCGGCTGGAACACGACTACATACGAGTCAGCGAACGCGGCGCCCGATGGGACGTCGACCACCGGCAGGCGGGCCCGCACCTGCACCGGGCGTTCGCGCCCAGCGCGCTGGCCTCGGAAATAGCCGAACGGCACGGCGCCCGCGGCCCCGTGCAGACCGTCTCCACGGGCTGCACCTCCGGCCTCGACGCCGTGGGCTACGCGTTCCAGACCATCGAGGAGGGACGCGCCGACATCATCATCGCCGGCGCGTCCGACTCCCCGATCTCACCCATCACGGTGGCCTGCTTCGACGCCATCAAGGCCACCTCCCCCAACAACGACGACCCGGCCCACGCCTCCCGGCCGTTCGACGCCCGTCGCGACGGCTTCGTCATGGGCGAGGGCGGCGCCGTGCTCATCCTGGAGGAACTGGAGCACGCCAAGGCCCGCGGAGCCCGGATCTACTGCGAGATCGGTGGCTACGCCACGTACGGCAACGCCTACCACATGACCGGGCTCACCACCGACGGCCTGGAGATGTCCGAGGCCATCGACCAGGCACTGGACCACGCCAGGATCGACCCGGCCGAGGTCGACTACGTCAACGCGCACGGCTCGGGCACCAAGCAGAACGACCGCCACGAGACCGCGGCGGTCAAGCGCTCGCTGGGCGCGCATGCCTACTCCACGCCCATGAGCTCCATCAAGTCCATGGTCGGTCACTCCCTGGGTGCGATCGGCGCGATCGAACTCGCCGCCTGCACCTTGGCCCTCGCCCACGGCGTGGTGCCGCCGACCGCCAACTACGAGACCCCGGACCCGGAGTGCGACCTGGACTACGTCCCGCGCACCGCCCGTGAGCTGAAGCTGCGCACCGTGCTGTCCGTCGGCAGCGGTTTCGGCGGCTTCCAGTCCGCGGTGGTCCTCAACCGACCGGAGGGGAGCCAGCGATGAACACGCAAGCGGTGGTCACCGGCATCGGCGTCGTCGCGCCGAACGGCATCGGAGCCGACGCCTTCTGGAAGGCGACCAGGGAAGGTGTCGCCGTCCTCGACGCGGTCAGCCGCGAGGGTTGCCGGGACCTGCCGCTTCGGGTGGCGGGAGAGGTCCGCGGCTTTGAGGTGTCGGCGGTCGTCGAGGACCGCTACACCGTGCAGACCGACCGGTTCACCCACTTCGCGATGGCGGCCGCCGACCAGGCCCTGGCCGACTCGGGCCTGCGCTTCGACGAGGAGGCCCCCTTCGACATCGGAGTGGTGACCGCGGCCTGTTCCGGCGGCGGCGAGTTCGGCCAGCGCGAACTGCAGCACCTGTGGGGCAAGGGCCCGAGGTTCGTCGGCCCGTACCAGTCCATCGCATGGTTCTACGCGGCGAGCACCGGCCAGATCTCGATCCGCGGGGGCTTCAAGGGCCCCTGCGGCGTGGTCGCCAGCGACGAGGCCGGTGGTCTGGACGCCATCGCCCACGCCTGCCGCAACATCACCCGTGGCACCGGCACCCGGGCCGTGGTCGTCGGCGCCGCCGAGGCGCCGCTCGCCCCGTACTCGGGTGTCTGCCAGCTCGGATACGAAGAACTCAGCCTTGAGGAGGACCCCGAACGGGCCTATCTGCCCTTCACCCGGCACGCCCGCGGTTTCGCCCCCGCCGAGGGCGGCGCGATGCTCGTGGTCGAGGACCCCGAGCACGCGGCCGGCCGCGGGGCCGCCGTGCAGGCGATCATCGCGGGCCACGGCGCCACCTTCACCGGCGCCTCGCGCTGGGCGGAGTCCCGCGAGGGACTGGCCCGCGCGATCCGTGACGCCCTCGCGCAGGCCGGGTGCGCGCCCGGGGACATCGACGTCGTCTTCGCCGACGCCCTCGGCACTCCGGCGGCCGACCGCGCCGAGGCGGAGGCACTGGCCGACGTGTTCGGCAGGCGCGCCCGGAAGATCCCCGTGACCGCCCCCAAGACCGGCACCGGCCGTGCCTACTGCGGTGCCCCGGTGCTCGACGTGGCCGCCGCCGTGTTCGCCCTGCGGCACGGAGTCGTGCCCCCCACCCCCAACATCACCGACACCTGCCACGACCTCGACCTGGTCACCGGCCGGCCCCGGCCGGCGGAACTGCGGACCGCGCTGGTGCTCAGCCGCGGCCTCATGGGTTCCAACTCGGCCCTGGTCGTGCGGGCGTGACGCAGGCGCAGTGAAGGAGAGCTCTCCCATGAGCAAGGAACTGACCTACGGCGAACTCGCCGCCCTGATGAAGTCCAGTGCCGGCATCACCGTCGACGCCACCCTCCTCAACGGCCACCCCGAGACGCCCTTCGCCGAGTACGGCCTGGACTCGCTCGGCCTGCTCGGCATCGTCGGCGCCCTGGAGAACGACCGCGGCATCCCGATCGCCGGTGACGCCGACTCGTGCAAGACCCCCGGCGCCTTCATGGACGTCGTGAACACCTCACTCAAGGCAGGAGTCTGACCCATGCCCGGCCACACCGAGAACGAGATCACCATCCCCGCCCCCATGGACGTCGTCTGGGACGTCACCAACGACGTGGAGGGCTGGCCGGACCTGTTCAGCGAGTACGCCTCCGTGGAGATCGTGGAGCGCGAGGGCGACCGGGTCGTCTTCCGGCTCACCATGCACCCCGACGAGCACGGCCAGGTCTGGAGCTGGGTCTCCGAGCGCGTCGCCGACCGCGCCACCCGCACGGTGCGCGCGCACCGGGTCGAGACCGGCCCGTTCCAGTACATGGACATCCACTGGGAGTACGAGGAGGTCCCCGGCGGCACCCGGATGCGCTGGACGCAGGACTTCGCGATGAAGCCCGGCGCCCCTCTCGACGACGAGGCGATGACCGCCCGGATCAACGACAACTCCAAGATCCAGCTGGAGCTGATCCGCGAGCGCATCGTGCAGCGCCACGGGGGCGGCGCGGCATGAAGACCTACCGCAGCCTGATCGTGGCCAGGATGAAGCCCGGCGTCGAGGAGCAGGTGGCGCAGGTCTTCGCCGAGTCGGACAAGGGCGAGCTGCCCGGCCTGATCGGGGTCACCGGGCGCAGCCTGTTCCAGTTCGGCGACGTCTACCTGCACCTGGTGGAGGCCGACCGGCCGCCCGGCCCGGAGGTCGGCAGGTACAAGGACCACCCGGCGTTCCGGGACATCAGCGACCGGCTGTCGTCCTTCATCTCCGCGTACGACCCCGAGACCTGGCGCGAGCCCAAGGACGCCATGGCCCGGGAGTTCTACCGCTGGGAGCGCAGTGGCTGACAAGGCCACCGCCGAGCCGGACTGGGTGCGCTGCGAGCGCTGCGCCGCGCTCGTCTACGGCAAGCGCTACGCCCGTACGCTGCGCGTCTGCCCCGAGTGCGGCGCGCACGGCCGGCTCACCGCCCGGCAGCGGCTCGACCAGCTGCTGGACCCCGGCTCCTGCAAGCCGCTCGCCGCCGAGCGCGGCGAGCGGCCGGCGGCGCACGATCCGCTGGGTTTCACCGACACCCGCCCGTACCCCGAGCGGCTGCGTGAGGCCCGCGCGGAGACCGGCCTGGACGAGGCCGTCGTCTGCGTGCGCGGCACCGTCGAGGGCCGTCCGGTCGTGGTCGCCGCGATGGACTTCCGCTTCCTCGGCGGCAGCCTCGGCCTGGGCGTCGGCTCGCACATCACCCGGGCCGCCCGGACCAGCCTGCGACGGCGCGTCCCCCTGCTGCTGGTGACCGCCTCCGGTGGCGCCCGTATGCAGGAGGGCGCCCTGTCGCTGATGCAGATGGCCAGGACCGCCCAGGCGCTCGCCGAACTCGACGAGGCGGGCGTCCTGGTGGTGTCCCTGGTCACCGACCCCACCTACGGCGGTGTTGCCGCGTCCTACGCGAGCCTCGCCGACGTCATCCTCGCCGAGCCCGGCGCCCGGATGGGCTTCGCCGGGCCGCGCGTCATCGAGCAGACCACCGGCCGGCGACTCCCCGAGGGCTTCCAGACCGCGGAGTTCCTCCTCGCGCGCGGCCTCATCGACGATGTCGTCCCCCGCGCCGCGCTCCGCCCGACGCTGGGCCGGCTGCTGCGGCTGCGCCCCGGGGAGGGATCCCCGGGGGCGCACCGGACCGCCGCGCGGCCCCGGCCGGCGACCGTGCCGCGCGGACCCGCGGTGCGGGTCGTGCGCGCGGCGGACGAACTGCCCGAGCGCGACGCCTGGGAGGCGGTGCGGCTGGCACGGCACCCGCACAGGCCCACGGCCGCCGACTACGCGGCCCATCTGCTCCAGGACTTCCACGAGTTGCACGGCGACCGGCTGGCCGCCGACTGCCCGGCCGTCATCGGCGGTCCGGGCCTGCTCCACGGCAGCCCCGTCATGCTGATCGGCCACCACAAGGGCGGCCCCGGGCTGGAGGAGCGCAGGCGGCGGCACTTCGGCATGGCCACCCCGGCCGGCTACCGGAAGGCGGCCCGCCTGATGCGCACCGCCGCCAAGCTGGGCATGCCCGTGGTGACCCTCATCGACACCCCGGGCGCCAACCCGGGTCCGGAGGCGGAGAGCGGCGGCCAGGCCCTCGCCATCGCCGAGAACCTGCGGCTGATGGCCCGGCTGCCGGTGCCGGTCGTGGCCGTGATCACCGGTGAGGGCGGCAGCGGCGGGGCACTGGCCTTCGCCGTCGCCGACCGGGTCCTGGTCAGCGCCAACGGCATCTACTCCGTGATCAGCCCCGAGGGCTGTGCCGCGATCCTGTGGAAGGACCCCGGCGCCGCCCCCACCGCGGCGGCCGCCCTGCGGCTGCACGCCCGCGATCTGCTCCGGCTGGGCGTCGTCGACGGCGTGGTCCCCGAGCCGCCCGACGGCGCCCACGGGGACCACGCCCAGGCTGCCGCCCTCGTCGGCGGCGCGCTCTCGGCCGCTCTGGACGAACTGCGCCCCTGGCCCCCCGACCGGCTGCTGGCCGAGCGCCGCGACCGGTTCCACCGTTTCGGCCGACTGGAGGAGGAGGCAGCACCGTGACACTCCACGGCGACGACAGGACGGCCCGCCCCCCGGGCGCGGGCAAGGCCCTCAACGGAATGTCCCCCGGCGCTGCGCCGGGCGCGCTCCCGGTGCTGGAGGCGGTCTGCCGCAGCGCCACGGAGCTGGCCCGCTCCATGCCCACCATGCCGCGGCGGATCAGGCTGCGGCACGGACAGACGGCGGTCGAGATCGAGTGGCCCGAACCGACGGCACCGCCCCCGGCGCAGACCCCCGCGCCCGCGTTTGTGGCGGCGGCACCGGCACCGACGACCGCTCCCGCGGCGGCTGCCGCACCGGCTGCGGCACCCGCCGCCGCTTCGGCCGAGGGCGCACCGGAGGCGCAAGGGGCGCACGAAGCGCAGGATTGCACGTCGCTTCACTACGTCTGCGCCCCCACCGTGGGCACCTTCTACCACGCACCGGAACCCGGCGAGCGCCCGTGCGTCAGCGTCGGCGAGCTCGTCCGTCCCGGGCAGGCCGTGGGCGTCCTGGAGGTCATGAAGATGATGAGCGTCGTCGAGGCGGACGCGGCCGGCCGGGTCGTGGAGGTCGTCGTCCCGGACGGGCAGCCCGTGGAGTTCCAGCAGCCGCTGATCGCACTGGAGCCGGTACCGGTGGGGGAGTGAGGCTCGTGTTCTCCACCGTCCTGGTCGCCAATCGTGGCGAGATCGCGCTGCGGGTCGCGCGCGCCTGCCGTGAGCTGGGCATCCGGACCGTCGCGGTGTACTCCACCGCCGACCGCGACTCGGCCGTCGTCCGCTTCGCCGACGAGGCGGTGCACATCGGACCGCCGCCGGCGCGGGCGAGCTACCTCAACATCCCCGCCGTCGTCGAGGCCGCCCGCCGCACCGGCGCGCAGGCCGTCCACCCGGGTTACGGCTTCCTGTCCGAGGACCCCGACTTCGCCGAGGTCTGCGAGGACAACGGCCTCACCTTCATCGGGCCCTCCCCGGAGGTGCTCTCCCGGCTCGGCGACAAGGCGGCCTGCCGCGCGCTGATGGCCGAGGCCGGACTGCCCGTGCTGCCCGGCAGCGCGGGGCCGCTGGCCGGGGCCGCCGAAGCGAAGGAGGCGGCGCAGCGGACCGGTTACCCGGTCATCCTCAAGGCCGTCGCGGGCGGCGGGGGACGCGGCATGGCCGTGGTCGGTGACCCGGACCTGCTGCTCGACACCTACCGGCGCACCGCGGCGCACGCCCGGGCCGTCTTCGGCGACGACCGGCTCTACCTGGAGCGGTACGTCGAGCGGGCCCGCCACGTGGAGGTGCAGGTGCTCTGCGACCGGCACGGCGCGGTCGTCCACCTCGGCGAGCGCGACTGCTCGGTGCAGCGGCACCACCAGAAGCTGGTCGAGGAGACCCCCGCCCCGGACCTGCCTGCGCTGCTCAGGTCGGCGATGTGCGACGCGGCCGTCCGCGGCGCCCGGGCGGTCGGCTACACGGGCGTGGGCACCTTCGAGTTCGTGCTCACCCCGGAGCACGACTTCCACCTGATGGAGGTCAACTGCCGGCTCCAGGTGGAGCACCCGGTCACCGAGATGGTCACCGGGATCGATCTGGTCCGCGAGCAGATCCTGGCCGCCGCGGGGCATCCGCTGACCCTGCGCCAGGAGGACGTCGTGCACCGCGGGGTCGCCGTCGAGTGCCGGGTCAACGCCGAGGACCCCGCCCGGGACTTCGCGCCGACCCCGGGCCTGCTCACGGAGTTCGAGGTGCCCGGAGGTCCCTTCGTACGGGTGGACACCCATGCCTTCCCCGGCTGGCGGATCGGCCCCGACTACGACTCCCTGCTCGCCAAGGCCGTCGTCTGGGCCCCCGACCGGGAGCGGGCGCTGGCCCGGATGGACCGCGTACTGGAGGAACTGCGGGTGCGCGGCGAGGGCGTGTGCACCACGGCGGGCTTCCTGCGCAAGGTGCTGGCCCGCCCGGAGTTCCGGGCGGGCCGGCACACCACCGGTCTGGTGGGGGAGCTGACCGGCTAGCGGGTCAGCGCGCCGCGACCGTGCTGTGCAGGGCGTGCAGGTAGGCGTTGACCGGGGTCACCTCGCCCACCTGCAGCCCGGCATCGGTCATGTGCTTCACCATGCTGTCCCGCGTGTGCTTCTGGCCGCCGACGTTCAGCAGCAGGAGCAGGTCCATGGCGGTGGTGAAGCGCATGGACGGGGTGTCGTCGACGAGGTTCTCGATGACGATCACCTTCGCGCCGGCGCCGCCCGCCGCGACGACGTTGCGCAGCGTGCGGCGGGTGCTGTCGTCGTCCCACTCCAGGATGTTCTTGATGATGTACATGTCGGCGGTCACCGGGATGTCCACCCGGCAGTCCCCGGGCACCAGCCGGGCCCGCGCGGCGAGCGGGCCGCCCTCGCGCAGCCGGGGGTCGGCGCCGGCCACGACCTTCGGCAGGTCCAGCAGCGTGCCCTGCAGCTCGGGGTGCTTCTCCAGCAGCGCGGCCAGCACATGCCCCTGGCCGCCGCCGATGTCGGCGACCGAGCGGACGCCGGACAGGTCGAGCAGGGCCGCGATGTCCTCCGCGGACTGCCGGCTGGAGGCGGTCATGGCGCGGTCGAAGACCCGGGCGCTCTCGTGGGCGTCGTCGTGGAGGTACTCGAAGAACTCCTTGCCGAAGACCTCCGGGAAGATGTTGCGGCCGCCGCGCACCGCCTCGTCCAGCCGCGGCCAGACCTCCCACGTCCACGGCTCGGTGCACCACAGCGCGATGTAGTGCAGGGTGTTGGGGCTGTCCTTGCGGAGCATCCGGGACATCTCGGTGTGGACGAAGCGGCCGTCCGCCTGCTCCTCGAAGATCCCGTACGAGGCCAGGGCGAGCAGCAGCCGGCGAAGCTGGCGGGGCGCCGTGCCGACCATCGCCGCGAGCTCGTCGACGGGTGACGGGTCCTTGCCGAGCGCGTCCGGCACACCCAGCTTGACCGCGGCCCGTACGGCGGCGGCGCAGGCGGCGCCGAAGACGAGCTCGCGCAGGCGCATCGCGGGCGGTGTCGCGGCCTCGGCGGGCGCCGCGCTTTTCGCGGTGCCGTCCGCGCTGGTGGTTTCTGTCAAGGTCATTCCTCGCACAACCCCTTCGGTTCGGAGACGCGGCACGTGTTGTCACGGAAGACATTCGCGGTGCCCTGGTCACGGTCGGCCAGATCGGCCGGGCTGTTGCCCAGGGTCGTGTTGCCCCGGACGGTGTTGCCGGTGTCGGGGGCGCCCACCACGCTGCGGAAGAGCACGATCCCGCCGGACATCGGTGAGGTGCCGTGGTTGTCCACGACCCGGTTGCGGACCACGAGCGTCCGCTCTGCCCCCGTCAGCACGATTCCGGAACCCTGGATGAAGGGGAGCCGGGTGTTGCGCGGGCAGTACTTGTTGTTCGCCGCCACGAGGTTGTCGGAGACGGTCAGGCCCCCGGCCCGGGGGACGCCCTCGTCCCCGACGACGAACACGCCGCCGCAGTTGGCGGTGATGTGGTTGTCGACGACCCCCAGGTTGCGCACCCGGCGGAGCACGACCCCGATCCGGTTGCCCGTCAGCTCGTTGCCGCTGACACGGGTGCGCCGGGTGTCCAGCGCGCCGCCCTCCGCGTCCGCGGTGTTGGCCAGGAAGATCCCCGACTCGCCGTTCTGCCGGGAGACGTTGTCGCGCAGGAGCGTCCGCACCGAGTGCTGGACGCCGATGCCCTGACGACCGTTGTGCTCGGCGGTCACGTCACTGACCTCCAGGCCGTCGGTCCAGGAGGCGTCGACGCCGTTCTTGCCGAAGCCGGAGACCGAGAGCGACAGCAGCCGGACACCGCTCAGCCCGCTCTGCTCCGTTCCGGTGACACACAACCCGTGGCCCGCCAGTGCGCAGGCGTTCCCGTCGGGTCGCGCGCCCGGGGTGAGGACGGTGTCCGTGCCGTGACCGATCAGCGTCAGCCGCGGCTTGGTCACATTGACGCTGCCCGGGTAGGTCCCGGGGAGGATCTTGATGACGTCGCCCGGCCGGGCCCGGTCCACCGCGGCCTGGACGGACTCCCCGGGCCGGACGACCAGCGCGTCCTGCGACGTGGCCCCGGCCCGGGGAACGGCGTACAGCCCCAGCACACAGACGACCGCGGCCACGGTGGCCGCGTGGGGCCGACGAAGTGTCATGACTGCCGTACCTGCCTTCCGGGTGACGTCCCGGGTCACCCGAAATCTGACAGTATGAGTGGTTTTGTAGTATCGCCACTCTGCCGGGGCATCAGAGGCGGCAGCGGGAGAGGGACGTACGGGCACCACGACCCGGTGACCGGGCACCCCCGGCGCTACCGTTCCGTCGGCCGCCGCGTACCAGCGCCGACGCGCGCCAGGACCTGGCCGGCCGTCAGGACCGTTCCAGCCGACGCCCTTCGCTCCCGCCGGCGTCGCCGGCATCCGGGCCGCCACGGCATCCGGCCGGTGCGGCAACGTGACCAGCCCCGCGGGGACCTGCGGCCTCTGCGCGCCGCGCTGGACGGCGATCTGACGGGCACTTTGTATCCGCCACGCTGGGCGCCCCGGGAGGTCACGGGTCCCGGGACCCACGGCGACCGCCACGGCGCGACCGGCGGGTGCCGCGCCCAACGCCCCGTCCACCCGGGCGAGTACCGCGTCCCGCGCGACGGCGAGATTTACGGTCACGCTGCTGGGGACGCCGTCCGCGCGCGGTTCACCCGCACCTGGCCCCGGCCGACCGCACCCAGCCCGGTCGGTTGGGGAGTGGCCCCGGACCGGCGGCGGCCGTCTCGGCCGGCACCGGACCCGTGCGCTCCCAGCGGGTCGCGGTCAGTGCCGTCCACGGCGCCGGGGCCGGTCCGCGCGCCGGGACCGCGGCCGGCGCCCGGCAGGGCTCGGCGAGCACGCCCCGCACCCGGACCGCTGTCCGGCCGTGCCGCCGGGGCCGGTTGGCGCGGCGAGCCCTGACCGCGACCGCAGCCGGGGCGGGCCGCCTCCCGGCTGCGCGGTTCCCCCGGGCGGACTTCGGGGTGCCATCGAGGTCGACCGGTGCCATGCCGACCGGGACGTCAGGCGGCCTGCGGGGCCGTGTCGAGGGAGGCGGTGATGGCGGCGCCCGCCCCGCGCACCGAGGAGTCGAGCTGTTCGGCGGTGTACCCGTTGACGGCGATGATCTCCACGTCGGTGATGCCCATCCAGCCGAGGACGCCGCGGACGTAGGGGGCGTGGAAGTCCATCGGCGCGAAGTCCGGGTTGTCGAAGTCGCTGCCGGACGCTCGCAGGACGACCGCCTTCTTGCCCTTCAGCAGCCCCTCCGGGCCGTTCTCGCCGAAGGCGAAGGTGCGGCCGGCCATCATCACCTGATCGATCCACGCCTTGAAGGCGGCGGGGACGCCGAAGTTGTACATCGGCACGCCCAGCACCAGGACGTCGGCCTCCTCCATCTCGCGGATCAGCCGTTCGGAGGCGGCCATCGCGGCCTCGGTGCCGGTGTCGGCGGCCTCGGCCGGGCCGAACACCCCGGTGATCCACTCGGGCGAGACGAACGCCGGCGTGTCGACGGTGAGATCGCGGTAGGTGACGGTGCCGTGCGGGTCGCGGGCCTTCCAGGCGGCGACGTACGCGGCGGACAGGCGGCGGCTCGCGGAGCCTTCGGCGCGGGCGCTGGAGTCGATGTGCAGCAGGTGAGCCATGGGATTCCCCAAAAATACTGGATCGTGCAATCCATAACCCGGGTGGGTGGAGCGCGATCGGGTGGTTGGTGGTCCTGCCACGATAGGGGAAACTTTGTTGAAATCTAAACTGATGAGAGTTCAATCACCTTCAGGCAGTGCGTGCGGGTTCAGTGTCGCCAGCATGCGCCGCAGGTCGGCCCGGACGCGCCCCCGCTCCTGCGGGTCGAAGGGCGAGAGGGCCTCCTCCTCGGCGGGCGTGACGGCCCGCTCGGCGCGGCCCGCCAGCTCCTCGCCCTCCGGGGTGACGCTGACCTCGATGATCCGGCCGTGCGTCGCATGCGCCCTGCGTTCGACCAGTCCGCGCTCGGCCAGTCCCTGGACCGCGGTGCCCATCGACTGCGCGGTGACCCCGCACCGGCGTGCCAGCTCCGCGCCCGACATGGCTCCGTTCACGGTGAGCCGCATCAGGGCGCTGAACTGCGTCTGGGTCAGTCGCAGCGGCCGCAGTGCCTGCTCGATGCGCGTCCCGTACGCCTGCGAGAGCTGCCAGATCAGATAGCCGATGTGCTCGCTGGGGTCGCGCAGGGGCATTCCGGGCACCTTCTGGTTGTCTGTTAACTTATATAAGTCAGCTTATATTATAGGAGGGACCCTCCCTTGTGGACACCGTGATCATCACCGATGCGAACCCCCCGGCGGACCCGCCCCCCTCGCACCACCGGCACCGGCATCGGCACGTCCCGGGACCGCAGACCGACGCACCGCCCACCCGGCCGGGACTGACCGGCCCGAAGGCCGTGATCACCCCGGTGATCTCGGTGCTCGTCGTCGGGCTCGCCTTCGTGAGCGTCTTCCTCGCCGCCTTCCACACGCCCACGGCGCACCGGCTGCCGGTGGCGGTCGTCGCCTCGGACCACTCGGCGGCCCTGTTCGACGTCCGCCTCCAGCGCATCGCGCCCGAGGCCTTCCAGGTCGACCGGTACCCGGACGCGGCCTCGGCCCGGCACGCCGTGGAGCACCGCAAGGCCTACGCCGCCTACCTCTCCGACGACGGCAAGGCCGAGGTCGTCTACGCCGGTGCGAACGGCCCCGCGGTGTCCGCCCTGATCGCGCCCCTTGCCTCGGTCCCGCACGGGGAGGCCCACAAGATCCCCGTGGTCGACATCCTGCCGCTGTCGTCCGGCGACAGCAGAGGGCTGTCGGTCTTCTACGCCTCCTTCGGACTGATCCTGGCCGGCTTCCTCTTCGGTCAGCTGACCTACCAGGTCGCGCCACGGCTCTCCTTCAACCAGCGCGTCCTGAGCATCGTCCTCTTCGCCGTCCTCGGCGGACTGGCCACCACGCTGATCGCCTGCACGGCCTTCGGCGCGATACCCGGTCCCTTCTTCGGGATCTTCGGCGTCGTCACCCTCATGGCCGGCGCGGTCGCCGCCGCCACCGTCGCGCTCATCCGCGTCTTCGGCCCGGCCGGCGTGCCCCTGGGCTCCATCTTCATGCTCATCATCGGCAACGCCACCAGTGGCGGCGTCCTCCCGCCGTCCTTCCTGCCGAGCTGGCTGCAGCCGCTGGCCTCCGTCATGCCGGCCGGGGTGGGCGTGCGCGCCATGGACGGACTCTCCTACTTCCACCACGACGGACTGACCCGCGGGATCGTCATCCTCTGCTGCTGGATCGCGGCGTGCGTGGGCACCATGTTCCTGCTGGACCGCATCGCGGCGACCTCGGGGATCGTGCACGCGGCCACCCGCTGAGCGGGAACGGCTGCTCCCCGGGTCGTACCCGGCCCGCCTCCCCCCGGACGACGACCGGGCCCGCCACCCCCGGCAGGCTGGGGCCATGGCGACGACCACTTTTCCCACCGCCCCGGCACGGACGCACGAGCTCCCCCGCATGGCCGACCGTCTGTGCCACGCGACCGGGGCCCTGCTGATCCTGTCGGGCCTGTTCCACCTCGCCGTCCTCGTGGTGGACGGCGGCCCCTGGGACGGCCCGGTTTCCTGGCGCAAGCCGGCGACCTTCGGGCTCTCGTTCGGCCTGACCCTCCTCGCGGTCACCTGGGTCACCTCCTACCTGGCGGTCGGCGCGCGCCTGCGCAGCGTCCTGCTCGCCGTGTTCGCGGCCGACTGCGTGGCCGAGGCCGGTGGCATCACCGTGCAGGCGTGGCGGCGCGTGCCGTCGCACCTCGACATGGAGACCGGTTTCGACACCGCTGTCTCCATGACGCTCGCGGCCGGCGGCGCCGTCCTCGTCGCCGTCCTGTCGGCCTTCGCGCTCGCGTCCTTCCGGCATCGCCCCACCGGCCCCACCGGCATGCCCCTCGCCCTGCGCTCCGGCTTCGCGATCCTGCTCGTCGGCCTGTTCTCCGGTGCGGCCATGATCGCCCGCGGCGTCCACCTCACCCGCACCGGCCACCAGGCCGCCGCCTACGCCTCGACGGCCCCCCTCAAGCCCCTCCACGGCATCAGCCTCCACGCCGTGCTCGTCCTGCCGGCCCTGGCCTGGCTGCTGTCCCGCACCCACGTGAGCGAGCCCGCGAGGACGCGCGTCCTCCGCGCCGCCGTCGCCTGCTACGCCCTCGCGGTCGCAGCGACAGCGGCATGGGCGGTGGCCACGTACCGCTGAAGCGGGTTCCCTATCCGGACGGCGGCCGGCTCGTCCCCTGACGTCAGACCCACCGCCGTGAACTCCCGGCCCGGGAGACCGGCGCGGACCCCGCGCAGGAGGGCTCGCTTGGCCCTGGAAATCCCCCGGGACAGGCCGTCTGTCTTCAGGGACTTTCCGTCGCGTAAGCAGGGCAGGCCCCGACAGCGCTGAAAGACAGGAACACGCTGGTCAGGGCCGGTTTCCCTAGCACTCGATGACGTTGACCGCGAGGCCGCCGCGGGCGGTCTCCTTGTACTTCACCTTCATGTCGGCGCCGGTCTCCTTCATGGTCTTGATGACCTTGTCGAGGGAGACGTGGTGCCGCCCGTCCCCGCGCATCGCCATGCGCGCGGCGGTGACGGCCTTGACCGCGGCCATGCCGTTGCGCTCGATGCAGGGGATCTGGACGAGCCCGCCGACGGGGTCGCAGGTGAGGCCGAGGTTGTGCTCCATGCCGATCTCGGCGGCGTTCTCGACCTTCTCCGGGCCGCCGCCGAGGACCTCGGCGAGGCCGCCCGCTGCCATGGAGCAGGCGGAACCGACCTCGCCCTGGCAGCCCACCTCGGCGCCGGAGATGGAGGCGTTCTCCTTGAAGAGCATGCCGATCGCGCCCGCCGCGAGCAGGAAGCGGACGACGCCGTCCTCCTGCTCGGTCTGCGTCGACTGCGCGGCCACGAAGTTCACGTAGTAGTGGAGGACGGCCGGGATGATGCCGGCGGCGCCGTTGGTGGGGGCGGTGACGACGCGGCCGCCGGCGGCGTTCTCCTCGTTGACGGCCATGGCGTAGAGGGTGACCCACTCCATGGCGTGCGCGGCCGTGTTGCCCTCGGCGCGCAGCTGGCGGGCGGTGGCCGAGGCGCGGCGGCGGACCTTGAGGCCGCCGGGGAGGATGCCCTCGCGGGACAGCCCGGCCCTCACGCAGTCCTGCATGACCTGCCAGATCTCCAGCAGACCCGCGCGGATCTCGGCCTCGGTGCGCCAGGCCTTCTCGTTCTCCAGCATCAGGCCGGAGATGGACAGCCCGGTCTCCCGGGTGAGCCGGAGCAGTTCGTCGCCGGTGCGGAAGGGATACTTCAGCACCGTGTCGTCGAGCTTGATGCGGTCCTCGCCGACCGCGTCCTCGTCGACGACGAAACCGCCGCCCACCGAGTAGTAGGTCTTCTCCAGCACGGGGACGCCGGCCTCGTCGTACGCGAAGAGCGTCATGCCGTTGGCGTGGTACGGGAGCGAGCGGCGACGGTGCAGGATCAGGTCGTCGTCCGCGGAGAACGGGATCTCGTGGGCGCCGAGCAGGCTGATGCGGCCGCTGCCGCGGATCTCCTCGACCCGCTCGTCGGCGGTGTCGACGTCGACGGTGCGGGGGGAGTGCCCCTCCAGGCCCAGCAGCACCGCCTTGGGGGTGCCGTGGCCGTGACCGGTCGCGCCGAGCGAGCCGAACAGTTCGGCGCGCACGGAGGCGACGCCCGCCAGCAGGCCGTCGTTCTTCAGCCGCTGGGCGAACATCCGCGCGGCGCGCATCGGGCCCACGGTGTGGGAGCTGGACGGGCCTATGCCGATCGAGAAGAGGTCGAAGACGGAGATGGCCACGGTGCGATGACTCCTCGGGTTCGCGGACCCCGTTGTCCGCGGGCGGCCGGCGGGGTCGCCGCCGGGTGGTACGTGGGCGGCGTGGGTGCGCCGCGCTTGCTCCAGTGTGCGGGACCGTCCTCACGGGCGGTCCCGCACACCGGGTGACGCCGGTTACCTCAGGCCGGGGTACAGCGGGTGTTTGCCGGCCAGGGCGGTGACCCGGGCGCCGAGCGCCTTGGCGGTCTCCGGGTCGAAGCCCGGCTTGAGGGCCTCGGCGATGACGTCGGCGACCTCGCGGAAGTCCTCCGCGCCGAAGCCCCGGGTGGCCAGCGCCGGGGTGCCGATGCGCAGGCCGGAGGTGACCATCGGCGGGCGCGGGTCGTTCGGGACGGCGTTGCGGTTGACCGTGATGCCGATCGCGTGCAGCCGGTCCTCGGCCTGCTGGCCGTCGAGCTCGCTGTCGCGCAGGTCGACCAGGACCAGGTGGACGTCGGTGCCGCCGGACAGCACCGAGACACCGGCCGCGGTGACGTCGCCCTGCGTCAGCCGCTCGGCGAGGATCTTCGCGCCTTCCAGGGTGCGGACCTGGCGGTCCTTGAACTCCTCGCTCGCCGCGATCTTGAAGGCGACCGCCTTCGCCGCGATGACGTGCTCCAGCGGGCCGCCCTGCTGGCCCGGGAAGACCGCCGAGTTGATCTTCTTGGCGAGCTCGGCCTTGCACAGGATGACGCCGCCGCGCGGGCCGCCGAGCGTCTTGTGCGTGGTGGTGGTGACGACGTCCGCGTGCGGCACGGGGGAGGGGTGTAGCCCCGCCGCCACCAGGCCGGCGAAATGCGCCATGTCGACCATCAGGTACGCGCCGACCTCGTCGGCGATCCGGCGGAAGGCCGCGAAGTCCAGCTGCCGCGGGTACGCCGACCAGCCGGCGATGATCAGCTTCGGGCGGGACTCCTTGGCCAGGCGCTCGACCTCGGCCATGTCGACCTGCCCGGTCTCCGCGTCCACGTGGTAGGCGACCACGTTGTAGAGCTTGCCGGAAAAGTTGATCTTCATGCCGTGGGTCAGGTGCCCGCCGTGAGCGAGGTTCAGGCCCAGGATCGTGTCGCCGGGGTTCAGCAGCGCGAACATCGCGGCCGCGTTGGCCTGCGCGCCCGAGTGCGGCTGGACGTTGGCGTGCTCGGCGCCGAAGAGCGCCTTGATCCGGTCGATCGCGAGCTGCTCGACGACGTCGACGTGCTCGCAACCGCCGTAGTAGCGGCGCCCGGGGTACCCCTCGGCGTACTTGTTGGTCAGCACCGAGCCCTGGGCCTGGAGCACCGCGACCGGAGCGAAGTTCTCCGAGGCGATCATCTCAAGGGTGGACTGCTGGCGGTGGAGTTCGGCGTCGACGGCGGCGGCGACGTCGGGGTCGAGCTCGTGCAGTGAGCTGTTGAGAAGCGACATCTGGGGGGTCATCCGTCCGGAGGTCGGAGTGGACAGGGCGGAGCGGTCGGGAGGTCCCGAGCGGTCAGTTGCCGGTGAAGGCGGTGTACTCGTCCGCGGAGAGCAGGTCGCCCGGCTCGTCGGACACCTTCACCTTGAACAGCCAGCCGCCCTCGAAGGCCGCCGAGTTCACCAGCGAGGGGTCGTTGACGACATCCTCGTTGACCTCGGTGACCTCGCCGGAGACCGGGGCGTAAAGGTCGCTGACCGACTTGGTGGACTCCAGCTCACCACAGGTCTCACCCGCGGCGACCGTGTCGCCCACCGCCGGGAGCTGGACGTAGACGACGTCGCCGAGGGCGTTCGCCGCGTGCTCGGTGATGCCCACCGAGGACACACCGTCCGCGTCGGCGGCCGAGACCCACTCGTGCTCCTTGCTGTACCGCAGCTGCTGGGGGTTGCTCATGACGTGAATTCTCCTGGATGACGGTATGTGCTGGTGAACGGCTGTCTTGACAGGTGGGACGACTGTGCCCGATGTGATCGGGAACTCAGCGCTGCCGCTTGTAGAACGGCAGGGCCACCACCTCGTACGGCTCATGCGTACCGCGGATGTCCACGCCCACACCGGAGGTGCCCGGCGCGGCGTGCCCGGCGTCCACGTACGCCATGGCGATGGGCTTGCCCAGGGTCGGGGACGGTGCGCCGGAGGTGACCTCGCCGACCACCTCGCCGCCCACCACCACCGGGTAGCCCGCTCGGGGGACCCGGCGGCCCTCGGCGACCAGGCCGACCAGCTTGCGCGGCGGCGCGGCCTCGGCCTTGGCGGCGGCCGCGGCCAGCGCCTCACGGCCCACGAAGTCACCCGGCTTGTCGAACTTGACGACCCGGCCGAGCCCGGCGTCGAAGGGCGTGAGCGCGGTGGTCAGCTCGTGCCCGTACAGCGGCATGCCCGCCTCCAGGCGCAGCGTGTCGCGGCAGGACAGGCCGCACGGCACCAGGCCGGCCTCCGCGCCCGCCTCGGTCAGGGCCTGCCACAGCTTCTCCGCGTCGGCCGGGGCGACGAAGAGCTCGAAGCCGTCCTCGCCGGTGTAGCCCGTGCGGGCGATCAGCGCGGGGACGCCGGCCACCGTGCCGGGCAGGCCCGCGTAGTACTTGAGCCCGTCCAGGTCCGCGTCGGTGACCGACTTCAGGATGGCGGACGACTGCGGGCCCTGGACGGCGAGCAGCGCGTAGGCGTCCCGGTCGTCGCGGACGGCGGCGTCGAAGCCGGCGGCGCGCTCGGTCAGCGCGTCGAGGACGACCTGGGCGTTGGAGGCGTTGGCGACGACCATGTACTCCTCGTCACCGAGGCGGTAGACGATCAGGTCGTCGAGGATGCCGCCGTCGGGCGCGCAGATCATCGTGTAGCGGGCGCGGCCCACCGCCAGCGCCGAGATGTGGCCGACCAGCGCGTGGTCCAGCGCCTGGCCCGCGGCCGGACCGGTGACCGTGATCTCGCCCATGTGGGACAGGTCGAAGAGGCCGGCCCGGGTCCGCACGGCGGTGTGCTCGTCGCGCTCGCTGGCGTACCGCAGCGGCATGTCCCAGCCCGCGAAGTCGGTCATGGTGGCGCCGAGGGCGCGGTGCAGCGCGTCCAGTGCGGTACGGCGGGGTTCACTCATCGGTCGGGCTCCCAAGGCGAGGAAGGGACAGGTAGGGCGATGACGGGGCAGGTCCTCCCCATCTGTCATCGGAACCTGAGAGGTTCACCTGGACCCCCCGGGTGGAGGAGTCCTGGCTTGCACCTTGGGTGGGGCGGCACCCCCGTGACCGGGAGGGCGCGCCCGCTTTTCAGATGTGCCTCGAACGCGCGGTATCTGTGCCTGAGAGATTCAAGGGAGGACTTGCTCCTTCGGCGTCCCGCCCGCCGCAGCGGTGCGGAAAACTCTCCCGCGCGGCCTCGAACGGCCGGTATGAGATTGAGGCGGCCATCATTGCACGGGCGTACGCCGTTGTCGCGATCGCGTCCCGGATGTCCCGGTCCGGTCCCGATCCGGTAGTAACGACGCCGTTCCTCTGGGTAGGCAAAGACACAGGATTTACCATTTCTTGAATGTCTGACCCGGAGGGCGAACTGTGCGTTGGCAGAGTGCGTATGCGACGGCCGGGGTCCCGGCCGTGTCCCGGCCGGTAACGGCGCGGGCCGGGGAGGCGCGCCGCGGGGGCCGCGCCGTGCGGCCGCGCCGGCTGCTCGACCTGCGGCGGGGGCGCCGGCCGGTGCGCGTCCTGCGCTACCCGGCGGGTGACGTCCTGGTCGTCTCCGGCCTCCCGGGCGGCGGCAAGAGCACCCTCATGCGCCGCGCGGCGGGCGGCGCCCGCCTCATCGACTCGCAGGACGTACGCGAACGCTGGCAGGCCCGGCTGCCGCGGCTGCTGCCGTACCCCCTCTACCGGCCCCTGGTGCGGCTCGCGCACTACGCCGGACTGTGGCGGGCGCTGCGCTCGGGCGACAGCGTCGTATTGCACGACTGCGGCACCTTGCGCTGGGTGCGCGCCTGGGTCGCCCGCGCGGCGCGACGCCGGGGGCGGGGCATGCACCTGGTGCTGCTGGACGTCCCCGTGCGGACCGCGTTGGACGGCCAGCGCGAACGCGGCCGCCGGGTGTCGGGGTACGCCATGGCCCGGCACCGCAACGCCTCCCGCCGCCTGCTGGCGGAGGCGGAGGCGGGCCGGCTGCCCGGAGCGTGCGTCTCGGTGGTGCTGCTGGACCGCGAAGCGGCCCGGGAGCTCGAGTCCATCGACTTCGACGGCTGAGCGGCCGGGCCGCGACGCGTGAGGGGTGGAACCGCTACTGACCCTGAGGGTCCGGCTGGGCCTGCGGCGCGAACTGCGCGTCGGGCGACAGCTGCTGCCCCTGGTCGTTCAGGGGCAGTGGCGGCAGCGAAATCGGCAGCGGCAGTGCGCCGGTGAGCAGCTTCGGCACCGCCATCAGCAGGGCCTGCAGGTCGGCGACGACGGTGGCGACACCGGCCGACACGCCCGCGAGGTCCTTGGCCACCACCTTGGCCAGCAGGTCCGTGACGTCCTGACCCAGCCTGGTGAGCGCGGTCCTGACGTCGTCGACGGCGTCCGCGGCGCCCTGGTCACCCGGCCCGCCGACCTGATCGATGGCGCCTGGATCACCCACATCACCCAACTGGCCGGGATCGCCTGGGTCCAGGCCCGCCTCTGGCGCGCCCGGGTCCATGGCCGCCGGGTCGGTGATGCCGGGAGACACCGCACCAGCCTGGTCGAGGACCGAGGCCAGCTGTCGGCTCGCCTCCTCCAGACCCCTGCGGAGTTCCTCCAGCTTCGCCGAGTCCGGGCTTTCGACCTGGGCTTCCTGAGTGAGCTTGGCCCCGATGGACAGCGTGTCACCCAGACTGGCGATGAGTTGGGCGTCGCCGGTCTCCGCCGCGCGGGCGGCGAGGTGCTCGACCTCGACGGCCGTGCTCCGGGTGGGGGCGTGGGCACTCGCGACACCGCCGGTGAGGCCCATCGTCAGCGAGGCGCAGACAGCCGCCGCTATGAGGGTGGAGTTGATCCTGGTGATGCGCATGTCGAGACATCTCCCGGTTGAGGGTTTTCTCCTTGCTCGTCCTACCTTCGGAGCCGTTGTCACGCTTCGCAACCGGACGATCGCTTCGCGTGACGGCCGTGTGATCAGGGGTCGCTTCCGCCCGCCGCCGGATAGGGTTTCCACGGAGCGCATCACCACAGGAAATTGCGAGGCGAGACGCAGTGAACATCCCGGGGCAGCGGATACCGGACGGCTTCGCCCCGCCGGTCCACGGTGCCGGCGGCTGGCCCGCCAACGAACTCGAGGAAGTGCTCTCCGCGGCACTCGGCGACCCGGGTGCCACGGCCCGCGTCCTGGAGGTGCTCGGGCGCTCGCAGTTGTGGATCCCGCTGCCGAACGGCGGCGGCCCCGACAGCACCGACCTCGACCTGCCGACCCTCGAACTCGAGGGCGGCGTCTACGTCCCGGTCTTCAGCTCCGAACAGCAGTTCCTCGCCGCCGGCTCCGGCATGAGCTTCGCCGTCGCCCCCGCACGCGAGTTCGCCCGCGGGCTGCCTCCGCAGCTCGGGATAGCCGTCAACCCCGGTGGCGCGGTGGGTATCCCGCTGCCGCCCGCCGCCGTGATGGAGCTGTGCCGCACCGACCGCGAGCCCGGCACCCCGACCGGGGCCCGGGTCCGGCTGTGGGAACCCTCGCCGGACGAGGAGCCGGTCGACTTTCTGGCCGCCGCCGCGGGCGAGTTCGCCGTGATCCCCGTCGTGCTCTCCGCCCGCCGCGCGCTGGCCAGCGTCGAGGGCGACCCCGCCACGCTCTTCGTCGGCGTCGAACTCGACCGCTGGCAGGAGGAGGACCGGGCCGCCGCCATGGCCGCCCTCGGGCGCGCGCTCGGCGCCGTACCGCTGCCCTGGCAGGTCAATCTGGTCCTGCTGGACGTCGCGCAGGACCCCATCGGCGACTGGATGCTGGAGCGCGTGCGACCCTTCTATGTCGGCACGGGCGCATAACCTGGGTCCGGCACGACACCCGAGTCATTCGGCGAAGCAGACGACGCGGACAAGGCAGACGCGGAAGGGCGGGACACGTGAGCGCCGGCGTGGGAGGGGGCGGGGGGCTGGAGCATGCGCTCCGGCAGGTGACGCCCGGTAGGTACGACGCCTACGAGGAAGTGCTGCGGGCCCTCGCCGACAGCCAGGTGTGGATGCTGCTCTGGCAGGGGACCCCCGGCGGGGCGGACGCGCAGTACGGCAACATGGAGGTCGCCGGCCACGGCTACGCGCCCTGCGTGACCTCACCGCAGGAGTTCGCCGCAAGCGGCTGGAACCGGGCCCACGAGGTGGTGTCCGGCCGCGAGATCGCGGCCTCGCTGTTCCCCGACCGCTGGGGCCTGTGGCTCAACCCGCACGCCCCCGGCGGCGGTGTCGGCATCCCGTGGCTCGACCTGCGGCGTGTCTGCCTCGGCCTCGACCGCTCCCCGGCCGGACCGCTGCGGATCGGCGAGCCCGCGCTCCAGATCCCCCAGTACTACGCCCTGTTGTGCCAGCAGGCCCATCGCAACCCGGCAGTCCGCTCGCTGCGGCGCGCCTGGGTCCAGCCCGTGCTGGGCGAGCCGTACCTCGCGATCGGTGTCGACCTCTACGACGCCGGGCCCCAGGCCGCGGAATCGGTGCGCCTGATGATGCAGTCCGCCCTCGGGGCGGTGCCGCAGGGGCTGCCGGTCGCCACGGTCGCCCTCACGGACGAGTACGACCCGGTCGGCATGTGGATGCGGGCCTCCGCGCAACCCTTCTACTCCCGCGACGCCCACGGTGCGCCGGGCGTGGCAGGGGCACCCGGGGCGACGTACGGCTGGGCCCCACAGCCCTACTGACGCCTGCGGCGGGTTCCCCGCGGTGCGGCGGTGCCGGTTCGTGGGCGGCTCGCGCGTTGTTGTCCTGCGGTGGGCTCTTTTCCCGCCCGCCCACCCGTGCGGCATCGTCGGCGGGTGCGGGTGGCCCCTGTGGGCGATGCCGCCCCCCGTGCACGCAACGCAGGCGGTGGCGGGCGGGTGGGAGACGGCCCGCCGCAGGCGCAACGTACCCGCACCCGCCCACGCACCCGCAGGGCACCCCTCCCGCACCCGCAGGCGCCCCGCGAGGGCCCCACCCGGTCAGAGGGCCGCGTCGATGAGACCCAGGGGCGGGCTGCCCAGCTCCAGCAGCGCCCCGTGGAACCGCTGCAGCGAGAACCCCGGCCCCCAGTCGCGCCGGGCGCGCTCACGAAGCCGCATGATCTCCAGTTTGCCCCAGGTGTACCGCCCGTACGCCGCGTCGAAGGTGCCACGCCGCGCCTCGGAGGCCGCGCCGGCCCGGGCGAGGTGGGCGTCCCGCATGAACCGCTGCGTGGCCTCCTCCAGCGTCATCGCCCCCGTGTGCAGCCCGATGGCGCACGCGAGCCGGGTGACGCGCACGAGCGCCTCCAGGGCCACACCGATCGCGAAGCGGGGGTCGCGGGCCCGGAAGCCCTCCTCGAGGCAGACCTCCTCGACGTAGTGCGCCCAGCCCTCACAGAAGGACAGCGAGTGCAGGACGCGCCGCACCTGCGTGGCTGCGTGCCGCAATGCCCGGCCGTGGGCGAAATGGCCGGGCGCCACCTCGTGGACGGTGATCGCCGGCAGGCTCGTGCGGCTGAAGACCGAGAGCCACTCCTCGCGTTCCTCCTCCGGCCAGTCCGGCTCCGGCGGGGTGACGTGGTACCAGGACGCGGAGTCGGCCTCCTCCGGCGCGGCCCAGGTCATCATCGCCATCGACCAGCGGCGCGACGGCGGTGCCGGCCCGACGAGGCAGTCGCCGTCGAGCCAGGGCACGAGCCCCCGCTGCCGGGTGAAGTCGATGACCTCGTCCGTGAGCCGGGCGGCCTCGGGGATGACCCCGTCCGCGTCCGGGTGGTCGGCGAGCAGCCGCGGGATGAGCTCGTCCACGCCGGCCTTCGGGTCCAGCCGCCGGCAGGAGTCCGTGAGGATCGCGGTGAGCCGGTCCCGCTCGCGCTCGGCCTCGTCGGCGAGGGCCGACAGGTCGACGTGCAAGCCTTCTTGACTGCCCATCAGCAGGGCCAGCGCCGCCCCGCCGAGCCGTGGGTCGGGGTCGCCGGTCTCGGCTGCGCGGGCGATGTGGTCGACCAGCCTGGCGTGCGCGGCGAGCGCGGGGCCGGCCTGCGGCTCACGGTCCGGATCGAGGTCGGCGGCCAGGCCGCGGACCGCCCCGAGGAGTGCCCCGGCGACCGGCGCGCTCACCCGGTCGAGCGAGGCGATGGCCGCGTCGACGGCGTCCGGCCACTGCTGGAGGTGGCGCCTGCGGGCCTCGGCGAGCTCCTCGCGGGGCGCGTACTCGCGGTCGTACGCGGTGAGTTCGAGATTGGACAAATGCGGATATGGGTCACGTCGGTGCAGTTCCAGCTCGCCGTACTGGACCTTGAGGGTGTCCTCGAAGACCGACAGGTGCCGCTCGTCGTGGGAGTCGGGAAGGGCCGGTTCGCGGAGCCGGGCGTGGGCGAGCGAGGACAGTCCGCGGCGGACGCCGTCGGGCGACAGATCCTGCACCTGGCCGTCGTACTCGTGAAGTCCCGCCATCTCCCTGACCACGGGGACCATCAGGTCGCACACCGAGCGAAGCCGATCATTCATGGGATCGAAGGTAGCGACTCCCGTTGCATCGCGGCGATCTGTCAACGCGCGTAACACTGCGGTAATAACAGGCGAAGGCTCACCACATCACGGTTGCGCATCGCTTCCCTGTGGGGTCTGGCGCGTGATCCATGCCCCATGAAGACTCGCGCACCAAGGCGCCTCACACGTCGCCTTAACGATTCATCACAAGCCAAACACACAGACCAGCGCCACCGCACCACCATCAAGAGCTGCGCCCGACATGGTCGGTCCGCTCCGTCGACCCGGGCGGACGGCCAGGCGAAGCCGGCCACCGCCGGCAGGGGGATGCACGAGGAGACATGACAGCACCGCTGCACGACACCGCTGAGACGGCCGTCGCCGACGTCGCCGCCGACATACCCGCGAAGGCGATCGAGGGCCGCTCGCCCGGGCGTATCGCATGGATGCGCCTCAAGCGCGACAAGGTGGCGCTGGCAGGCGGCGTGATCGTCGTCTTCCTCATCCTGGTCGCGATCTTCGCCCCCCTCATCGTCAGCGCCCTCGGTCACCCGCCGAACGACTTCCACGAGAACAAGATCGACCCGCTCTTCGGGACCCCCACCGGCAAGTGGGGCGGCATCAGCGGGGATTACCTCCTCGGCGTGGAGCCGGTCAACGGCCGCGACGTCTTCAGCCGCATCGTCTACGGGACGCGGATCTCCCTGCTGGTGGCCTTCCTCTCGGCGATCGTCGCGGTGGTCCTCGGCACCTTCTTCGGCATCATGGCCGGCTACTTCGGCGGCTGGGTCGACGCCGCCATCGGCCGCGTGATGGACGTCCTGCTGGCCTTCCCCCAGCTGCTGTTCATCATGTCCCTGGTCTCGGTCATGCCGAACTCGCTGCTGGGCTTCAGCGGCACCGGCGTGCGCATGGGCGTGCTGGTGGTAGTCATCGGGTTCTTCGGCTGGCCCTACGTCGGGCGCATCGTCCGCGGCCAGACCCTGAGCCTGCGGGAACGCGAGTACGTCGACGCGGCCCGCAGCCTGGGTGCGGGCCGTGGCTACATCCTCTTCCGGGAACTGCTCCCGAACCTCGTCGCGCCGATCACCGTCTACGCGACGCTGATGATCCCGACGAACATCCTCACCGAGGCCGCCCTGAGCTTCCTCGGGGTCGGCGTGAAGCCGCCCACCTCGTCGTGGGGACAGATGCTCTTCAAGGCGCTGTCCTTCTACGAGACGGACCCGATCTTCATGCTGATCCCGGGCCTCGCGATCTTCATCACCGTGCTCGCCTTCAACCTCTTCGGTGACGGCGTACGGGATGCGCTGGACCCGAAGGGCTCCCGCTAGCCCTCGCACACCGCCCCTGCCATTCCCGTCAGGTGGCTTCTCACCGAGAAGGACCGCAGGCCCGCGCAAAGCCGCGGACCGCGAATCACGGAGGTTACGAAAAAGTGACATCCCCACGCTCATCGAGGCGCAGGCTGGCCGCAGGGACGGCCGTCGTGGTCGCCGCGCTGCTGTCGACCGCCGCTTGCGGCGGCGGAGGCGGCGGTGGCAAGTCCGACGGCAACGCCAAGGCCCCCGGATTCAACGCCGCCGTCAACAAGGTGGCGAACGCGTCCGACAAGAAGGGCGGCACGCTCAAGTTCATCGGCACGCAGGACGCCGACTCCTGGGACCCGCAGCGTGGCTACTACGGCTTCATGTGGGACTTCGCCCGGTACTACACCCGTCAGCTGGTCTCCTTCACCCCGGAGCCGGGTCTGGCCAGCACCACGCTGAAGCCGGACCTCGCGACCGGCCTCGCGAAGGTCAGCGACGGCGGCAAGACCTACACGTACACCCTGAAGGACGGCCTGAAGTGGGAGGACGGCTCCCCGCTGACCTCCAAGGACGTCAAGTACGGCATCGAGCGCATCTGGGCGCAGGACGTCATCTCCGGTGGCCCGATCTACCTGCAGCAGGTGCTCGACCCCGAGGGCAAGTACAAGGGCCCGTACAAGGACACCTCCGCCGACAAGCTCGGTCTGACGGCCATCGAGACGCCGGACGACAAGACCATCGTCTTCCACCTGCCGAAGCCCAACAGCGACTTCGAGCAGATGCTGGCGATGCCGTCCGGCTCCCCGGTTCCCGCGGCCAAGGACACCGGTGCGAAGTACGGCCTCAAGCCGTTCTCCAGCGGCCCGTACAAGTTCCAGTCGTACACGCCGAACAAGTCGATGGTCCTGGTCCGCAACACCAACTGGAGCGCGTCCACCGACGACCTCCGCAAGGCGCTGCCGGACAAGATCACGGTCACCCTGACCACCAACGCCGACGACATGGACAAGCGCCTGATCAACGGCGACTACGACCTGGACCTGAACGCCACCGGCGTCGGCCAGGCCGCGCGCGCCGAGGTGCTCGGCAAGAACAAGGCCAACGCCGACAACCCGAACACCGGCTTCATCCGCTACGCGGTCTTCCCGACGACGGTCAAGCCGATGGACAACGTCCACTGCCGCAAGGCGGTCATCCTCGCGGCCGACCACAAGTCGCTGCAGACCGCCCGCGGCGGCCCGCAGGCCGGCGGCGAGATCGCCCCGAACATGCTCCCGCTGGGCATCAAGGGCGCCGACGGCAAGTACGACCCGTACAACGTCCTGAAGGACACGACGGGCAACGTCGAAGAGGCCAAGAAGGAGCTCGAGGCCTGCGGCCAGCCCAAGGGCTTCAAGACCACGATCGCGGTCCGCAACAACAAGCCGATCGAGATCGCGACGGCCGAGTCGCTGCAGGAGTCGCTGAAGAAGGTCGGCATCACCACCGAGCTCGACGAGTTCGACGGTGCGCAGACCGCCGGCATCATCGGTGCCCCGAAGACGGTCAAGTCCAAGGGCTACGGCATCATCATCATGGGCTGGGGCGCCGACTTCCCGTCGGGTCAGGGCTTCCTCCAGCCGCTGGTCGACAGCCGGTTCATCCTTGAGAGCGGCAACAACAACTTCGCCGAGATCAAGGACAAGTCGATCGACGGCCTGTTCGACCAGGCGCTGCAGCAGACCGACCCGAACGCGGCGGCCGAGCTGTACAAGCAGATCAACCAGAAGGTCTCCGAGGGCGCGTACTACCTGCCCTTCACCTTCGAGAAGAACATCATCTGGCGCAGCTCGCGCCTGACCAACGTCTACACGGCCGACGCGTACAACGGCCGCTACGACTACGCCTCGCTGGGCGTGAAGTAACAACCCTCGAATCGATCGAGTGCCACACCCGCTAGGCACGAAGGGCAGGTGATGGCCGCGTGCGGCGGCCCGGGGAACCCCCGGGCCGCCGCCGGGCCGAGCACAGTGCTTGCATACATCATCCGGCGACTGTTCGCTGTCGTCGTCATGTTGCTGGTCATCACGTTGGTGACCTTCGGGATCTTCTTCCTGATCCCCAAATGGGTCGGTGTCGACCCCGCCACCTACTTCATCGGGAAGCAGGCGGACCCGGCCTCCCTTGAGGGCATTCGGAAGAAGATGGGCCTCGACGATCCCATCCTCGTGCAGTTCGGCAAGTTCCTGTGGGGGCTGTTGGCCGGGCGTGACTACGCCAACGGCACGGACGTCACCCATTGCCCCGCCCCCTGCTTCGGCTACTCCTTCCGCAACGAGCAGGCGATCTGGCCGGTCCTGACCGACCGTCTCCCGGTGACCCTGCAGCTGGCCGCCGGCGCCTGTGTCATCTGGGTCGTCGTCGGTGTCGGCACCGGTGTCGTCTCCGCCCTCAAGCGCGGCTCCGCGCTGGACCGTTCCCTGATGACGGTGGCGCTCGCCGGTGTCTCGCTCCCCATCTACTTCACCGGCATGATCGCCCTCGCGGTGGTCGTCTACGGGCTCGGATGGATCGACGGCCAGTATGTGCCGTTCGGTGATTCGCCCTCGGGCTGGTTCGGCGGCATGCTGCTGCCCTGGGTCACCCTCGCCTTCCTCTATGCCGCCATGTACGCCCGGATGACCCGGGCCACCATGCTGGAGATCATGGGCGAGGACTACATCCGCACCGCGCGCGCCAAGGGCCTGCGCGAGCCGGTCGTGATCGGCAAGCACGCCATGCGCTCGACCATGACCCCGGTGCTCACCATCCTCGGCATGGACCTCGGCGCCCTGGTGGGCGGTGCGATCCTCACCGAGACGACGTTCAGCCTGCCCGGCATCGGCCAAGCGGCGGTGAAGGCGATCTCGGACAAGGACTTCCCGCTGATCCTCGGCGTCACGCTGATCGCGGCCGTCGCCGTGGTGGTGGCCAACCTCCTCGTAGACCTGCTGTACGCCGTCGTCGACCCGCGCGTGAGGCTGTCATGACCGACCTCCCCATCCAGAAGTCCGGTACCGGGGCGGACTCCGCCCCGAACGAGCCGGTGGCCGGGAAGGCACAGCCCACGGCGTTTCTGGAGGTCCGCGACCTCAAGGTGCACTTCCCGACCGACGACGGCCTGGTGAAGTCCGTCGACGGCCTCTCCTTCCAGCTGGAGAAGGGCAAGACCCTCGGCATCGTCGGCGAGTCCGGCTCCGGCAAGTCCGTCACCTCGCTGGCCATCATGGGCCTGCACCGGGCCGGCCAGTACGGCCGCAGCAAGGCCCGGATGTCCGGCGAGATCTGGCTCGACGGAAAGGAGCTGATCGGCGCCGACCCGGACGAGGTCCGGCGGCTGCGCGGCAAGGACGTCGCGATGATCTTCCAGGACCCGCTGTCCGCGATGCACCCCTACTTCACCGTCGGCGCACAGATCGTCGAGGCGTACCGGGTGCACCACGACGTGTCCAAGGCCGTGGCCCGCAAGCGCGCGATCGAGATGCTCGACCGCGTCGGCATCCCGCAGCCCGACAAGCGCGTCGACGACTACCCGCACCAGTTCTCCGGCGGCATGCGCCAGCGCGCGATGATCGCCATGGCGCTGTCCAACAACCCTGACCTGCTCATCGCCGACGAGCCGACCACCGCGCTCGACGTGACCGTGCAGGCGCAGATCCTGGACCTCATCCGGGACCTGCAGAAGGAGTTCGGCTCCGCGGTCGTCATCATCACCCACGACCTCGGCGTCGTCGCCGAGCTCGCGGACGACATCCTGGTGATGTACGGCGGGCGCTGCGTGGAGCGCGGGCCGGCCGACAAGGTCTTCTACGAGCCCCAGCACCCCTACACGTGGGGACTGCTGGGCTCGATGCCGCGCCTCGACCGTGAGCGCACCGAACGTCTCAACCCGGTCAAGGGCTCGCCGCCGAGCCTCATCAACGTGCCGTCCGGCTGCGCCTTCCACCCGCGCTGCCCGTACGCGGAGCTCACCGGCGGCGCCAGCACCACCGTCGTTCCGGAACTGCGCGAGGTCGGTAGCCGGCACCACGCCGCCTGCCACCTGGGCGTGGCGGACCGGGAGCGCATCTGGACCGAAGAGATTGCGCCGAAGCTGTGAAAGGCCAGGAGATGACGATCCCCCAGCAGTCGACCGCCGACGGGTCGGATGCGCTGCTCAAGGTGAGCGGCCTGGTCAAGCACTTCCCGATCACCAAGGGCCTGCTGCGCCGCCAGGTCGGCGCGGTGAGGGCGGTCGACGGCATCGACTTCCACGTCAACCCCGGGGAGACCCTCGGCGTGGTCGGCGAGTCCGGGTGCGGCAAGTCCACCATGGGCCGGCTGATCACCCGGCTGCTCGAACCGACCGGCGGGAAGATCGAGTTCGAGGGCCGCGACATCACGCACCTGGGCACCGCGGGCATGCGCCCGCTCCGCCGCGACGTGCAGATGATCTTCCAGGACCCGTACTCCTCCCTCAACCCGCGGCACACCGTAGGCACCATCGTCGGCGCGCCGTTCCGGCTGCAGAAGGTGCAGACGGAGAGCGGGGTGAAGAAGGAGGTGCAGAACCTCCTGGAGCTGGTCGGCCTCAACCCCGAGCACTACAACCGCTACCCGCACGAGTTCTCCGGCGGCCAGCGGCAGCGCATCGGCATCGCCCGCGCGCTGGCGCTCAAGCCCAAGCTCGTGGTCGCGGACGAGCCGGTGTCGGCGCTCGACGTCTCCATCCAGGCCCAGGTGGTCAACCTCCTGGACGATCTGCAGAGCGAGCTCGGCCTGACCTACGTGATCATCGCGCACGACCTGTCGGTCATCCGGCATGTGTCGGACCGCATCGCGGTGATGTACCTCGGCAAGATCGTGGAGGTCGCGGACCGCGAGTCCCTCTACACCAAGCCGATGCACCCCTACACCAACGCGCTGCTCTCCGCGGTGCCGGTGCCGGACCCCAAGCGGCGCGCCAAGCGTGAGCGGATCCTGCTGACCGGCGACGTCCCGTCGCCGATCTCCCCGCCGTCCGGCTGCCGCTTCCACACCCGCTGCTGGAAGGCGACCGAGGTCTGCAAGACCACGGAGCCACCGCTGGTCACCCTGGCCACCGGGCACGAGGTGGCCTGCCACCACCCGGAGAACACCGACGGCGACTCCGGCGGCGGGGCGGCCGGGAAGACGGCCGAAAAGGCCTAGCCACCCACCCGGCACAATGGGACCGGTGCAAACCGAACTGTTCAGTCACTCCGTCCAGCACGTGCTCGACCTCGTCGGAATCTTCGTCTTCGCGATCTCCGGCGCGCTGCTCGCCGTACGCAAGAACTACGACGTCTTCGGCATGGCGGTGCTCGCCGAGGTCACCGCGCTGGGCGGAGGGCTGATCAGGGACCTGATCATCGGGGCGGTCCCGCCGGCCGCCTTCACCGACCTCGGATACTTCCTGACCCCGCTGATCGCCACCACGGTGGTGTTCTTCCTGCACCCCCAGGTCGAACGGATCAACACCACCATCAACATCTTCGACGCGGCCGGCCTCGGCCTGTTCTGCGTCGCCGGCACCACCAAGGCCTACG
Organism: Actinacidiphila sp. bgisy160; assembly: GCF_965342435.1. GTDB lineage: Bacteria > Actinomycetota > Actinomycetes > Streptomycetales > Streptomycetaceae > Actinacidiphila. Next base: position 103,026 of record NZ_CBDRCM010000008.1, on the reverse strand, counting down.
ACTACGGCCTCAACCTCACCGCCTCCGCCACCCTGGGGCTCGCCACCGCCGTCGGCGGCGGCGTGCTGCGCGACCTGCTCGGCAACGAGGTCCCCTCCCTGCTGCGCTGGGACCGCGACCTGTACGCGGTGCCGGCCATCGTGGGGGCCACCGTCGTGGTGCTGCTCATCAAGTTCGAGGCCCTGACCCCCGGCACCGGGGTCCTCGCCGTCGTCAGCGCCTTCGTCCTGAGGCTGCTGGCCATGCGTTTCCACTGGCGCGCCCCGCGCGCCTGGCACCGGCGCACCACCGCCGCGGAGGAGCTCCACATGTAGCGGGGCACCGACGGGCACGGCGGGGCCCCGGGCGGGCCCAGGTCCGGGGAGGGGCCGCGCCGCCCGTAGAATCACGCTCATCATGGCCTACCTCGACCACGCCGCCACGACCCCGATGCTGCCGGAAGCCGTCGAGGCGATGACCGCGCACCTTGCCGTCACAGGCAACGCCTCCTCCCTCCACGCGGCCGGCCGCCGGGCCAGACGCACGGTGGAGGAGTCCCGCGAGTCCCTGGCCGCCGCGCTCGGCGCCCGCCCCAGCGAGATCGTCTTCACCGCGGGCGGCACCGAGGCCGACAATCTCGCCGTCAAGGGACTGTACTGGGCCCGCCACGACGCCGACCCCCGGCGCACCCGCGTCCTGGCCAGCCCCGTCGAGCACCACGCCGTCCTCGACGCCGTCGACTGGCTCGCCACGCACGAGGGCGCCCGGGTCGAGTGGCTCCCGGTCGACACCCACGGGCGCGTCCATCCCGAGGCCCTGCGCGAGGCCGTCGCTCGCGACCCGGACGATGTCGCCCTCGCCACGGTGATGTGGGCCAACAACGAGGTCGGCACGATCTTCCCGGTCGCCGAACTCAGCGCAGTGGCCCGGGAGTTCGAGGTGCCGCTGCATTCCGACGCCGTCCAGGCCCTCGGCCAGGTCGAGGTGGACTTCGCGGCCTCCGGGCTCGACGCGATGACCGTCACCGGGCACAAGATCGGCGGCCCGTACGGGGTCGGGGCGCTGGTGCTCCGGCGCGAGGTGGGGCCGGTCCCCATCCTCCACGGCGGCGGCCAGGAGCGCGGCGTACGCTCCGGCACCCTCGACGTCCCCGCGGTCGCCGCGTTCGCCGTCGCCGGGACGCTCGCCGCGCAGCGGCGCGAGGAGTTCGCCCGGGAGATCGGTGCCCTCCGCGACGACCTGGTCGCCCGGGTCCGCGAGGCCGTCCCCGAAGCCATCCTCAACGGCGATCCCGCCGCCGCCGGCCGCCTGCCGGCCAGCGCGCACTTCTCCTTCCCCGGGTGCGAGGGGGACTCCCTGCTGATGCTGCTCGACGCCCAGGGCATCGAGTGCTCCACCGGGTCCGCGTGCACCGCGGGCGTGCCCCAGCCCAGCCACGTCCTCCTCGCGATGGGCGCCGACCCCGACCTCGCGCGGGGCTCCCTGCGGTTCTCCCTCGGGCACACGTCGACGGCGGAGGACGTCGCGGTCCTCGGCGAGGCCATCGGCCCCGCGGTGGCCCGCGCCCGCAGCGCGGGCCTCATGTAGCGCCCGCGGCGGGCTTGTCCCGCCGGCCCGCCCGTGCGGCATCGTGGTCGTGTGCGGGTGGCCACCGTGTGCGGCAGCGTGCCGCCCCCCGTTCACGCAGCGCAGGCGGTGGCCGGTGGGCGGGTGGGAGACCGCCCGCCGCACGCGCAACGGACCCGCGCCCGCCCACGCGCCCGCACCGGAGATGCGCACCCCCACCTGCCCACGCACCCGCACCCCCGCCAGGGGCCCGCACTCGCGGCAACCGGCCCGCCGGAGTTCCGCCGGGGCGCCGTACTCTAGGAGGCGCTATGACTGACTTCCCCGGTGCACCCACAGGCCCTGGCGACGGCCGTCGCCTCCGCGTGCTCGCCGCGATGAGCGGTGGCGTCGACTCGGCCGTGGCGGCCGCCCGCGCCGCCGAAGCGGGGCACGACGTCACGGGCGTGCACCTCGCCCTCTCCGCGAACCCGCAGTCCTTCCGCACCGGAGCCCGCGGCTGCTGCACGATCGAGGACAGCCACGACGCCCGCCGCGCCGCCGACGTGATCGGCATCCCCTTCTACATCTGGGACCTCGCCGACCGCTTCCGCGCCGACGTCGTCGACGACTTCGTCGCCGAGTACGCCGCGGGCCGCACGCCCAACCCCTGCCTGCGCTGCAACGAGAAGATCAAGTTCGCCGCGCTGCTCGACAAGGCGCTCGCCCTCGGCTTCGACGCCGTGTGCACCGGCCACTACGCCACTGTCGTGGTCAACCCCGACGGCTCCCGCGAACTGCACCGCGCCTCCGACGCGGCCAAGGACCAGTCGTACGTGCTGGGCGTCCTCGACGAGCGGCAGCTGGCGCACGCCATGTTCCCGCTGGGCGACACCCTCACCACCAAGGACGAGATCCGGGCGGAGGCGGCCCGGCGCGGCCTGTCCGTGGCGAAGAAGCCGGACAGCCACGACATCTGCTTCATCGCGGACGGCGACACTCAGGGCTTCCTCGCCCAGCGCCTGGGCACCGCCGAGGGCGACATCCTCGACGAGGGCGGCAACCGCCTGGGCACCCACTCCGGCGCCTACGGCTACACCGTGGGCCAGCGCAAGGGCCTGCGCCTGGGCGTGCCCGCCGCCGACGGCAAGCCGCGCTACGTACTGGACATCTCGCCGGTGAACAACACGGTGACCGTCGGCCCGGCCGAGGCGCTGGACGTCACGGCCCTGACCGCCATCCGCCCGCGCTGGTGCGGCACCGCGCCCGACGGCGCCGGGCCGCGTGCGTACACCGCCCAGCTGCGCGCCCACGGCGACGACGTGCCCGTCACCGCCGAGCTGGCCGGTGACGAACTGAGCGTCCGCTTCACCGGCGGTCCCGTTCGCGGCGTCGCGCCGGGCCAGGCGGTCGTGCTCTACGACGGCACGCGCGTCGTCGGCTCGGCGACGATCGCCACGACGGAGCGCAGCCGCCGCGCCGCCGCCAACGCCTGAGCGCGGGGTTCGGGTACGGAACGGGGCAGGCCCCCTGCCCGGCGCCCGGGGCCCTGCGCCAGACTGGCCCGCATGAACATCTGCGTCTTCCTCTCCGCCGCCGACCTCGAGCCCCGCTACACCGAACCCGCCCGCCAGTTCGCCGAGTTGATCGGCAAGGGCGGCCACGCCCTGGTGTGGGGCGGCTCGGACGTGGGCCTGATGAAGGTGATGGCGGACGGGGTGCAGGAGCACGGCGGGCGCCTGGTCGGGGTGTCGGTGGAGTTCCTGGCGGCCAAGGCCCGCGAGGGCGCCGACGAGATGGTGATCGCGGCCGACCTCGCCGGGCGCAAGGCGGAGCTGCTGGCGCGCGCGGACGCCGTGGTGGTCATGGTGGGCGGCACCGGCACGCTGGACGAGGCGACCGAGATCCTTGAGCTGAAGAAGCACGGGCTGCACACCAAGCCGGTCGTGCTGCTCAACACGGCGGGCTTCTACGACGGGCTCAAGGAGCAGTTCCAGCGCATGGACGAGGAGGGCTTCCTGCCGCTGCCCCTCACCGACCTGGTGTTCTTCGCGGAGGACGGCGTCTCGGCGCTCGCCTACCTGGAGGAGCACGCCGGCATCGTCTGAGCCGGCGGGGATGACAGCATGGGGCCCATGTCGATTCATCTGATCACCGGCGCGGGCTCCGGCATCGGCGCCGTCGTGGCGCGGCGCCTCCTCGACCGCGGCGACGAACTGTGGCTGCTGGCCCGCGACGCGGGACGCGCCAAGGAGCTGGCCGACCGCTTCCCGGGCGCGCACACCCTTGTCGGTGACCTCGCGGAGCCGGAGCGGCTGTCCTGGGCGCTGGGCCACCAGTCGCCGCCGGACCGGCTGGACTCCCTGCTGCACATCGCGGGCGTCGTGGACCTGGCGCCGGTCGGCGAGCTCACCCCGAAGGTCTGGAACCGGACGCTCGCCGCCAACCTCGTGGCCCCCGCCGAGCTCACCCGGCTCGTCCTTCCCCAACTGCGGCTCTCCCGAGGCCATGTGGTCTTCGTCAACTCCGGCGCCGGGCTCAACGCGCACGCCGAGTGGGGCGCCTACGCGGCCAGCAAGCACGGCCTCAAGGCGCTCGCCGACTCCCTGCGTCACGAGGAGCACGCCAACGGGGTGCGGGTCACCTCCGTCTATCCGGGCCGCACCGCCACGCCAATGCAGGCCAAGGTGCACCAGCAGGAGGGCAAGGCGTACGACCCCTCGCGCTGGATCGCCCCCGAATCGGTGGCGACGGCGATCCTGACGGCGATCGACCTGCCTCGGGACGCCGAGATCAACGACCTGACGATCCGGCCGGGAGCCTGACGCGCCCGTCGTCGTAGGCTGCACCGGTGAGCACGGAAGCTACCGAAGCGAAGTTCCGGCTGCCCCAAGGGTCGGCCACCGGTGTGGGCTCGATGCCGGGAGGTGACGCGCGTGAGGCGGCACGGACGGCGACGGGGGCGCTGGAGGCGCTGCCGTTCCTGCCGGAGCTGCCCGCGCGGGGCCCGGGCGCGGACATGATCGGCCGCACGCTCGGGCTGCTGGTCGAGCTGTACGCGCGCGTGGAGCCCAGCGGGTGGCGGTTCGGCGACCGCCCGGGCCGGGACACCCGCCGGGCCAGGGCATGGCTGGGGGAGGACCTGGACGCCCTGGAGGAGTTCACCCAGGGCCACGAGGGCCTTCTCAAGCTCCAGGCCGTCGGGCCGTGGACGCTCGCGGCCTCCGTCGAGCTGAAGAACGGTGAGGCGGCGCTCTCCGACCCGGGCGCCTGCCGCGACCTGGCCGCCTCGCTCGGCGAGGGCCTGCGGCTGCACCTTGAGGAGGTACGCCGGCGCATCCCCGGCGCGCGGCCCGTGCTGCAACTGGACGAGCCCTCGCTCACCGCCGTGCTCCAGGGGCGGGTCAGGACCGCCAGCGGCTATCGCACGCACCGTGCGGCGGACCGGGGCGTCGTCGAGGGCGCGCTGCGGGACGTGATGGCGGCCGTCGGTGACGTACCGGTGATCGCGCACTCCTGCGCTCCGGAGGTGCCCTTCGCGCTGCTGCGGCGGGCCGGCGTGGCGGGGGTGTCGTTCGATTTCTCGCTGCTCACGGAGAGTGACTGGGACGCTTTCGGTGAGGCGGTCGAGGCGGGAACCGCGCTCTTCACCGGTGTCGTCCCGGGGACCGACGCCCCATTGTCGGACCCTGCGGGTAGCGTCGGTGGTGTTCGGGCGCTGTGGCGCAGGCTGGGGCTGTCGCCGGGGGATCTGGGCACCTCCGTGGCGGTGACCCCGTCCTGCGGTCTGGCGGGGGCCTCGCCGGCCTATGCCCGTGCCGCTCTGGTGCACTGCGCGAAGGCGGCACGCTCGCTCGTCGACAACCCTGAGTGAGTCTGGGATGAGGAAGGACGTGGACGTGGAGGACTCCGTGATCCCCGAGGGCGCCAGGAACGAGGATGTGCCGGCGAAGGCGCGCGAGCTGCACGCCTCCCTGGCCGAGCAGGTCGAGGAGCACCGCTTCCGCTACTACGTCAAGGACCAGCCGGTCATCAGCGACGCCGACTTCGACAAGCTGCTGCGGCGGCTGGAGGCGCTGGAGGACGAGCACCCCTCGCTGCGCACGCCGGATTCGCCGACGCAGAAGGTCGCCGGCGTGTACGCGACGGAGTTCACCTCCGTCGAGCACCGCGAGCGCATGCTCTCCCTCGACAACGCCTTCACCGAGGAGGAGCTGAACGCCTGGGCCGACCGCCTCGTCGCGGAACTGGGCCCCCCGGCGGGCGAGGGCGGCACCTATCACTTCCTGTGCGAACTGAAGGTCGACGGGCTCGCCGTCAACCTCACGTACGAGAACGGCCGCCTGGTGCGCGCCGCCACCCGCGGCGACGGCCGCACCGGCGAGGACATCACGCCCAATGTCCGCACGATCGCCGAGATCCCCGACCGGCTGGCGGGGGAGCGCGTCCCCGCCCTGGTCGAGATCCGCGGCGAGGTCTTCTTCCCCATGGAGAAGTTCGAGGAGCTCAACGCCCGCCTGGTCGAGGCCGGCGACAAGCCCTTCGCCAACCCGCGCAACGCCGCCGCCGGCTCCCTGCGGCAGAAGGACCCCCGGGTCACCGCGAGCCGCCCGCTGCACATGGTGGTGCACGGCATCGGCGCCCGCGAGGGCTTCGCCATCGACTGCCAGTCGCACGCCTACGAACTGCTGCACGAATGGGGCCTGCCCACCACCAGGTACGCCCGGGTGGTCGGCACGCTCGCCGAGGTCAAGGAGACCATCGCCTACTACGGCGAGCACCGCCACGACGTCGAGCACGAGATCGACGGCATCGTGGTCAAGGTCGACGAGATCCCGCTGCAGGGCCGGCTCGGCTCCACCGCCCGTGCGCCGCGCTGGGCCATCGCGTGGAAGTACGCGCCGGAGGAGGTCAACACCAAGCTGGTCGACATCCGGGTCGGCGTGGGCCGCACGGGCCGCGTGACGCCGTACGCGGTGGTCGAGCCGGTCACGGTGGCCGGCTCGGAGGTCGAGTTCGCCACCCTGCACAACCAGGACGTGGTGAAGGCCAAGGGTGTGCTCATCGGCGACACCGTCGTGCTGCGCAAGGCGGGCGACGTCATTCCGGAGATCCTCGGCCCGGTCGTCGACCTGCGGGCCGGCGACGAGCGCGAGTTCGTGATGCCCGCGCAGTGCCCCGAGTGCGGCACCCCGCTGCGCCCCATGAAGGAGGGCGACATCGACCTGCGCTGCCCCAACGCGCGGGGCTGCCCGGCGCAGATCCGGGAACGGCTGTTCTACCTGGCCGGCCGCAAGTGCCTGGACATCGAGAACTTCGGCTACGTCGCGGCGGCCGCGCTCACCCGGCCCCTGGAGCCCGCCGACCCGCCGCTGCGCGACGAGGGCGACCTGTTCGACCTCACCCCCGAGGATTTGCTGCCCATCCGCGCCCACGTCCTCGACCAGAACAGCGGCCTGCCCAAGCGCGACCCGGCCACCGGCGAGGAGAAGGTCGTCCCGGTCTTCGCCAACCAGCAGGGAGAGCTGAAGAAGAACGCGGTGGCCATGCTGGAGAACATCCAGAAGGCCAAGGAGCGCCCGCTCGCCCGCATCATCGCGGGCCTGTCGATCCGTCACGTCGGCCCGGTCGCCGCCGAGGCCCTCGCCCGCGAGTTCCGCGACCTGGACGCCGTCTTCGCCGCCGACGAGGAGCGCCTGGCGGGGGTCGACGGCGTCGGCGGGATCATCGCCGCCTCCCTCAAGCAGTGGTACGAGGAGGAGTGGCACCGCGCGATCCTGCGCAAGTGGAAGGCGGCCGGGGTCCGCTTCACCGAGGAGGGCTCCGACGAGGGGCCGCGCCCGCTGGAGGGCCTCACCGTCGTCGTCACCGGCACCCTCGCCACCCACACCCGGGACGGTGCGAAGGAGGCGCTCGTGAGTCGCGGGGCCAAGGTCACCGGATCGGTCTCCAGGAAAACCGACTTCGTGGTCGTCGGCGACAGCCCCGGCTCCAAGTACGACAAGGCAGTGCAGCTGAAGGTGCCGATCCTGGACGAGGACGGCTTCGCCGTGCTGCTCGGACAGGGTGCCGACGCGGCCCGGGAGGCCGCCGTGAACCCGGAGGGCTGACACCCCATCATCACCCTTTCGGCCCATAGTGGAACGATCCGGGAGAGTGCGATCCATTCGGGCAACAGCAGCCGATCGGTGCCCGTGACAGCCTTTGTCGCCCTACTGTTGAGAGGCGCGCCTTCCGGGCTTGGGCCCTCCAGCAGCCCGGCGGTCAATGCCGCGGGCAAGGGCGTGTGGTGGAACGGCGCACGCGGCTGCGAGAGGGTACGGGCATGGAACCGACGGACAGCGCCGGACCGGCGCAGCGGCTGCTCGGGCCGGCCGCGCCGGTGCTGCCCGCGGCGGCACTCAGGTACTCCGTCGTGGGCGCTGCCGCGGCGGCCCTGGTCGTGGGCGTCGTCCGGATACTCGTGGACGGCAACGCGTTCTTCCCCGGCGGCGACGTCGGCTGGGCGTTCGCCGTGCTCACCGGCATCATCGTCGGCCACCTGGTCGCCATGGGCCGGGACCGCTGGTGGGGCGGCACCGGCTCCGGCGCCGCCCTGACCCTCGCCATGCTGCTGCTCTACGGCTGGGTGCCCGCGGTGCTGGTCAGCCTGGCCGTCGTCGTCCTGGTCGGCGCGGCCCGCCGGCACCGCTGGCGGGAGGCGCTGCTGCACGGCGCCGTGGACATCCTCGGCATCGGCGCGGCCTCGCTCGCGCTCTCCGCCTTCGGGACCCACCCGTCCGTCGAACAGCCCTGGCAACCCGCCACTTGGGGGATGGCCGCCATCCCCGCGGTGCTCGCCGCCGCACTCGGCTACCTGGCTGCGACCCGCACGCTTCTGTGGTATGCGATCGTGCCGCGCGCCGGAGCGCTGCCCACCGTGGCCCGCACCGCGCTGATACGCCAGGGCTTCGTCGGCGTCGCACTGCTCGGCATCTCCCCGCTGATCATCATCGTCGCGGCCGACCTGCCCCTGCTGCTGCCGCTGTTCGCCGTGCCCCTGATCGCGCTCGACTCCACGCTCTGGATCGCCCACGCCCGCGCCGAGGAACAACTGCGCGACCCCCTCACCGGACTGCCCAACCGTCAGTGGCTGCTGGAGCGCACCTGGACCGCGCTCGACGACGCCGCCCGCAGCGGCGAGCGCGCCGCCCTGGTCCTGATCGACCTCGACAAGTTCCGCTCCGTCAACGACACCCTCGGCCACATGGCCGGCGACCGGCTCCTGCTGCAGATCGCCGACCGACTGCGGCTCGCCCTGCCGCGCGGCGCCGAGGTCGCCCGGCTCGGCGGCGACGAGTTCGCCGTGCTGCTCCCCACCTGCGACGCGCCGACCCGCGCCCAGCGCATCGCCAGGGCCCTGGTCGCCGCGCTGAGCTCGCCGTTAAGTCTCGACGGCCTGACCCTGGTCCTCGAGGCCAGCGCCGGGGTGGCCGTCTACCCCGATCACGCCGGTGACGCCGAGGGCCTGCTGCGCCGCGCCGACGTCGCGATGTACCAGGCGAAACGCGACCGCAGCGGCGTCGAGGTCTACGAGTCCTCCCGCGACGGCAACACCCCCGACCGTCTGGGCCTGCTCGGTGACCTGCGCCGGGCCCTGGACCGCGGCGAGGTCGAGCTGCACTACCAGCCGAAGGTCCGCTTCGACGGGAAGGTCGCCGGCCTGGAGGCGCTCGTCCGCTGGGTGCACCCCGAGCGCGGCCGGGTCAGCCCGGAGGAGTTCATCGCGATCGCCGAGACCTCGGGGCTCATGCCGCAGCTCACCGAGTACGTCCTGGAGACCGCCCTCGGGCAGGTCGCCCGGTGGCGGGCGATGGGCCTCGACGTCCCTGTCGCGGTCAACGTCTCGCCGCGCGACGTCCACTCGCCCGGCTTCGCCGGGGCCGTCGCCGCGCGCCTTGCCCGGCACGGGGTCCCGCCGGGGGCGCTGCAGCTGGAGATCACCGAGCACGTGCTGCTGGAGGACCCGCAGCGCGCCGCCGACACGATGGCCGGGCTGACCGGGCACGGGGTGAAGATGTCGCTGGACGACTTCGGCACCGGGTACTCCTCTCTGGTGCACCTGCGGCGGCTGCCGGTGAGCGAGCTGAAGATCGACCGCTCATTCGTCGCCCGGCTGTCCGTCGACGCCGAGGACGCGGAGATCGTGCGCTGCACGGTCGACCTCGCCCACTCCCTCGGCCTCCTCGTCGTGGCGGAGGGCGTCGAGGACGACGAGACGTGGGAGCGCCTGCGGGACCTGGGCTGTGACGCGATCCAGGGCTGGCTCGTCGCCGCCGCCATGCCCCCGGAGGAGACCACCGCCTGGCTGCGGCTGCGCGGCCGCGCGGGATGGCGCCGCCCGGCGGAGCTGGAGGCCGCGAAGGAGCGGGCCGCGGTCCCCGACGCGCAGTAACGTTTGCGGGCCCGCGACCAGCGGGTCCGCACCCGCCGCGCCGCGCGCGGGAGCCCCGCCGGCCTCACCGGCCCCAGCTGCACCGTGGCCACGGCGGGCACGTCACGGCGGCCCCCGGCCGGGTGAAGCGCAAACCGTTTCGCCCCCGGGGCGCCCGCGCCCATAGGATTGGGCGCGAAAAGACCAAACTCACCCCCAGAGGATCGCTGCATGCCAGGCATCACGCGCGAGGAGGTCGCCCACCTCGGCCGGCTGTCGCGTCTGGAGCTGAAGGACGAAGAGCTCGACCACTTCGCCGGACAGCTCGACGCCATCATCGGCGCGGTCGCCCGCGTCTCCGAGGTGGCCGGCGAGGACGTACCGCCGACCTCCCACCCGCTGCCGCTGACGAATGTCATGCGCCCTGACGAGGTCAGGCCCAGCCTGACCCCGGCGGAGGCGCTGTCCGGCGCCCCCGCCCAGGAGAAGCAGCGCTTCAAGGTGCCGCAGATCCTGGGGGAGGACTGATCACGATGACCGATCTGACCAGGCTCACCGCCGCGGAGACCGCGGCCGCCGTCGCCTCCGGCCAGACCTCCGCCGTGGAGGTCGCCAAGGCCCACCTTGACCGCATCGCGGCCGTCGACGAGAAGGTCCACGCCTTCCTGCACGTCGACACCGAGGGCGCCCTGAAGGCCGCCAAGGCCGTCGACGACAAGCGCGCCGCCGGCGAGAAGCTGGGCCCCCTCGCGGGCGTCCCGCTGGCGCTGAAGGACATCTTCACCACCAAGGGCGTCCCGACGACGGTCGGCTCCAAGATCCTCGAGGGCTGGATCCCGCCGTACGACGCGACGCTGACCGCCCGCCTCAAGCAGGCCGGCATCGTCATCCTCGGCAAGACCAACATGGACGAGTTCGCCATGGGGTCCTCCACCGAGAACAGCGCCTACGGCCCGACCGGGAACCCGTGGGACCTCACCCGCATCCCCGGCGGCTCCGGCGGCGGTTCGTCCGCGGCCCTCGCCTCCTTCCAGGCCCCGCTGGCCATCGGCACCGACACCGGCGGCTCCATCCGCCAGCCGGCCTCCGTCACCGGCACGGTAGGCGTCAAGCCGACCTACGGCGGGGTCTCCCGCTACGGCATGGTGGCCTTCAGTTCCTCCCTGGACCAGGGCGGCCCCTGCGCCCGCACCGTGCTGGACGCGGCGCTGCTGCACGAGGTCATCGCGGGCTACGACCCGATGGACTCCACCTCCATCAACGCGCCGGTCCCGCCGGTCGTGGAGGCCGCGCGCAACGCCGACGTCAAGGGCCTGCGGGTCGGCGTCGTCAAGGAGTTCGCGGGCGAGGGCTACCAGGCCGGCGTCATGGAGCGGTTCAACGAGTCGGTCGAGCTGCTGCGCGAGCTCGGCGCCGAGGTCGTCGAGCTGTCCTGCCCGTCCTTCGAGTACGCGCTCGCCGCGTACTACCTCATCGCGCCGTCCGAGTGCTCGTCCAACCTGGCCCGGTTCGACGGCCTGCGCTACGGACTGCGGGTCGGCGACGACGGCACGCGCAGCGCCGAGGACGTCACCGCGCTCACTCGCGAGGCCGGTTTCGGCCCCGAGGTCAAGCGCCGCATCATGCTCGGCACGTACGCGCTCAGCTCCGGCTACTACGACGCGTACTACGGCAGCGCCCAGAAGGTCCGCACCCTGATCTCCCGGGACTTCGAGCGCGCCTTCCAGCAGGTCGACGTGGTCATCTCGCCGACCACCCCCACCACCGCGTTCCCCATCGGCGAGCGCGTGGACGACCCCATGGCGATGTACCTCGCCGACCTGTGCACCATCCCGGCCAACCTGGCGGGCAACGCCGCCATGTCCGTGCCCTGCGGCCTCGCGCCCGAGGACGGGCTTCCGGTCGGTCTGCAGATCATCGCCCCCGCCATGGCCGACGACCGCCTCTACCGTGTCGGTGCGGCCGTCGAGGCCGCGTTCACCGCACGCTGGGGTCACCCGCTGCTGGAGGAGGCACCGATCCTGTGAGCAAGCTCGAGAAGGCCAAGGGCTTCAAGAAGAGCAAGTCCGGCACGTACCTGTCGATCGGCACGACGCTCTTCGGCGCGGTCGGTGTGGCGCGGCAGCTGAAGCGGGGCCGCGCGGAGAACGACACGCTGCTGCTGATCGACGCGGTCGTCAGCGCCGCCGCCATCGCCACCGGTGTGGCCCTGCTGGTCCGCCAGCTGCGGCGGCTCGGCGACGATGACGTGCTGGCATCCTGACGGGGAACTGAGAGGTATCAAGACTGTGACCGTCATGGACCTGGTGTCGTACGAGGACGCGCTCGCGTCCTATGACCCGGTGATGGGCCTCGAGGTCCACGTCGAGCTCGGCACCAAGACGAAGATGTTCTGCGGCTGCTCGACGGCGCTGGGCGCCGAGCCGAACAGCCAGGTGTGCCCGGTGTGCCTGGGCCTGCCCGGCGCGCTGCCGGCCGTCAACGCGACCGGCGTCGAGTCCGCGATCAAGATCGGTCTCGCGCTCAACTGCGATATCGCGCAGTGGTGCCGCTTCGCCCGGAAGAACTACTTCTATCCGGACATGCCGAAGAACTTCCAGACCTCCCAGTACGACGAGCCGATCGCCTTCAACGGCTACCTCGACGTGCAGCTGGAGGACGGCGAGGTCTTCCGCGTGGAGATCGAGCGCGCCCACATGGAGGAGGACACCGGCAAGTCCACGCACGTGGGCGGGGCCACCGGCCGCATCCACGGCGCCTCGCACTCGCTGCTGGACTACAACCGGGCCGGCATCCCGCTGATCGAGATCGTCACCAAGCCGATCGTGGGCGCCGGTGAGCGCGCGCCCGAGGTCGCCAAGGCGTACGTGACCGAGCTGCGCGAGCTGATCAAGGCGCTGGGCGTGTCCGAGGCCCGCATGGAGATGGGCCAGATGCGCTGCGACGTCAACCTGTCGCTGCGCCCCAACGGTACCGACAAGTTCGGCACCCGCAGCGAGACCAAGAACGTCAACTCGCTGCGCAGCGTCGAGCGGGCCGTCCGGTTCGAGATCCAGCGGCACGCCGCCGTGCTCTCCTCCGGCGGCACGATCGTCCAGGAGACCCGGCACTTCCACGAGGACACCGGCTCCACCACCTCCGGCCGCATCAAGGAGGAGGCGGAGGACTACCGCTACTTCCCGGAGCCCGACCTCGTCCCCGTCGCCCCGGCCCGCGAGTGGGTCGAGGAGCTGCGGGCCGGCCTGCCGGAGCTCCCGAGGGTGCGGCGCAGGCGCCTGCAGGAGGACTGGGGCATCTCTGACCACGAGATGCAGTCGGTGCTCAACGCGGGCGCGATCGATCCCATCGTCGCCACCATGGAGGCGGGCGCCGACGCGGCCGCCGCACGCAAGTGGTGGATGGGTGAGCTGGCCCGCCGCTCCAACGAGGACGGCGTGGAACTGACCGCCCTGCCCATCACCCCGGTCCAGGTGGCCCGGGTGGCGGCGCTGGTGGCGGAGGGCTCGCTCAACGACAAGCTGGCCCGCCAGGTCATCGAGGGCGTGCTGGACGGCGAGGGCGAGCCGGACGAGGTCGTCGAGAAGCGCGGCCTGAAGGTCGTCTCGGACGAGGGCGCGCTCGGCGCGGCCGTCGACGAGGCCATCGCGGCCAACGCCGCCGTCGCGGACAAGATCCGCGGTGGCAACCTCGCGGCGGCGGGCGCGCTCATCGGCGCCGTCATGAAGATCACCCGTGGTCAGGCCGACGCCAAGCGCGTGCGCGAGCTCGTGCTGGAGAAGCTGGGCGTCCAGGGCTGATACGGCGCGGCCGAGTACGGCCGACAGGCGCGAAAAGGGGCGGGCTCCCGGTCGGGGGCCCGCCCCCTTTTCGTGTCGTCGCAGGTCCGCGGCTTGTAAGGGCCGCATAAATTCCCCTCTCGGGGTGTGATTAAACGCACTAATGCGGCCAACGATCTTTTCTTCCTGGTTCAGTCGAGGACGTACGTGTTGTGTTCTTTTCGGGCTCTTCCCCGGCCTGAAAGATCCGCGCAATCCCAGGAGAGCAATGGCTGCACTCGCCCGCTGGTGCCTCAACCGCCGTCTCGCCGTCGTCCTGCTGTGGCTCGTCGCCCTGCTCGGTCTGTCCACGGCCGCCCTGCTTGCCGGGTCGGCCTACTCGAACGACTACGACATCAGGGGCACCGACTCCAGCAAGGCCACCGCCTTGCTGAAGGAGGCCTTCCCGGGCTCTGCCGGGGACAGCGACACGATCGTCTGGCACACCGACAAGGGCACCGTCGGCGTCGCGTCCGTCAGGGAGCGGCTGACCGGCACGCTGGACAAGGTGGCCGGACTCCCCGGGGTCGCCTCGGTGACCAGCCCCTACAGCACCGAGGGCGCCGCGCAGATCAGCGAGGACGGACACACCGCCTACGCGACCGTGATGTTCGACAGGCCCTCGGACGACCTGCACGCGGACCAGGTGCGCGAGGTCGTCGACACGGCCAGGGCCGCAGCCGACGACAACACCCAGGTCGCCCTGGGCGGCGGCGCCATCGCGCTCACCGAGGGCGGCGGCGGGCACATGAGCGAGGTCCTGGGAGTCGCCGTCGCGGCCGTGGTGCTGCTGATGGCCTTCGGCTCGCTCTTCGCGATGTTCATGCCGATCGTCACCGCGCTGGTCAGCGTGGGCACCGCGTACATGGCCATCGAACTGCTCGGCCACCTGATCAGGGTCGCCGACTTCGCCCCGATGCTCGGCCTGCTCATCGGCCTGGGCGTCGGCATCGACTACGCCCTGTTCATCGTCACCCGCCACCGCAGAGGCCTCAAACAGGGCCTGCCGGTGCGGGAGGCCGCCGAGAAGGCGGTCGCCACGACCGGCAGGGCGGTGGTCTTCGCCGGCGGCACGGTCTGCGTGGCCCTGCTCGGCATGCTGATCCTGCGGCTGTCCTTCCTGGGCGGCGTCGCGATCGCCGCCTCCCTCACCGTGATCCTCACCGTCGCCGCCTCCGTGACGCTGCTGCCCGCGCTGCTGGGCACGATCGGCACGAAGGCGCTCAGCCGCCGCGAGCGCCGCCGGCTGGTCGAGCACGGGCCGTCACCCGAACTGCCGACCGGGTTCGCGGCCCGCTGGTCGGCGTTCGTCGAACGGCACCCCAAGGTCCTCGGCGCGGTCGCCGCCGTCGTCATGGCGGTCCTGGCCCTGCCCACGACCTCCCTCCACCTGGGCGCCTCAGACCAGGGCAACAGCGCCGCGGGGAGCACCACCCGCCAGGCCTACGACATGCTCTCCGAGGGCTTCGGGCCCGGCTTCAACGGACCGCTGCAACTGGTCGCCAAGTCCGGTGACGCCGCCGACCGCGCGGCGCTGGAACAGCTCACCGTCGTCCTGGGGCACACCGAGGGCGTCGCCGCGGTGCACATGAAGCAGGCCCGCCACGCCAGTGGGCTGGACGTCATCGACGTCGTCCCCACCACCTCCCCGCAGGACCAGGCCACCGACCGGCTCGTCACCCACCTGCGCGAGGACGTCATCCCCGAGGCCACCGAGGGCACCTCCCTGGAGGTGTACGTCGGGGGTGTCACCGCGGGCTACGCGGACTTCGCCTCGGTGATCGTCGGCAAGCTCCCGCTCTTCGTGGGGTCCGTCATCGGCCTGGGCTGCGTGCTCCTGCTGCTGGCGTTCCGCAGCCTCGGCATCCCGCTCAAGGCCGCGGTCATGAACGTCGCCGCCGTCGCCTCGTCCTTCGGCATCGTGGTCGCCGTCTTCCAGTGGGGCTGGGGGAGCGAGTTGCTGGGACTGGGGGCGGCCGGCCCGATCGAGCCCTTCCTTCCGGTGATCATGGTCTCGGTGCTCTTCGGGCTCTCCATGGACTACCAGGTCTTCCTCGTCAGCCGCATGTACGAGGAGTGGCGCGAGACCCATGACAACCGCCGCGCGGTCCGGGTCGGTCTCGCCGAGACCAGCCGAGTGATCAACTCCGCCGCGGTCATCATGATCTCCGTCTTCCTGGCCTTCGTGCTCAGCGGCGACCGTGTGATCGCGATGTTCGGCATCGGCCTGGCCGCCGCGGTCGCACTGGACGCCTTCATCCTGCGGACGCTGCTCGTGCCGGCGCTGATGCACATGCTGGGCGACTGGAACTGGTGGCTGCCCCGTTGGCTGGAGCACCGGCTGCCACGAATCTGCATCGAGGGCCCGGCGGAAGCCGCCGCGCCCGCCGCGGACGTGTCCGGCTCTCAGAAGGCTCTCAGAATCTGACCGTACGGTTGCCGCCCATGGAGACCACCAAGACCCACGGGGCGGCAGCCGGCGAACTCGCCGCGGACGCCGAGCTCGACCGGACCGAGGACGAGGTCGCGCCGCCCGCGACCGCGCCCGACGCCGAGCCCGCCGCATCCGGCGAGCCGCAGGCGCCCGCCGCGCCCGACGACCTAGACGAGACCGACGACCCCGACGGGACCGGCACCCTTGACGCGCCGGACGCAGCCGCCTCCGCACCCCGCCCCGCCGGCGTCGTCCCGGGCGCCGCGGCCGTCGTGGGCGCCGCTCTCGGCCTCGCGTCACTCACCGGCACCTGGCTGGGCACCGTACTGGCCGAGCGGCGGCAGCTGGTCGGGCAGATCAACGCCTCCTCCGGCAGCGCCGCCCAGCAGATCGAGCAGATATATGGCGCCCCCTGGCACACCACGGCCGCCGTCAACGGCGTCTGCGCACTGGCCTGCCTCGTCGTCCTCGGCGCGGTGCTGCTCGCCGGACGGAACGCCGCACCCTGGGTGCGCGGCGTGGCCTGGGGCGGTCTCGTCCTCGGCGTGCTCGGGCTGTTCGTCGCGGCCGGGACGTGGTTCGACCTCTTCGGCGGGCTGCCGACCGTGGCACAGGCGCCGGTCTCGTCGGGCGGCTGAGGCATCTGAGGAGGCGGCCGTGCGGTTCCCGGCGACCTGAGCGGTCCGCCGTGCGGCCTAGGGCGTCTTGTCACATGCCCGCCTGCCCCGCGACGCCTGGCACGGCACCTGGCTGCGTTGTCGAATCGTCCGAGAAGCCCACTACGAGGACGACTCTCCGCCTTGCGATGCACCGCACCAGACACCGCGGGGCCCGCCCTCCGGGCGGCCGGCGCTCATGTGACGACACGCCCTAAGGCATCATCACCCCCGAAGCCTGGGCGGTTGCCCGATGTGCCCCACACCCCTTGGGGACGAGGCTGATGGCACGGAGAACGACTCCGGAACATCGGTCCGAACCCGAGGAGCGCGAGATGTACATGCACGAACTGCTGGGCCGTGAGCGGACGGAGCAACTGCTGCGCGAGGCCGCCGAACACCGCCTGGCGCAGCAGGCCCGCGAGGCCGCTCGCAAGGCCGGCCGGGCCGCCGGCGCCCGGCGCGCGGCCGCCGCCGGCCAGGACGAGGGAAGGCGGCACGGAAGGAGGGCCGGCCGCCTCACCCGGCGGCTGAAGGCCGCCGGATGAGCACCGTGGTGCCGGTGGAAACCGGTACCGCGCCGTCAGGGCCCCGTGCGATGCTCGGGAACGTGCAGAACCAGTCGGTCAGCCCGGTGTTCGTCGGCCGCGCCCGCGAACTGACCCGCCTCACCTCCGCGCTCGCCCGCGCCCACGCGGGCGAGCCGCAGGCGTTGGTGATCGGCGGCGAGGCCGGCGTCGGCAAGACCCGGCTCGTGGAGGAGTTCCTCGCCGCGGCCGAGGACGGACCGGGAACCGTGACCGCCGTCGGCGCCTGCGTGGAGATCGGCGCGGACGGACTGCCGTTCGCCCCCGTCGCGACGATCCTGCGCGCCCTGCACCGCCGGCTCGGCGACGAACTGGTCGCCGCGGCCGCCGGCCGTGAGGGCGAACTCGCCCGCCTGCTGCCCGGACTGAGCGGGACGGACGGCCCCGACCTCCTCGCCGACCAGCGCGACGAGCACGGCCGCGCCCGGCTGTTCGAGCTCACCTCGCGGCTGCTGGAGCGGCTCTCGGAGGAGCGCACGCTCGTGGTCGCGCTGGAGGACCTGCACTGGGCCGACCGCTCGACCCGCGAACTCCTCGGCTACCTGCTGCGCTCGCTCTCCCGCGGCCGGCTCGTCGTCCTGGCCACCTACCGTTCCGACGACATCCACCGCCGCCACCCGCTGCGGCCCTTCCTCGCCGAACTCGACCGGATGCGTTCCGTCGCGCGCCTGGAACTGTCCCGCTTCAACCGCGCCGAGGTCCGCGCCCAGGTCGCCGGCATCCTCGACGCCGAGCCCTCATCGAGCCTGGTCGACCGGGTCTTCGGCCGTTCCGACGGCAACCCGTTCTTCGTCGAGGAACTCGCCTGCAGCATCACGCAGGGCTGCCGCGCCGGCCTCAGCGACAGCCTGCGCGACCTGTTGCTCGTCCGGGTCGAGACGCTGCCCGAGACCGCGCAGCGCGTCGCCCGCGTCGTCGCCGAGGG
This sequence comes from Actinacidiphila sp. bgisy160, assembly GCF_965342435.1. Lineage (GTDB taxonomy): Bacteria > Actinomycetota > Actinomycetes > Streptomycetales > Streptomycetaceae > Actinacidiphila. Next base: position 84,672 of record NZ_CBDRCM010000008.1, on the reverse strand, counting down.
CGGCTCCGCCGTCGAGTACCGGCTGCTGGAGGCCGTCGCCGGGCTCGGCGAGGACGAGCTCATCGAGGCCCTGCGTTCCGCCGTGGGCGCCAAGATCCTGCAGCCCACCGACGACGGCGACGGCTACCGCTTCCGGCACTCGCTGGTCCGCGAGGCCGTCGGCGACGATCTGCTGCCCGGTGAACGCAGCCGCATCAACCGCCGTTACGCACAGGTCCTGGAGGCCGCCCCCGGACTGGTACCCGCCGACGAACTCCCGGCCAGGCTCGCCAGTTACTGGTACCACGCCCACGAGCCCGGCAAGGCGCTGCCCGCCGTGCTGAGTGCCTCCGTCGAGGCGCGGCGCCGGCACGCCTACGCCGAACAGCACCGGCTGCTCGAACGCGCCCTGGAACTGTGGGACGGCACCCCCGAGGAGGTCCGCGAAAAACTGCGGGCCGCCGACTACGTCGAGGTGTTCCCTCCCCTGGCCCCCGGCGTGGGCGACCCGGGCGGCTGCGACCCCGGCAGCATGCCCCTGCAGTACATGGACCTGCTCGCCGAGACGACCGTGGCCGCGCGTCTCAGCGCCGACCGCGAGGGCGCCTACGAGGTGACCAAGCGCGCTCTGCGCCTGCTGGAGCGCTCCGGCGACCCGCTGCGCGCCGCCTGGTTCTGGATCCAGCGCTCCCGGCTGATGGTCGCGATGGGCCGCGGTGACGGCTGGGCGGAGATCGCCGAGGCCCAGGAACTCGTCCGGGGGCTGCCGCCGTCCCCGGTCCACGCCGAGGTGCTGGAGAGCGCGGCCGGCTGGGACATGATGCACGACCCGGGGCCGGACAGCATCGCCACGGCGGAGCGCGCCATCGAACTGGCCCGGCTGGTCGGCGCCGAGGAGACCGAGCTCCACGCCCGGGTCACCCTGGGCATCCTGCTCGCCGACGCCGGCGACGCCGATGCCGGCATCGCCGAACTGGAGGCCGCCCGCGAGCGGGCCGCCGCCGCCCGGTACGGCAACCTCACGGTGAACACCGACGCCAACCTCGCCGCCCTGCTGGAGGCCGTGGGCCGTTCCGAGGAGGCGATCGAGGTGGCCCGAAGGGGCGTGGAGAGCGCCACCCGCCACGGATTGCGCGACGGCGCCACCTTCGCGGCCGCCAACGAGGCCGAGTCCCTGCTCGCCCTCGGCCGCTGGGACGAGGCGGCCGAGGTCGCCGCCCGCGGCCGGGAGGGCACCGACCACGCCCTCTACCTCGGCTGGGCCGCGACGCTGCTGGCCCATCTCGCCGTGCTGCGCGGGGAGTACGACCGCGCCGAGGCCGAGGTCGCTGCCGCGCGGGACCATCTGGGCCCCCAGGACCACCAGCCGCAGAACACCCTGCCACTGCGTCATCTGACCATCGCCGTCGCCGCCGGGCGCGGACGCTTCCTGGAGGCCCGGGCCGCGGTGCGCGCCGCCCTGGAGGCCGGGTTCCCGCCCGCGTTCCACCGTTACGTCTGGCCGATGCTGCACACCGCGGCGGCCGTGGAGGCGGACGCTTTGGGGCTGCCCGGCGCGGAGGCCGGGCGCCCCGAGATGCTCGCCCTGATCCGCAAGGCGGCGGGCCGGCTGCCCCGGCGGTCCCCGGTGTGGGCCGCCCACGCCCTGCTCGTCGAGGCCGAACTGCTGCGCGCCGAGGGGAGCACGGATCCCGGGCGCTGGGCCGCCGCCGAGGAGGCCTATGCCGGCCTCGACCGCCCGTATTCGCTCGCCCTGGTCCGGCTCCGGCACGCCGAGGCCCTGCTCGCCCGGCACGACGCCGGCGCCCGCGACCACGCGGCCGGCCTGCTGCGCCGGGCGTGCGAGGTCGCCGACTCGCTGGGCGCCGTGCCGCTGCGGGACGCCGTCCGGTTGCTCGCCCGGCGGGGTCGGCTGGCGCTGGAGGAGGCGGACGCCGCCCCCGAGGCAGCCGGGGAACCGGAACCCTTCGGCCTGACCGCGCGCGAGCGCGAGGTGCTGCGCCGGGTCGCCGCCGGCTACACCAACCGGCGCATCGCGGAGGAGCTGTTCATCTCGCCGAAGACCGCGAGCGTGCACGTCTCCAACATCCTCGCCAAACTCGGCGTCTCAGGCCGTGGCGAGGCGGCCGCGCTCGCCCACCGGCTGCGGCTGTTCGCCGGGCAGCCGGGCTGAACCGGCCGGCAGAGCCGGCCGTCACGGCCTGACGGCGGATGGCCGGCCGGCCCGAGGCGGACGTATCAGGACGGTGCCCGAGTCCAGGTCGACCGGGCCCCGGCCGGGATCCGCGTCGCCCTCCTCGTCGCGCACCAGCTCCAGGCGGTTGCGTTCGTCCTCGGCGTGCCTGCGGCCCGGCGCGAACAGCTCGTCCAGCGCGTTGAACATCGCACCTCCGGGGTGTCGTGGGTCAGCTCACCCGCAGCCGCAGGATCCGGTCGTCGCCCTTGCGCGGCTCGCCCCGGCCGTCGGTGTTGCTGGTGGTCAGCAGCAGCCCGCCGTCCGGACCGGCCACGACGGTGCGCAGCCGGCCGTACTCGCCCGCGAGGAACGCCTGCGGGTCGGCCGCGGCCTTCGTCCCGGCCAGGGGGATCCGCCACAGACGGGCACCGCGCAGTGAGGCCATCCAGATCGAGCCGTCGGCGTAGGCGATGCCGCTGGGCGAGGCGTCGTCCGTACGCCACTGCGCGACCGGGTCCACATAGCCCTCGCGGCGGGCGAGGCCCTCCACCACCGGCCAGCCGTAGTTCTTCCCGGGCTCGATCAGATTGAGCTCGTCCCAGGTGTCCTGCCCGAACTCCGAGGCCCACAGCCGCCCCCGGCTGTCCCAGGCGAGGCCCTGCACATTGCGGTGCCCGTAGGAGTAGACGACGGAGTCCGCCTCGGGATTGCCGTGCGCGGGCCGGCCGTCGGGGGTCATCCGCAGGATCTTGCCGCCCAGGGACTTCTTGTCCTGCGCCAGGCCCCGGTCGCCGCTCTCGCCGGTGCCCGCGTAGAGCATGCCGTCGGGGCCGAAGGCGATCCGCCCGCCGTTGTGGATGGCGCCGTGCGGGATGCCCCGCAGGATGGTGTCGGGGGCGCCCAGTTGCTCCCCGGCCGGCTTTGCCGGGTCGTAGAGCATGCGCGCGATGCGGTTGTCCGAGGCGGTGGTGAAGTACGCGTACACCAGGTGGTCGGTCGCGAAGTCCCGCGAGACGGCGAGCCCCAGCAGGCCGCCCTCGCCCCCCGGGGAGACCCCGGGCACCGTGCCGGCCTGCGTCGTGCGGCCACTGCCGGCGGCCACCCTGACGACCCGGCCGGTGTCCCGGGAGGCCACCAGCAGATCGCCCTCGGGCAGGACGGCCACGCCCCACGGGGTGCTGAGCCCGGTCGCGACGGTGCCGGTGACCTCCGCCGTGCCCTTCGCCGGCGCCGAGGGCTCCTCCGTGCCGCCCGAGGCCGGTGCCGACGGACTCGCGGAGGCGGAGGCCGGGGGAGGCGGGGCGGGGTCACCGTCCGAGGAGCATCCGGTGGCGAGCAGCGCGGCACTGGCCAGCGCGGCGGTCACGACGGCGGCACGGCGTCCCACGCTTTCCTCCCGGGGCTTCTCCGGCTCGGACTCCAAGAACATCACGTCCATCACTACACCGCCCGGCCGTTCGTGGTTCCCACCGCCGGCCGTGGACTTCCTCGCCGCCCCCCGCCTCATTCGGTCCCTCGAGTCCCCCAAGTCCCGCAGGTCCCTCAGGCAAGTCCCGCAGGTTCCCTCGGCCCCGCCGGACCCGACGGGCACCTCAGTCCCAGGAACCCCGCGCCGGCGGCAGCGCCGCGATCTCCGCGAAGTCCTCGTCGGACAGCCGCAGTTCCGCGGCGCCGGCGTTCTCCGTCGTCCACCGTTCCCGTTTCGCCCCGGGGATCGGCACGACCTGCGGTCCCTGGGCCAGCACCCAGGCCAGCGCGACCTGCGCGGGCGTCGCGCCGTGCGCCCCGGCGACCCTGCGCAGGCCCGCGACGATCGGCTGGTTGGCGGCCATCATCTCGGCCGTGAACCGGGGATGGCGGGCCCGTACGTCGTCCGGCTCGAAGCCCTGGCCCGGGGTGAGCGTGCCCGTGAGGAAGCCGTTGCCGAGCGGCATCGCGGCCATGAAGCCGACCCCGCGCTGCGTGCACCAGGGCAGCAGATCCGCCAGTGCCTCGGGAGACCACACCGACAGCTCGGCCTGCACGCAGCTCACCGGGAAGACCTGCTGGGCGCGGCGCAACTGCCGCAGCGTCTCGTCGTACATGCCCGCGCCCGCGCGCCGGGCCGCCCGCGCCCCCACCGCGCACCACCCCAGCGCGCGCACCTTGCCCGCCGCGACCAGCTCCGCCATCGCGCCCCACGTCTCCTCGACGGGGACCTCGGGGTCGGCCCGGTGCAACTGGTAGAGGTCGATCACGTCGGTCTGCAGCCGCCGCAGCGACGCGTCGCAGGCCCGCTTCACGTATGAGGGGCGGCCATTGGCCACCAGGTGCTGCTCACCGACGAGCAGTCCGCACTTGGTGGAGACGAAGACCTCCCGGCGACGCTCCCTCAGCACCCGCCCCAGCAGCAGTTCGTTGGTGAACGGCCCGTACATGTCGGCGGTGTCCAGCAGCGTCGTGCCGTGGTCGACCGCCGCGTGGACGGCGCGCAGTGACGATTCGCCGTCCTGCCGGGACGCGGTGTACGCCCAGCTCATCGGCATGCATCCCAGGCCGACGGCGCCCACTTCCAGGGCCGCCGATCCGACCGTCCTGCGCTCCACCTGGCTGACCTCCGCTGACCTCTCGCGCCGCCCCACTGTGCCATAGCCTCCTGACCATGGCTGACATCACCCGGAACCACCGCCCCACGGTCTGGCTCCCGATCCCCGCCGAGGACGTCGAAGGGCTCCCCGCCGAACTCGACTACCGCTTCTGGGACGGCGACGAGGAGTTCCCGGCCGACCCCGCCGACGTCGCGTTCTACGTGGTGCCCTACATGAAGGGCCCGGAGGTCGCCGGCCGCCCGCTGCCCCTGATGTCCGGGCTCGAGGTGGTGCAGACCCTCAGCGCGGGCGTCGACCACGTCGCACCCCACCTTCGGGAGTTCCCACCGGGTGTGCGGCTGTGCAACGCCCGCGGGGTGCACGAGGCCAGCACCGCCGAGCTGGCCGTCGCCCTCACCCTTGCGGCCTTGCGTGGCATCCCCCGCTTCGTCCGCGGCCAGGACGCCGAGGAGTGGCACTCCGGCTTCTACCCGGCGCTCGCCGACAAGCACGTGCTCATCGTCGGTTACGGATCGATCGGTGCCGCCATCGAGGACCGGCTCACCCCCTTCGAATGCCGTGTCTCGCGGGTCGCGCGGCTGGCCCGCCGCTCCCCGCACGGCCCCGTGCACGCCCTGGGGGACCTGCCCCGGCTGCTGCCGGAGGCGGACGTGGTCGTCCTGTCGACGCCGCTCACCCCGGCCACCCGCCATCTGGCCGACGCCCGCTTCCTGGCCGGGATGAAGGACGGGGCCCTGCTGGTGAACGTCGCCCGCGGACCCGTGGTGGACACCAGGGCCCTCCTCGCGGAGCTGGAGGCCGGCCGGCTCCAGGCGGCACTCGATGTCACCGATCCGGAGCCACTGCCTCCGGGCCACCCGCTGTGGCACGCCCCGGGTGTCCTGGTCAGCCCGCATGTGGGCGGCAGCACCTCCGCCTTCCTGCCCAGGGCGAAGCGGCTGCTCCGCGAGCAACTGCGCCGTTTCGCGGCCGGCCATGACCTCGCGAACGTCGTCGTGACCACCTGACCGCGCGCCTGGCACCGGGTGCCGCACGCGTGGGGCAGGACGCTACGCGTGGTCACGCTGTGTAGAGGAACTATGTCCCTGAGTGACTGGACTGGTGTATCGTCCCGCACTGGGGGAGCACGACCGGGGCGGCTCGGCGAGCCGCGAACGGGCGTGGGACGACTCAGGACTTGATGGGGGGCGACGGGCGATGTACGGCCAATGGAGAGAGCATCCGACGCTGGACCGCGGCACACCGTGCCGGGGACGCTCGCGGCTTCACGGGACGACGCCGTGAGCACGCCCGGTGCGGTCCTCTCGCAGGCGCCCGCGCCGGGCAACCGGACCGGCCTGCTGCCCCAGATGCTGCTGGTCGTGCTCTGCGGCGGCTACGCCATCGGTTCGGCCTTCGGCTGGGGCTCCAGCCGGCTGGCCCTGGTCATGGGCGACTTCGGGCTCTCCGCGGCCGCGCTGGCCGCGGCCGTCTCCTGCCTCGTCTACGTCCGCAGGGCCGCCGCCGACCGGTATCGCCCCGCGTGGGCGCTGTTCGCCGTCTCCTCCGCCATGGTGGCACTCGGCAACGGCATCTGGGGATGGTACGAGGTCGTGCTGCGCGGTGATGTGCCGCGTACCTCGGTCGCCGACTTCTGCTTCCTGCTCTTCGCGCCTCCGGCGATCATCGGGCTGCTGGTGCTCGCCAAGCGGCCGGTCACCCGGGCCGGCTGGGTCTGCCTCGGACTGGACGCCTGGCTCATCGGCGGCTCCCTGCTGACCCTCTCGTGGACCCTGGCCCTGGCCCAGACGGCCCTGTGGGAGGGCCGCGGCACGGCACGCATCGCCTTGTCCCTGGCGTACCCGCTGCTGGACATCATGCTGGTCAGCATGGTGCTGGCGCTGCACTTCCGGCGCTCCACGGCCAACCGGGCGGCGGTGAACACCGCCATCGCCTCCCTCGCCCTCACGGTGCTGTGCGACGCGCTGTTCACCTCGCCCCTGCTGCGCGAGCACTACACCTCCGGCCAGATCCTGGACGCCGGATGGTTCGCCGGCAGCATGCTGCTCGCCTACGCCCCATGGGTCGGGGAACGCGACACCGCCGAGCGGGGGACGAGGGCACGGCACCAGGAGCAGGGCCGCCGGATGAGCGGCTCGCTGGCGGCGCTGACCCCCTACCTGGCCGCCGCGGTCTGCGTGCTCGGGATCCTCTACAACGTCATCGACGGCCGCAAGAGCGACCGGGTGGTGCTCCTCACCGGCTGCACCGTCGTGCTCGCCCTGGTCGTGCGCCAGGGCATCATGCTGCTGGACAACATGGCCCTCACCCAGGAGCTGGCCCAGAAGGAGAACCACTTCCGGTCGCTCGTGCAGGGCTCCAGCGACGTCATCATGATCGCCTCCCCGACCGGCGTGCTGCGCTACGTGAGCCCCGCCGCCAGGGGCGTGTACGGGTGTGATCCCGAGGAGTGGGTCGGCACCGAGTTCGCCACCCACATCCATCCCGAGGACCTGGGCCGGGTGGTGCACGAGGTGCGCCGCTTCCTGGCCGCCCACGCGACCGAGGAACCCGCCACGCGCATCGAGTGCCGCATACGGCACGGGGACGGCAGCTGGCTCAACGTGGAGTCGAGCGTCAACCGCCACCAGGGCGGCCTGATCTTCAACAGCCGCGATGTCACCGAGCGGGTCCGCCTCCAGGCCCAGTTGCAGCACAACGCCTCGCACGACCCGCTCACCGACCTGCCCAACCGTGCCCTGTTCACCGAGCGCATCCGCCAGGCGATCGGCGGCCGCCGGGCCGGCGACGGCGACACCGGTACCACAGCGGTGCTCTTCATCGACCTCGACGGCTTCAAGGCGGTCAACGACACCGTCGGGCACCAGGCCGGCGACGAGCTCCTCGTCCAGGCGGCGCGGCGCCTGCAGGACTCGGTGCGCGCCGGTGACACCGCCGCCCGCCTGGGCGGCGACGAGTTCGCCGCCCTCATCTGCGGCACCAGCGCCGATCGCCATCTGCGCGAGTACCAGGTCCACGAGGTCGCCGACCGGCTCCGCACCGCCCTCTCCGAGCCCTACCGGGTGGACGGCACCGAGGTCCGGGTGGCCGCCAGCATCGGCGTGGCCTTCGCCGATCCCGGGGTGAGCCCCGGCGAGCTGCTGCGCAACGCCGACCTGGCGATGTACCGGGCCAAGCAGGCCGGCAAGGGCCGGGTCGAGATGTACGCGCCCGCCATGCAGGCCGAGGTGGTGCGCCGCGCCGAGCTCGCGGGACGGCTGCGCACGGCCTTGCGCGATGGCGAGTTCGCCCTGCTCCACCAGCCCGTGGTCGACCTCGGCACCGGCGAGGTGACGGCCGTCGAGGCGCAGGCCCGCTGGCGCTCCGCCCAGGGCATCCTCTTCACCCCCGCGGAGTTCCTGCGGGTCGCCGAGGACACCGACCGCACCGCGCAGCTGGCCCGCTGGCTGCTGGAGGAGGCGGTCGGCCAGGCCGCGCTGCGCCATGCCGCGGGCTGCCCGGTCCCCGTCGCCGTACGCCTGTCCACCCGGCGCCTGATGCACCGCGAGCTGCCCACCAGGGACGTCGAGGCCCTGCTCGAACGGCACGGGCTGCCGCCGGACTCCCTCGTCCTGCAGATCGCCGACCAGGACCCGCGGATCTCCCTGGACGAGCTGGAGCGGCGGCTGACCGCGCTGAGCGGGCTCGGGGTGCGCATCGCCCTGGAGGGCTTCGGCAGCGGCTACGCGCCCATGAACGCGCTGCGGCGGCTCCCCGTCGACGTGCTCAAGCTGGACCGGGGGCTCACCGAGGGCGTCGTGGAGTCCCCACGGCTGCGAAAGATCACCGCGGGGCTGCTGCGCATCGCCGAGGACCTCGGGATCCGCTCGGTGGCCGAGGGCGTGGACCGCCCGGAGCAGGTGCTGGCCCTGCGGGAGATGAGCTGCACCCATGGTCAGGGCATGGCATTCTCGGGGCCGGTGGACGAGCACCGGCTGCGCTCCTCCCTGACCCGCGGGGGCTACCCCGTGCCCGACGGCCCGACTGCGCTGGGCAGCGCCCGGATCTCCGTGCGCGGCACACGGAAGGCGGAAGAGCTACGCTCAAATAATGAGACGCCCGTCCCACCCGCTTGACACTCCCTGCTCGCGAGGAGGAAGGTCAGATTCATGCGCACCCGAATTCTCGTACTTGGAAAGCGCGTCGGCTGACCCGGGGCCCCTGACCGCCTCGTGGAACGCACCGACGCGCTCCCCTCGCTTGCCTGCCGGCACGAGGGGTTTTTTGTTGCCTGGGATCCAGACATACCGCCCTCTCCACCCTCAAACTCCTGAGAGATGAGAACCAGATGACCGAGCAGGCCACCGGGGCCCACCACCCGCAGCCGCGGGCCCGCGGCGCCGCGCCGCAGCCCACTCCCGCCGAGCGCGTCACGGGCGCCCAGTCCCTCATTCGTTCTCTTGAGGCGGTCGGCGCCGACACGGTGTTCGGCATCCCGGGTGGTGCGATCCTGCCCGCGTACGACCCGCTCATGGACTCCTCCAAGGTGCGCCACGTCCTGGTCCGGCACGAGCAGGGCGCGGGCCACGCCGCCACCGGCTACGCGCAGGCCACCGGCAAGGTCGGCGTCTGCATGGCGACCTCGGGCCCGGGCGCGACCAACCTGGTCACCCCGATCGCCGACGCCCACATGGACTCGGTCCCCATCGTCGCGATCACCGGTCAGGTGGCCTCCAAGGCGATCGGCACCGACGCCTTCCAGGAGGCGGACATCTGCGGCATCACGATGCCCATCACCAAGCACAACTTCCTCGTCACCAACGCGGACGAGATCCCGCGCACGATCGCCGAGGCCTTCCACATCGCGTCCACCGGCCGCCCCGGCCCGGTCCTGGTCGACATCGCCAAGGACGCCCTGCAGTCGCAGACCACGTTCTCCTGGCCGCCCGCCACCGACCTGCCCGGCTACCGCCCGGTCACCAAGCCGCACGCCAAGCAGATCCGCGAGGCCGCCCGGCTGATCAACGAGGCCAAGCGCCCCGTGCTGTACGTCGGCGGCGGCGTCCTCAAGGCCCGCGCCACGGGCGAGCTGCGCATCCTGGCCGAGCTGACCGGCGCCCCGGTCACCACCACCCTGATGGCACTGGGCGCCTTCCCCGACAGCCACTCCCAGCACGTCGGCATGCCCGGCATGCACGGCTCGGTCTCCGCCGTCGCGGCCCTGCAGAAGGCCGACCTGATCGTCGCGCTCGGCGCCCGCTTCGACGACCGGGTCACCGGCAAGCTCGACTCCTTCGCCCCGTACGCCAAGATCGTGCACGCCGACATCGACCCGGCCGAGATCTCCAAGAACCGCGTGGCCGACGTGCCGATCGTCGGTGACGCCCGTGAGGTCATCGCCGACCTGATCGTCGCCGTCCAGGCCGACCACGAGGCGGGCCGCCGCGGCGACTACACCGACTGGTGGAAACTGCTGAACGGGCTGCGCGAGACCTACCCGCTCGGCTACGACCTGCCCGCCGACGGCAGCCTGTCCCCGCAGCAGGTCATCCAGCGGATCGGCGAGCTGGCTCCGGAGGGCACCCTCTTCGCGGCCGGCGTCGGCCAGCACCAGATGTGGGCCTCCCAGTTCGTCTCCTTCGAGCGGCCCAACTCCTGGTTCAACTCCGGCGGCGCCGGGACCATGGGCTACGCCGTCCCCGCCGCCATGGGCGCCAAGGCCGGCCGGCCCGGCTCCACCGTGTGGGCGATCGACGGCGACGGCTGCTTCCAGATGACCAACCAGGAACTGGTCACCTGCGCGCTGAACAACATCCCGATCAAGGTCGCCATCATCAACAACGGCGCCCTGGGCATGGTCCGGCAGTGGCAGTCGCTCTTCTACAACGAGCGCTACTCCAACACCGTCCTGCACGCCGGTGAGACCAACGCGGGCCGCGGCTCCCACCAGGGCGTCAGCGAGACCCCGCCGGCCGGCACCCGCGTCCCGGACTTCGTGAAGCTGTCGGAGGCCATGGGCTGCGTCGGGCTGCGCTGCGAGTCCCCCGAGGAGCTGGACGAGATCATCGAGAAGGCCAACGCCATCAACGACCGCCCGGTCGTCGTGGACTTCATCGTCCACGAGGACGCCATGGTGTGGCCGATGGTCGCCGCCGGCACCTCCAACGACGAGATCATGGCCGCCCGTGACGTCCGCCCCGACTTCGGCGACGCCGCGGACGACTGAGGACCGAGAGAGAAGCAGAGGAACGACGCGACATGTCCAAGCACACGCTCTCCGTCCTGGTGGAGAACAAGCCCGGTGTCCTGGCCAGGATCACCGCCCTGTTCTCCCGCCGCGGCTTCAACATCGACTCCCTCGCCGTGGGCACCACCGAGCACCCCGACATCTCCCGCATCACCATCGTGGTGAACGTGATCGAGGACCTCCCGCTGGAGCAGGTCACCAAGCAGCTCAACAAGCTGGTGAACGTCCTGAAGATCGTCGAACTGGAGCCCTCCTCCGCCGTCCAGCGCGAACTCGTCCTGGTGAAGGTCCGCGCCGACAACGAGTCCCGCTCGCAGATCGTGGAGATCGTCCAGCTGTTCCGCGCCAAGACCGTGGACGTCTCACCCGAGGCGGTCACCATCGAGGCCACCGGCGGCGCCGACAAGCTGGAGGCCATGCTGAAGATGCTGGAGCCCTTCGGCATCAAGGAACTCGTCCAGTCCGGCACGATCGCGATCGGCCGCGGTGCCCGCTCGATCACCGACCGCTCCCTGCGCGCCCTCGACCGGACCGCATAGCGAGACCGCCACACTTGATTCAGCCCGCGGACGTACTGTGTGGGCAACCCCCCAGATCACCAAGGAGAGACCCGAAGTGGCCGAGCTGTTCTACGACGACGACGCCGACCTGTCCATCATCCAGGGCCGCAAGGTCGCGGTCATCGGCTACGGGAGCCAGGGCCACGCGCACGCGCTGTCGCTGCGCGACTCGGGCGTCGACGTGCGCGTCGGCCTGCACGAGGGCTCCAAGTCCAAGGCGAAGGCCGAGGAGCAGGGCCTGCGCGTGGTCACCCCCGCCGAGGCCGCGGCCGAGGCCGACGTCATCATGATCCTGGTCCCGGACCCGATCCAGGCGCGGGTCTACGAAGAGTCCATCAGGGACAACCTGAAGGACGGTGACGCGCTGTTCTTCGGTCACGGACTGAACATCCGCTACGGCTTCATCAAGCCCCCGGCCGGCGTCGACGTGTGCATGGTCGCCCCCAAGGGCCCGGGCCACCTGGTGCGCCGTCAGTACGAGGAGGGCCGCGGCGTCCCGTGCATCGCGGCCGTCGAGCAGGACGCCACCGGCGGCGGCTTCGCGCTCGCGCTGTCCTACGCCAAGGCCATCGGCGGCACCCGTGCGGGCGTCATCAAGACGACCTTCACCGAGGAGACCGAGACCGACCTGTTCGGTGAGCAGGCCGTGCTCTGCGGTGGTACCGCGGCTCTGGTCAAGGCCGGTTTCGAGACGCTGACCGAGGCCGGCTACCAGCCGGAGATCGCGTACTTCGAGTGCCTGCACGAGCTGAAGCTCATCGTGGACCTGATGTACGAGGGCGGCCTGGAGAAGATGCGCTGGTCCATCTCCGAGACCGCCGAGTGGGGCGACTACGTCACCGGTCCCCGCATCATCACCGACGCCACCAAGGCCGAGATGAAGAAGGTCCTCGCGGAGATCCAGGACGGCTCCTTCGCCAACAACTGGATCGCCGAGTACAACGCCGGTCTGCCGCGGTACAACGAGTACAAGAAGGCCGACGAGAACCACCTGCTGGAGACCACCGGCAAGAAGCTGCGCAAGCTCATGAGCTGGGTGGACGAGGAGGCGTAAGTCCTTCGCACCGCGTTCGACACGGTCCCGGGGGCGCCGCGCCCCCGGGACCGGCCGCTTTGGCCACCCCGTACACCCTCGTGCGGGTGATCCTTCCACGTTGGCGCAGGATGCCGGGCCCGCCGCCGATACACTCCATTAACAAGCGCGTCAGGCTCACAGCGTCGTGCGTCTTCCACGCGGCATGCCATTCCCCTCCACCGCCTTCGGCCGTCGGGACGCGGCCGTTGACCTGGGACTAGTGAGGACTCACGTGAGCAACCCCGTCGTACTCATCGCTGAAGAGCTGTCGCCCGCCACCGTCGACGCCCTCGGGCCGGACTTCGAGATCCGGCACTGCAATGGTGCCGACCGAGCCGACCTCCTGAGCGCGATCACCGACGTCGACGCCATCCTGATCCGCAGCGCCACCAAGGTGGACGCCGAGGCCATCGCCGCCGCCGCCAAGCTCAAGGTCGTGGCCCGGGCGGGCGTCGGTCTGGACAACGTGGACGTCTCCGCCGCCACCAAGGCCGGCGTGATGGTCGTCAACGCCCCGACCTCCAACATCGTCACCGCCGCCGAGCTGGCCTGCGGCCTGCTGATCGCCGTCGCCCGCAACATCGCCCCGGCGAACGCGGCGCTGAAGCAGGGCGAGTGGAAGCGCAACAAGTACACCGGTGTCGAGCTCGCCGAGAAGACCCTCGGTGTGGTCGGCCTCGGCCGCATCGGCGCCCTGGTGGCCCAGCGCATGTCGGCCTTCGGGATGAAGATCGTCGCGTACGACCCCTACATCCAGCCCGCGCGCGCCGCCCAGATGGGGGTGAAGATCCTCAGCCTCGACGAACTGCTGCAGGTCTCCGACTTCATCACGGTGCACCTCCCCAAGACCCCGGAGACCGTCGGTCTGATCGGCGAGGAGGCGCTGCGCAAGGTCAAGCCGCACGTCCGCATCGTCAACGCCGCCCGCGGCGGGATCGTGGACGAGGATGCGCTGTTCGCCGCGCTCAAGGAGGGCCGCGTGGGCGGTGCCGGCCTGGACGTGTACGGCAAGGAGCCGTGCACGGACTCGCCGCTCTTCCAGTTCGACAACGTCGTGGCCACCCCGCATTTGGGCGCCTCCACCGACGAGGCCCAGGAGAAGGCGGGCATCGCCGTCGCCCGCTCGGTGCGCCTCGCGCTCGCCGGCGAGCTGGTGCCGGACGCGGTCAACGTCCAGGGCGGTGTCATCGCCGAGGACGTCCGCCCGGGCCTGCCGCTCGCCGAGAAGCTCGGCCGGATCTTCACCGCCCTCGCGGGCGAGGTCGCGGTCCGCCTCGACGTCGAAGTGCGCGGCGAGATCACCCAGCACGACGTGAAGGTACTGGAGCTCTCCGCCCTCAAGGGCGTCTTCGAGGACGTCGTCGACGAGACCGTCAGCTATGTCAACGCCCCGCTCTTCGCGCAGGAGCGCGGTGTCGAGGTCCGCCTCACCACCAGCAGCGAGTCGCCCGACCACCGCAACCTGGTCACCGTGCGCGGCACCCTCTCCGACGGCACCGAGGTGTCCGTCTCCGGCACGCTGGCGGGCCCCAAGCACATCCAGAAGATCGTCGCGGTCGGCGACGACGACGTGGACCTGGTCTTCGCCGATCACATGGGCTTCCTGCGCTACACCGACCGCCCGGGCGTCGTCGGCACCATCGGCCGCATCCTGGGCGACGCCGGCGTCAACATCGCGGGCATGCAGGTCGCTCGTGACCAGGCCGGCGGCGAGGCGCTGGTCGCGCTGACGGTCGACACCGCCATCCCGGCGCCGGTGCTGGCCGAGATCGCCGAGGAGATCGGTGCGACCTCGGCCCGCGCGGTCAATCTCGAGGACTGACCGCCGGTTCGCTCCGCTGGGGGCGGCCGACCCGGGTGATCCGGGCCGGCTGCCCCTTCGCCGTCAGTGCCGCCACCGCGGGGGAGCCGGGCCGGAAGCGCAGCGCCACGGCGGCCAGGAAGACCAGGCCCAGCACCGGGTAGGGCGAGGCGAACGGCTGCAGCCACCACGCCAGGTGCAGATCCAGGTCACCGGCCTTCGGCACGATCCACAGCGTGCGCGCCAGGAAGACCACCGCGGCCACCCGCAGCGCCCAGCGCGGCGCCTCGGCGGCCAGCAGGATCAGCATCGGCACGCACCACACCCAGTGGTGCGACCAGCTGATCGGGGTGATGAGCAGCGCCGTCACCGCGCAGCACACCACACCCCAGGCCTCCCGGCCCAGCCGGCCCAGCCGTACCGAGACCGCGAGGCCCGCGCAGCCCACCATGAGCGCGGCGACCGCCCACACGGCGCCGGGGTGGGCGGTGTGCAGCACACGGGCGGCGAGGCCCTGCAGGGACTGGTTGTCCACGATCCAGGCCTTGCCGATCCGGCTGGTGTCGAACAGGCAGCGGGTCCAGTAGTCGACCGTCGCGCCGGGCAGCGCGAGCGCGCCCAGGAGCGTGGTGCCTGCGAAAGCGGCGGCGGCGACCGCGGCCTCCTTGCGCCGGCCGGTCAGCAGCAGGTAGACGGCGAAGATCGCCGGGGTGAGCTTGATGCCCGCCGCCACGCCGATCGCGATGCCCTTGCCGCGTGCGCCGTCCGGCCTGCTCAGGTCCCACAGCACCAGCACCGCGAGCAGCAGGTTGATCTGGCCGTACAGCATCGTCTGGAAGACCGGCTCCAGCCACAGACCGAGGGCCATCGCCAGCAGCACCACCACCCAGCGCGAGCCGCGGGCGCGCGGCCACCCCGTGCCCCGGCAGGACAGGTGCGCGAGCTGTCCGAGCAACAGCAGGTTGCCGCCCATGAAGGCCAGTTTCAGCAGCGGCACGGGCAGCCATGTCGTCGGCACGAACAGCAGCGCGGCGAAGGGCGGATAGGTCGCCGGGAGCTTCCACTCGGTGACCGTGAAGCCGTACAGGTCAGTGCCGTCGACGGCGGCCGCGCCCTCGGCGCGGTAGACCTGCATGTCGGCCATGGGCACCGACATCGACACGCACAGCGCGGTGAAGGCGGCCAGCGACACGGCCAGCAGCAGCCCGGCCAGGACTACCCTACGGTCGGGGCGGGATCTGCCGGCGACGGCCGGCGGTGTCCTCCACAGTGCTGGGCGTTCGCGTCCGTGGGCCTCCGTGGAATGAGTCACCGGCTCCCGATCCCCTTGTTTCGCCATCCGCGGTGTCCGCGCGGGACGCGCGGTTCGCCCGCGTCCCACACGTGTTGATCAAGCCCCCCATCGGCCTCGCGCCACGTTACTTGTGCCCCCTCGGGTCGGCAACAGTCCCTTCAGTCCCCGAGCCCGGCCGTCTTGAGGGCCATGTGGAGCAGCAGCCGGTCCTCCCCGTCGTCGAGGTCGAGGCCGGTCAGCCGCTCGACGCGGGACAGCCGGTAGTAGAGCGTCTGGCGGTGTATCCGCAGTTCCGCGGCGGCGCGCCCGGCCTGCCCCGCACGGTCGAGGTACACCTCGGCGGTACGGGCGAGGTCGGCGTGCGAGGGGTCCAGCAGCGGGCGCACCGCCGGGTCCACCGCCCCGGCGGGCAGCGCGGCCAGCATCCGGTACGGGCCGATCGCATCCCACTCCGCCGTGCGCCCGAGCCTCGGCTGGGCGCGTGCGGCGCGGGCCGCGGAGACGGCCTCGTGCCATGCCTCGGGCAGCTCGGCGAGCCCTTGGCGCGGGGCGCTGATCCCGGCCCGCGCGCTCGGCTCCGCCGGCCGCCCGTTGCCCTCCATCAGCCGCGTGGCCGCCGTGAGCGCGGGCCCCGACACCGTCGCCGAGCGCAGCCGTACCAGGGCGGCGAGCGCCGCGACCGGGGGCTCCCGGTGCGTCTCGCCCGCGCTCTCCTGCGGCGGTACCACGCACACCGCGGCGGCGCCCGGCACGCTGCGCGGTCCCGGGGCCTCGCCGTCCTCGCCGCCCGGCCAGGGCAGGACGCACACCATCGCGTGGGCCTCGTCCGCGTCCGGGCCGAGCGCGGCCCGCAGCGCCTCCCGGGCGGCTGTGCGGCCGGGCCCGGGGGCGGAGCGGAGGAGATCGCCCAGCGCCCGGCCGGCGTCGGCGCCCGCGCGGGACTCGGCCGCCAGCAGCGCGCCGATGCGGGCCGCGACCGCCATGGCGGCCGTGAGCTGGGCGTCGGTGTGCCCGGTGGTGTCCAGCAGCCACACATAGCCATGGACGATGCCGCCGTGCCGCACCGGCAGGCACAACCGGGGCCGGAAGACCCCGGCGTCGGGGGCGGCGGGGATGCGGACCGGTGCCGTGGCGCGGGCGATGCCGAAGCGCTCGAACCAGGAGCGCACCTCGGCGGTGGAACGGCGGGTGAGGATCGACCGGGTGCGCACCGGGTCCATGGCGCTGTCGTCGTCGCTGTCGTGCGCTCCGAAGGCGATCAGCCGGAAGTCGCGGTCCTCCAGGGTCGCGGGGGCGCCGAGCAGCGCCGAGACCTCGTCGACCAGCTCCTGGTAGTCACCGCGCACGCCGCCATTCTCCCTCATACATCTGTATGAGGGATGCCGATCGGATGCGTGACAGCTGTCGATGGCGGGCGGGGTAGGTGAATCCTAGATTTCACGGCGACGCTGCCTGCCCCCCTGGCAGCCCTTCATCCAGGAGGAGACCGTGCTGGGTCCCGTGCTGCTCGCCGCCTCGCGCAGCGACCGTATGCGCCGCGTCGTCGCGGGCGCGCCGATCACCCGCCCCGTGGTGAACCGCTTCATCGCGGGCGACGAGCTGGCGCCCGCCATGGAGACCGTGCGGTCGCTGGCCGCCTCCGGCCTGGAGGTCACGCTCGACCACCTGGGCGAGGACGTCACGGACAAGGCGACCGCGCTCGCGACCCGCGACGCCTACCTGCGGCTGCTGGAGGCCCTGAAGGCCGAGGGCCTGGGCACCCGCGCCGAGGTCTCGGTCAAGCTGTCGGCCTTCGGGCAGGCCCTGCCGTCCGGCGGCCACGACATCGCCCTGGAGAACGTTCGCCCCGTCGCCGACCTGGCGAGCGAGATCGGCACCACCGTCACGCTCGACATGGAGGACCACACCACGGTCGACTCCACCCTCGCGATCCTCGCCGACCTGCGCCTGCGCCACCCCGGCACCGGCGCCGTCCTGCAGTCGTACCTCTTCCGCACCGAGGAGGACGCCCGCAACCTCGCCGTCGCCGGCTCCCGCGTGCGCCTGGTCAAGGGCGCCTACAAGGAGCCCGCCGACGTGGCCTACCAGGACAAGGCCGAGGTCGACCGCGCCTATGTGCGCTGCCTGAAGATCCTGATGGCGGGCGAGGGCTACCCGATGATCGGTTCCCACGACCCGCGGCTGATCTCCATCGGCCAGGAGCTCGCCCACCGCCATGGCCGCAAGCAGGGATCGTACGAGTTCCAGATGCTGTACGGCATCCGCACCGCCGAGCAGCGGCGCCTGGCCGAGGAGGGCGAGCGCATGCGCATCTACGTCCCCTACGGAGCAGACTGGTACGGGTACTTCATGCGGCGTCTCGCGGAGCGGCCGGCGAACCTGGCCTTCTTCCTGCGGTCCTTCCTCCCCACCCGCTGAGCCCACGACCCCACAAGGACACAAGGAGATGTCTTCCATGGACGCTGTGACCCAGGTCCCCGCCCCGGTGAACGAGCCGGTGCACTCCTACGCCCCGGGGAGCCCGGAGCGGGCCCGGCTGGAGGCGAAGCTGAAGGAGCTGGCCGGGAACCCGGTCGAGCTGCCGATGACGATCGGCGGCGTGAAGCGGATGGGCGGCGGCGAGCGGTTCGACGTCGTGCAGCCGCACAACCACGGCGCCCGCCTGGGCACCTACGCCAACGCGACGCAGGACGACGCCCGCGACGCGATCGACGCCGCGCTGGCCGCCGCCCCGGCCTGGCGCGCCATGTCCTTCGACGACCGCGCCGCCATCATCCTGCGCGCCGCCGACCTGCTGGCCGGCCCCTGGCGCGAGACGATCGCCGCCTCCACGATGCTCGGCCAGTCCAAGACCGCGCAGCAGGCCGAGATCGACAGCCCCTGCGAGCTGGTCGACTTCTGGCGCTTCAACGTGCACTTCGCCCGGCAGATCCTCGCCGAGCAGCCGATCGCCAACGCCCCCGGCGTCTGGAACCGCCTCGACCACCGCCCGCTCGAGGGCTTCGTCTACGCGATCACCCCCTTCAACTTCACCGCGATCGCCGGCAACCTGCCGACCGCCCCGGCGCTCATGGGCAACGTCGTGGTGTGGAAGCCGTCCCCGACCCAGACGCACGCCGCCGTGCTGCTGATGGAGCTGCTGGAGGAGGCCGGGCTGCCCAAGGGCGTCATCAACCTGGTCACCGGCGACGGCATCGCCGTCTCCGAGGTCGCCCTGGAGCACCCGGACCTGGCGGGCATCCACTTCACCGGCTCCACCCGGACCTTCCAGCACCTGTGGAAGACGGTCGGCAACAACATCGACAAGTACCGCTCCTACCCGCGGATCGTCGGCGAGACCGGCGGCAAGGACTTCGTCGTCGCCCACCCCTCGGCCGACCCGGCGGTGCTGAAGACCGCGCTGACCCGCGGTGCCTTCGAGTACCAGGGCCAGAAGTGCTCCGCGACCTCCCGCGCCTACATCCCGCGCTCCCTGTGGGAGAACGGCTTCAAGGAGGAGTTCGCGGCCGAGGTCGACGGCCTCACCATGGGTGACGTCACCGACCTGTCGAACTTCATCGGTGCCGTGATCGACGAGCGCGCCTTCGCCAAGAACAAGGCCGCCATCGACCGCGCCAAGGCCGATCCGACCGTCGAGGTCGTCGCCGGCGGCACCTACGACGACAGCGTCGGCTACTTCGTCCGGCCGACCGTGCTGGTCTCCTCCGACCCGGAGAACGAGATCTTCCGCGAGGAGTACTTCGGCCCGGTTCTGGGTGTCCACGTCTACGACGACGCCGACGAGGGCGCCTTCGAGGCGATGCTCACCCAGATGGAATCGGTCGCCGCGTACGCGCTGACCGGCTCGGTCGTCTCCCGTGACCGCGCCGCCGTCGCCCACGTCATGGAGAAGCTGCGCTTCGCCGCGGGCAACTTCTACATCAACGACAAGTCCACCGGCGCCGTGGTGGGCCAGCAGCCGTTCGGCGGCGGCCGCGCCTCCGGCACGAACGACAAGGCGGGTGCCGCGCAGAACCTCATGCGCTGGACGTCGACCCGGTCGATCAAGGAGGCCCTGGTGCCCCCGACCGACTACCGCTACCCGCACATGGGCTGACCTCCGCGTCACCCGGACGAGCCCGCAAGGGGCAGGGCCCGGTACCCCCGATTCCGTGGGGTGCCGGGCCTTCGCCGTCTCAGATAGTAGGAAGTCCGAGTAATTGTGGAGACAGATCGGCGGAGCTGTCCTAGCTTTGTAGGAGCCGAACGTCTCGCTCCACCAGCGACCGGCGGACGTGAGCCGCGCGCCTTTGGCAGGTCACCCCCTGCAGCGCCGCTCCCCGCCCCGTTCTATGGCGACACAACCCTCCTCTTCATCTCCGGGAGCTGTTCACCATGGACGAGACCGCCCGCAAGAACGCCGCCGAAGCCCTCCAGCGCGCCCTGGACCGCCGTGACAACGGCGGGTCGACGGGGCACGAGCCGCGTTGAGCGGCCCCAGCGTGCCCCGCCGGATCAGCCGTCTGCGGCGCCTGGCCTACCTGGCCGTCCGCGCGATGGTGAAGTGATCGATCCGTCTGCCGTCCTCGGCGAGCGCCGAAGGGACCAGCCGCGCCGTCCTGCCGGACGGCGCGGTGGCTGCGACCGCACGGCCAGGAACGAGTGGCCGGTGTAGCGGACGCGTGACCACTCCACCGTCTGCGTGGCCTTGTGCGCATCCTTTGCCCAGCGGCGACAGGCGTCCACGCCGTCCAGGTCCTGGACGTGCCCTTCGTGACCGTCCGGCACGCGCGGCCCTGTGCGGCGCCCCTCGGCCTCGAACCGCGCCGAGGTCCCAGGGCGCGGTCGCACCCGGACGAAGGGCCCGCACCGGAAGGGGTATCTGCGAGGAGACTCATCCGGGTGCCGGGGTGGTGCCGAGGGCCAGGTGCCCGCCGATCGGGCCCGCGCGCCGTTCCACGTGGGCCGCGGCCCGAGGGCGAGCACCTGCCGGGGAGCGCACCGGCGGAGCGACGCGGCGTCCGCCATGCGGACATCGCGTGTCATTCCATGGACGGGGGGAGTAGGGTTCTCGCCATGTCTCGCAGCATCAGTCTCGCAGTGATCCCCGGCGACGGAATCGGCCAGGAGGTGGTGGCCGAGGGCCTGAAGGTCCTGTCCGCCGTCCTTCCGCAGGACGTGAAGCTGGAGACCAAGGAGTACAGCCTCGGTGCCAAGCGCTGGCACGAGACCGGCGAGACCCTGCCGGACGCGGAACTGGAGCAGCTCAAGGCCCACGACGCGATCCTGCTGGGCGCGGTCGGCGACCCGTCGGTCCCCTCCGGCGTCCTGGAGCGCGGGCTGCTGCTCAAGCTCCGCTTCGCCTTCGACCACCACGTCAACCTGCGGCCCTCCCGGCTCTTCCCGGGAGTGAAGGGTCCGCTGGCGGGCGAGCCGGACATCGACTTCGTCGTCGTCCGTGAGGGCACCGAGGGCCCGTACGTCGGCAACGGCGGTTCCCTGCGCACCGGCACGCCGCAGGAGGTGGCCACCGAGGTCAGCCTCAACACGGCGTTCGGCATCGAGCGCGTGGTGCGCGACGCCTACGCCCGCGCGCAGGCCCGCCCGCGCAAGAAGCTGACGCTGGTCCACAAGAACAACGTCCTCGTGCACGCCGGCCACCTGTGGAAGAACATCTTCGACAGGGTCGGCGAGGAATACCCCGAGGTCACCACCGACTACCTGCACGTGGACGCGGCGACGATCTTCTTCGTCACCCAGCCCGAGCGCTTCGACGTGATCGTCACCGACAACCTCTTCGGTGACATCCTCACCGACCTGGCCGCCGCCGTGACCGGTGGCATCGGTCTCGCCGCCAGCGGCAACATCAACCCGGGCGGCGAGTTCCCGTCGATGTTCGAGCCGGTGCACGGCTCCGCCCCGGACATCGCCGGCCAGGGCAAGGCCGACCCGACCGCCACCGTGCTCTCGGTCGGCATGCTGCTGCAGCACCTCGGTTACACCGCCGAGGCCGAGCGGATCGAGGCCGCCGTCGCCGCGGACCTCGCCGAGCGCTCCGGGACCCGCAGCACCTCGGCGATCGGCGACGCGCTCGCCGCGCGAGTAGCCGGCTGACCGCCGGGTCAGCCTCCTCCAGTCGGCCCGGCCGGTCAGTGACCGCACCACGACTGACCCTGACTCTCGGGCCGCGCATGTATGTCCCCGGCCCCGCCGCTGCGATAATCAGCGGTGGGGCCGCTGTGCGAGGGGAAACTCGGACGTCCTGGCACCTGAGGGCGGCGGGTGCGGTCCGCCCTGACCTTGACGCGAAGGACACCACACATGACGACGCCCACGATCGAGCTCAAGCCCTCCTCGCGCCCGCTGCCCGACGCGCAGCGCGAGGCGATCCTCTCCAGCCCCGGCTTCGGCCGCCACTTCACCGACCACATGGTGACGATCCGGTGGACCGAGGGCCGCGGCTGGCACGACGCCGAGCTCGTGCCGTACGCGCCGCTCTCCATCGACCCCGCGAACATGACGCTGCACTACGCGCAGACGATCTTCGAGGGGCTGAAGGCCTACCGCCAGCCCGACGGGTCCGTCGCCACCTTCCGTCCCGAGGCCAACGCCGAGCGCTTCCAGGCCTCCGCCCGCCGCCTGGCCATGCCCGAGTTGCCCGTCGAGACCTTCATCGCGGCCGTCGACGCGCTGGTCACCCAGGACAAGGCGTGGGTTCCCAGCCAGGGGGAGCAGTCGCTCTACCTGCGTCCGTTCATGTTCGCCACCGAGGTCGGCCTCGGCGTCAAGCCGGCCAACGAGTATCTGTTCATGGTCATCGCCTCCCCGGCCGGCGCCTACTTCCCCGGCGGCGTCAAGCCCGTCTCCGTCTGGCTCTCCGAGGAGTACGTCCGCGCCGCGCCCGGCGGCACCGGCGCCGCGAAGGCCGGCGGCAACTACGCCGCGTCCCTGGTCGCGCAGGCCCAGGCCATCGAACACGGCTGCGACCAGGTCGTGTGGCTCGACGCGATCGAGCGCCGCTGGATCGAGGAGATGGGCGGCATGAACCTGTACTTCGTGTACGGGAACACGATCGTCACCCCCGAGCTCACCGGCTCCCTCCTCCCCGGCATCACCCGCGCCTCGCTGCTGCGCATCGCCGCCGACCTCGGCTACGAGGTCAGCGAGGGCCGCATCTCCGTGGACGACTGGAAGAACGGCAACGCGGACGGATCGCTGACCGAGGTCTTCGCCTGCGGCACCGCGGCCGTCATCACGCCGGTCGGTTCCGTGAAGTCCACCCGCGCGGACTGGACCGTCGGCGACGGCCGGCCGGGCGAGGTCACCATGAAGCTGCGCAAGGCGCTGCTCGACATCCAGACGGGTCAGTCCCCCGACACGCACGGCTGGATGCACCCCCTGGGCGGCTGATCCGCCCGCCGCCCCCGTGCGGCGCCGTACACCGTCGGCGCGACGGCGGTGCCGGGCAGGGGAACGGCCCGCCTCACACGGTGACCTCGACCGGGTCCGGGGACCGCGCCGGCACGGGGTGCGCGTGGCCCGCGTTGAGGACGAGGTACACCGCGGCCGTGACGGCCGATGTGGGAGGTGCGCAGGCGTGAGGCCCACCCCGACCGAACGCGACCGGCTGCTGCTGTTCGGCGCCGCGGAGCCGGCCCGGGTGCGCGGGCTGCGGCTCAACGTGTCGGAGGCCACCGCCCTGATCGCCGACGCGGTCCGCGAGGCCGCGCGGGGACGGCGCGCGCCTCGCGGAGGCCGTCGAGGCCGTCCGTGCCGTGCTCGGTCCCGACGACGTGCTGCCCGGCGTGGCGGACGTCGTCACCGAGGTCCACGTCGAGGCCGTCTTCGACGACGGATCCCGCCTGGCCGGGGTCCCCGACCCGATCGGCGGGGCTCGATGGGGGCGCAGGCCCGGGCGCCGTGCTGCCCGGCCCGGCCCACCCCGAGCGGTCGCCGGAGGTTGTGCGGGCCGTCCGCGACACCGCCTCCGTACCGGTCGGCGTGACCTCGCACTGCCACTTCTTCGAGGCCAACCCGCGGCTGGGCCTCGGCCGTTCGGCGGCGTACGGAATGCGGCTGAACGTTTTGGCCGGCTCTTCGGTGCGCTTCGGTCCGGGGGAGGAACGGCAGGTCGGCGCTCGCAGAGCTGACCATCGCGGGCCTCGGCCGGCAGGTCGGCATGAGTGATGCCCTCCCCCCGGCACCCGCCGGCTGACGGACGGCCGGGAGACACGGCCTCCCGGCCTGCCGCCGACCGGGTGCCCGCATCCTGAGACCGTGTCCCACGTCCGCGGGTCCTGTGGCAGACTTCCGATGTGCCCTCGTTCGCCATGATTATCGGCAGCAGGCGCGCCGGTCCTCAGTGATCGCCGAACCGCAGACCATCGCGGAAGCGATCACCGTGTCCCAGACCCGCGCGCAGACCTCTCGCACCCGCGAGGGGTTTTTTCGTTTCCCGGCCCACCCGCGCCGGAGGCGGCGCAGCGCGAGGGATGATGGGGGCAAGTGGAGCCCGGTCCTCCGGAACCACTCACCCGACAGGAGTTGGAACAAACCATGACGGCCGTACTGGACGACAGCTTCCACGTCTTCGACACCACGCTGCGCGACGGCGCGCAGCGCGAGGGCATCAACCTCACCGTCGCCGACAAGCTGACGATCGCCCGGCACCTGGACGACTTCGGGGTGGGCTTCATCGAGGGCGGCTGGCCCGGCGCCAACCCGCGCGACACCGAGTTCTTCGCCCGGGCCGCCGCCGAGCTGGACCTGCGGCACGCCCAGCTGGTGGCCTTCGGCGCCACGCGCCGCGCCGGCGGCAGCGCCTCGGAGGATCCGCAGGTCAGGGCGCTCCTGGAGTCGGGTGCCCCGGTCATCACCCTGGTCGCCAAGTCCCACGACCGGCACGTCGAGCTGGCCCTGCGCACCACGCTCGAGGAGAACCTGGAGATGGTCCGGGACACCGTCTCCCACCTGCGCTCCCAGGGCCGCCGGGTCTTCGTCGACTGCGAGCACTTCTTCGACGGCTACAAGGCCAACCCGGGGTACGCCAAGGAGGTGGTGCGCGCAGCCCACGAGGCCGGGGCCGACGTCGTCGTCCTCTGCGACACCAACGGCGGGATGCTCCCGGCCCAGATCACCGCCGTCGTCCGCACTGTGCTCGCCGACACCGGCGCCCGCCTGGGGATCCATGCCCAGGACGACACCGGCTGCGCCGTCGCCAACACCCTCGCCGCCGTCGACGCGGGCGCCACCCACGTCCAGTGCACCGCCAACGGCTACGGAGAGCGGGTCGGCAACGCCAACCTCTTCCCGGTCGTGGCGGCACTGGAGCTCAAGTACGGCCGCAAGGTGCTGCCCGCCGGCGCACTCGCCGAGATGACCCGTACCTCGCACGCCATCGCCGAGGTCGTCAACCTGACGCCCTCCACCCACCAGCCGTACGTGGGAATCTCGGCCTTCGCCCACAAGGCGGGCCTGCACGCCTCGGCGATCAAGGTCGATCCCGACCTCTACCAGCACATCGACCCGGAACTGGTCGGCAACACCATGCGCATGCTGGTCTCCGACATGGCGGGCCGTGCCTCGGTGGAGCTCAAGGGCAAGGAGCTCGGCGTCGACCTCGGCGAGGACCGCGAGCTGATCGGCCGGGTCGTGGAGCGCGTCAAGGAGCGCGAACTCGCGGGCTACACCTACGAGGCCGCCGACGCCTCCTTCGAACTGCTGCTGCGCGAGGAGGTCGAGGGCCGGCCACTGCACTACTTCCGCGTCGAGTCCTGGCGCGCCATCGTGGAGGACCGCCCCGACGGCACCCACGCCAACGAGGCGACGGTCAAGGTGTGGGCCGACGGCCAGCGCATCGTCGCCACCGCCGAGGGCAACGGCCCGGTCAACGCCCTGGACCGCGCGCTGCGCGTCGCGCTGGAGCGGACCTACCCGCAACTGGCGAAGCTGGAGCTGGTGGACTACAAGGTCCGTATCCTGGAGGGCAAGCACGGCACGGAGTCCATCACCCGGGTGCTGGTCTCCACCTCCGACGGCGTCTGCGAGTGGTCCACCGTCGGCGTCGGCGAGAACGTCATCGCCGCCTCCTGGCAGGCCCTGGAGGACGCCTACGCGTACGGGCTGCTGCGCGCCGGCGTGGAGCCGCGCCGGAAGGACTGACGGCCGCCGGCCAAGGCGCACGGCGGGCGCGGCGCGGACGCGGTGCGACCGTGTCCGCGCCCCCCTTCCACGACGGCCCAACTGCCGTGCATACGCGCGTAGAACGCCGGGCACACTCCACCTGCTCCACCTGCACAGCCGCCCCACAGGAAGCACGGTCACCAGCAGGAGGAATCCCCATGAAGTTCCGCTCCGTCCTGAGCGCGCTCGTCCTCGCGCTCGGAGTGCTGTTCGCACCCGGCGCCGGCCTCGCCGCGTCCCACGACGCCTACGCCGTCACCAAACTGACGCACGCCCAGGCCACGACGATGTTCCGCAACGCCGGGATCACCTGGTCCTCGTCAGGCGGCTGCTCCAACCGCAACATCGCGACCTGCACGTCCTTCGACCAGCTCAACCAGGCCACCGCCCAGGGCGCCGTCACCCTGAAGGGCGCCAGCGGGTGCGCCCTGAACATCACCGGCGGCACCGAGACCGGTCACGCCGGCGGTACGTACTCGCACTGGAACGGCTACAAGCTCGACTACGGCAAGAACAGTTGCGTCACCAACTACATCCACGGCGTCTTCACCTACATCGGCCTGCGCGGTGACGGCGCCCCCCAGTACCGCTCCGGCTCCGGCAACATCTACGCCGACGAGGGCAACCACTGGGACGTCCTGTACTACAACTGCGGCGGCTGCTGATCCGCGCGCGGTGAGCCGCCCGCGGCCCGGTCCCGGCCGAGCCGCGGGCGGTCCCGCCCTCGGTGACGGGCGCCTGACAGCCATCGAGCTCCAGCACCACGACCTCGTTGCGGCCCGGGCGCGGCAGCGGCCACGACAGGCAGAGCGTCTCCTGGGGCCCGCGCTCCCAGCAGCCCCCGAGGCAGAAGCCGTTGCCCCGGACGTAGCACTTGCCCCGCCCGGGCGGGGCGAGTTGGGCCTCCGCCGGCTCGGCCACCTCCAGGTGGCCCCGGTGGAAGGCCGGCCCCTCGGTCCCGCGGTTCCTCCCGTCCCCCGACCGCGCGCGGCATCCCCATCGGTGCGGCCATCGCGCGGGCGGCGTCCGGAAGCAGCGCAGGACACCGGAGAGCGGGCGCAACGGCCGGCCGTCGGGGCGGAAGCCCTCGGGTCAGCGCGCGACCACCTGTGGACGTTCACTTCGCGGCGGGCGGCGACCGGCCGGAATCCGGTCGCCCGCCGTTCGGTCCACCGGAAGTGCGGTCACGCCCAGGCCCGTACCTCCACCGGGTCGCCCACCGCGATCGTGCCCGGCCGGAGCACCGCCGCCTTCATCGCGAAGCTCACCTTGTTGCCGTACTCCGGCTCCCGCCGGTAGCCGGCCAGGGTGCGCACCGGCTCCGGGCCGGACGTACGGCCGGTCGCCTGGTCGACCAGCGGTACGGAGCAGCGCATCGCGCGGACGGAGTAGCCGAGACGGGTGGTGCCGACGTCCATGAGCCGTACCAGGTCCTCGGTGTGAGGCTCGCCCCAGCCGGCGACCACGATGTTGGGACGGAAGCGGTCCATGGGCACGGGCGTGCCGCCGCGCTCGGCGATGCGCCGGTTGAGGCCGTCGAGCGAGGCCAGCGAGGCCACCGAAAGGGCATGGGCGTCGGCGAAGTTGACCTTGCCCGGGTGCTCGCCCCAGCCGTCCCGGTCGAAGCCCGGGCGCACGCGCACCAGGCGCGAGGGCGCGCCCAGCGCCTCGGAGAACCAGCGCGCGGCCTCCTCGCCCTGGTCCACCGCCGCCCCCAGCGGCCGGTCGAACAGGACGACCTCGCGCGGCGGCCCCTCGTACGCCACCTCCAGCGTCAGCTCCCCGGCGCCGGGCGCCGACAGCGCCAGGTGCTTGCCGCCATCGGTGACGTCCGCGCGCACCACCGCCATCCCCGGCAGCGTCCGCTGGCTGCGGAAGGACCCGTCGGCCGCGTCGACCACCATGAACGTACGGTCGTGGGCCGGCCCGGTCGCGGTGACGGCGACGCTGTCCAGGGGCACGCCGGCGCAGCCCTTGACGGGGTAGCAGGTCAGCGAGTGCACGGTCGCGGCGGTCATGGGCTCGTCCTTCCGGGTGTGGAAAACCCATTCGATCACGTCCCGCGCCCGGCGTACGGTCATCGCGTGACCGATGACACAGCGCTACGAATCAGGCCGGCGCGGGCAGCGGACGCGGACGCGATCACCGCGGTCTTCCTCGCGTCCCGGGCGGCCGCCATGCCCTGGCTGCCCCGACTGCACAGCGACGAGGAGACCCGGTGGTGGGTCGCGAACGTCGTCCTGGAGCAGTGCCGGGTGTGGGTCGCGGAGCAGACCGCGACCGGTGCCGCGGCGGGCTTCGCGGCCCTCGAAGGCGACTGGCTGGAGCATCTCTACCTGCGGCCCGACGCGCGCGGGCGCGGCATCGGCGCGCGGCTGCTCGGCGAGGTGGTGCGGCATCACCCGGACGGCCCACTGTCGTTGCACGTCTTCCGGCGCAACACCGCGGCACGCGCGTTCTACGAACGTCACGGCTTCCGGGCCGTCCCCGGCAGCGAGAGCACCGCGAACGAGGAGGGCGAGCCGGACCTGACCTACCGTCTGCCACCCGTGGACAACCGGTGACCAACAGCACACGTACCGACCGGTAACGCGCGGGCCCCGCGGATCATAAAGTGAGCGCCGTACGCTCCCCACCCTCGAACCCTGGGAGACCGCATGCGTTCCGCGAAGGACTTCTTCCGACCGCTGGCCGTGGGGGCCCCGGCCCCCGTACGGGAAGTACCGTTCCGGCCGTCGCGGATGATCCACTTCTTCGACCCGAGCAACGAGAAGATGGCGGCGAAGGTCCCCTCCATCGCCCCCAAGGTGGACGTCCTGCTGGGCAACCTGGAGGACGCGGTGTCCGCCGACCGCAAGGAGGCCGCCCGGGCCGGCCTGGTCGCCACGGCCAAGACCCAGGACTTCGGCGACACCCAGCTGTGGACCCGGATCAACAGCCTCGACTCTCCGTGGGCGCTGGACGACCTGCTGACCCTGGTCGCCGAGATCGGTCACAAGCTCGACGTCGTGATGGTGCCCAAGGTCGAGGGCGCCGAGGACATCCACTACGTCGACCGGCTGCTCGCCCAGCTGGAGGCCAAGGCGCGCATCGAGCGGCCGATCCTGGTCCACGCCATCCTGGAGACCGCGACGGGCGTCGCGAACGTCGAGGAGATCGCCGGGGCCAGCCCCCGGATGCAGGGCATCTCTCTCGGCCCGGCCGACCTCGCGGCGAGCCGCCGTATGAAGACCACCCGCGTCGGCGGGGGGCACCCGGGGTACCTCGTGCGGGAGGACCCCAAGGACCCCGGGATGGAGCTGCCGCGACTGACCTTCCAGCAGGACCTGTGGCACTACACGATCGCACGCATGGTCGACGCCTGCGCCGCGCACGGGATCCTGCCGTACTACGGCCCCTTCGGCGACATCAAGGACACCACCGCCTGCGAGGACCAGTTCCGCAACGCCTTCCTGCTCGGCTGCGTCGGCGCGTGGAGCCTGCACCCGGGACAGATCGACATCGCCAAGCGGGTCTTCTCCCCGGCGCCGGCCGACGTGGCCTGGGCGCGCCGGGTCATCGACGCCATGGGCGACGGCACCGGCGCGGTGATGATCGACGGCAAGATGCAGGACGACGCCACGGTCAAGCAGTGCCACGTCGTCGTCGAGCTCGCCGAGGCGCTGGCCGCCCGCGACCCGGAGCTGGCCGAGGCCTACGCGGCCGCGTACAAGGAGCAGGAGCACAACCGATGACCGACGCGATCCTGCGGCCGCGCCGCTCCGTCCTCTACATGCCCGGCGCCAATGAGCGCGCCCTGGAGAAGGCGAAGGTCCTCCCCACCGACGCGCTCATCCTCGACCTGGAGGACTCCGTGGCGCCCGACGCCAAGCCCGACGCCCGCAAGCGGGTCGCCGCGGCCGCCGCCTCCGGCGCGTACGGGTACCGGGAGGTCACCATCCGGGTGAACTCGCCCGGCACGCCCTGGCACGAGGACGACCTGCGGGCCGCCGCCGAGGCGGGCCCGGACGCCGTGGTGGTTCCCAAGGTCGACTCGGCCGCCACCGTGCACGCCATCGAGCGCGCCCTGGAGGCCGCCGGCGCCCCGGACCACACCGCCATCTGGGCGATGGTGGAGACCCCCCGCGCGATGCTGGACGCCCGAGCCATCGCGGCGGCCTCGGAGCGGCTGCGCGTTCTCGTCATGGGCACCAACGACCTCGCCAAGGAACTGCACGCCGAGCACATCCCCGGCAGGGCCCCGCTGCTCACCGGGCTGTCGCTGGCCCTGCTGGGTGCCCGAGAGGCCGGCAAGGTCATCCTGGACGGCGTCTACAACGACGTCACCGACGAGACCGGCTTCGAGGCGGAGTGCGTCCAGGGCCGGCAGTTCGGCTTCGACGGGAAGACGCTGATCCATCCCGGGCAGGTGGAGATCTGCAACAGGGTGTTCGCTCCCTCGAAGGAGGAAGCCGACAAGGCCCGGCGCGTCATCGAGGCCTTCGAGGAGGCCGTGGCCGAGGGCCGCGGGGTGGTCACGGTGGACGGCCGGATGATCGAGAACCTCCATGTGGATGACGCCCGGCGTGTCCTTGCGCTGGCCGAGGCGGTATCCGGAAGGTAGCGCTCCCGTTGAGTCCGGGTGGACGACCGCTACAAAGAAAAGGTCCCGCACGTGCCGTGCGGGGCCTTTCTTGTGTTGGTTCTGTCCAGATGCTCCATGAAGCGGGTCCGGACACTGTACGAAGTCGACGCCGATTTTGACGGCCCTCCGCTCGTATGGTCGATGGCATGAGCGTTTTGGACGAGGTGCCGACCCAGCCCGCCGAGGCCGAAGGGGCCGACGAGGCCGCGCAGCCGGCGAACGACGCCCGCGGGCGCGTCGCGGAACTGCACGCCATCCGCGAGCAGGTCCGGCTCGGCCCCAGCGAGAAGGCCACCCAGGCCCAGAAGGCCAAGGGCAAGCTGACCGCGCGCGAGCGCATCGAGCTGCTGCTCGACGAAGGCTCCTTCAACGAGGTGGAGCCGCTGCGCCGGCACCGCGCCAGCGGGTTCGGCCTGGAGGCGAAGAAGCCCTACACCGACGGTGTCATCACCGGTTGGGGCACCGTCCACGGGCGGACCGTCTTCGTGTACGCCCACGACTTCCGGATCTTCGGCGGCGCTCTGGGCGAGGCCCACGCCAGCAAGATCCACAAGATCATGGACATGGCCATCTCGGCCGGCGCCCCGCTGGTCTCGCTCAACGACGGGGCCGGCGCCCGTATCCAGGAGGGCGTCTCGGCGCTCGCCGGCTACGGCGGCATCTTCCAGCGCAACACCCGCGCCTCCGGTGTGATCCCGCAGATCTCCGTGATGCTCGGCCCCTGCGCCGGCGGCGCCGCGTACTCCCCGGCCCTGACGGACTTCGTGTTCATGGTCCGGGAGACCTCCCAGATGTTCATCACCGGCCCGGACGTGGTCCAGGCCGTCACCGGCGAGAAGATCTCCCAGAACGGGCTCGGCGGCGCCGACGTCCACTCCGAGGTCTCCGGTGTCTCGCACTTCGCGTACGACGACGAGCAGACCTGCCTGGAGGAGGTCCGCTACCTGCTGTCGATGCTGCCGCAGAACAACCGCGAGAACCCCCCGTCGGTCCCCGCCGCGGATCCGGCCGACCGGCGCGGCGACGTCCTGCTGGACATCGTCCCGGCCGACGGCAACCGCTCCTACGACATGCACCAGGTCATCGAGGAGCTCGTCGACGACGGCGAGTACCTGGAGATCCACGAGCGCTGGGCGACCAACATCATCGTGGCGCTGGCCCGCCTCGACGGCCAGGTCGTCGGCATCATCGCCAACCAGCCCGCCTCCCTCGCCGGCGTCCTCGACATCGAGGCCAGCGAGAAGGCCGCGCGGTTCGTGCAGATGTGCGACGCCTTCAACATCCCGCTCATCACCCTTCTGGACGTCCCCGGCTTCCTGCCCGGCGTCGACCAGGAGCACGGTGGCATCATCCGGCACGGCGCCAAGCTGCTGTACGCGTACTGCAACGCGACCGTGCCGCGGATCTCACTGATCCTGCGGAAGGCGTACGGAGGTGCCTACATCGTCATGGACAGCCAGTCGATCGGCGCCGACCTGACCTACGCCTGGCCGACCAACGAGATCGCCGTCATGGGCGCCGAAGGCGCCGCCAACGTGATCTTCCGCCGCCAGATCGCCGAGGCCGACGACCCCGACGCCATGCGCGCCCGCATGGTGAAGGAGTACAAGTCCGAGCTGATGCACCCCTACTACGCCGCCGAGCGCGGCCTGGTGGACGACGTGATCGACCCCGCCGGGACGCGTGAGGTCCTCATCCGCTCGCTCGCGATGCTGCGCACCAAGCACGCCGACCTGCCGTCCCGCAAGCACGGCAACCCGCCCCAGTAAGGGAGAGACGAACCCCGTGAGCACCCCTGCCGACAGCACCTCCGCCGCGCTCGTGCGCGTGGAGCGCGGCCACGCCAGCGACGAGGAACTGGCCGCCCTGACCGCTGTCCTGCTCGCCCGCGCCGCGGCCCAGGGCCAGGACGCGACCGACTACGTCAAGCCCCGCTCCACGGCCGGCTGGCGCCGCCTCGAGCGGCAGTCCGGCTTCAGCGCGCCGCACAGCTGGCGCAGCTGACCCTCCGGCCACCTACGGCGGCGCGGCACCCCCTGGGCGCCGCGCCGCCGTCGTCGTACCGCAGGAGCGGTCGTCCCATCCCCGGGGCCACACGGCCGAGCCGGTACGACGCGAAGGCCCCGCACATGGCGTGCGGGGCCTTTCGCGTCGTACCGGAAGCGGGAACCGCTACCGCAGCCGCGCCATCAGCGCGTGCTCGACCAGCGTGATGAGCGCGCTCTTCGCCTCGCCGCGGTGACGGGCGTCGGTGGTGATGATGGGGGCCTCGGGGCCGATCTGGAGGGCCTCGCGGACCTCCTCGGGGTTGTACGGCTGGTGTCCGTCGAAGCCGTTGAGGGCGATGACGAACGGCAGGCCGCTGTTCTCGAAGTAGTCGACGGCCGGGAAGCAGTCGGCCAGCCGGCGGGTGTCCACGAGGACGACCGCGCCGATGGCGCCGCGCACCAGGTCGTCCCACATGAACCAGAAACGGTCCTGGCCCGGCGTACCGAACAGGTAGAGGATCAGGTCCTCGTCCAGCGTGATGCGGCCGAAGTCCATCGCCACGGTCGTGGTGGTCTTGTCCGGCGCGTGCGTCAGATCGTCGATCCCCGCGGAGGCGGAGGTCATCACGGCTTCGGTACGCAGCGGGTTGATCTCCGATACGGCACCGACGAACGTGGTCTTGCCCACGCCGAAGCCGCCCGCCACCACGATCTTCGCCGAGGTGGTTGAGCGAGCTGGACCGCTAGAGCTTGCGAAGTCCACTGAGCACCCTTTCGAGCAGTGTCACGTCTGGCTGTCCACCCGAGGCGTCGTCGCCACCGGGCTGGTGAATGGCGACGAGCCCGGCCTCCGCCAGGTCGGCGACGAGGATTCGGGCGACGCCGAGGGGGATGGAGAGGAGCGCGGAGATCTCCGCGACCGACTTGATCTCCCGGCAGAGGATGCAGATCCGCTGGTGCTCCGGCAACTGGCCCCGCAGCTGGACCGGGTCAGCGGTCGTGCTGACCAGTGCCTCGATGGCGAGCTGGTAGCGCGGCCGGGTGCGGCCGCCGGTCATGGCGTAGGGGCGTACCAGACCGGACGGCGGCTTGGAACGCCCGGTCTGCGCTGTCCGAGGCGGTGGCGCCTGCGGAGGTTCGTACGGCTGGATCCTCGGCTGCCGGTGCGGCGGCATGGGGCCCGGACCGGGGTTCCCCCCACCGTAGGAGGGGGGCGGCTCCTGGCTCGGTGCCGAGGGGAAGTCGAACCGCTTGAGGGGCGGCTGCTGTTGGTGATTGCCGTACTGATCTCCGCCTGGGGGCGTTGCCACGGTTCCTCCTCCAGCTGGGTAGCGCGTCTGAAAACCCTACGGGTCCCCAGACGCGCCCGCATGCCTGTCCGTTAGTTGAGCAGGCTGCCCTGCAATTCCGCACGCAGATCGGGGGTGAGCACATTGCCCGCCCGGTCGACCAGCAGGGCCATCTCGTAGCCCACGAGGCCGATGTCGCACTCCGGGTGCGCCAGCACGGCCAGCGAGGAACCGTCCGAGACGGACATGATGAAGAGGAAGCCGCGCTCCATCTCGACGACGGTCTGGTTCACGTGGCCGCCCTCGAAGATGCGCGAGGCACCCGCGGTCAGCGAGGTCAGACCGGAGGCCACCGCGGCCAACTGGTCCGCGCGGTCCCGCGGGAATCCCTCGGACATCGCCAGCAGCAGGCCGTCGGCAGAGACCACAACCGTATGGGAGACCCCCGGGGTCTGGTCCACGAAACTGGTGATCAACCAGTTCAGGTTCTGTGCCGCCTGGCTCATCGGACTCAACTAACGCTCCTGGTGCTTGGGGCCGAAGCCCTGGCCGTTCGTGTCAGTTCCCGCAGTGCGTCCCTGCTGGACGCCGCGCCGCAGATTGCTCAGCCGGCCGCGGACGTCCTCGGGTGCACGGGAGACCATCGGTCCGCCCTGCGGAGTCTGCTGTGCGGTACCCGGGACCAGGTTGGCCTTGGGGACCCGCCGGGGCAGGCCGGAGGGGGTGACCCCGCCCGCCTTGGGCTTACGGGCCTGTTCGGCCCGCTGCCAGTTCTCGTCGTTCGTGGAGCGCCACTCGGTGGACTCCCCGTCCGACGCCGGTGCGGAGGGCGCCGGCTGTGCCGGGAAGCCGTCCGCCGACTGGGGCTCCGGCTGCGCCGGGGCCGCGGGGCCGGACTGCTGCCATCCGCGGTCGCGCCGCGGCAGGCCCGCGTCGGTCACCGAGGAGTGCAGCGGGCCGGTGGCCGGACCCGGTCGGTCGAAGCCTACGCGCTCGGGGGCCTCGAAGGGGGCGGCTGTGACGGAATCGGCCGCGGCCTGGGCCGGGAAGCCCTGGGTCTGGGCCGGCTGCGGCAGCTCGCCGCCGGGTGCCGGCGTCCACTGCTCCTGGGCGTAGCCGTTCTGCTGCTGCCACTCGTCCTGGGCGTAGCCGTTCTGCGGGGCGGGGTACCCCTGCTCGGTGTAGCCGCCCTCGGCGAACGCCGGCTCCTGGAAGCCGGGCTGCGCGTCGAAGCCGTGCTGCTCCTGGAACGGCTGGGCCTGCGGCTCCTGGTAGCCCTGTTCGGCGTAGCCGTTCGCCTGGAAGCCGCCCTCCTGGAAGCCGCCCTCCTGGAAGCCGGCCTCCTGGAACGCGGTCTCGGAGCCGGCCTCCTGGTAGCCGCCCTGGAAGTCCTGCTCCTGCGCGTCCCCCTCGAAGGGCGCGCGCTCCGCGGTACGGTCACCGGCCGCGGCCCCGAGCTGGGCGCGGCGCTGGTCGCGCATGAGCGAGCGGCCGACGGGGTCGAGTGAGCGGGCGTCCTCGGGGCCGTCGGGGCGGTCGTAGCGCGAGTCGTCGAAGCCGAGCTCCGCGGCGGTCGGCCCATAGGCGGCCAGCTGCGGGGTCTCGAGCTCCGGCACGATCCGGGACACGGTGAAGTCGTCGTCCAGCGGCATCTCCTCGCCGCCGCCGCCATGGGTGATCGGCTCGGGGAGCATCACCAGCGAGGTGGTGCCGGCCTGCTCACCGGACGGGCGGAGCTGGACGCGGATGCCGTGCCGGTCGGCGAGACGGCCGACCACGAACAGGCCCATGCGCTTGGAGATCGACGCGTCGACGATCGGCGGGTCGGCCAGCTTGTGGTTGATGTCCGCGAAGTCCTCGGCGGTGAGGCCGATGCCCTTGTCGTGGATCTCGACCATGACGCGGCCGTCGGGCAGCCGGGTGGCGGTGACCCGCACCTTGGTCTGCGGCGAGGAGAACGTGGTGGCGTTCTCCAGCAGCTCGGCCAGCAGGTGCACGAGGTCGGTCACGGCGGTGCCGTGGATCTCGGTCTCCGGGATGCCGACCAGCTCGATGCGCTCGTACGCCTCCACCTCGGAGGCCGCGGCGCGGAGCACGTCGACCAGCGGGACGGGCTGGTTCCAGCGGCGGCCGGGCTCCTCGCCCGCGAGGACCAGGAGGTTCTCGCCGTTGCGGCGCATACGGGTCGCCAGGTGGTCCAGCTTGAAGAGGTTCTCCAGCTGGTCCGGGTCCGCCTCGTTGTTCTCCAGGTCCGTGATCAGCGTCAGCTGGCGCTGGATGAGGCCCTGGTTGCGGCGGGAGAGGTTGGTGAAGATCGCGTTGACGTTGCCTCGCAGCAGCGCCTGCTCGGCGGCGAGCCGCACGGCCTCGCGGTGGATCTGGTCGAAGGCGCGCGCGACCTCGCCGATCTCGTCGTTGGAGGTGATCGGGATCGCCTGGACGCGGGTGTCGACCTTGCCCGGGTCGGTGCGGGAGAGCTGGTCGACCAGGGCGGGCAGGCGCTGCTCGGCGACCTCGAAGGCCGAGGTGCGCAGGCGGCGCATGCTGTTGCTCATGGAGCGGGCGACCATCGCGGCCACGATGAAGGCGATGATCAGCGCGACCAGCACGACGGCGGAGTTGACGATGGCGTCGATGCGGGCGCTGTCGGCGATGTCGCTCGAGTCGTTGTACGCCTGGTTGGCCAGGTGCTGCTCGACGTTCTTGTAGGCGTCGAAGGCGAGGGTGGTCGCACCGAACCAGCTCTCCGCGGTCACGCCGTCGGCCTTGAGCTCCTCGGGGCTCGCGCCGGAGGCGATCTTCCTGATCATCTCCTCCAGAGCCGGCGGCGCCTTGAAGGGCTGGCCCGCCTGCTTGGCGGCCTGGGCGGCCTGGGCGACCTGCTCCTTGCCCTTCTCCAGAGCCGCGGCCTGCTCGTCCTGCAGACGCAGGTAGTCGGCGTCGGTCCCGCCGCCCCGGTACTCCTCGAGGGCGACCTGCTGGAGGTAGGCGTACGAGGTGAAAGCGGTGAGCTGGAGCTGCAGTTCGCCGCCTGCCAGCTTCCTGCGGTCCTCGACGAGGAGGTGGGTGCCGATGGAGCGGGTCAGCGACTCGGCGGCCTTGGCCAGCTCGAGCGCGTAGAGGGTGCGGCCGTAGGAGGCGACGCTGGTGGTGCCGAAGCCCAGTTCGTTGGCGAGCTCCATCAGCGGGTGCTGGACCTCGACGTACTTCTCCTCGGTCTGCACGCCCGGGAGCTGTCGGGTGAAGGCGGTGTCGCGCAGCTTCGTCAGGACCTTCTCACCCTCGCGGATGTTCGCCACGCGGCGCTGCAGCCGGTCGTTCACGGGCAGTTCGGCGGCGGCGGCGTCGAACTTCGCGGCGGCCTGGTCGGTGGCCGCGCGGGCCGCGACGACGTTCTTGTTCTCGGTGTCGCCGGCCAGCAGGGGAACGACGCTGAGGTCGCGTTCGTTCAGAATGGCGTTGGCATAGTCCACGGCGGCGCGCACGGCGTTGGCGGTCCGCACCGCGTCGTCGGCGTCCTGCCAGGTCTGCACCGAACTCTGCACCCGGAAGCCGCCGAAGACCAGGGCGACGAGCACCGGGATGAGGAGGATGACGTTCAGGCGGGTGGCCACCCGCCAGTTGCGCATGGCGAAGCGGCTGCCCGTGCTCGCCACCGGCTCGGGAGCGGTGGCGACCTCGGGGGCGGCGGCCTCGACCGTGCCGTGTCGCGCAGGCGGGGTGAAATTGCCACGCGGGTGGTCCGCGGGACCCGGCTCTGCTCGCCTCGTGTTCCTCACTCGACCAACAACCTCTCGGCGACGGCGCGGGCGGCGCCGTTCGTACTCTCGGGTTTCGATGAATTCCAGCACGTCATGGGGGTGCTCCACAAACGTCCGGCGAGGAGTGTGAAGTCATGATCACGCGCCGGTTAAAAGGGGCATAAGCATAAAGCGGTGGCAATTCACTGGGTAGATGTGTGCGCAGTGAAGCCGATTGGGCGCGGGCGGTGTTCGGGTTGTTCCGATTCGCGGTCGAAACGTTATGAACAGAAGGACCGGCCATGTCAAAAGACACAGCCGGTCCATACGCGAAGTGGCAAGCTGGAACGCTTACTTGAGGCGAGCGAGCAGCGCGTGTTCCACGAGCGTGATGAGCGCGCTCTTCGCCTCGGCGCGGTGCCGGGCGTCTGTGGTGATGATGGGAGCGTCCGGGCCGATCTGCAGCGCTTCCCGGACCTCGTCGGGCGTGTACGGCTGGTGGCCGTCGAAGCCGTTGAGGGCGATGACGAACGGCAGGCCGCTGTTCTCGAAGTAGTCGACCGCGGGGAAGCAGTCGGCCAGCCGGCGGGTGTCGACCAGGACGACGGCGCCGATGGCACCGCGGACCAGGTCGTCCCACATGAACCAGAACCGGTCCTGGCCCGGCGTACCGAACAGGTACAGGATCAGGTCGTCGTCGAGCGTGATACGACCGAAGTCCATGGCCACGGTCGTCGTGGTCTTGTCGGCCACGTGCGTCAGATCGTCCACGCCCGCGGACGCCGAGGTCATCACGGCCTCCGTACGGAGCGGGTTGATCTCCGAGACCGCTCCGACGAACGTGGTCTTGCCCACGCCGAAGCCACCCGCCACCACGATCTTCGCCGAGGTGGTGGACCGGGCCGCGGGCGGCGCACCGTACGCCGCCTGCTGCTGCCCCGGCCTAGAGCTTGCGAAGTCCACTGAGCACCCTTTCGAGCAGTGTCACATCAGGCTGTCCGCCGGCCTCGCCACTGCTCGGCTGGTGGATGGCGACCATACCGGCCTCAGCCAGGTCGGCCACCAGAATCCGGGCCACCCCCAGCGGGATCCCCAGCAGTGCGGAGATCTCGGCGACCGACTTGATCTCCATGCACAGGTGGCAGATGCGCTGGTGTTCGGGGAGCAGCCCCTGGAAGGCTCCCGGGTCCGCAGAGGTACTGACCAGTGCCTCGATGGCGAGCTGGTAGCGCGGCCGGGTGCGACCACCGGTCATGGCGTACGGCCGCACCAGCGGCTGGTCGCCTTCGCCCCCGTACGGCGCATGGTGGGGCGCGCCGTACGGGCCGGGCGAGGCGGGCGGCGGGGTCATGAATGGTCCTCCGGGTAAGAGCGGACGCGTGTCGCGAGTAGTCATGGGGCGTGCATTCGGCTGGGCTCCGGGGAGCTCAGCCCATCAGGCTGCCTTGGAGTTCTGCGCGCAGGTCGGGTGTGAGAACGGCGCCCGCCCGGTCGACGAGCAGGGCCATCTCGTAACCCACGAGGCCGATGTCGCACTCCGGGTGCGCCAGTACGGCCAGCGAGGACCCGTCGGAGATCGTCATCAGGAGGAGGAAGCCGCGTTCCATCTCCACGACGGTCTGGTTGACGCTGCCGCCCTCGAAGATGCGGGAGGCGCCCGCGGTCAGCGAAGTGAGACCGGAGGCCACGGCCGCCAGCTGGTCGGCACGGTCACGGGGGAAACCCTCGGACATGGCCAGCAGCAGGCCGTCGGCGGATACGACAACGGTGTGGGACACCCCGGGGGTGTTGTCCACGAAGTTGGTGATCAACCAGTTCAGATTCTGTGCCGCCTGGCTCATCTGACTCAACTAACGCTCCTGCTGGTGAGTGGTGCCAAAGCCGCGGCCGTCGGTCATTCCCGTACCGGCCTGGCGACCCTGCTGGATACCGCGACGGAGGTTGGTCAGGCGTCCGCGCACGTCGTCGGGGGCCCGGGAAACCTGCGGACCGCCCTGTGGGGCTTGCTGGGGAGCACCGGCTCCCGGGACGAGGTTGGCCTTGGGGACCCGCCGGGGCAGGCCCGAGGGGGTGACCCCGCCCGCGGACGGCTGTCGCACCTGGCCGGCGCGCTCCCACACCTCGTCGTTCGGTGAGGAACGCCACGTCGCCGGTTCGCGTCGCGGGGGCTGCGGCGGCTGCGCCGGCTGTGCCGGGTGCGAGGGCGGCGCCGGGTACTCGGCGGCGCGGGACCGCTGCGGCTGCTGGGGGTGCTGCTGCGGCGCGGGCTGCTGCGGACGCTGCGGCGGCCGGGTCGGCGCGCCGGCACCGGGGCCGTTGCCGTTGCGCTGAGGGGCGACCGGGCCGCTTTCGACGTGCACCTGCTGCATGCGCTCCGCGCGACCGGTGCGGAACCAGTCCGACTCGAGGGAGTCGAAGATCGGGCTCGCCTCGTCCCCGCGTACGGGGGCCGGGGGCAGCGCCATAGGCTCACTGGCGGCCGGCAGCGGCTGCCGGTCGGCCTGCGGCGCCGTGGGTTGCTGCTGCTGGCCGGCACCGGGGCCCTGGGCGTACGCGGCGGAGTGCCGCGGCCCCTGCGGCGCTGCCGGGGCGGGCGGCGGGGTCTGCGGGACGTGCGGGGTCTGCGGCGGAGCCGCGGGGCGCTGGAAGACGTCGCTGCGGGTGAACTGGCCCTGCTGCTGCGGGACCTGTCCACCGTGCTGCGGCATCGCCGGCGCCTGCGGGGCCTGGGGCATCTGCGGGGCCTGCGGCATCTGCGGGGCCTGGGGCATCTGCGGACCGCCGTACCCCTGCGGGGCGTGCGGCATGGCGTTGAAGTCCGGACGCTCGAACTGCGCCGTGGACTCCAGGTCTTCGTGACCGCGCGGCATGTCGGCCTCGGGGCCGTGGGCCGCGCCCATCGGCTGCGGCGCAGCCGGACGCTGCGGCGGAGCCGCGTGCCGCTGCGGTTGCTGCTGCGGCCTGCCCTGGCCACCCGGGACCTGCTCGTTGGCCCAGCTCGGGCCCGAGCGCTGCGGGCCGGGCGCCGCCGGAGCACCGGGGCCGCCCGGACGGCCGCCCTGCGGGCCCGTACCGGGACCGGAGTTGAGCGCCGGACGTGCGGCGGAACCGGACACCTGGCCGCGCTGCCCTCCGCGGTGCATGCCGGCCAGCCCCGTGCCTGGGGCGCCGGCGCCCATGGCCGCCGCGGGACCGCCCGGAACCGCGTCGGGGGCACCGCCCGGCTGCTGGCCGCGGTTGCCCGCGCCGGGCTGCGGCTTGGCGCCGCCCTGGGTGACGTCCACCGGCAGCATGACGAGCGCGGTGGTGCCGCCCGAGTCGGACGGACGGAGCTGGATCCGGATGCCGTGTCGCAGGGACAGGCGGCCGACCACGAACAGACCCATGCGGCGGGAGACGGAGACGTCCACCGTCGGCGGGTTGGCGAGCCGCTCGTTGATGTCGGCGAGGTCCTCCGGGGAGAGGCCGATGCCGGTGTCGTGGATCTCGATCAGCACGCGGCCGTCGGGCAGCGCGTGACCGGTGACCCTGACCTTGGTCTGCGGGGAGGAGAACGAGGTCGCGTTCTCCAGCAGCTCTGCGAGCAGGTGGACGAGGTCGTTGACGACGCGGCCGGTGACCTCGACGGCCGGCACCGAGGTGAGCTCGATGCGCTCGTACTGCTCCACCTCG
The DNA here is from genome assembly GCF_965342435.1 of Actinacidiphila sp. bgisy160. Taxonomy (GTDB): domain Bacteria; phylum Actinomycetota; class Actinomycetes; order Streptomycetales; family Streptomycetaceae; genus Actinacidiphila. The sequence continues at coordinate 43,499 of NZ_CBDRCM010000008.1, read as the reverse complement.
GAGGCCGCGGCACGGAGGACGTCGACCAGCGGGACCGGGCGGGTCCAGCGGCGGCCGGGCTCCTCGCCCGCGAGGACGAGGAGGTTTTCGCCGTTCCGGCGCATACGGGTCGCGAGGTGGTCGAGCTTGAAGAGGCTGGACAGCTGGTCCGGGTCGGCCTCGCGGGACTCCAGTTCGGAGATCAGGCTCAGCTGACGCTGGATCAGGCCCTGGCTGCGGCGTGAGAGGTTGGTGAACATCGCGTTGACGTTCCCTCGCAGCAGCGCCTGCTCGGCGGCGAGGCGGACCGCCTCGCTGTGGACCTCGTCGAACGCGCGGGCCACCTGGCCGATTTCGTCCCGGGTGTGGATGCCGATCGACTCGACCGAGGTGTCGACGTCCTGCGGGTCGGACTCGGAGAGCTGCTTGACCAGCTCGGGCAGTCGCTTCTGGGCGACTTCCTGGGCGGTGTCCTGCAGCCGGCGCAGCGAGCGGACCATGGAGCGGGCGACGACGAAGGCGCCGACGACCGAGATGCCGAGCACGAGGAGGATCAGCGCACCGCTGATGATCGCCTCTTGCTGGGCCTCGTCGCGCAGCTTCAGGGCCTGCTGCTGCATCTGCTGCAGCAGGGTCTGCTCGATCTGGCCCATGAGCTGGAGCTTGGTCTTGGCGTCGTCGTCCCAGTCCAGGTAGGTGCCCTGGAAGTTCTGGATGCTCGACTCGGAGGCCGCGATGCGCTCGGCCTGCTCGTCGACCTTGGTGACGATGTCGTTGCCGCCGCTCAGGCCCTTGAGGAGGTCCTCGGAGTTCGCGCGGCCGTAGATCTGGCTGAACTGCTTGAGTTCCGTGCCCTCGGAGCGGTGGGCGCCCGCCAGGTAGCGGTAGTCGTTGGCGCTGAGGCGGCGGTCGTTGGCCAGCGCGGCACTGACGACGGCGCGCTGGATGGAGTCGTACTCCTTGGCGGCGGAGAACGCCGCCAGCGCGCGGGTGCTGGCGATCATGTCCGAGTTACCGGTGGCCTCGGCCATCTCCTGGGAGAGGTCGATCAGCGACTGGATGAGCTCGTCGTACTCGCTGACCGTCTGCGCGATGTAGCCGTCCTGCTCGTACGCACCCTCACGAATGGCGCTGAGGGAGCCGAGCTGACGGTTGATCGCGGTCAGGGAGGCGTTGACGCCCGTGAGGTCCGGCGAGACCTCGTTGGAGGCGTTGACGAAGGCCGTGCGCGCCAGCTTGGTCTTCTGCAGGGCCGCCTGGATGTTGTCGTCGTTCTCGTCCCGGGGCTTGCTGGACAGCGGGCCGGCCGAGACGTCTCGCTCCTCCTGGAGCGCGGCGGCGAGCTTGGTCGCCTGCTCCGTGAGGTCGGTCAGCGAGGTCATGGCCTCCAACTGCTGCACGTTCTCCAGCGAGCTCTGGATGCGCAGGGCACCCAGCGTGGTCGCGGCGACCACCGGCAGCGCGAGCAGCGACACCAGACGAGTGCTGATGCGCCAGTTGCGCATGGCTATTCGGGAGCCGTGCTTCGGGCCGGTGCGCACACCGCTCCCCGGCGTGGCGCCGCTCTGCGCGCCCGCGGTTCCGGCGTCTGCGGTCTCATCCCGGCGGGTGGGGCCGTGTTCGGTCCCACCGCGCTGTTCCGGGTCGCCCGCAGCGCCGCCATCCCTCTTGAAACGTCCCTGCACTAGCGTCGCAACCTCTGGACCAGGCGTCCCCCGCACGGGCGGCAGGACGGTGTCGAGTCTTCGGAGTCCCGCCCTCCCCGGCGGATACCCATTGGCCGCCGCCGCTCGGCGATCGCACGCTCCCCCCTGCGCGCCGGCATCTGTTGATACGGCGGTCCGGGGAATTCCAGCACAGTGCCGCACGTCCAACAAGGGCCGACAGGTTTCGAGTGGAACACGTGACTCAGCGCGTCCGGGTGATCACGCGGCGTCGGTGCGCTTTCGGATGTCTTCCGGCAATCCGGGCTTTCTCCAGGGGTGTTGGGGCATCCCGGCCGGTGCCCGGCTGTCACCAACCGGGGGTGAAGAGTCCGGATCGGCCGTGATGTCGGTTTCGGTGGTATCGACGAGCCGACCGATTCGCCCCGCTTGTCCTTGCGTTCGTGAGGAAAATCACAGGCTGGCCGTTGTATTGGTCATCCGAATCGGGGAATGGGCGCCGATAGATTGACGTTTGACACAGCCGTGTACTACGTCAACCGCGCCCCGGCGGGCGCCCGGTAACCACACGAGGTTCTGACCGTCCCATGAAGACGACCATGATCATGCGACCCATAGCCAACCCGCGCCGCACCACCCTCGCGCACCTCACGGACGCCGAGGACACGCGGACCGCAGAGGTCGCCCCGGCCGTCGAGGGCGCGGAAGCCGTTGTGCTGCCCCGGCAGACCGCCAACCCCCGCCGCACCGTCCTGACGGAGCTGCCGACCGCCTGAGGCGCGGCTCGGCGGGCGGGTCCGCAAGCCACCCCCGGGATAACCTGGAGCGTCAGTCTCCGGCCAGTGAGGTGAGCTGCTTCCCGTGCGCATCGCCAGGTTCTCCATCGACGGCAATGTCGCCTTCGGCGTCGTCGAGGGCGACGAGTCCGTCCCCGACGGACTCGTCCTCGACATCATCAAGGGCATCCCGTTCGCCGAGTTCGAGCGCTCCGGCACCAAGGTGCCGCTGAGCAAGGTCCGGCTGCTGCCGCCGGTGCTCCCCAGCAAGGTCGTCGCGATCGGCCGCAACTACGCCGAGCACGCCGCAGAGCTGGGCAACGAGGTGCCCGAGGTCCCGGTCGCCTTCTTCAAGCCGTCCACCTCGGTGATCGGCCCGGGCGACCCCATCGTGTACCCCTCCTTCTCGCACGAGGTGCACCACGAGGCCGAGCTCGCCGTCGTCATCGGCCGGATGTGCCGCGAGGTCCCGCGGGAGCGCGTGGCCGAGGTCATCCTCGGTTACACCTGCGCCAACGACGTCACCGCGCGGGACGCCCAGAAGGCCGAGAAGCAGTGGGCGCGCGCCAAGGGCTTCGACTCCTCGTGCCCCATCGGCCCCTGGATCGAGACGGACCTCGACCTCGCCGCCGCGAACGACCTCGCCGTCACCGCGACCGTGGGCGGCGAGTTGCGCCAGTCCGGCCGCACGAGCCAGATGATCCGCTCCATCGAGGACCTGATCGTGCACATCACGGAGGCCATGACGCTGCTCCCGGGCGACGTCGTCCTCACCGGCACCCCGGCGGGTGTCGGACCGCTCCACGTCGGCGACGAGGTCGCCGTCACCATCGAAGGCATCGGCACTCTCACCAACAAGGTGATCAAGCGTGACTAGCGCAGCACCCGTACGCGTACGTTTCTGCCCCTCGCCGACCGGCAACCCCCATGTGGGCCTGGTCCGCACCGCCCTGTTCAACTGGGCGTTCGCCCGCCACCACGGGGGCAGCCTGGTCTTCCGCATCGAGGACACCGACGCCGCCCGCGACTCGGAGGAGTCGTACCAGCAGTTGCTGGAGGCCATGCGCTGGCTCGGCTTCGACTGGGACGAGGGCCCCGAGGTCGGCGGCCCGCACGCGCCCTACCGGCAGTCGCAGCGCATGGACGTCTACCAGGACGTCGCCGCGAAGCTGATCGAGTCCGGGCACGCGTACAAGTGCTACTGCACCACCGAGGAGCTCGACGAGCGCCGCGACGCCGCCCGCGCCGCCGGCCGTCCCTCCGGCTACGACGGCCACTGCCGCGACCTCACCGCCGGGCAGGTCGACGCGTACGAGCGCGAGGGCCGCGAGCCCATCGTCCGCTTCCGCATGCCGGACGAGACGATCACCTTCACCGACCTGGTCCGCGGCGAGCTGACCTTCACCCCGGACAACGTGCCCGACTACGGCATCGTCCGGGCCAACGGCGCCCCGCTGTACACGCTGGTCAACCCGGTCGACGACGCGCTGATGGAGATCACGCACGTGCTGCGCGGCGAGGACCTGCTGTCCTCCACCCCGCGCCAGATCGCGCTCTACCGCGCGCTCGCCGAGATCGGCGTCGGCAACGGCACCACCCCGCTCTTCGGTCACCTGCCGTACGTCATGGGCGAGGGCAACAAGAAGCTCTCCAAGCGTGACCCGCAGTCCTCCCTCAACCTCTACCGCGAGCGCGGCTTCCTCCCCGAGGGCCTGCTCAACTACCTGTCGCTGCTGGGCTGGTCGCTCTCCGCCGACCGCGACGTCTTCACCGTCGAGGAGATGGTGGCCGCCTTCGACATCGACGCGGTCAACGCCAACCCGGCGCGCTTCGACCTCAAGAAGGCGGAGGCGATCAACGCCGACCACATCCGCATGCTGGACGTCAAGGCGTTCGTCGAGGCCTGTGGCCCGTGGCTGAGGGCCCCGTTCGCCCCCTGGGCGCCCGAGGCGTTCGACCAGGCCGCCTTCGAGGCGATCGCGCCGCACGCGCAGACCCGTCTGACCGTGCTCTCCGACATCACCGACAACGTCGACTTCCTCTTCCTCGACGCGCCGGCGGAGGACGAGGCGTCCTGGCAGAAGGCGATGAAGGACCAGGCCGCGGCCGCGGCGCTGCTCACCACCGCCCGCGAGAACCTGGCGGCCGCCGACTGGAACGCCGAAGCCCTCAAGAACGCCGTCCTCACCGCCGGTGAGACCCACGGCCTCAAGCTCGGCAAGGCCCAGGCGCCGGTCCGGGTCGCCGTCACCGGCCGCACCGTCGGACTGCCGCTCTTCGAGTCCCTCGAAGTGCTCGGCCGCGAGCGCACCCTGGCCCGCGTCGACGCCGCCCTGGCGAAGCTGGCCGGCTGACCGCGGTACACCGATCCGCCCCGGGCCTTGGCCAAAAGCCCGGGGCGGCACGCTTCCCGGACCGTCCCATGCGCCGCAGGACCAGCCCCCCGACAGCCCCGCTGCCCCAGCGCCGCGGGGTCGATCCCGTGCGCGTACGGCTGCCCGGCACCGGGGCGTGGGCGACGGTCCGCGACCATCTGGTGGACCGCCTGGGCGCGGCCGTCCCCCCGGAGCGGGTGGACGCCATGTTCGCGGCGGGGGAGGTGCACGGCGCCGACGGACCGCTCGCGCCTGACGCCGCCTACCGCCCGGGCGGCCACGTCTGGTTCCACCGGGAGCCGCCGCAGGAGGTCCCGGTGCCCTTCGCGATCGAGGTGCTCCACCGGGACGACCGGCTGCTCGTCGTCGACAAGCCGCACTTCCTCGCCACCATGCCGCGCGGCGGCCACGTCGTGCAGACGGCGCTGAGCCGGCTGCGCCACGACCTCGCGCTGCCCGGGCTCAGCCCGGCCCACCGGCTCGACCGGCTGACGGCGGGCGTGGTGATGTTCGTGATCCGCCCCGAGCTGCGCGGCGCCTACCAGACGATTTTCCGCGACCGGCTGGTGCGCAAGGAGTACGAGGCCGTCGCCCGGTACGACCCGGCCCTGGCGCTGCCGCGCACGGTGGAGAGCCGGATCGTGAAGGAGCGCGGTGAGATGGCGGCCCGCGAGGTCCCCGGCGAGCCCAACGCCCGCAGTCACGTGGAACTGCTGGAAGTGCCTGACCACCTCGGCGGGCCGGCCCGCTACCGGCTCCGTCCCGAGACCGGTCGCACCCACCAGTTGCGGGTGCACATGAACGCCCTCGGGGTGCCGATCCTCGGCGACCCCCTCTACCCGCACGTCCTGCCGCCGGCCGCGCCCGGAGACTTCTCCCGCCCGCTGCGGCTGCTGGCCCGGGTGCTGGAGTTCGACGACCCCGTGACGGGCGAACGGCGCCGTTTCGAGAGCCGCCGGACGCTGTTCACCCCGTGGCCGCCACACACCGGTACTCCGGACGGAGCACCGGACTAGAGTCGACGTATGCCGATCCGCGCCGTGCTCTGGGACATCGACGACACGATCTTCGATTACTCGGCCGCCGAGCGGGCCGGAGCGCTGCGTCACCTGGAGGCCGAGGGTCTGCTCGGCGCGCTCGGCGGCGAGGAGCGGGCGCTGCGGATGTGGCGCGAGGTGATGGAGACGCACTACGCGCGCTTCCTCAACGGGGAGCTGACCTTCACCGAACACCGCAGGGAGCGGGTCCGGGCCTTCCTGGGGCCGTCCGTGGGTGATGCCGTGGCCGACGCCTGGTTCGCGGCCTACTACGTGCACTTCGAGGCCGCCTGGTCGGTCTTCCCCGATGTCGTGCCGGCGCTGGAGGCCCTCACCCCGGGCTACCGGCACGGCCTGCTGTCCAACTCCAGCACCGCCCACCAGGAGCGCAAGCTGGCCCGGCTGGGGCTGCGCGACCGCTTCGAGTGCCTGGTGTGCTCGCAGGAACTGGGGCACGCCAAACCCGCGCCGGAAGCCTTCCTGGGAGGGTGCCGGGCACTGGGGCTGCCACCGGAGGAGGTCGCCTACGTGGGCGACAAGGCCGACACCGACGCGCGCGGCGCGGACGCGGCGGGCCTGTACGGAGTGTGGCTGGACCGTACGGATTCGGTGACCGAGCCGGACCTGCGGCGGATCACCGGGCTCGCGGAGCTGCCCGCGCTTCTGGCGGCGGATACTCGTTTTGGAGCCCCGTCACCGATCGGGTAATGTTCTTCCTGCGCCGCCCGGGCGGGCCGAAAAGGCTGGCACGGGGAGCGCGGCCAAACAAAACCCCCCGCGGGGGGTTGAGTTTTGGTGGGGTATGGTGTAATTGGCAGCACGACTGATTCTGGTTCAGTTAGTCTAGGTTCGAGTCCTGGTACCCCAGCGCAGATCTTCTGCAAAGCCCCCGTTGTGTAGCGGCCTAGCACGCTGCCCTCTCAAGGCAGTAGCGCCGGTTCGAATCCGGTCGGGGGTACTGATCTCTCTGGCAGGGATCGCTAGGGCCCCCGTTGTGTAGCGGCCTAGCACGCCGCCCTCTCAAGGCGGTAGCGCCGGTTCGAATCCGGTCGGGGGTACTTGACACACCATGGGGTATGGTGTAATTGGCAGCACGAGTGATTCTGGTTCATTTAGTCTAGGTTCGAGTCCTGGTACCCCAGCGCATTTCCACAAGGCTTGCCCCCGTTGTGTAGCGGCCTAGCACGCCGCCCTCTCAAGGCGGTAGCGCCGGTTCGAATCCGGTCGGGGGTACATCGAGGAGTGGCCCTCCGCTTCGGCGGGGGGCCTCTTCCGTTTCTCCCCCCGTCCCCATGCCCCGCCTCCGCGCCTGGTGTACTGCGGTGCCACGCCTCACCCAACTCCGAAGCGGCGCCGGGACTCCTCGGCCTCGGCGAGCCGGCGCAGGCTCAGCAGTACCGGCTCGTAGAGCACCGTGAGCGTCACGGCGGCGGCCGCCTGTTCCAGCGGGGTGTCGTAGGTCTCCACCAGATCCAGGTCGTGGACGGCCTGTTGGGCGGCGAGCCGCGCGTAGGGCGCCAAGTGCCGTGTGCTGCTGGGGTATCCGAGGCGGGTCAGGGCGGCGACCGCCGTGACGAGCATCCGGTACGCGGGGGCGGGGCCGTGCTCCTCGCCGCCGTACTGCCAGCCGAGTTCGGCCATCAGCCCGTCCACCTCGCGTCGGGCGGTCTCGGTCGCGGGGTCGTCCTCGTCGGGCTCCGGGCCGTGCGGCAGGACGTAGGTGGCGGCGCCGAGCCGCAGGTGCTGGTTGAGCGACTCGTCCTCCACCGCGGCGAGCACCTCGCGCGCGGTGGCCACCGGCACCTTGCCGATCTGGATCAGCGCCCGGACGAACCGCAGCCGGCGCAGGTGCTCCTCCCCGTACTCGGCCTGCGTGGCCGTGACGCGACGGCCGGGCGGGAGCAGGCCCTCGCGCAGGTAGTACTTGATCGTGGCCGTCGCCACGCCGCTGCGTTCGCTCAGCTCCGCCAGTCGCATTCCCTTGCGCCCTCCATTGGATAGTGGCACTATCTAAGCATGGATAGTGCCGCTATCCAATACGGATGGCAGGGGGAGAAGCATGTCCGCGCAGGTGATTCCGGGTCGCAGCACCGCCGCCGCCGAGGGGGGCATCGTCGTGTTCCTCATCGGGATGCGGATCAACCGCTTCCGGTCGCTGGGCAGCTGGCTCCCCGTGTTCCGGGCCATGCCGCGCATGCTGCGGGAGCTGTCGCAGGACGACGGGAGCGGCTTCCTCGGGTACCGGCTGCTGTTCGGCGGGCCCCGGGTGATCTACGTCGTCCAGTACTGGAAGTCCACGGAGGCGCTCTTCGCGTACGCCTCCCAGCAGGACAAGCAGCACCGGCCCGCGTGGGCGGCGTTCAACCGCCGCGCGCGGGCCGGCAAGGGCGCAGTGGGCTTCTGGCACGAGACGTATGCCGTGCCGGCGGGCGGCCACGAGTCCGTGTACGTCGACATGCCCGCTTTCGGGCTGGGCGCCGCGACGGGGGTCGTCCCGGTGGGACGCCGCGGTGAGACGGCGGCGCAGCGGCTGAAGGCGGGCGAGGAGCGGGCGGCCTGAGGCCGGTGCCCCGGCCTCAGCCGCTGCGACGCAGTGCCTCGGACAGGCGGGCGGCGGCGTCCACGACGGCCTGGGCGTGCATGCGCCCGGGGTGCCGGGTGAGCCGCTCGATCGGGCCGGAGACGGACACCGCCGCCACCACGCGGTTGGACGGGCCGCGCACCGGGGCCGAGACGGAGGCCACACCCGGCTCGCGCTCTCCGATCGACTGGGCCCAGCCGCGCCGCCGTACGCCGGAGAGCGCGGTGGCCGTGAAGCGGGCCCCCTGCAGTCCGCGGTGGAGCCGCTCCGGCTCCTCCCACGCGAGCAGGGCCTGGGCGGCGGATCCGGCCTTCATCGGCAGCGTGGAGCCGACCGGGACGGTGTCCCGCAGTCCGGACAGCCGCTCGGCGGCGGCCACGCAGATGCGCATGTCGCCCTGGCGACGGTAGAGCTGGGCGCTCTCGCCGGTGATGTCGCGAAGGTGCGTGAGCACCGGGCCGGCCGTGGCCAGCAGGCGGTCCTCGCCCGCCGCGGCGGCCAGTTCGGACAGCCGAGGGCCCAGGATGAAGCGCCCCTGCATGTCGCGCGCCACCATGCGGTGGTGCTCCAGGGCGACGGCGAGGCGGTGTGCGGTGGGGCGGGCGAGACCCGTGGCACCCACGAGCCCGGCCAGGGTGGCCGGGCCGGACTCCAGTGCGCTGAGCACCAGAGCCGCCTTGTCGAGAACGCCGACGCCACTACTGTTGTCCATGCAACGATACTTGCGTCTCACTCTGTGAAACGCAAGTTCAATTTTCCGGCGGACGCGGCACGCTGGATGCACAGGCCGCTGCGGCCACCCCTCACGAGGGGGCGGACACGCAGGGCAACGACGAACAGGCCGGCAGAGCGGCCGGTCGGAGGGAATGCGATGGCAAGGACACTCGCGGAAAAGGTCTGGGAGGATCACGTCGTGCGGCGCGCCGAGGGCGAGCCCGACCTCCTCTTCATCGACCTGCACCTGCTCCACGAGGTCACCAGCCCGCAGGCCTTCGACGGTCTGCGGATGAACGGCCGCCAGGTGCGCCGGCTGGACCTCACCATCGCGACCGAGGACCACAACACCCCCACCCTCGACATCGACAAGCCGATCTCCGACCCGGTCTCGCGCACGCAGCTGGAGACGCTGCGCAAGAACTGCGCCGAGTTCGGAGTGCGACTGCACCCGCTGGGCGACGTCGAGCAGGGCGTGGTGCACGTCGTCGGTCCGCAGCTGGGCCTGACCCAGCCGGGCATGACGGTCGTCTGCGGTGACAGCCACACCTCCACGCACGGCGCCTTCGGCGCGCTGGCGTTCGGCATCGGCACCAGCCAGGTCGAGCACGTGCTGGCCACCCAGACCCTGCCGCTGGCCCCGTTCAAGACCATGGCGATCACCGTCGACGGCGAGCTGCCCGACGGTGTCACCGCCAAGGACCTGATCCTGGCGATCATCGCCAGGATCGGCACCGGCGGCGGCCAGGGCTACGTCATCGAGTACCGCGGCTCGGCCATCGAGAAGCTCTCGATGGAGGCCCGGATGACCATCTGCAACATGTCGATCGAGGCGGGCGCCCGGGCCGGCATGATCGCCCCGGACCGGACCACCTTCGAATACCTGCAGGGCCGTCCGCACGCCCCGCAGGGCGAGGACTGGGACGCCGCGGTCGCGTACTGGGAGACGCTCAGGACCGACGAGGACGCCGTCTTCGACCGCGAGGTCGTCATCGACGCCGCCTCACTGTCCCCGTTCGTCACCTGGGGCACCAACCCCGGCCAGGGCGCCCCGCTGAGCGCCTCCGTGCCGGACCCGGCCGGCTTCGAGGACGCCAGCGACCGCCTGGCCGCAGAGAAGGCGCTGGAGTACATGGCACTGGAGCCCGGTACGCCGCTGCGCGAGGTGCGGGTCGACACCGTCTTCGTCGGCTCCTGCACCAACGGCCGTATCGAGGACCTGCGCTCCGCCGCCTCCGTCGTCAAGGGCCGCAAGATCGCCGACGGCGTGCGGATGCTGGTCGTCCCCGGCTCGGTCCGGGTCGCCCTGCAGGCCGTGGAGGAGGGCCTGGACAAGGTCTTCAAGGAGGCGGGTGCCGAGTGGCGGCACGCGGGCTGTTCGATGTGTCTGGGCATGAACCCCGACCAACTGGCCCCCGGTGAGCGCTCCGCGTCCACCTCCAACCGCAACTTCGAGGGACGGCAGGGCAAGGGCGGCCGCACGCACCTGGTGTCGCCGCAGGTCGCGGCCGCGACCGCGGTCACCGGCCGCCTCTCGTCCCCCGCCGATCTTCCCGGCGCAGCCGTCCTGGAGGCCTGAGAACGATGGAAGCTTTCACCACGCACACCGGCCGCGCCGTCCCGCTGCGCCGCAGCAACGCCGACACGGACCAGATCATCCCGGCCCACTGGCTGAAGAAGGTCACCCGCAACGGCTTCGAGGACGGCCTGTTCGAGGCCTGGCGCAAGGACCCCGAGTTCGTCCTCAACCGGCCCGAGCGCCAGGGGGCGACCGTGCTGGTCGCCGGCCCGGACTTCGGCACCGGCTCCTCCCGTGAGCACGCGGTGTGGGCCCTGCAGAACTACGGCTTCAAGGCCGTGATCTCCTCGCGCTTCGCCGACATCTTCCGCGGCAACTCCTTGAAGAACGGCCTGCTCACCGTGATCCTGCCGCAGGAGACGGTCGAGGAGCTCTGGCAGCTGACCGAGGCCGACCCGTCGGTCGAGATCACCGTCGACCTGCAGGCCCGCGAGGTCCGCGCCGAGGGGATCACCGCCCCCTTCGAGCTGGACGACAACGCCCGCTGGCGGCTGCTCAACGGCCTGGACGACATCAGCCTCACCCTGCAGAACGAGGCCGACATCGCCGCGTACGAGGCCAAGCGCCCCTCCTTCAAGCCGCAGACCCTGCAGGTCTGAGCGGTCCGGCGGCCCTCGCGGCCGCCCGTCGGCCCACCTCCGCAGCGCCCCCCGCCCCACCGGGCGGGGGGCGCTGCGGCGTGTTCGGCTCCACACCTCGTGACAACTCACCGCAGATGACACAATCGGCACATGGAACACGATGGCCAACTCGAGCTGTACGGGTTCCTCGCTGCCAGGTTGAAGCAGGCCCACACCCGTGTGGCGGGTCTGCAAGTGCCGGAGGACGTCAGGATGCAGTTGACCCGGCGGCTGCTCGTCATCACCGCGGCCGCGAAGCACGATCTCGCGGGTGCGGCAAGGCGTCTGGAGGAACTGATGAAGGACCTCGACGAAGGCCGATTCCCCGATCAAAGGCCTTCCTGAGCCCCGAGTTCGTTGCGGCACAAGGGTGATTCGCCCGTTTCGTATTTGATTTGCGGTATATATCCGCCTAGCGTGCGAAAAAGCCCGAACTTCATCGCCGGGCAAGTTTCCGAAGGGGAAGACGTGAACAAGGCGCAGCTCGTTGAAGCGATTGCCGACAAGCTCGGCGGCCGTCAGCAGGCCGCGGACGCGGTCGACGCCGTCCTGGACGCGATCGTCCGCGCGACGGTGAGCGGGGACCGGGTCTCGGTCACCGGCTTCGGCTCGTTCGAGAAGGTGGAGCGTCCCGCCCGCTACGCCCGCAACCCCCAGACCGGGGAACGGGTCCGGGTCAAGAAGACCTCCGTCCCGCGCTTCCGTGCCGGTCAGGGCTTCAAGGACCTGGTCAGCGGGTCGAAGAAGCTCCCCAAGGCCGGAGAGGTCTCCGTCAAGAAGGCGCCCAAGGGCAGCCTGAGCGGAGGCGTCACCGCCAAAGCCACCACCAAGAAGGCCGCCGCGAAGAAGACGACGGCGAAGAAGGCCACCACCGCGAAGGCGGCCGCCAAGAAGACCACCGCCGCCAAGGCCACGGCCAAGAAGGCCACCGCGGCCAAGGCGACGACGGCGGCCGCCAAGAAGACCACGGCGAAGAAGGCGGCCGCCAAGAAGACCGCCCCGGCCAAGAAGGCGCCCGCCAAGTCCGCGGCCCGGAAGGCCGCCACCAAGCGGACCGCCAAGCGGTAGCGATTCCGCGGACCCGCACACGCCGACGGGCCGGGTACCCCTGAGTCAGGGGCACCCGGCCCGTGTCGTCATGTGCTCAGGCCCCCGGGTCGGGGAAGGTCTGCAGCGTCACGAACACCACCCGGCGCCCGTCCCCGCTGCCCTCGGTGCGGATCCGCACCCGCTGGCCGGGCCGCAGCAGCCGCAGTCCACCGGCGTCGAACGCCGCCGCGTCGAACGGCAGCGGCGTCCCGTCATCCAGCAGCACGCTGCCGGCGCGGGTCTCGGGGTCGTAGGTGTACGCGGTGGCCTGCATGGGTCTCAGCCTATCGGGCACCGCTGCCCGGAGCCGGTGCGCCCGTGGCCGGGCACCCGCCGGGCCCGGCTCCCGCGGCGCCGTCCCGCGTGGCCGCCCGAAGTCCGGGCCGCAGCAGCGCCCGCGTATGCGGCCCGACCCCCAGGACCAGGGCGGCGGTCAGGTCCTCGCCCGTATCCACGTCCCGGCGTACGGAGTCCACGTCCGGCAGGGCGATCTCATGGGCGCCGGAGGCCCGGTGGCGGGCCCGCGAGGGACCTCCGAAGGCCGGCGCGAGGGCGGCCCCGGGGGTGGCCGCCAGCAGCGTGGTGCCGATTCCGGCCGCGTCGGCCAGAAACGACCGTCCAGGGCACCGGCCGGCCGCACGGAGCACCGCGGCCAGTTCGGCGGGCCGCAAGGCCGGGAGATCGGCGTTCAGGGCCGCCACGGCCGCCGCGGGCAGGCTCTGCCGGACCGCTTCGGCGCCGTGCCGCAGTGCGGCGTTGAGGCCGGCCGCCGGGGAGTCCGGCTGAATGCGCGCCCCAAGGGCCCCCAGCGCGGCCCCGGCGAGCGGGTCATCGGTGACGACCGTCACATTTCGTACCGCCTCGCAGGCGAGCGCGGCGGCCACGGTGTCCTGCGCGAAGGCCAGTGCCAGCCCGGTCCGCACCGGGCCGACGGCCTCCGCGAGGCGGCTCTTGGCGGCGGTCAGCGGCTTCAGCGGGACGACGAGCGACCATTCCACGGGTGGCGACACCGAACTATTGTGCTCGGGTCCGCCGGGGCCACCGCCACCCTGCCCCCAACCCCCCTTCCCGGCGGTCCGCCTCCGGGTGCACGATCTCCCGGATACGTGCCCGGACGGTACGCGCCCGGGCCCCTGGCCTCGGCGCTTGCGTCAGGGGCACACCCGGGGGCCTTTCGCCCTGGCGTTACGGTGCCCCTACCGGCGACACTTGTGCGGCCGCACCGGCCGTACGGTGCCGTCGACCACAGCAGGCCGCGGTCCGGTGATCCCGGGTCGGCGGCGGAACGAGGAGGAGTTCTGGTGTCCCGCCGCAGAATCGGCTTCTGGTACCGGCTCGCAGCCGTCATCGCCAAACCGCCGCTTGTCGTTCTCTTCAAGCGGGACTGGCGCGGAATGGAGCACATTCCGGCCGAGGGCGGATTCATCACGGCGGTCAACCACAACTCGTACCTCGACCCACTGTCGTACGCGCATTTTCAGTACAACACCGGGCGGGTCCCCCGCTTCCTGGCGAAGGCGCCGCTGTTCAAGCCCGCCTTCGTCGGCACGATCCTGCGCGGCACCGGCCAGATCCCCGTCTACCGGGAGAGCACCGACGCCGCCAACGCCTTCCGGTCCGCGGTGGACGCCATCAACTCCGGCGAGTGCGTCGCCTTCTACCCGGAGGGCACGCTGACCCGCGACCCCGAGATGTGGCCGATGGTGGGCAAGACCGGCGTCGCCCGGGTCGCGCTGATGACCAAGGCCCCCGTGATCCCGGTCGCCCAGTGGGGCGCCAACGAGGTCATGCCCCCGTACGCCAAGGAGAAAAAGCTCCGCCTCTTCCCGCGCAAGACCCTGCGGGTCGTCGCCGGGCCGCCGGTGGACCTGTCGGCCTTCTACGGGCAGGACGCCAGCGCCGAGGTGCTCAGGGACGCCACCGACGCCATCATGGCCGCCATCAGTGAACTGCTGGGCGAACTGCGCGGTGCGACCCCGCCCGCGGAGCGCTTCGACCCGCGCAAGCAGAAGGGGATCACCAAGTGACGACGCGCTGCGCGGTGTACGGCGCGGGCTCCTGGGGCACCGCCTTCGCGATGGTGCTCGCCGACGCCGGCGCCCAGGTGACCATGTGGGGCCGCCGTCCCGAGGTGGTCGAGGCCGTCAACAGCACGCGCACCAACCCGTACTACCTGCCCGGTGTCGAGCTGCCCCCGACGATCACCGCCACCACCGACCCCGCCGAGGCCGCCCGGGACGCGGAGTTCGTGATCCTCTCCGTACCGTCGCAGACGCTGCGTGGCAACCTGGCCGAGTGGCAGTCGCTGCTGCCCCGCGACTCGGTGCTGGTCAGCCTGATGAAGGGCGTCGAACTCGGCACGGCCAAGCGGATGAGCGAGGTCATCGAGGAGGTCGCCAAGGCGGGCCCGGAGCGCGTCGCCGTGCTGTCCGGCCCCAACCTGGCCAAGGAGATCGCCGCGCGGCAGCCCGCCGCCTGCGTGGTCGCCTGCCGCGACGAGGCCGTCGCCAAGCGGCTGCAGGCCGCCAGCCACACGGCGTACTTCCGTCCGTACACCAACACCGACGTCGTCGGCTGCGAACTCGGCGGCGCGGTGAAGAACGTGATCGGCCTGGCCGTCGGCATCGCGGACGGCATGGGACTGGGCGACAACACCAAGGGCTCCTTGATCACGCGCGGGCTGGCGGAGACCACTCGGCTCGGCATCGCGCTCGGCGCGGACCCGCTGACCTTCTCCGGTCTGGCGGGCCTGGGCGACCTCGTCGCGACCTGCTCCTCGCCGCTGTCCCGCAACCACACCTTCGGCTTCAACCTGGGCAAGGGCATGACGCTGGAGGAGACCATCGCGGTCACCCGGCAGACCGCCGAGGGCGTCAAGTCCTGTGAGTCGGTGCTCGACCTGGCGCGCCGGCACGGCGTCGACATGCCCATCACCGAGACCGTCGTCGACATCGTGCACAACGGGAAGCAGCCGGTCGTCGCGGTCAAGGAGCTGATGTCGCGGTCCGCGAAGTCGGAACGCTGACGTCCGGAACCGGTAAGGTCAACGCGACATGAGCATTCAGCCTTCTTCCCGCAAGCCGCGCGTCGCCGTCGTCTTCGGCGGACGCAGCTCCGAGCACGCCATCTCGGTCGTCACCGCAGGCGCCGTGCTGAGCGCGATCGACCGCGACAAGTACGACGTGCTGCCGATCGGCATCACCACCGACGGCCGTTGGGCGCTGACCGCCGACGACCCGTCCCGGATGGCGATCGCCGACCGTACGCTGCCGAGCGTCGCGCAGCTCACCGAGTCCTCCGACGGCTCGGTGCTGCTGCCGGTGGACCCGGCCAGCCGCGAGGTCGTCTACAGCGAGCCCGGCTCGGTGCCCAAGGTCCTGGGCGACGTCGACGTCGTCTTCCCCATGCTGCACGGCCCGTACGGCGAGGACGGCACCCTCCAGGGCCTGCTGGAGCTTTCCGGCGTGCCCTACGTGGGCTCCGGCGTGCTCTCCTCCGCCGTCGGTATGGACAAGGAGTACATGAAGCGCGTCTTCACCTCCTTCGGCCTGCCCGTCGGCCCGTACGTCGTGATCCGCCCCCGGGAGTGGGAGCACGACCCGGCCGCGGCCCGCAAGAAGGTCGTGGACTTCGCCGCCGACCACGGCTGGCCGGTCTTCGTGAAGCCGGCCCGCGCCGGGTCCTCGATGGGCATCAGCAAGGTGGACGACCTCGCCGGCCTGGACGCGGCGATCGAGGAGGCCCGTCGGCACGACCCCAAGGTGCTCGTGGAGTCGCTGCTGCGGGGCCGCGAGATCGAATGCGGCGTCCTGGAGTTCGAGGACGGCCCGCGCGCCTCCGTCCCCGCGGAGATCCCGCCGGTCACGGCGCACGACTTCTACGACTTCGAGGCCAAGTACATCGACTCCGCCGAGGGCGTCGTCCCCGCGCCGCTGACCCCGCAGCAGACAGCCGAGGTGCAGCGGCTGGCCGTGGCCGCTTTCGACGCGGCCTCCTGCGAGGGCCTGGTCCGCGCGGACTTCTTCCTGCAGGACGACGGCGAGTTCGTGATCAACGAGATCAACACGATGCCCGGCTTCACGCCGATCTCCATGTACCCGCGCATGTGGCGGGAGAGCGGCGTCGGCTACGCGGAACTGGTGGACCGGCTGATCCAGGCCGCGCTGCGGCGCCCCACCGGCCTGCGCTGAGCCGGGGCCCGCCGGCAGTGGTGGGCCGGGTCCGTCAGAGCTCGGAGGGGATCGTCGTCTCCACGGCGTGCCCGAGGTCGGTCAGCGGGTCGACCTCGGGCCGGTACTTGGCGGGTACGGTCACCTCGACGAAGGCCTTGCGGCCGGTCGTCGTGAAGCGGTAACCGTCGTCGGTCCTCTCGATGAGCCAGCTCACGCCATTGACCTCCACCGCCTCCGCGGTGGGGTTGTACGCCGGGTTGCCGGGGGTCAGCATCTCCGGTCGCGGCACGCCACAGCGCAGCACCACCGTAGGATCCCCCCATCCGGCGGTGAGGCCGGAGACGGGGCTCACCGATCGCTTCGACAGGCCGTCGACCTTCCCGGGCAGCGCGTCGTGGAGGGCACCGCACAACCGGGCGGCGTCGGCGGAGGGCGACGGGACGGCGACCCCGCCCGCGGCACCGTCGGAGGCGGAAATCCAGACCGCCGCCGCGGACAGGCACGCGACGGCGGACACGGAGACTAGCGCTACCCGGCGGTACATCACCCGCCGAGCCTACAGGGGGCCTACAGATGGACGACCGGACAGGTCAGGGTGCGGGTGATCCCGTCCACCTGCTGCACCTTCGCCACCACGAGGCGCCCCAGGTCGTCGACCGTGTCGGCCTGGGCACGCACGATCACGTCGTACGGCCCGGTGACGTCCTCGGCCTGGATGACCCCGGAAATCTTGGAGATCACCTCCGCTACTGCCGAGGCCTTCCCGACCTCGGTCTGGATCAGAATGTACGCCTGTACCACGGAACCTCCAGGGCGGCTACGAGGATCATGTGGGAGGGAACGTCACGGTACCGCGTCGCCGCATGCCGCGGGGAGACCCGCGCGGTACCGGCCGTGCCGAAGCCGCCGCGCCAGCGCACACAGAAGGGGACCGGCCAGGTGAAGGGGACAGTCAGATGAAGGGCACCGTGGGCGAACTGGGGGAGTTCGGGCTCATCAGGGAGTTGACCGCCCGGCTCACCTCCAGCCCCGCCGTCCGGCTCGGACCGGGTGACGACGCCGCCGTGGTCGCCGCCCCGGACCGGCGGGTGGTGGCCACCACCGACGCGCTTGTCGAGGGGCGGCACTTCCGCCGTGACTGGTCCACCGCCTACGACGTGGGTCGCAAGGCCGCCGCGCAGAACCTCGCCGACATCGCCGCCATGGGCGCCGTGCCGACCGCGGTGCTGCTGGCCCTGGTGGTCCCGGCCGACCTGCCGGTGACCTGGCCGGTCGAGCTGATGGACGGCATCCGGGACGAGTGCCAGGTGGCCGGCGCGGCCGTGGTCGGCGGCGACGTCGTCCGCGGTGACACGATCATGGTGTCCATCACGGCACTGGGTGACCTGCGCGACCGGGAACCCGTCACCCGATCCGGTGCCCGCCCCGGGGACGTCGTCGCCGTCACCGGCTGGCTGGGCTGGTCCGCGGCGGGACTCGCCGTCCTCTCCCGGGGATTCCGTTCCCCGCGCGCCTTCGTCGAGGCGCACCGCCGTCCCGAACCGCCGTACCACGCCGGTCCCGCCGCAGCGGAACTCGGCGCGACGGCCATGACCGACGTCAGCGACGGGCTCGTCGCCGACCTCGGCCACATCGCCGCCGCCAGCGGCGTCACCATCGACCTGTCCTCCGCCGACATCGACATCCCGGCGCAGATGGCCGACATCGGCCAGGCCGTCGGGGTCGACCCGCTGCACTGGGTGCTGACCGGGGGAGAGGACCACGCGATAGTCGCGGCCTTCCCCCCGGACGCGAAGCTGCCCGCCCGCTGGCGGGTCATCGGCCGGGTGGTGAAGGTCACCACGACACCCCAGGTCACCGTGGACGGCGCCCCTTGGGACAAGGCGGGCGGCTGGGACCACTTCGGGGCCGAGTAGCGGCGACTAGATTCGCCGTATGACGATCCCACCACGCGTGCTCACCGTCGCCGGCTCCGACTCCGGCGGCGGCGCGGGCATCCAGGCCGACCTGAAGACCATGCTCGCCCTCGGCGTCCACGGGATGAGCGTGGTCACCGCCGTCACCGCGCAGAACTCGCTGGGCGTCCAGGGCGCCTGGGAACTCCCGGTCGAGGCCGTACGGGCCCAGTTCCGCAGCGTCGTGGACGACATCGGCGTACAGGCGGTGAAGACCGGGATGCTCTCCTCGGCCGGGCTCGTCACCGCCGTCGCCGAACTCCTCGCCCCACTCGACGTCCCCGTGGTCGTCGACCCCGTCGGCGTCTCCAAGCACGGCGACCCGCTGCTGGCGGCCGACGCGGTCGAGGTCGTACGGACGCGGCTGCTGCCGCTGGCCACCGTCGCGACCCCCAACCTGGACGAGGTGCGCCAGATCACGGGAGTCGTGGTGGACTGCGAGCCGGCCATGCGCGAGGCCGCGGCGGCCGTCCTCAAGTGCGGCCCCCGCTGGGTGCTGATCAAGGGCGGCCACCTGAGCGGCGACGCCGTCGACCTGTTCACCGACGGCAGCAGTGAGTACTGGTTGCGCGCCACGCGCCACGACAACCGGCACACCCACGGCACCGGCTGCACCCTGGCGTCCGCCGTCGCCTCGTTCCTGGCACGGGGGCTGGACGTCCCGGATGCGGCCCGCGCCGCCAAGGAGTACGTCACCGGCGCCATCGCGGCGGGCTTCCCGCTGGGCGGCGGGATCGGCCCTGTGGACCACGCCTGGCGGCAGCGCTGACGGGGCCTACGGGAGAGCACAGCAGAAAGCCGGTCCACCACGAGGGTGGACCGGCTCCGGTAGCCGCAAAGGCTGCGCTACGACGTCCTATGCGTCAGCGCGCGACCTTGCCGGCCTTGATGCACGAGGTGCAGACATTGAGGCGCTTCGGCGTCCGACCGACCACAGCACGCACCGTCTGGATGTTGGGGTTCCAACGACGGCGGGTACGGCGGTGCGAGTGCGAGATGTTGTTGCCGAAGCCCGGCCCCTTGCCGCAGACGTCGCAGTTGGCAGCCACGGGTCACTCCAAAGACTTCAGATGCACTTACGGATAAATCCCGGCGGCGCCCGACGTCCGTCCAAGTGCATTGAAGGAAGACCGGTGGTGCCGAGGGACGGCCCGGGACAGCCCCGGGCAACCGGAGCAGCATACTACGTCCGCTCCTGTCCCTCGAAATTACCATGGTCAGCGGTGCGGGGCGGTCACCCGGAGGGTCGCGGCCCTCAGTACGCTGCGTGCGGACACCTCCCCACCCCAGGTCCCCGGCCGCCCCCGCAGGAGGAACACGTGCCGCCGACGCTCGACCCTCCCGCGGTGCGCGCATGGTGCCGGCTGTCGCTCCAGGCGCTGGGCCGGGCACGCGAGGAGATCGACGCGATCAACGTCTACCCCGTCGCCGACGGGGACACCGGTACGAACCTCTTCCTGACCGTGGAGTCCGCCACCCAGTCCGTGGACGCCGTCTTCGAGGGCCACGCCGCCTCCGGCAGCACCCCGGACCTCACCTCGTGCCTGCGCTCCATGGCGCACGGCGCGCTCATAGGAGCGCGCGGCAACTCCGGGACGATCCTCGCCCAACTGCTGCGCGGCATGGCCGAGGTCCTCGCCGAGGACGCGGGCGATCTTCGGCCGGCCCTGCGCCGGGCCGCGGAGTCCGCGTACCAGGCGGTCGCGCATCCGGTCGAGGGCACGATGCTGACCGTCGCCACGGCGGCCGCGGAGGCCGCCTCCGTGGTGAACGGTGACGTTCACGAGGTGTCCCGGGCCGCGTACGAGGCGGCGCGCCTGGCGCTGGCGGCGACTCCGCGGCAGCTGGCCGTCCTCGGCGACGCCGGTGTCGTCGACGCCGGCGGCCGCGGCCTGGTGGCCGTCCTGGGCGCCCTCGCGGACGCGGTCTCCGGCCAGGCCCCGATGGGCCCGCTCGACGACGCCCTTCGGGTGCCGTTGCCCAGGGGCGCGTCCTCGGTCGTGCCGTACGGCTGCGCGAGCGGCGAGGCCGCCGCGGACGGCAGGGACCCGCACGCGGTGCCCGGGGGCCCGGGCTTCGAGGTCATCTACCTTCTGGAGGCGCCCGACCGCGCCGTCCCCGCCCTGCGCACGCGGCTGGACCGGCTCGGCGACTCACTCGTGGTGGTGGGCGGGGACGGGCTGTGGAACGTCCACGTCCACGTCGACGACGTGGGTGCCGCCATCGAGGCGGGGATCGAGGCGGGACGGCCGTACCGCATCAAGGTGACGCATTTCGGCGACCAGGCCCGCGCGCTCCAGCGGGACCGCCGCGGGACGTCCGGCGAGCGGGTTGAACGCGCGCTGCGGGCCGTCGTCGCCGTGGTGCGCGGCGACGGCCTCGCCGGGCTGTGCGCCCAGGCCGGCGCCACCGTGGTTGCCGTACGGCCCGGAGATCCGCCCGCGAGCGGCGACATCGCGGAGGCCATCCGCCGTGCCCACGCCCGCGAGGTCGTGCTCCTGCCCAACGACGTGGAACTGCGGCACGCGGTGGGCGCCGCGGCCGAACAGGCCCGCGCGGAGGGCGTCCGCGTGGCGCTCATCCCCACCCGGTCCGCGGTGCAGGGCATCGCCGCCCTCGCCGTCCACGAGCCCACCCGGCGCTTCGACGAGGACGTCGTCGCCATGACCTCCGCGGCCGGCGCCACGCGTTACGCCGAACTCGCCGTCGCGCAGGCCCAGTCCTGGACCATGGCCGGCGTCTGCCAGGCCGGGGACGTCCTCGGCCTCATCGACGGGGACGTCGCCGTGATCGGCGGCAACCTCGTGGAGACCGGGATCATCGTCCTGGACCGCATGCTCGCCGCGGGCGGGGAGATGGTCACACTCGTCATCGGGGCCGACGCCCCCGCGGATCTGGCGGACCGGCTCGAGGCCCACGTCCGCGACAGCCACCTCGCGGTCGACACGGTCGTCTACGACGGCGGCCAGCAGACCTGCCCCCTCCTGATCGGCGTGGAGTAGCCGTCCCCACACGTAGCCCTCCGGTGGTGCGCGGGGTGCCCCCTGCGGCCGGTGGTTGTGTGCGGCGCCGCTGTGTGCTGCGGTTGCGGTTTCTCCCCCGCCCGCCCCAACGGCCTCACCCCCCTGTTGCGCCGGGCGCCTGACGGCCGGGGCGGGGGTTCATCAAGGCGACCCGCACACGACAACGGCCGCGCCCACACAATGTCCGCGCCGTGCGCGAAGATGGACGGGATGTCTGCTGCCCTTGACGAACCGCTCGCAAAATCCGTCGGCGGCCGCACCGCAAAGGTGTTCGCCGACCACCTCGGCCTGCGCACGGTCGGCGACCTGCTGCACCACTACCCCCGCCGCTACGCGGAACGCGGCGAGCTGACCCGCCTGTCCGACCTCCCGCTCGACGAGCACGTCACCGTCGTCGCCCGCGTCGCCAAGGCGACGAAGAAGACTTACGGCCCGGGCAAGGCGCGCCTGGAGGTGGTCGTCACCGACGGCAGCGGCTCGCTGACGCTGGTCTTCTTCGGCCGGGGGGTGTTCAAGCCGGAGCACGACCTGCTCCCGGGCCGCCGCGGCATGTTCGCCGGAAAGGTGTCGGTGTTCCACCGGACCGTGCAGCTGATGCACCCCGAGTACCAGCTGCTGGACGCGGAGGACGGCAAGGAGGCCGTGGACGCCTTCGCGAGCCGGCTGATCCCGATCTACCCGGCGGTCAAGCAGGTCAACTCGTGGACGATCGCGAAGACCGTGGACACCGTGCTGACCTCCCTGGGGGCCACGCAGTGGGCCGGCACGGGCGAGCCGCTGCCCGCCGCGCTCCGGGAGTCGCGGGGGCTCGCGCCGCTGCCGGAGGCGCTGGAGAAGATCCACCGCCCGCGGTCCAAGGCCGACATCATGGTGGCCAAGGAGCGCCTGAAGTGGGACGAGGCGTTCGTGCTGCAGGTGGCCCTCGCGCGGCGCCGGGCGGCGGACGACGCGCTGCCCGCCGTGCCGCGCGTGCCGGCGGAGGACGGGCTGCTGAAGGCGTTCGACGCGCGGCTGCCGTTCACGCTCACCGAGGGCCAGCAGAAGGTGTCGGCGGAGATCTTCGCGGACCTCGCGACAGACCACCCGATGCACCGGCTGCTGCAGGGCGAGGTGGGTTCAGGCAAGACGATGGTGGCGCTGCGCGCCATGCTCGGCGTGGTCGACGCGGGCGGCCAGGCCGCGATGCTGGCGCCGACGGAGGTGCTGGCGCAGCAGCACCACCGGTCGATCACGGAGATGATGGGCGACCTCGCCGAGGGCGGCATGCTCGGCGGCTCGGACCTGGGCACGAAGGTCGTGCTGCTGACCGGTTCCATGGGGGCCGCCGCCCGCCGTCAGGCGCTGCTCGACCTGGTGACCGGCGAGGCCGGGATCGTCGTGGGCACGCACGCGCTGATCGAGGACAAGGTGCAGTTCCACGACCTGGGCCTGGTCGTGGTCGACGAGCAGCACCGCTTCGGCGTCGAGCAGCGCGACGCTCTGCGCAGCAAGGCCAAGCAGCCGCCGCACCTGCTGGTGATGACGGCGACGCCGATCCCGCGCACCGTCGCGATGACGGTCTTCGGTGACCTGGAGACCTCCGTGCTGGACCAGTTGCCGGCCGGCCGTTCGCCGATCGCCACGCACGTCGTGCCGGCGAAGGACAAGCCGCACTTCCTGGCGCGCGCCTGGGAGCGGGTGCGCGAGGAGGTCGAGAACGGGCACCAGGGGTACGTGGTGTGCCCGCGGATCGGCGACGAGGAGCCGGACGCGAAGAAGAAGTCCGCGGAGGACGAGGCGGAGCGGCGGCCGCCGCTGGCCGTGCTGGAGACCGCCGAGCAGCTGGCCAAGGGGCCGCTGGCGGGGCTGCGCGTGGAGGTGCTGCACGGGCGGATGCAGCCGGAGGCGAAGGACGACGTGATGCGCCGCTTCGCCGCGGGCGAGGTCGACGTGCTGGTGGCGACCACGGTGATCGAGGTCGGCGTCAACGTGCCCAACGCCACCGCCATGGTGATCATGGACGCGGACCGCTTCGGCGTCTCGCAGCTGCACCAGCTGCGCGGCCGGGTCGGCCGGGGTTCGGCGGCCGGCCTGTGCCTGCTGGTGTCCGAGATGCCCGAGGCGACCTCGGCCCGCGCCCGGCTGGACGCCGTGGCCGGGACGCTGGACGGTTTCGAACTCTCCCGCATCGACCTGGAACAGCGGCGCGAGGGCGATGTGCTGGGGCAGGCCCAGTCCGGGACGCGTTCGTCGCTGCGCATGCTCACGGTGATCGACGACGAGGACGTGATCGCGGCCGCCCGCGAGGAGGCCACCGCACTGGTCGCCGCGGACCCGGAACTGGCCGGTCAGCCGGATCTGCGCAGCGCGTTGGAGAGTCTGGTCGACGCGGACCGCGAGCAGTACCTCGACAAGGGCTGACGGGCCCTCATTGTCAGTGCCCCCTGGGAGAATGGACACAGTCCGCGCCGATCCGCTCGGGAATAGGCGTAGTTGGACCTTTGGGGGCTGATTTCATGTCGTTCCGTCACCTCAACGAACTGCCGCTCGGCGAGAAGGTCTTCCGGATCGAGCTCTCCAGCGACGACGACACCACCGTCACCCTGACCCTGGCCGGCTGGTCCGAGGGCGACCCGGACAGCCTCCTCGCCTCCGGCACGCTCGCTCTGCCCCTGACCGACGTCCCGTCCCTGCGCATCGCCCTCAACCGGGCCCTGCGCGCCCTCGCGCTCGTGGCGGACGTCGCCGAGCCCATTCCGGACCGCGACGTGCTGCGCGAGCTCTTCCCGGGGCACGGCGCGCCCTGGGTGCCGCAGCACGAGGAGGAGCTGGTCCGCCGGTTCCACGACGGAGAGTCCATCGCCCGGATAGCCGCCCGCTTCGGCCGCACGCCCGACTCCGTCCGGACGAAGCTGCGTGAGCTCGGTCACGACCCGCGCCGCCCCGAGTTCTGCCCGCCCGACGGCTGCCTGTCCTGGTCGCGCTACGCCTCGCCCACGCTCGTCGGGACCGTGACGGGGTCCCCTCTGCCGGAGACCAGGGGCGAGCAGGGCCGGGACTGACCTACGTATCGTGGGGGAGCGGCGCCGCGCAGGCGCCGTTCCCGCCCACGAGACGAGTGAGCCGCAGATGACCCGCGTGATCGCCGGAGCCGCCGGTGGCCGTCGCCTGGCCGTGCCGCCGGGCAACGGAACCCGGCCCACCTCGGACCGGGCGAAGGAGGGGCTGTTCTCCACCTGGGAGTCGCTGCGCGGCGCTCTGCACGGGGCGCGGGTCATCGACCTGTACGGGGGGTCGGGCGCCGTCGGCCTGGAGGCGCTGTCGCGTGGCGCGGCACACGTGCTGCTGGTCGAGGCCGACCCCCGCGCCGCACGGGTCATCCGGGAGAACGTCCGCGTTCTCGGGCTGCCCGGGGCCGAGGTGCGGGCCGGCAAGGCCGAGAAGGTGATCGCGGGAGAGCCCCCGGCGGACCCGTACGACCTGGTGTTCCTGGACCCGCCGTACGCCGTCACGGACGACGAGCTGCGCGAGATCCTGCTCACACTCCGCACCCAGGGCTGGCTCGACGCGGACGCCGTCGCCACCGTGGAAAGGGCCACCCGAGGCGGGGAATTCCGCTGGCCCGAGGGGTACGAAGGGATCAGGGCCCGGCGGTACGGAGAAGGGACGCTTTGGTACGGTCGCGCCGCCGACGTTACTGACGCGTCATGAACCACCCGCAGAACCCTCAGAGCGAGGAGTCACCGTTGCGCCGCGCAGTCTGTCCGGGGTCCTTCGACCCCGTCACCAATGGACACCTCGACATCATCGCCCGAGCCTCGCGCCTGTACGACGAGGTCTACGTGGCCGTGATGATCAACAAGTCGAAGAAGGGTCTCTTCTCGATCGAGGAGCGCATCGCCCTCATCGAGGAGGTCACCGCCGAGTACGGCAACGTGCGCGTGGAGTCCTTCCACGGCCTGCTGGTGGACTTCTGCAAGCAGCGCGACATCCCCGCCATCGTGAAGGGCCTGCGCGCGGTCAGCGACTTCGACTACGAGCTGCAGATGGCCCAGATGAACAACGGGCTGACCGGCGTGGAGACCCTGTTCGTCCCCACCAACCCCACCTACAGCTTCCTGTCCTCCAGCCTCGTCAAGGAGGTGGCGCAATGGGGCGGCGACGTCGCGCACTTGCTGCCCCCCGTCGTGCTGGAGGCCCTCAAGAAGAAGCTCGAGCAGCAGTAGAGTCTGGGACGTGGACGTCCAGAAGAAGCTCGATGAGATCGTGGCCGCCGTGGAGGCCGCCCGGTCCATGCCGATGTCGGCCTCCTGCGTGGTCAACCGTGCCGAGCTGCTCGCCATGCTCGAAGACGTGCGGTCGGCGCTGCCCGACTCGCTCTCCCAGGCCCAGCAGCTGCTGGGCGGGCGCGAGCAGATGGTCGAGGAGGCCCGGGCCGAGGCCGGCCGGATCATCGAGGCCGCGCACGCGGAACGCGGTTCGCTGATCTCCGACACCGAGATCGCCCGCCGCTCCCAGCAGGAGGCCGAGCGCATCGTCACCGAAGCGCAGCGCGAGGCCGACGAGATCAGGGCCGAGGCCGACGACTACGTCGACAGCAAGCTCGCCAACTTCGAGGTCGTACTGACCAAGACCATCGGCTCGGTGGACCGCGGCCGCGAGAAGCTGCTGGGCCACGGCCCGGCCCTCGACGAGAACGGCTACCCGTACGAGGACGACGTACCGGAGCGCAGCGCCGACCCCGAAACCCTGCGCCGCCGCGCCGACGAGTACGTGGACGCCAAGCTGGGCGCCTTCGAGGCGGTGCTCAGCAAGACCCTGGAGGCCGTCGGACGGGGCCGGCTGAAACTCACCGGCCACCGCCCCATCGACGAGCTCGGCGCCCACATGACCGACGCGGACCCCGAGGGCCAGATGCCCGGGCAGTCCGACGCCGAGTACCTCGCGGGGCTGGCCGCCCCCGCGGCGCCGGGCGACTACCAGTACGACGCGAACACCGTGCAGCAGCCCGACTACGGCTACCAGCAGCACGACCCGTACCAGCAGCAGGTCCAGCAGCCGGACCCCTACCAGCAGCAGGGGCAGTACGCCGACCCGTACGCGGCGCAGCCGCAGCAGGCGTACTACGACCCGAACTACGGATGGCAGCAGCCGCAGCAGCCGCAGCAGACCGGGTATGAGCAGCACCAGCAGTACATCCCGCAGCAGCACCAGCAGGGTCAGGGCGCGGCGCTGGACGAGACGAGCTTCTTCGACACCAGCATGATCGACCTGAACCGGCTGCGGGAGCTGGAGCAGGAGCGCGGTTTGGGCTGAGCCCCGGGGACCGGTATCCTGATCCCTCAGCCGTGTGATCCCCGGCGCTTTGGCGTGCCCGCCGTCGTACCGACGGGCACGCACCGGACCGATGAAAGCAGGAGCCCTGAACACCCGCCTCGACCACCGCAACCCGCTCGTGTTCGACACGCACGAGCTGGGTCGTCGTCCTGGGGCGATGAAGAAGGTCTCCCGCTCGGTCCCGGCCCCCAGGGACATGGGCATCGAGGTCATCGGTGTCCGCGAGGGCGCGGAGATCACGCTGGACCTCCGCCTGGAGTCGGTGATGGAGGGGGTGCTCGTCACGGGCACCGCCCGCGCGCCGCTCTCGGGGGAGTGCGTAAGGTGTCTGGAGCCGCTCGAGCGTGAGCTCGAGACGGACTTCCAGGAGTTGTACTCCTACCCCGACGCCGACACCCGGACCGGTGGGCACCATGGTGCCGCCGACGCCGGTGACGACGCCGAGGAGGAGGACACACTCTTCCTCGAGGGCGACCTGCTCGACCTCGAGCCCGTGCTGCGGGACGCGGTGGTTCTCGAACTGCCGCTGCAGCCGGTGTGCCAGGACGACTGTCCCGGTCTGTGCTCCGAGTGCGGGGCGCGGCTGGCGGACGACCCGGACCACCACCATGAGGTCACCGACATCCGTTGGGCGGCCCTGCAGGAAATCCAGCTGAGCGGTGCCGAGGACGGCGCCGACGAGAACCAGGAGAAGTAGCCGTGGCTGTTCCCAAGCGGAAGATGTCGCGCAGCAACACGCGCCACCGCCGTTCGCAGTGGAAGGCTGCGCCCGTGAGCCTGGTGGCGTGCGAGCGCTGCCACGAGCCGAAGCAGCAGCACATCGCGTGCCCGAGCTGCGGCACCTACAACCGTCGTCAGGTCCTCGAGGTCTGATCGGCGGGTGAGGGGCTCCATGTCGTCAGACGGCGCAACGTCGACGGACGCCGGTAAGGCAGCCTCGTCCCCCGCGGTTCTGGAAGGGCGGCTCGGGTACACACTCGAACCCGCCCTTCTGGTGCGTGCGCTGACCCACCGCTCGTACGCGTACGAGAACGGCGGCCTGCCTACGAACGAGCGGCTGGAGTTCCTCGGGGACTCCGTGCTCGGCCTGGTGGTCACGGACACGCTCTACCGCACCCACCCGGACCTCCCGGAGGGCACGCTCGCCAAGCTGCGCGCCGCGGTGGTCAACTCGCGTGCCCTGGCCGATGTCGGTCGCGGCCTCGACCTGGGCAGTTTCATCCGCCTCGGCCGGGGCGAGGAGGGCACGGGCGGCCGGGACAAGGCGTCGATCCTCGCGGACACCCTCGAGGCGGTGATCGGGGCGGTCTACCTGGACCAGGGCCTGGACGCCGCGTCGGAGCTGGTGCACCGGCTCTTCGATCCGCTGATCGAGAAGTCCTCCAACCTCGGGGCGGGACTGGACTGGAAGACCAGCCTCCAGGAACTCACCGCGGGCGAGGGCCTCGGTGTACCGGAGTACGTGGTCTCCGAGACCGGACCCGACCACGAGAAGACCTTCACGGCTGCCGCCCGCGTCGGTGGTGTCCAGTACGGCACCGGCACCGGCCGCAGCAAGAAGGAAGCAGAGCAGCAGGCCGCCGAGGCCGCCTGGCGCGGGATCCGTGCCAAGCGCGACGCGAACGGCACTGTCGCGAGCTGAGTCCGTCAGGCCCGCCCGGCCGGCCCCAGAGGCCGCCCGGGCGGGCCTTGCGGTTCCCCCGGGCGGGGAACCGCCTTCCGAGAGGAGCGCGCCGCGTGCCGGAGCTGCCCGAGGTCGAAGTCGTACGCCGTGGCCTGGACCGCTGGGTGAGCGGCCGCACCGTCGCCCGGGCCGAGGTGCTGCACGCCCGGTCCGTGCGCCGTCACCTCGCCGGCGGCGCGGACTTCGCCGCCCGGCTGGAGGCGCAGACCCTCGGTCCCGCCCTGCGCCGCGGCAAGTACCTGTGGCTGCCACTCCAGGACTCGCCGCTCGCGCTCCTCGGCCACCTCGGCATGAGCGGCCAACTGCTCGTCCAGCCCGAGGACGCGCCGGCCGAGGCCCATCTGCGGATCCGGATCCGCTTCGAGGACGACCTCGGCACGGAGCTGCGCTTCGTCGACCAGCGCACCTTCGGCGGCCTGTCGCTGCACGAGTGCGTGCCCGGCGACCCCGAGCGGCTGCCGGTCCCGCTGTCGCACATCGCCCGCGACCCGCTCGACCCCCGCTTCGACGACGCGGCCTTCCACACCGCGCTGCGCCGCCGCCGCACCACGATCAAGCGGGCGCTGCTCGACCAGTCCCTGATCAGCGGGGTCGGCAACATCTACGCCGACGAGGCGCTGTGGCGCACCAAGCTGCACTACGAGCGGCCGACCGCGAACCTGACCCGGCCGGTCACCACCGAACTGCTCACCCACATCCGCGAGGTCATGACGGACGCCCTCGCCGCCGGCGGCACGAGCTTCGACAGCCTGTACGTCAACGTCAACGGGGAGTCCGGCTACTTCGACCGCTCCCTGGACGCCTACGGCCGCGAGGACGAGCCCTGCCGCCGCTGCGGCACCCCGATCCGCCGCCGCCCCTGGATGAACCGGTCCAGCTACTTCTGCCCGCGCTGTCAGCGACCGCCGCGCGGACCGGCCGGCACGGCCGCCGTCGTCCGCTCGTCGTAGCGACCCTGCGCCGCCGGCACTTCCGGCATCCGCGACTCCACAAACCCGATCAGCGAGACAGCCGCTCGGCCGCCCCCACCGACCGGTCACGTGCTCCAGCGCGGGTCGCGGCGGGGGCCCCGGAACACGCCGAGCTCCGGGGCCGCCGCCCCTGCACCTTCGCCGGCGGCGTCGTACGCCAGTACGGGCGTCTGCGCGGGCGGTGAGCTCGCCTCGTGAACCCCCGGCGCGACCGGGGCCGTACGGCGCACAATGGGCGGATGCTTCCCGACGGCCCGCCCGCTTCGCCCGCCCCCGCCGCCACGTACGCCGAGGCCGCCGAGCCGCAGCCGGAGATACCCCTGATCGGCGGTGACGTGACCGAGGGCGTCGTCCGCGTCGGTGACACGGTCCGCCGTCCGACCGGAGCCCACAGCCCCCTGGTGCACGCCCTGCTCCGTCACCTGGAGGACGTCGGTTTCCCCGGTGCCCCTCGCCTTCTCGGCATCGACGCCGCGGGCCGCGAGGTGCTCACCTATGTCACGGGCGAGGTCGCCGGACGTCCGCGGCCCACCTGGATCGCCGACGAGGAGCGCCTCGTCTCGGTCGGCCGCCTGGTCCGCGCCTACGACGACGCGGTCGCGGGCTTCACGCCGCCCGACGGTGTCCGGGCGCCCTCCGGTCCCGACCCGCACCCGGACATGCCTCCCGCGCCCGCCCATCCCACCGAGGTGATCGGGCACATGGACTTCACGCCCGACAACATCGTCTTCCGCGACGGCCGGGCCGCCGCGCTCATCGACTTCGACCTGGCCAGGCCGGTCCCCAGGGTCGAGGAGATCCACAACGCGATGCTCTACTGGGCCCCCATCGGCGATCCTGCCGACGCCGACCCCCACCTGTGCGACGTCGACGTCCCCCGCCGCTGCCGGCTCCTCGCCGACGCGTACGGCATGTCCGGTACCGACCGCGGCCGCCTGCTGGAGGTCGCCGTGCTGCGGACCCGCCGCGCGTGGTTCTCCATGAAGCGGATGGCCGAGACTGAGGGCGGCGGCTGGGCCCGTATGTGGCACGAGGGGGTCGGCGACCGGATCAAACGCCGCGAGGCGTGGCTGGAGCGCCACGGTTCCTCGCTGGAGGCGGCGCTGACCGCTCCGTAGGCCCGCGGGCAGCGCCCCTCGGTCCTTCCAGTCCCGGGGCCGCTGCCCGCGGCCGGGCCCGACGCCGTACAGTTCGAGCGCCGGCCCCGCTGACCACGCCAGGAAGCGCCCCGCCCCGGGGTGCCACTGGGCCGCCCTGCGGCGGCGCGTCCTTCGCGACCACGCCCACCTTTACGTGCGCGGAGCCGTCGGCGCTCAACGGAGCACCGGCGGGCGGTGCCTGCCTCAGTAGCCGAAGTCCTGCGTCCACCAGGGGCCGCCCTCGCCGAAGACGGCGCCTACGCCGATCTTCTTGAAGTCGCAGTTGAGGATGTTGGCGCGGTGGCCCTCGCTGTTCATCCAGGCGTCCATGACCTCCTGGGCCGTGGCCTGGCCGCGGGCGATGTTCTCGCCGCCGAGCTTGTTGACACCGGACTGCGCGGCGCGGTCCCAGGGGTCGTCGCCGTCGGGGTCGGTGTGGTCGAAGAAGCCCCGGGCGGCCATGTCGGCGCTGAAGTCGGAGGCGAGCTCGGAGAG
This sequence comes from Actinacidiphila sp. bgisy160, assembly GCF_965342435.1. Taxonomy (GTDB): domain Bacteria; phylum Actinomycetota; class Actinomycetes; order Streptomycetales; family Streptomycetaceae; genus Actinacidiphila. The sequence goes on along the minus strand of NZ_CBDRCM010000008.1, from coordinate 12,330 downwards.
CTTCTTGTCGGCGTGCAGCGGCTGGCAGCCGGCGGTGGCCCGGACCGTGTTCACCAGGGCGAGGACGGAGACCTCGGCGACGCTCTGGTCGGGGTCCTGCACCGCGTCGTCGTCGCCCGGCACGGTGGTGGCCGCGGGCGGGGACGGGACGGTGGCCGGCGTGGAGCTCGCGGAGGCCTGCGGCGCGGCGGGGGTGCCGGCGCGCTCGCCCGGGGTCGATGCGGAGGGGGCCGGCGTCGTGGTGGTCGCCGGTGCCGACGGGGCCGCGGGAGGCGCGGTCGTACGGGCGTCGCCACGGCTGGCGGGCGCCGAGGTGTCGCGGTCGGCGGGGACGGCGCCGACGTCCTGGGGGCTCGCGGTGTTCGGCAGCCCGGCGGCCTGCACCTGGCCGGGAGCGTCGTCGTGGTACGCGAACCCGCCGGAACCGTCCGGCGAGGGCAGCAGCCCGCTGGAGACGCCGATCGCGCCGACGGCCAGCGCGGCGGACGAGGCCAGCAGCCCGGTGCGCACCGGGTTCTGCTTGCGCCGCCGGGCCCTGCTGCTCTGCCCGCGGTGGCGCGGCGCCACCTCGGAGAACGGCGCCGGCTCAAAGGCTTTACGGCTGTGGCGGCCCATCCGGTGCAGTCCTTTATGTCGACGGTGTTCACCCGAACGGGTGAGTCCTGTTGCGGCGCGACTGTACCGAAAGACAGGAGGGGCCGGTGTGAAGCCTGGGCAACTGACGGGTTAGCGTGCTTTCATGAACGACGCTGTCAGACTCACCGCCTGGGTGCGAGGCCGCGTACACCAAGTGGGTTTCCGCTGGTGGACACGGGTGCACGCGCTGGAGATCGGTGGACTCGACGGCTATGTGAGCAATCTCTCGGACGGCCGGGTGCAGATCGTGGCCGAAGGCGAGCGGTCGCGTTGCGACGGTCTGCTCGACTGGCTGCGGACCGGCGACACGCCCGGACGCGTCGACGGCGTCACCGAAATCTGGGGCGAGCCGCGCGGCGGTTACGACGGGTTCGCGATCCGCTGACGCACTGCCCGGCACACCGCCTCGTCCTCGCAGGTGAGGGCCGAGGTGACAGATCACCGGCAATCTCACGTGGCAAGAGCGACAAGGAGGTTGCCATTTCGCGTACCGCGTGCGAGGCTGCCGACATCGAGGACGCGGTGATCTTCGGGGAGCGATCGACGGCCCCGTCCTCCACGCCACGCGGGACGCCCGCGGCGCCCTTCTCGCGCCGTGTTTTCTTAGGCGCACCCGACGACCGGGCTGTGATCGTGTTGACCGTCCAACTATTTGGTGAGACGCTGGAAGCCCCGCGCACCGCAGCTGTAGGCATGGCGAAGGGCAGCTTCGGCGCACACGGCGCGGGTGCCTCTAACCCCTCACTCACGACCCACACCGCTCCCCGGTCGGTCACTCAGCGTGGAGGACCATCCATCATGGCAAAGGCGCTTCTCGGTTACGTCGGCGGCCCCGACCCTCGACTCCTCGCCGAGATGCGAAGGCTGCAGCAGCGTGTCCAGGACCTGGAAACCGAGCTCGTACGGATCCAGGCCGAGAACGATGCGCTGGCCGCCGCCTCGCACGAGCTCGTCGACGTACCTCACGCGGAGCCGGTTCTCGCCTGACCCGGCCTTTCGGCCGATCAGTGGAAACGACTCCGTTTGGGAATGTGCAAGGGACGCCCCGGCGTCCCTTCGTCGTTTTGCCGCCCCGTTCGCCCTCCCATGATCTCCGCCCTTGCATTGCATGTGCCCCCCGCATTCCTCGGTGAAACCGGGAGCGGGAGGTAGAGTCCAGCGGCGTGCACCTCAAGAGCCTGACCCTGCGCGGGTTCAAGTCATTCGCCTCGGCGACGACCTTGCGATTCGAACCCGGAATCACCTGTGTCGTCGGTCCGAATGGTTCCGGCAAGTCCAACGTCGTGGACGCGCTGTCCTGGGTCATGGGCGAACAGGGCGCCAAGTCGCTGCGCGGCGGCAAGATGGAAGACGTGATCTTCGCCGGCACGACGGGGCGGCCGCCGCTCGGCCGTGCCGAGGTGTCGCTCACGATCGACAACAGCGACGGTGCCCTCCCGATCGAATACGCCGAGGTCACCATCACGCGGATCATGTTCCGCAACGGCGGCAGCGAATACCAGATCAACGGCGACACCTGCCGGTTGCTGGACATCCAGGAACTGCTCTCCGATTCCGGTATCGGCCGCGAAATGCACGTCATCGTCGGCCAGGGACAGCTGGATTCGGTGCTGCACGCCGATCCGATGGGCCGCCGCGCCTTCATCGAGGAGGCGGCCGGCGTCCTCAAGCACCGCAAGCGCAAGGAAAAGGCGTTGCGGAAGCTGGACGCCATGCAGGCGAACCTGGCTCGCGTCCAGGACCTGACCGGTGAGCTGCGCCGTCAGCTCAAGCCGCTGGGACGGCAGGCACAGGTGGCCCGCCGCGCGGTGGTCATCCAGGCCGACCTGCGCGACGCCCGGCTGCGGCTGCTCGCCGACGACCTGGTCACCCTGCGGGAGGCGCTGCGTTCCGAGGTCGCCGACGAGGCCGCGCTCAAGGAGCGCCGCGACGCCGTCGAGACGGACCTGGCGGCCGCGATACAGCGCGAGGCGCGGCTGGAGGAGCAGGTCAGGGCCCTCGCGCCGCGGCTCGCCGACGCCCGCGCCACCTGGTACGGGCTGTCGCAGCTGGCCGAGCGGGTGCGCGGCACCATCGGCCTGGCCGAGCAGCGCGTACGCCATGCCACCGCGCAGCCCGCGGAGGAGCGGCGCGGCCGCGACCCGGAGGACATGGAGCGCGAGGCCGCCCGCATCCGCGAGCAGGAGGCGGAACTCACCGACGCCCTGGAGGCGGCCCAGCGCGCGCTGGACGACACGGTCCACCATCGCGCCGAACTGGAACGCCGCCTTGCGGAGGAGGACAAAGCCCTCAAGGCCGCCGCCCGCGCCATCGCCGACCGCCGCGAGGGCCTGGCCCGGCTGCAGGGACAGGTCAACGCCGCCCGTTCCAAGGCCGGCTCGGCCGAGGCCGAGATCGGCCGGCTGACCGCCGCCCGCGACGAGGCGCGCGAGCGCGCCGAGTCCGCCCAGGAGGAGTACGAGGAACTCCGCGCCCGGGTCGAGGACCTGGACGCCGGCGACTTCGAGCTCGACGAGCGCCTCGAAGCGGCCAAGGTCGAGCAGGCACGCGCCGACGAGGCCCACTCCGCCGCCCGCGATGCCGCCACCGCCGCCGAACGCGAGCGGGCCGCCCTCGCCGCGCGCCACGACGCCCTCGCCCTCGGTCTGCGCCGCAAGGACGGCACCGGTGCCCTGCTCGCCGCGGGCGACCGCCTGACCGGACTGCTCGGCCCCGCCGCCGAACTGCTCACCGTCGCCCCCGGCCACGAGGTGCCGGTCGCGGCCGCGCTCGGCGCCGCCGCCGACGCCGTCGCCGTCTCCGGCCCGGCCGCCGCCGCCGAGGCGCTGCGGCTGTTGCGCAAGGACGACGCGGGACGCGCCGCGCTGCTCGTCGCCGGCGACGCCGGCCCGCGGGCGGCCGCCGAGGTGCCGGCGGGCGCACGCGCGGCGGCCGCGCTCGTCGGTGGTCCCGACGAACTGCTCCCGGCCGTGCGCCGTCTGCTGCGGGACTACGTCGTCGTGGAGACCCTCGCCGACGCCGAGTCATTGGTCGCCGCCCACCCGGGGCTGACCGCGGTGACCGCGGAAGGCGACGTCCTCGGCGCCCACTTCGCCCACGGCGGCTCGGCCGGCGCCCCCAGCCTGCTGGAGGTCCAGGCCGCCGTCGACGAGGCAGCCGCGGAGCTGGAGGCACTGGCCGGGCGCTGCGAGGCGCTCGCGGAGGAGCAGGCCGCCGCCAAGGAACGCCGGTCCGCCGCCGCCCGCGTGGTCGACGAGCTGACGCAGCGTCGCCGGGCCGCGGAGAAGGAGAAGTCGGCCGTGGCCCAGCAACTGGGCCGGCTGGGCGGCCAGGCACGTGCCGCGGCGGGGGAGGCGGAACGTTCTGCCGCCTCCGTGGGCCGCGCCGAGGAGTCCATGGCGGCCGCCATGGAGGAGCTCGAGGAGCTCTCCTTCCGGCTGAGCGAGGCGGAGGCCGCGCCCGCCGAGGAGGAGCCGGACACCACTGTGCGGGACCGGCTGGCCGCCGACGGCGCCAACGCCCGCCAGACCGAGATGGAGGCGCGGCTCCAGGTCCGCACCCACGAGGAGCGGGTCAAGGGCCTGGCCGGCCGCGCCGACGGCCTGGACCGCGCCGCCCGCGCCGAGCGCGAGGCCAGGGCCCGGGCCGCCCGCCGCAAGGCACGCCTGGAGTACGAGGCGCAGGTCGCCTCAGCGGTGCTGACGGGCGCGCAGGGCCTGCTGGCCTATGTTCAGGTCTCGCTGGGGCGCGCGGACGAGGAACGGGGAGCGGCCGAGCGCGCCAAGGCCGAACGTGAGGCGGAGCTGGACACCGCGCGCCGCCGGGGCCGGGAGCTGAAGTCCGAACTGGACCGGCTGACCGACTCCGTCCACAAGGGTGAGGTGCTGGGCGCCGAGAAGCGGCTGCGGATCGAGCAGCTGGAGGGCAAGGCGCTGGAGGAGTACGGCGTCGAGCCCGAGGGCCTGGTCGCGGAGTACGGACCGGACCAGCTCGTGCCGCCGTCCCCGCCCGCCGAGGGCGAGGTGCTGCCGGAGGACCCGGAGCACCCGCGCAACACACCGCGCCCCTACCACCGGGGCGAGCAGGAGAAGCGGCTGAAGGCGGCGGAGCGGGCGTACCAGCAGCTGGGCAAGGTCAACCCGCTGGCGCTGGAGGAGTTCGCGGCGCTGGAGGAGCGGCACAAGTTCCTCTCCGAGCAGCTGGAGGACCTCAGGAAGACCCGGGCCGACCTGCTTCAGGTGGTGAAGGAGGTCGACGAGCGGGTCGAGCAGGTCTTCACCTCCGCCTACCACGACACGGCCCGCCAGTTCGAGGGCGTGTTCTCCCGGCTCTTTCCCGGCGGCGAGGGCCGGCTGATCCTCACCGACCCCGAGAACATGCTCACCACCGGCGTGGAGGTGGAGGCCCGTCCGCCGGGCAAGAAGGTCAAGCGGCTGTCGCTGCTGTCGGGCGGCGAGCGCTCGCTGACCGCCGTGGCGCTGCTGGTGTCGATCTTCAAGGCCCGGCCGAGCCCGTTCTACGTGATGGACGAGGTCGAGGCCGCGCTGGACGACACCAACCTGCAGCGGCTCATCGGCATCATGCGGGAGCTGCAGGAGAGCTCGCAGCTGATCGTGATCACCCACCAGAAGCGCACCATGGAGGTCGCCGACGCGCTGTACGGCGTGTCCATGCAGGGCGACGGCGTGTCGAAGGTCATCAGCCAGCGGCTCAAGGCCTGATCGAGCGAGGCCAGGCTTCATGTGGTGAACGCATGGAGGGGATCTCCAAGGGCGCGCCGGGCCGCTCGCGGCCGGGCCCGGTCAGTCCTTGAGCCGGGGCAGGACCCGCTCCGCGAACAGGCGCAGGCTTCGCCAGCCCTCCTCGACCGGCATGCCCCCGCACAGCGGGTGCAGCACGAGGGCGATGGCCGGCTCGGTGCTCGCCTCCGCGAAGGCGAGGCACTCTTCGGGGGTGACCACGCGGTAGACGCCCTCGCGGCGCAGTTCCTCCGGTGAGGCCGCCGTGGAGCGCACCGCCGAGCGGATGCCGGAGGACTGCCAGGAGGCGTAGGTGGCGGCCTCGTGGAACAGGTGCCGGCCGTACTCGGCCCAGGCGCGGTCGGGGTCCTCGGACAGGTGCAGCATCGGCACCTGCGGCGCGGGCATCAGGCACCAGCCCTCGGTGCCGTGCTCGGCGAGCTGCCCGCGGTAGTACGTCTCCAGCTCCGGGAGGTGGGCGCTGGGGAAGAACGGCAGTCCGAACCGCGCCGCCCGGCGCGCCGCGGCGCGCGAACTGCCACCCACGATCAGCAGCGGGTGCGGGGAGCTGTGGGGGCGGGGTGTGACGCGCACGGTCCGGCCGCGGAAGACGAAGGGCTCACCGGTCCACGCCGTGAGCAACGTCTCCAGCAGCTCGTCCTGGAGCGCGCCGCGCCGGTGCCAGTCCACCCCGAGGGCCTGGTACTCCTCCGGTCGGTAGCCGATGCCGGCGACGGTGACCAGGCGTCCGCCGCCGATGTGGTCGAGCACCGCGAGGTCCTCCGCCAGCCGCAGCGGGTCGTACAGCGGCCCGATCAGGGCGGAGACGGTGACCGCGATCCTGCGGGTCGCGCCGAGGACGGCCCCCGCGAAGGTGAGCGGCGAGGGCAGCCAGCCGTCGGGTGAGCCGTGGTGCTCCTCGGTCTGGAGGGTGGCGATGCCGTGCTCGTCGGCGTACGCGGCCATGTCCAGGGCCGCCCGGTAGCGGTGGCCGAGCGCCCCGGGCGAGGCCGTGGGGTCGACGAGGTTGAAGCGTACGACAGTGGCGGGCATGCGCCGACGTTAGCTGAGGAATCATCAGAACAGAGTCGCGGACGCCCGCCGGGTGGCTCCCGGGAGGGCGGGTCGCGTGACCGATACTGGACGGGTTATGGAAACCGTCATTCTTGCCGTAGTCATCGCCCTGGTCGTGATCCTGGCGGCCGGCGGGCTGGTGGTGGGCAGCCGCCGCAGGAAGCAGCTGCCCCCCGCGCCGCCCACCGAGCAGCCGACGATCACCGCGCCCCCCGCCGAACCGCACGTCGGCGACGAGGCGGAGGCCCCGCGGGACGAGCCCCGCCGGACCATCGAAGAGGTCGAGCTCCCCGAGTCCGAGGACGCCCCCGCCGGCGGTGTCCTCGTCGAGGAGCGCCCGGCCGCCCCCGAGATCGAGCGGCCCGAGCCCACCGCCGGCCGCCTGGTGCGGCTGCGCTCCCGGCTCTCGCGCTCGCAGAACGCGCTCGGGCAGGGGCTGCTCACGCTGCTCTCGCGCGAGCGCCTCGACGAGGAGACGTGGGAGGAGGTCGAGGACACCCTGCTCACCGCGGACGTCGGTGTCGCCCCCACCCAGGAACTGGTGGAACGGCTGCGTACCCGGGTGAAGGTGCTCGGCACCCGTACCCCCGCCGACCTGCGGCAGCTGCTGCGCGAGGAACTGCTGGCCCTGATCGGCACGGACCTGGACCGCACCCTCCACACGGACGGGCTGCCGAACGCGGACGGCGCCGACCAGCCGGCCGTGCTGATGGTGGTGGGCGTCAACGGCACCGGCAAGACCACCACCACCGGCAAGCTCGCCCGCGTCCTGGTGGCCGACGGCCGCAGCGTCGTGCTGGGCGCCGCCGACACCTTCCGTGCCGCGGCCGCGGACCAGCTGCAGACCTGGGGCGAGCGCGTCGGCGCCCGCACCGTGCGCGGGCCCGAGGCCGGCGACCCCGCGTCGGTGGCCTTCGACGCGGTGAAGGAGGCCATCGCCGAGGGCGCGGACGTCGTGCTCATCGACACCGCGGGCCGGCTGCACACCAAGACCGGCCTGATGGACGAGCTGGGCAAGGTCAAGCGCGTCGTGGAGAAGCACGGCCCGGTGAACGAGGTCCTGCTGGTGCTGGATGCCACGACGGGGCAGAACGGCCTGGTGCAGGCCCGGGTCTTCGCCGAGGTCGTCGACATCACCGGCATCGTGCTCACCAAGCTCGACGGCACCGCCAAGGGCGGCATCGTCGTCGCCGTCCAGCGGGAGCTGGGTGTACCGGTCAAGCTGATCGGCCTGGGCGAGGGAGCGGACGATCTCGCGCCGTTCGAGCCCGAGGCCTTCGTGGACGCGCTGATCGGCTCGTAGCCGGCGGCGGCCGCGGGCACGTGGCCGAGGGGACGTCAAGCGGGCAAGGGGCGCACTCACGGGAGTGCGCCCCTTGCCCGTTGTTCACGCGTGCGCGCGGTCCCGGTGGCAGACGTAGGCCAGCGTGCCGAGCAGCAGCCGTGCCTCCGGCGGCTGGCGGGCGGCGTCCAGGGCCGGCGGCCGCAGCCAGCGGACCGGGCCGAGGCCGCCGAGGTCGGAGGGCGGGGCCGTGACGTGGTCGCCCGGCCCGAGGCAGCGCAGGTCGAGGTCGGCGTCGTCCCAGCCCATGCGGTACAGCAGGTGCGGGAGCTCGGCGGCGGCACCCGGCGCGACGAAGAACTGGGCCCGGCCGTCCGGGGTGGCGATGACCGGGCCGAGTCGCAGTCCCATGCGCTCCAGGCGCACCAGAGCGCGCACGCCGGATCGTTCCGCCACGTCGATCACGTCGAAGGCGCGCCCCACGGGCAGCATGAGCGCCGCGCCCGGCACGCGCTCCCAGGCGGCCACGGCCTCCTCGAGGGTGGCCCCGGCCGGCACCTCGCCGGCGAACTCCAGTGCGTGGGCGCCCGGTGCCTCGCACCCCGGGTCACCGCAGGAGCAGTGCCCGCCCCCGCGCGTGGCGCGCGCACCCGGCGCCACCGCCCATCCGCACAACCCGGTGTACTCCGCCACGGTGGTGCACGCCGAGGCGTGCGTCCGGCGGCGCGCGCCGGAGCGGATGTGACGCATCTCCCGCATGCTGCCGATCGTGAAGCCCATGACACCCCCAACGGGTCGCAGTTGCCGATGGTTACGCCCGTGCCTGATCGGCATGTGTCAAGTGAATCGCGCCGTGTGCACATGTAGTTCATTCGAAGGGGTGGCGAATGGTGGCGTTTTCGCTGGAGGCATCGCCGGATGGGTGATCGTAGGATTACTTTCGGTTTGCAAGCCCCGGAAGTGTGCGGGCCGGCGGGTATGCCGGAGGCAAGACTCACAGGACACTGAGGCACTGGGGGCCAGGCAGGCAACGGCCCTCATCCCCGGAGGTGTTGGGCGACGGAATGGGGGCGTCACGGTGGGCGGCACACAGGACAAGCAGCCCAACGCGCAGTTGACCTCTTGGTTTGTGCGCAGCGGCTGGTCCAAGGGCGAACTCGCCCGTCAGGTGAACCGCAGAGCACGCCAGATGGGTGCGCTGCACGTGAGCACGGACACCTCACGGGTGCGCCGCTGGCTGGACGGCGAGCAGCCGCGCGAACCCATTCCGCGCATCCTGTCCGAGCTGTTCTCCGAACGCTTCGGCACCGTCGTCCCCGTGGAGGACCTGGGGCTGCGCCCCGCCCACCAGCCGCCCGCCTCGACCGGAGTCGACCTGCCGTGGGCGGGGCCGCAGACGGTCCAGCTGATCAACGAGTTCTCCCGCAGTGACCTGATGCTCGGCCGCCGCGGCTTCCTCGGGACCTCCCTGGCGCTGGCCGCCGGCCCCGCCCTCGTCGAGCCGATGCAGCGCTGGCTGGTGCCCACCCCCGCGTCCGGTGCCGATGTCCCCCCGCCGCGCGACGCCCGGGCCAGGGTCCGGCTCTCCGAGCCCGAGCTGGAGTTGCTGGAGGCCACCACGGTGATGTTCCGGCAGTGGGACAACCAGTGCGGCGGCGGCCTGCGCCGCAAGGCCGTGGTGGGTCAGCTGCACGAGGTCACCGACCTGCTCCAGGAGACCCATCCGCAACCCGTCGCCAAGCGGCTCTACCGGGTCACCGCCGAGCTCGCCGCGCTCGCCGGCTGGATGTCGTACGACGTCGGCCTGCACCCCACGGCGCAGAAGTACCTGGTCCTGGCCCTGCACGCGGCCAAGGAGGCCGACGACCGCCCGCTGGGCGCCTTCATCCTGTCCAGCATGAGCCGCCAGATGATCCACCTGGACCGGCCCGACGACGCACTGGAGCTCATCCACCTCGCGCAGTACGGCAGCAGGGACAGCGCGACCGCCACCACCCAGGCGATGCTGTACGCGATGGAGGCCCGCGCCTACGCCAACATGGGCCAGGTCAGCAAGTGCCACCGCGCCGTGCGGCTGGCCGAGGACTCCTACACCGACTCCCGCCCCGCCGAGGACCCGGACTGGATCAGCTTCTTCAACGAGGCCGAGCTCAACGCGGAGAACGCCCACTCCTACCGCGACCTGGCGTACGTGGCCGGCCGCAGCCCCACGTACGCCTCGCTGGCCCACCCGGTGATGCAGCGGGCGGTCGAACTCTTCGCCGGGGACGGGGTCCACCAGCGCGCCTACGCCCTCAACCTGATCGGCATGGCCACAGTGCACCTGCTCCAGCGCAACCCGGAGGAGGCCGCAAGCCTCACCGTCCAGGCCATCGACGTCGCCAAGCACGTCCGCTCCGAGCGGGTGAACACCCGCATCCGCAAGACCGCGGACAGCGCGCTGCGCGACTACGGCAAGGTCGCCGAGGTCGCCCAGCTCAGCGAGCGCCTGGCGTCCGACCTCCCCGAGGTCGCCGCGACCGCCTGACCCGGCGGTCCACCCCGCACCCCGGCCGCGGCCGGCCATCCCGACAGCCCGACTCGGCTCCCCCATGCCAGGTCAACCGGGTGGCTCGCCGCGGCCGGTCCTCGTGCATCTCCTCGATCACCCACGCCTGCCTTCGACGGCGTGGCGAGGTTTGTACACCCCGGCCCGCGCGGCACGTATACAGCTCGTCGGCCCGCCCGAGGGGTCACGGAGTCATGACGGTGTCGTCATGGCGGCGTCCGCTGGGGTGGCGGTTCATCGCCCCGTAACACGGACGACTTCTTCGTCACGGTTCCGAAACACCCGATGGCGTCGACGGAAACCCGGCTGGGACAACCTCGTGGCGAAAACCGGCCCACCGAGCCCGCATCCCGCACGGGCCGTTCGGATGACGAGGAGACGCCGATGGCAGCAGGCTTTTTGACGCTTGCCGCAGACACGCCCACGCTCGACAGCGGTAGCACGGCGTTCATGCTGCTGAGCGCGGCACTGGTGCTCGTGATGACCCCCGGCCTGGCCTTCTTCTACGGGGGCATGGTCCGGGTCAAGAGCGTCCTGAACATGCTGATGATGAGCTTCATCGCCATCGGCATCGTCACGGTGCTCTGGACGCTCTACGGCTTCAGCGTCGCGTTCGACTCCGGGAACGCCTTCTTCGGCGGCTTCGAGTGGGCCGGCATGCGCAACATCGGGATCGCCCAGCTGTGGGACGGCTACACCATCCCGGTGTACGTCTTCGCCGTCTTCCAGCTGATGTTCGCGATCATCACACCCGCCCTGATCAGCGGTGCCCTGGCGGACCGGGTGAAGTTCACCGCCTGGTCGCTCTTCGTGGCCCTGTGGGCGACGGTCGTGTACTTCCCGGTCGCCCACATGGTCTGGGCGTCCGACGGCTTCCTGTTCACCCGCGGCGTGATCGACTTCGCCGGCGGAACCGCGGTGCACATCAACGCCGGTGCCGCGGCGCTCGGCGTGATCCTCGTCATCCGCAAGCGCGTGGGCTTCAAGAAGGACCCGTTCCGGCCGCACAACCTGCCGCTGGTCATGCTCGGCGCCGGTCTGCTGTGGTTCGGCTGGTTCGGCTTCAACGCCGGCTCCTGGCTCGCCTCCGACGGCGTCGCGGCCGTGGCCTTCACCAACACCCAGGTCGCCACCGCCTCCGCGATGCTCGGCTGGCTCGCCTACGAGAAGATCAAGCACGGCTCCTTCACCACCCTGGGCGCCGCCTCCGGTGCGGTCGCCGGTCTGGTCGCCATCACCCCGGCCTGCGGCTCGGTCAGCCCGCTCGGCGCCATCGCCGTCGGTGTCATCGCCGGTGTGGGCTGCGCCGCCGCCGTCGGCCTGAAGTACAAGTTCGGCTACGACGACTCCCTCGACGTGGTCGGCGTCCACATGGTCGGCGGCATCATCGGCTCGCTGCTCATCGGCTTCTTCGCCACCGGCGGGGTCGGCCAGACGGCCAAGGGCGTGTTCTACGGCGGCGGCTTCGACCAGCTGTGGAAGCAGTTCCTCGGCGTCGGTGTGGTCCTGGCCTACTCGCTGGTCGCGTCGGCGATCCTTGCCAAGCTCATCGACCTGGTGATCGGATTCACCGTCAGCGAGGACACCGAGGTCGCGGGCATCGACCAGGCCGAGCACGCGGAGACCGGCTACGACTTCGCGGGCGTGGCCGGCGCGGTCCGCTCCGCCCTGACCTCCCTGGACAGCAGCAGTGGCACCGGCACCCAGGTGACCGACGCCCCGTCGAAGAAGGTGGACGCGTGAAGCTCATCACCGCGGTCGTGAAGCCGCACCGGCTGGACGAGATCAAGGAGGCCCTGCAGGCCTTCGGCGTCCAGGGTCTGACGGTCACCGAGGCCAGCGGCTACGGCCGGCAGCGGGGCCACACCGAGGTCTACCGCGGTGCCGAGTACACCGTCGACCTCGTGCCCAAGATCCGTATCGAGGTGCTCGTCGAGGACGATTACGCCGACCAGCTGATCGACGTCATCGTCAAGGCGGCCCGCACCGGCAAGATCGGTGACGGCAAGGTCTGGAGCATCCCCGTCGACACCGCCGTACGGGTCCGGACC
>NZ_CBDRCM010000007.1:0-202548 GCF_965342435.1 Actinacidiphila sp. bgisy160 | reverse complement strand
CCCGCCAGCCGCACCTCCGCCGCGTGGGTGCGGCCCGGACGTCCGGGCCGCACCCGCGCGGTCATTCCCCGGTGCGGCGCAGCACGGCGAGGTACATCGCGTCGGTGCCGTGCAGGTGGGGCCAGAGCTGGACGTCGGGGCCGTCGCCGAGGCCGGGGACCCCGGGCATGAGGGGGCGGGCGTCCACCCATTCGGCCGGTACGGCGCCCGGGCGGCCCAGGACGTCCTCCACGACCGCACGGGTCTCGGCCGGGTGCGGGGAACAGGTCGCGTAGCCGACGACCCCCCCGACGCGCACCGCGCTCAGGGCGGACTCCAGGAGGCCGCGCTGCAGGGGCGCGAAGCCCGGGACGTCCTCGGCGCGCCGGCGCCAGCGCGCCTCGGGACGGCGGCGCAGGGCGCCGAGACCGGTGCAGGGCACATCGACCAGGACGCGGTCGAAGGCGCCGGGACGCCAGGCGGGGCGGGTGCCGTCGGCGACGATCACCCCGTACGGCCCGGGGTTGCCCGCCAGGGCGCGGGCGACGAGCCGGGCCCGGTGCGGCTGCTTCTCGGAGGCGATCAGGGCAGCCCCGCGCTCCGCGGCGAGGGCGCCGAGCAGGGCCGCCTTGCCGCCGGGGCCGGCGCAGCCGTCCAGCCAGAGCCGGTCGGGGCCGTCGCCCAGCGGGGCCGCGGCCAGGGCGGCGGCGACGAGTTGGCTGCCCTCGTCCTGGACGCCGGCGCGTCCCTCGCGGACGGCCTCGATGGACGCGGGGTCGCCGCCCTCGGCGAGCCGGACGGCGTAGGGCGACCAGCGGCCGGGGAGGGTGGCGTCCGCGGGGAGCGCGGCGGCGAGGTCCTGCGGGGTGACGCGGCCGGGGCGCGCGACGAGGGTGACCTCGGGGCGCTCGTTGTCGGCCGCGAGCAGCTCCTCCATGCCCGCGCGGCCCCCGCCGAGGGCGTCCCACAGGGCCGAGACGATCCAGCGCGGGTGCGAGTGGACGACGGCGAGGTGGTCCTCGGGGTCCTCGTCGTAGGGCGGCGCCACCTCGTCCAGCCAGGCGTCCAGGTCCTGCGCCGCGATCCGGCGCAGGACCGCGTTGACGAACTTCGCCCGGCCGTCGCCGAGGACCACGCGCGCCAGCTCGACGGTGGCGGAGACGGCGGCGTGGGTGGGGATGCGGGTGCCCAGCAGCTGGTGGGCACCGAGCGACAGCACGTCCAGCACGGGCGGGTCGACCTCCCGCAGCGGCCGGTCGACGCAGGCGGCGATGACGGCGTCGTACGTGCCCTGGCGGCGCAGGGTGCCGTAGACCAGCTCCGTGGCGAGGGCGGCGTCGCGCCGGTCGAACTCGCGGCCCTTGCGCGCCGCCTCGGTCTCGGCCTCGCGCAGCAGCGACGGCAGGACGAGGTTGGCGTAGGCGTCGCGCTCGTCGACGGCCCGCAGCGCCTCGAACGCCAGGATGCGCACGGGGTCGCGCTGGGGCTTGCGGTAGGGCCGGCCGCCCTGCGGGGGCCCTCCCTGGTGGTGCCCCCCGCGGGTGGCGGGGCGCGGTCGGCGGCGTGACGGTTCGCTCACGTGGAAGGTGCTCCGGGAGTGTCGGTGGTACGGCGGGGCGCGGTGGCGCCCCGCTTCGAGCGTACGTGGAAGGCGCGGTCAGGCGCCGAGCCGTTCGCCGGAGGGGACGCGGACGCCGCGCGCCCAGTCGGCGGCGGGCATCGGCTTCTTGCCCTGCGGGCGCACCTCGCCGAGCTCCACGGCGTGGCTGCCGGTGCCCACGTACACGGCGCGCTTGGTGACCTCCAGCACGCCGGGCGCCAGGTCGGTGCGCTCGGGCAGCAGGGTGACGGGGCCGACCTTGAGGCGTTCGCCGCCGAACAGGGTCCAGGCGCCGGGCGCCGGGGTGCAGCCGCGGATCACCCGGTCCACGCGCAGCGCCGGGGCGTTCCAGTCGACGCGGGCGTCGTCGACGGTGATCTTGGGGGCCAGGCTGACGCCCTCGGCGGGCTGCGGCCGGGCGACCAGCGTGCCGTCCTCGATGCCGTCCATGGTGGCGGCGAGCAGCTTCGCCCCGCTGTGCGAGAGCCGGGTGAGCAGGTCGCCGCTGGTGTCGCGGGGGCGGACGTCCTCGGTGACGACGCCGTACACCGGCCCGGAGTCCAGGCCCTCCTCGATGAGGAAGGTCGCGGCCCCGGTGACCTCGTCGCCCGCCATGACGGCGTGCTGCACCGGGGCAGCGCCGCGCCAGGCGGGCAGCAGGGAGAAGTGCAGGTTGACCCAGCCGCGGGCGGGCACGTCGAGGGCGACGCGGGGCAGCAGCGCTCCGTAGGCGACGACCGGGCAGCAGTCGGGGGCGATCTCGCGGAGCCGGGCGAGGAAGTCCTCGTCACGGGGCCTGGCGGGCTTGAGGACCTCGATGCCGGCCTCCTCCGCGCGCTGGGCCACCGGGCTGGCGACGAGCCTGCGCCCGCGCCCCGCCGTGGCGTCCGGACGGGTGACGACGGCGACGACCTCGTGCCGGCCGGAGGCGATCAGGGCGTCGAGGGCGGGAACGGCGACCTCGGGGGTGCCGGCGAAGACGAGCCTCATGCGTGCGGGGTGCCTTTCTGCAGTGCGCGGCTCTACAGTGCGCGGCCGAACGTGCTGTGCGGGGAGACGCGGACCTGGGGCGCGGCCTGACCGGCCCACTCGGCCTCGCGTATCGCCTTCATCGCGGCCTTGCGCTGCTCGCGGTCGAGGCGGTCGATGAAGATGATGCCGTCGAGGTGGTCGGTCTCGTGCTGGATGCAGCGGGCGAGCAGCCGGGTGCCCTCGATGGTCACCGGGTCGCCGTGCATGTTGAAGCCCCGGGCGACGACGCCGTGGGCCCGCTTGGTGTCGAAGCGCAGCCCGGGCAGGGACAGGCAGCCCTCGGGGCCGTCCTGCTCCTCCTCGCTCAGGCTGAGGTCGGGGTTGACCAGATGGCCCAGCTCGCCGTCGACGTGGTAGGTGAACACCCGCAGCGAGACGCCGATCTGAGGGGCCGCCAGGCCGGCGCCGGGGGCGTTCCTCATGGTCTCCTCGAGGTCCTTGACGAGGGTGCGCAGCTCCTTGTCGAAGACGGTCACGGGCTGCGCCTTCATGCGCAGCACGGGGTCGCCGAAGAGGCGGATCGGCTGGATGGACACGCGTGGCTCCGTGGTCGGACGGTGACAGGGCAACCGCCCCAGTCTATGGGCCGCTGGAGTGGGGGCGCGCACCCTTGCGCACGCCCCCCAGAGGGTTCGATGCGCCCCTTATGCGTGACTCCACGGGAGTCTGGCGCGTTGGTCAAAGGAGTTTGACCCACAAGAGCCGGTTCGAGAGGCCAGTTGATGCCCGAACACGCAACTCATGACGCCCAGGCCAGGGCGAGCCTTCACCTGCTGGTGCGGGACATCGAGCGGGTCCGCCGACAGGTCGACGCGCTGCGCACCCTCACCACCCAGCTGGGCAATGTCTACCGTCCTCGCCGGGGCGGGCCGTCCGCGGGATTCGTGGTCTACGGCCGCGCCCCCGCCCCGACCGTCCGGCTCGCCCAGGAGCTGCGGGACAGCGTCGAGACCCTGGTGACCGCCGCCGTCGAGTTCGACCGCTCCCTGGGCTTCAGCTGGGACGCCGTCGGCTCCGCGCTGGGCGTCACCAAGCAGGCCGTCCACCGGCGGTACGGCAACCGGCGCTCCGCGCCGTCCGGAGCGGCCGCGGCAGAGGTGCACGCCGAGCCCCCGGCCGTCGTGCCCTCCGTGCCCGCGGCCCGCGCGATGCCCGCGCACGCCGCCCCCACCGCCCGCGAGGAGGCCGTCCCCGGCGCGGTCCCCTCCCCGCGCACGGGCTGATCCTGCGGCTCCCCGGGCACGCCCGCCCCGCCGCCCGCCACGCCGACAGGACGGCCGCCGGGGCGGGCGCGTACGGGCGCACACGGGTACGGGCACCGGTACGGGCACACCGCGGTCAGGGCCGCCGGGGCTCCGCGGGCAGCCGCCCCAGATCCAGTTCCAGCTCCCCCACGGTCTGGCCGCCGCTGGACTCCCCCGTCGGCCGGAAGCCGAGCCCCAGGTAGAAGCGTTCCGGGCCGCCCTCGCCGGGATGCCAGGTGGTCGTGAGGCGGGTGCCGCCGCGGCGCCGGATCTCCTCCGCCACCGACTCGACGGCGAACCTGCCGTAGCCGCGGCCCTGTTCACCCGCCGCGACGGCGAGGCGCCACAGGCCCGAGCGGAGGTCGGTGCCGCTTCCGCCGGCCGCGAAGTCGATGTCGAAGAAGGCCATGAGGAAGCCGACGATCCGGTCGCCGTCGAGGATCAGCCGGGGCCAGGCCGTCTCCCCGTGGGCGTACGCCTCGGCGAGGGACTTCACGACTGGCGCCACCAGGTGTTCCTGGTCGGGACGCACCTTGAGGGCGATCGCGGCGTCGACGTTGTCAGGGGTGATCTTCTCCAGACGGAGCGTGCTGGTCATAACCGGAACCATAGGCCGGTGCGTCAAGCGCCTTTCCCCATTCACTCCGTTCCCCCGTTCCCCCGTTCTCCCGGTCGCCGGCTAGCCGATGTCGGGCGGGTCGATACGGACCCGGACCGGATCGGGCTCCTTGCGGGCGATGCGGGCGGTCTGCGCGGACTTCAGCGCGGCCGCCAGGGCGGCGCCGTTGCCCGGCGGCACGCGCAGCAGCACGCGCTCCCATCGCTCCCCGGGCGGGGTGTCCCCGGAGCGGCGGGGCCGAGCGGGGTCGGTGATCGGCAGTGGCACCGGGCCGAGTACGTCGGTGCCCTCCGGGAGCCGGACCGTGGCCAGCAGGTCGGCCACGGCGGCGGGGCGACCGCTGACCGCGGCCATCCGGGAGACCGGGGGGAAGCCCAGTTCGGCCCGTTCGGCAAGCTCGCGCACGGCGTGGCCGACCGGGTCCCAGCGCACGAGTGCCTGTACGGGTCGCAGCGTGGGCTCCGCGAGGACGACCACCGTGCCGCCCTCGCCGGCCGGGCGCACCAGCGCCGCCGCGGCGGCCCATCGGCGCAGGGTCTCCTCCCCCGCCCGCAGGTCCGGGCGGCCCAGCAGGGCCCAGCCGTCCAGCAGCAAGGCCGCCGCGTAGCCGCCGTCGGCGACGGGTTCCGCGCCAGGGGTCGAGATCACCAGCGCGGGGGCACCCGGCACCGAGGCCAGCACGCCGTCGCGCCCGGAGGTCCGGACCGGCACCTTGGGGAAGGCCCGCCCCAGTTCGTCGGCGGTGCGCCGGGCACCGACGACCTGGGCGCGCAGCCGGAAGCCGCCGCACTCCTTGCAGTGCCAGGCCGCCTCGGGCCGCCCGCACCAGCCGCAGTGCGGCGCGCTCTCCCCGTCGCCGAGCTGCAGCGGCCCCGCGCAGTGCGCGCACCGGGCGGGCTCGCGGCAGCGCTCGCAGGCCAGCCGCGGCACATAGCCCCGCCGGGGCACCTGCACCAGCACCGGACCGCGCTGCAGCGCGTCCCGCGTCACCTGCCACGCAACCGACGGCAGCCGTGCCGCCCGCGCGGCGGCGTCCCGCGCCTCGTCGCCCTCTCCGACGGTACGGACCAGGGGCGCGGCCGCGCGTACCCGCTCGCGCGGTGCGGTCAGTGGGAGCGCCCACTGGGTGTCGACCAGCTGCGCGCCCTCCACGGTGCAGGTGAGGCCGCCGAGCAGGAAGCCCGTCCGCTCCTCGGCGGCCCGCAGCAGCAGGACGTCCCGGGCGTGCGGCTGCGGTGCGTGCTGCTCGGCGTGGCTGGAGTCGCCGTCGTCCCAGAGCACGGTCAGCCCGAGGTCCGCCACCGGCGCGAACATCGCGGCCCGGGTGCCGACGACGGCGCGTACGCTGCCCCGGCTCACCCCGAGCCAGCGGCGGTAGCGCTCCTCCGGCCCGGCGTCGGCGGTCAGCAGCACATGGCGGCCCTCGCCGACGATCGCGGTCAGGGCCTCGTCGACGCGAGCGGCGGCGCGGCCGTCCGGCAGGACGGCCAGCGCCCCGCGCCCCGACGCGAGCGCCGCCGCCATGGCGCGGGCGATCTCCTCGGGCCAGTACGGCCCGGGCAGCGCCGTCCACACCGCCCGCGGGGTGTCCCCGCGGGCCAGCGCCTGCAGGAACGCCGGCCCGGTCGGATAGCGCCGCCAGGGCCCGGGCTCGGGCGCCCGGGGCGCCGGCAGCGGATCCCGTACCGGCTCCGCCTCGACCTTGGCCCGGCGCGGCGGCACCGCGAGCTGCACGATGTCGGCGAGGGCGCCCGCGTAGCGGTCGGCGACGGCCCGGCACAGCCGGAGCAGGCCGGGGGTCAGCACCTTCTCGGGCGACAGGACCTGGGCGAGCGGAGCGAGGGGGCCGCGGTAGTCGCTCTCGGTCAGCCGGTCGACGATGAAGCCGTCGTGCAGCTCCCCGCCCTCGCGGCGGCCGCCCTTTCCCACCCGGCCGCCGAACCGCACGCGGACGCGCACGCCGGGCTGCGCGTCGGCGTCCATGGCGGCGGGAACCGCGTAGTCGAAGTACTGGTCCAGGTGGAGGAGGCCCTTGTCGACCAGGACGCGGGCCACGGGGAGCCCTTCGGCCAGCGCCGCGCCCCGCCAGGTGCGCGGCTTGGCACGGGGCTCGTTGGCCTTGCGCACCGCCTCCCGGATGAGCGCGAGCTGCTCTCCCCCGTGCGGCTCCGCCGCCGGGGACACCTGCCGGTCGTCCTCGCTGCTCACAGCCTCAGTGTTACCAGACGCCTCGGACAGCCGGCCCCGCCCCGGGCCCGGGCACGGGGCGGCGCACGCCCTCCTGCCCACGGCGGACACTGCGTGGAGCCCCGTCGAGGCCGTCGGTACCAGGTGCCGCTGCCGCCGCAGGCCGAGCCATGCGCCGTGGTGTCGGAGATCCTGGGTCAGGAGCTGGCCGGCCTGGCGCGGAGGCGCTGGTGCCGTCGCGGCGGATGGGTGAGCCGGCCGAGTAGGGGATGCGGGCGGACGCGTCGGCGCTGCGTCGGCATCCGGACGGCCGCCGCCTTGCGACGCTGCTGGCGCCCCGATGCCGCGTCCACGCACGCCGACGGCCCCGGACCGGGGGTCCGGGGCCGTCGCCGGCTGTGCGGGCGCGAGGCCTAGAGGCCGGCCGCCTGGCGCAGCGCCTCGACACGGTCGGTGCGCTCCCAGGTGAAGTCCGGCAGCTCGCGGCCGAAGTGGCCGTAGGCCGCGGTCTGCGCGTAGATCGGCCGCAGGAGGTCGAGGTCGCGGATGATCGCGGCCGGGCGGAGGTCGAAGACCCGGCCGATGGCCTGCTCGATCTTCTCGTGGTCCACGGTGTGGGTGCCGAAGGTCTCCACGAACAGGCCGACGGGCTCGGCCTTGCCGATCGCATAGGCGACCTGGACCTCGCAGCGCGAGGCGAGGCCCGCGGCGACGACGTTCTTGGCGACCCAGCGCATGGCGTAGGCGGCGGAGCGGTCCACCTTGGACGGGTCCTTGCCGGAGAAGGCGCCGCCGCCGTGGCGGGCCATACCGCCGTAGGTGTCGATGATGATCTTGCGGCCGGTGAGGCCGGCGTCACCCATCGGGCCGCCGATCTCGAAGCGTCCGGTGGGGTTGACCAGCAACCGGTACCCATCCGTGTCGATCTTGATGCCGTCGTCGAGCAGCGCCTTCAGCTCCGGCTCCACGACGAACTCACGGATGTCGGGGGCGAGCAGCGACTCGAGGTCGATGTCGCTGGCGTGCTGCGAGGAGACGACGACGGTGTCGAGGCGCACGGCCTTGTCGTCGTTGTACTCGATGGTGACCTGGGTCTTGCCGTCGGGCCGCAGGTAGGGGATGGTCCCGTTCTTGCGGACCTCGGTGAGCCGCCGGGAGAGCCGGTGCGCCAGCGTGATCGGGAGCGGCATCAGCTCGGGGGTCTCGTCGCAGGCGTAGCCGAACATCAGACCCTGGTCGCCCGCGCCCTGCCGGTCGAGCTCGTCGTCGTCGCCCTCGACCCGGCTCTCGTAGGCCGTGTCGACACCCTGCGCGATGTCCGGGGACTGCGCACCGATGGAGACCGAGACACCGCAGGAAGCGCCGTCGAAGCCCTTCTTCGACGAGTCGTAGCCGATGTCGAGGATCTTGTTCCGCACCAGGGTCGCGATGTCCGCGTACCCCTTGGTGGTGACCTCTCCGGCGACGTGCACCAGACCGGTGGTGATCAACGTCTCGACGGCGACGCGCGAGGAGGGGTCCTCCTTGAGCAGGGCGTCGAGGATCGTGTCGCTGATCTGGTCAGCGATCTTGTCGGGGTGGCCCTCGGTCACGGACTCCGAGGTGAACAGGCGGCGGGACACATCGCTCCCTGGGGTTGCAGCGGCTGCTGGCTGATCATTGGCGGCTCGCGCGGGGCTGCGCCCGGCGGGCCATGGGTCAGTTTATCGTCCGGCTCATGCACAGGGACACGGCATCTCGCACCTTGGATATGCCGTGACCTGCGACACTGTGCATCACCTCGGGACGGAACGCCAGTAGCGCACACGTACCGCCTTGAAGTGTCGTCAGGTCAGACGGGCCGCGACCAGATCCCAGACCTGCTCGGCCAGCGCCTCCTTGGGCCCGTACGGCACGGCGGTCTCACTGCCGTCGGCGCCGAGCACCACGGCCTCGTTCTCCTCGGACCCGAAGGCCTTGTGGTCCCCCACCTCGTTGACGACCAGCAGGTCGCAGCCCTTGCGGGCGAGCTTGGCGCGACCGTTGGCCAGGACGTCGTCGGTCTCGGCGGCGAAGCCCACGACGATTTGGGCGGGGTGCGGCCGTTCGGCTGACAGCTCGGCGAGGACGTCGGGGTTGCGCACCAGCTCCAGCGGCGCGGGCTCCTCGCCGTCCTTCTTCTTGATCTTGCCCTCGGCGTACCGGGCCGGACGGAAGTCCGCGACGGCGGCCGCCATCACCACCACGTCGGCGCCGGACGCGGCCTTCAGTACGGCCTCGCGCAGCTGCACCGCCGTGCCCACGCGCACCACGTCCGCCCCCGCCGGGTCGGCGAGGCCGGTGTTGGCGGAGACCAGGGTGACCCGGGCGCCCCGCGCCAGGGCCGTGCGCGCCAGGGCGTAGCCCTGCTTGCCGGAGGAGCGGTTCCCCAGGTAGCGGACGGGGTCGAGGGGCTCGCGGGTGCCGCCGGCGCTGATGACGACGTGGCGTCCGGCCAGGTCGTTCTCCAGCGCGCGGGGTCCGCGCAGCAGCACACGGCGGCAGGCCTCGAAGATCTCGGCGGGTTCGGGCAGCCGGCCCTTGCCGGTGTCGACCCCGGTGAGGCGGCCGACCGCGGGCTCGAGGACGATGGCGCCGCGGCGGCGCAGCGTCGCCACGTTCTCCTGGGTGGCGGCG
This sequence comes from Actinacidiphila sp. bgisy160, assembly GCF_965342435.1. GTDB lineage: Bacteria > Actinomycetota > Actinomycetes > Streptomycetales > Streptomycetaceae > Actinacidiphila. The sequence continues at coordinate 193,232 of NZ_CBDRCM010000007.1, read as the reverse complement.
TGCTCCCACATCTCGGTGTGCATCGCGGGCGCGAACACCACGGGACAGCGCGCGGTGAGCAGGGTGTTGGTGAGCAGGTCGTCGGCGAGCCCATGGGCGGCCTTGGCGAGCACGTCGGCGGTGGCCGGGGCGACCACGACGAGGTCGGCGCCCTGCCCGATGCGCACGTGCGGCACCTCGTGGACGCTCTCCCACACCTCGGTCGAGACGGGGTTGCCCGACAGCGCCGACCAGGTGGCCTCACCGACGAAGTGCAGCGCCGAGGCCGTGGGCACGACGCGTACCTCGTGGCCCGACTCCGTGAACCGGCGCAGCAGCTCGCACGCCTTGTAGGCGGCGATCCCGCCGCTCACGCCCAGGACGACCTGTGGCTTCCCCATCGACCTCTCCCGCGCTGTGTTGGACCGTGGTGCGTACTACCCATGACACACCACGGGCCCGGCGGTCGTGCCGCCGGGCCCGTGGTGTGACGCGTGGGCGCGGTTACTGAGCCGGGCCCTCGACGGCCTCGGAGGTCAGCAGACCCGCGTTGATCTCGCGCAGCGCGATCGACAGCGGCTTCTCGTGCACGTGGGTGTCCACGAGCGGGCCGACGTACTCGAGCAGGCCCTCGCCGAGCTGCGAGTAGTAGGCGTTGATCTGACGGGCACGCTTGGCCGCGTAGATCACGAGGCTGTACTTCGAGTCGGTGGCCTCGAGCAGCTCGTCGATCGGCGGGTTGATGATGCCCTCGGGCGTGGTGATGGAAGAGGACACGCTCTACCTTCCGATTGGGTGTGCAAAAAGATCAGACTACAGCCATCAAGGCTAGCAGCTCGCGGGCGACGTCCTCGACGGAGGTGTTCACCAGGGTGGTGTCGAACTCCGGCTCGGCCGCCAGCTCGACCCGCGCGGCCCCCAGGCGGCGCTCGATGACCTCGGGGGCCTCGGTGCCCCGGCCGGTGAGCCGGCGGACCAGCTCGTCCCAGCTCGGCGGTGCGAGGAAGACCAGCCGCGCCTCGGGCATCGACTCCCGGACCTGGCGGGCGCCCTGCAGGTCGATCTCCAGCAGGACCGGCTCGCCGGCCTCCAGGCGCTCCAGCACCGCCTGGCGAGGCGTGCCGTACCGGTTCCCCGCGAACTCGGCCCACTCCAGCAGTTCGCCGTTGGCGACGAGCTTGTCGAACTCGTCGTTCTCGACGAAGTAGTAGTGCACCCCGTGCTTCTCACCGGGGCGGGGCTTGCGGGTGGTGGCCGAGACGGAGAGCCACACCTCGGGGTGGACTGTGCGCATATGAGCGACGACCGTGCTCTTGCCGACCCCCGAGGGGCCGGAGAGCACGGTCAGCCGCGGACGTTCACTCATGGAGCGATTATCCCGGTTCCCGGAGGGTGCTGGGAACGTCAGGCAGCGGGGCTGCCGAACTCGCGCTCGAGGGAAGCGATCTGGTTGGAGCCGAGCCCACGGACCCGGCGGCTCTCGGAGATGCCGAGCCGCTCCATGATCTGCTTGGCGCGGACCTTGCCCACGCCGGGCAGGGACTCCAGGAGGGCGGAGACCTTCATCTTGCCGATGACGTCGTTCTCCTGGCCCTGCTTGATGACCTCGTGCAGCGAGGCGCCGGAGTGCTTGAGCCGATTCTTGACCTCGGCGCGCTCCCGGCGAGCCGCGGCGGCCTTCTCGAGCGCGGCAGCGCGCTGTTCAGGGGTAAGGGGCGGAAGAGCCACGCCTACGTCACCTCGGAAGTAGAACTGTCGGATACGGACCGGTGTGGAACCTAGTCGCCCCCCACCTGCAGGGGCAACGTGAAACGCGCACCTTGCGCGCTCTCGTCGGAGACTAGCGGCCCCAGCGGCCACAGTCAGCGCAAACAAGAAGAAAAGTCCTGGTCAGCGTCAACCGACCAGGACTTTTGGGACAAATCTGCGCAGGTTTCCGGACGTCTTGACCGCTACTTGACGACCGAGGCCAGCTGCGCGACCTCCCTTTCGGCCGCTTCGCGCAGCGCCGGGACGGACGGTCCGAGCCTCAGCACACCCCTGCTGACGCTCGGCACGACGTTGCGCACGGCACCCCCGAACACCCTGGGGAGGTCGGCCGCCGTGGCGCCCTGGGCGCCGATGCCGGGGGCCAGGAGGGGCCCGTTGACGGCCAGGTCCACACCCGCCTGATCGAGCGTCGCGCCCACGACCGCGCCGACCGATCCCAGCGGCAGGTCGCCCTCGTTCTCCGCCGCGATGTGGTTCAGCATCACCTGGGCGAGGGACGCGCCGCTCGCCGCGGTTGACCGCTGCACCTCCGCGCCCTCCGGATTGGAGGTCAGGACGAGCACGAAGACGCCGCTGCCGCTCGCCCGGGCGGCGTCCAGGGCGGGGCGCAGCGAGCCGAACCCCAGGTACGGGCTGAGGGTGACCGCGTCCGAGAACAGCGGCGAGGCGGGGTCCAGGTAGGTGGCGGCGTACGCGGCCATGGTGGAGCCGATGTCGCCGCGCTTGGCGTCCATCAGCACCAGGGCGCCGGCCGCACGCGCCTCGGCGACGGCCGTCTCCAGGACCGCGATGCCGCGCGAGCCGAACCGCTCGAAGAAGGCGCTCTGCGGCTTGAGGACGGCGACCCGGTCGGCCAGCGCCTCCACTACGGTGCGGGTGAAGCGCTCCAGGCCGGCGACGTCGTCCTGCAGCCCCCAGGCGGTCAGCAGGGAGGAGTGCGGGTCGATGCCGACGCAGAGCGGCCCACGGGTGTCCATGGCGCGGCGCAACCGGGCGCCGAAGGGCTCGGGGTTCATCGCGGGGTGGCTGCCTTCCGGGTCTCGGCGCCGACGGCGTCGGCGAGGGTGTCGTACGGGCTGGCCTGCAGCAGCGCGGCGAGGTCCCGGTGGATCGTGCGGCACCAGAAGGGACCCCGGTAGACGAAGGCGCTGTAGCCCTGGACGAGGGTGGCACCGGCCAGGATGCGCTGCCAGACGTCCGCGGCGGTCTCGACCCCGCCCACCCCGACGAGGGTGACGCGGTCGCCGACGCGGGCGTACAGGCGGCGCAGCACCTCCAGGGAGCGTTCCTTGAGGGGGGCGCCGGACAGCCCGCCGGTCTCCTTGACCAGGTCGGCGTCCGAGCGCAGGCCGAGGCCGTCGCGGGCGATGGTGGTGTTGGTGGCGATGATGCCGTCCAGGCCGAGTTCGAGAGCGAGGTCGGCGACGGCGTCCACGTCCTCGTCGGCGAGGTCGGGGGCGATCTTGACCAGGAGCGGGACGCGGCGGCCGGTGACGGTGCGGTCGGCGGCCGCGCGCACGGCGCTGAGCAGTGGACGGAGGTGGTCGACGGCCTGCAGGTTCCGCAGTCCGGGAGTGTTGGGCGAGGAGACGTTGACGACGAGGTAGTCGGCGTGGCGGGCGAGCCGCTCGGTGGAGGTGACGTAGTCGGCGACCGCCTCCTCCTCCGGGACGACCTTGGTCTTGCCGATGTTGACGCCGACCGTGGTCGGGAAGACCGCCTTGCGGTCGGCCAGGCGCGCGGCGACCGCGGCCGAGCCCTCGTTGTTGAAGCCCATGCGGTTGATCAGGGCGCGGTCGGCGACAAGGCGGAAGAGCCGCTGTCCGGGGTTGCCCGGCTGCGGCTGGGCGGTGACGGTGCCGATCTCGACGTGGTCGAAGCCGAGCATGGTGAGCCCGTCGATGCCGACGGCGTTCTTGTCGAAGCCGGCGGCGAGCCCGAAGGGGCCGTGCATCCGGCGGCCCAGTGCCTCGGTGCGCAGTACGGGGTACCGCGGCGCGAGCAGCGCGGCGGCGAAGGTGCGCAGGACCGGGATTCGGGCGGCGAGCCGGATCCAGCCGAAGGCGAGGTGATGGGCCCGCTCGGGGTCGAGGCGTTTGAAGAACAGGTTGAACAGGACGGAGTACATGCGGGGCCTTCCGGCGGTCGACGGGGCGGGGACTCGTGAAGAGGGGGACACCGGTCCGGTGTCCCCCTCCTTCGCCTACGCCTCGCGGGCGGCGGTCAGGTGCTGCGCGTGTTCCTGCAGTGAGCGGACCCCGACGTCGCCGCGGCCCAGCGCGTCGACGCCCTGGACGGCGGCGGCGAGCGCCTGCACCGTCGTCAGGCACGGCACGCCGCGGGCGACGGCCGCGGTGCGGATGTCGTAGCCGTCGAGGCGGCCGCCGGTGCCGAACGGGGTGTTGACGATGAGGTCGATGGCGCCCTCGTGGATGAGCTCGATGATGGTGGGCTCACCGTTGGGGCCGGTGCCCTCGCTCTTCTTGCGCACCACGGTGGCCCCGATGCCGTTGCGCCTCAGCACCTCGGCGGTGCCGGAGGTGGCCAGCAGCTCGAAGCCGTGCTCGACCAGCGCGCGGGCCGGGAAGATCAGCGCGCGCTTGTCGCGGTTGGCGACCGAGACGAAGGCGCGGCCCTTGGTCGGCAGCGCGCCGTAGGCGGCGGCCTGCGACTTGGCGTACGCCGTGCCGAAGACCGAGTCGATGCCCATGACCTCGCCGGTGGAGCGCATCTCCGGGCCGAGGACGGTGTCGACGCCCCGGCCGTGCACGTCGCGGAAGCGGCTCCAGGGGAGCACGGCCTCCTTGACGGAGATCGGCGCGTCCAGCGGCAGGGTGCCGCCGTCGCCGTGGGCCGGGAGCAGGCCCTCGGCGCGCAGCTCGGCGATGGTGGCGCCGAGCGAGATGCGGGCCGCCGCCTTGGCCAGCGGGACAGCCGTCGCCTTGGAGGTGAAGGGGACGGTGCGGGAGGCGCGCGGGTTGGCCTCCAGCACGTAGAGGATGTCCCCGGCCAGGGCGAACTGGATGTTGATCAGACCCTGGACGCCGACGCCCTTGGCGATGGCCTCGGTGGAGGCGCGCAGCCGCTTGACGTCGTGGCCGCCGAGGGTGATCGGCGGCAGGGCGCACGCGGAGTCGCCGGAGTGGATGCCGGCCTCCTCGATGTGCTCCATGACGCCGCCGAGGTAGAGCTCGTGGCCGTCGTAGAGCGCGTCGACGTCGATCTCGATGGCGTCGTCGAGGAATCGGTCGACCAGCACCGGGCGGTCCGGGCCGATCTCGGTGGACTCGGCGATGTACGAGGCGAGGCGGGTCTCGTCGTAGACGATCTCCATGCCGCGTCCGCCGAGCACATAGGAGGGCCGGACGAGGACCGGGTAGCCGATCTCGTCGGCGATGGCCTTGGCCTCCTCGAAGGTGGTGGCCGTGCCGTGCTTGGGGGCGGGCAGGCCCGCCCGGGCCAGGACGCGGCCGAAGGCGCCGCGGTCCTCGGCGAGGTGGATGGCCTCGGGCGAGGTGCCGACGACGGGCACCCCGTTGTCCTTCAGGGCCTGGGCGAGGCCGAGCGGGGTCTGGCCGCCGAGCTGGACGACGACGCCCGCAACGGGGCCGGCCTGCTGCTCGGCGTGGACGATCTCCAGGACGTCCTCCAGGGTGAGCGGCTCGAAGTAGAGCCGGTCGGAGGTGTCGTAGTCGGTGGAGACGGTCTCCGGGTTGCAGTTGACCATGACGGTCTCGTAGCCCGCGTCGCTCAGCGCGAAGGAGGCGTGGACGCACGAGTAGTCGAACTCGATGCCCTGGCCGATGCGGTTCGGGCCGGAGCCCAGGATGATCACCGCGGGCTTCTCGCGCGGCGCGACCTCGCTCTCCTCGTCGTAGGACGAGTAGAAGTACGGGGTGCGGGCGGCGAACTCGGCGGCGCAGGTGTCGACCGTCTTGTACACCGGCCGGACCCCAAGCGCGTGCCGGACCTCGCGGACGACGTCCTCGCGCAGGCCGCGGATCGCGGCGAGCTGGGCGTCGGAGAAGCCGTACCGCTTGGCCTCGGCGAGCAGCTCGGGGTCGAGCTTGTCGGCGGCCGCGAGCTCGTCGGCGATCTCCTTGATCAGGAAGAGCTGGTCGACGAACCAGGGGTCGATCTTCGTGGACTCGAAGACCTCCTGCGGGGTGGCGCCGGCCCGGATCGCCTCCATGACGGTGTTGATGCGGCCGTCGGTGGGGCGCCGGGCCGCGAGCAGCAGTTCTCCCTTGTCGCCCGGGTCGCCGGTGAAGGCGAACTGGCTGCCCTTCTTCTCCAGGGAACGCAGCGCCTTCTGCAGCGCCTCGGGGAAGTTGCGGCCGATGGCCATGGCCTCGCCGACCGACTTCATGGTGGTGGTGAGGGTGGCGTCGGCGACCGGGAACTTCTCGAAGGCGAAGCGCGGCACCTTGACGACGACGTAGTCGAGCGTCGGCTCGAAGGAGGCCGGGGTCTGCTCGGTGATGTCGTTGGGGATCTCGTCGAGGGTGTAGCCGACGGCGAGTTTGGCGGCGATCTTGGCGATCGGAAAGCCGGTCGCCTTGGAGGCGAGCGCGGAGGAGCGGGAGACGCGCGGGTTCATCTCGATGACGATGACCCGGCCGTCCTCGGGGTTGACCGCGAACTGGATGTTGCAGCCACCGGTGTCGACGCCGACCTCGCGGATGACGGCGATGCCGATGTCGCGCAGGATCTGGTACTCACGGTCGGTCAGCGTCATCGCGGGCGCGACGGTGATGGAGTCGCCGGTGTGCACGCCCATGGGGTCGAAGTTCTCGATGGAGCAGACGACCACGACGTTGTCGTGCTTGTCGCGCATCAGCTCCAGCTCGTACTCCTTCCAGCCGAGGATGGACTCCTCCAGGAGCACCTCGGTGGTCGGCGAGAGCGTCAGGCCCTGGCCGGCGATGCGGCGCAGCTCCTCCTCGTCGTGGGCGAAGCCGGAGCCGGCGCCGCCCATGGTGAAGGAGGGGCGGACGACGACGGGATAGCCGCCGAGTGTGTCGACACCCGCGATGACCTCGTCCATGGTGTGGCAGATGACCGAGCGCGCGGACTCGCCGTGACCGATCTTGGCGTTGACCGCCTCGACGACCTCCTTGAACAGGTCGCGGTCCTCGCCCTTGTTGATGGCCTCGACGTTCGCGCCGATCAGCTCGACCCCGTACTTGTCGAGGACGCCGGCCTTGTGCAGCGAGATCGCGGTGTTGAGCGCGGTCTGGCCGCCCAGGGTGGGCAGGAGCGCGTCGGGGCGCTCCTTGGCGATGATCTTCTCGACGAACTCGGGGGTGATCGGCTCGACATAGGTGGCGTCGGCGATCTCCGGGTCGGTCATGATCGTGGCCGGGTTGGAGTTGACCAGGACCACGCGCAGGCCTTCGGCGCGCAGCACGCGGCATGCCTGGGTGCCGGAGTAGTCGAACTCGGCGGCCTGGCCGATGACGATCGGGCCGGAGCCGATGACCAGGACGGACTGGATATCGGTGCGCTTAGGCACGCTGGCCCTCCATGAGCTTCACGAAGCGGTCGAACAGGTACGCGGCGTCGTGCGGACCTGCGGCGGCCTCGGGGTGGTACTGGACGCTGAAGGCGGGGGTGTCGAGCAGCCGCAGGCCCTCGACCACGTTGTCGTTGAGGCACACGTGGGAGACCTCGGCCCGCCCGTACGGGGTGTCGGTGACCTGGTCGAGCGGCGCGTCCACGGCGAAGCCGTGGTTGTGGGCGGTGACCTCGACCTTGCCGGTGGAACGGTCCTGCACCGGCTGGTTGATGCCGCGGTGGCCGTACTTCAGCTTGTAGGTGCCGAAGCCGACGGCGCGGCCGAGCAGCTGGTTGCCGAAGCAGATGCCGAACAGCGGCGTCCTGCGCTCCAGGACGCCCTGGATGACGGTCAGGTCGGCGGTGGCCGGGTCGCCGGGGCCGTTGGAGAGGAAGACGCCGTCGGGGTTGACCGCGTATACCTCGTCCAGGGTGGCGCCGGCGGGCAGCACGTGCACCTCGATGCCGCGCTCGGCCATGCGCTGCGGGGTCATCCCCTTGATGCCGAGGTCGATCGCGGCGACGGTGAACTTCTTCTCACCGATCGCCGGGACGACGTACGGCTGCTCGGTGGCGACCTCGGCGGACAGGTCGGCGCCCTTCATCTGGGGGCTGGCCTGCACCGCGGCAAGGAGCGTGGCCTCGTCGGCCTGCGCCTTGTCGCCGGAGAAGATGCCGACCCGCATCGCGCCGCGCTCGCGCAGGTGACGGGTCAGCGCCCGGGTGTCGATGCCGCTGATGCCGACGACGCCCTGGCGGGTCAGCTCCTCGTCCAGGGTGCGGCGGGAGCGCCAGTTGGACGGCACGCGGGCGGGGTCGCGGACGACGTAGCCGGCCACCCAGATGCGGGAGGACTCCGGGTCCTCGTCGTTGACGCCGGTGTTGCCGACGTGTGGGGCGGTCATGACGACGACCTGGCGGTGGTACGACGGGTCCGTCAGGGTCTCCTGGTAGCCGGTCATGCCGGTGGAGAAGACGGCCTCGCCGAAAGTCTCCCCCATGGCCCCGTAGGCCCGGCCGCGGAAGGTGCGGCCGTCCTCCAGGACGAGTACGGCAGGGACCCTCGCGGGCCGCTGGGCGGAGGTCGTCATCGTGCGCCTTCCTGGTCGTGCGTGAGAGTGTTCAGGGCCTCGACCCACGCGGCGTGCTCGGCGGCGTGGTCCGAGCGGAAGCCGGAGTCGATCAGCCGGTCGCCGTGCGCCCAGGTGACCACCAGCAGGCCGCCCTCGGTGAGGACCTTGCCGGCGATTCCCTTGTCGAGCCGGGCGCCGCGCAGGTCTGCGGCGGGGACGAAGAAGCTCGGCGCGCCGGTGCGCTCGACGTCCAGCCCCAGGTCGGTGAGGGTGAGCTCGGCCCGGCTGCGCACGCCCAGCCCGTGGGCGACGATGCGGTCCAGCCACTGACCGGCGGTGGTGCTGCCGTGGTAGCGGCCACTCATCGTCGCGAGCCGGGGCTCGCCGGGCTCCTCGGGGGCGGTGGGGAGGGCGGGCAGGTCGCTCTGGAGGGTGCCGCGCCACTTCCAGCCCTGGCGCATCAGCCAGTAGACGAGGGCGATGAACAGCAGCAGCCCGACGACCCAGCCGATGCGGGCCGACCAGTCGGTGACCTCGGCGGAGTGCTTCCCCTCCGCCGCGATGAGTACCAGAGGTGTCACGAGAGCTTCCCGTCCATGACCGTCGCCTTGCCCCGCAGGAAGGTGGCGAACACCTGGCCCGGCAGCTCCAGACCCTCGTAGGGGGTGTTGCGGCTGCGGGAGGCGAAGCCCGCGGGATTCACCTCACCACGGTATGCCGGATCGACCAGCGTGAGGTTCGCGGGCTCACCAGCCGAGACGGGCCGTCCGTGGCCGGAGAGGCGGCCGATCGCCGCGGGCCGGAACGACATCCGGTCGGCGACGCCCGCCCAGTCGAGCAGGCCGGTGTCCACCATGGCGTGCTGGACGACCGACAGCGCGGTCTCCAGGCCGATCATGCCCATGGCCGCCGCGCCCCACTCGCAGTCCTTGTCCTCGTGCGGGTGCGGGGCGTGGTCGGTGGCGACGCAGTCGATCGTGCCGTCGGCGAGCGCCTCGCGCAGCGCCATGACGTCGGCCTCCGTGCGCAGCGGCGGATTGACCTTGTAGACCGGGTTGTAGGTGCGCACCAGCTCGTCGGTGAGGAGCAGGTGGTGCGGGGTGACCTCGGCGGTGACGTCCCAGCCCTTGGACTTGGCCCAGCGGACGATCTCGACCGAGCCGGCCGTGGACAGGTGGCAGATGTGCACGCGGGAGCCGACGTGGGCGGCGAGCAGCACGTCGCGGGCGATGATCGACTCCTCGGCGACGGCCGGCCAGCCGGTCAGGCCCAGCTCGCCGGAGACGACGCCCTCGTTCATCTGGGCGCCCTCGGTCAGCCGGGGCTCCTGGGCGTGCTGGGCGACGACGCCGTCGAAGGCCTTCACGTACTCCAGGGCGCGGCGCATGATCACGGCGTCGTCGACGCACTTGCCGTCGTCGGAGAAGACCCGCACACCTGCGGCGGAGTCGGCCATCGCGCCGAGCTCGGCGAGCTTCCTGCCCTCCAGGCCCACGGTGACGGCGCCGACCGGCTGGACGTCGCAGTAGCCGTGCTCGCGGCCGAGGCGCCACACCTGCTCGACCACGCCGGCGGTGTCTGCGACGGGGAAGGTGTTGGCCATCGCGTGGACGGCGGTGTACCCGCCCGCGGCGGCGGACCGGGTGCCGGTGAGAACGGTCTCGGAGTCCTCGCGGCCGGGCTCGCGCAGGTGGGTGTGGAGGTCGACCAGGCCCGGCAGGAGGACCTTGCCCTCGGCCTCCACCACCGTGGTGCCCTCGGGGGTGGTCAGGTCCTGGCCGACCTCGGCGATGGTCTCGCCGTCGATCAGGACGTCCCGCGGCTCGCCGCCGAGGATCCTCGCGCCGCGGATCAGCGTCTTCGGGGTCGCGCTCATGCTTGGTTGTTCTCCTCGGTGCGGGCGGGGGCGGAGACGGCGGGCTCGGCGCCGCCGAGCAGCAGGTACAGGACGGCCATGCGGATGCTGACGCCGTTCTTCACCTGCTCGACGGCGGTGCAGCGCGGCGAATCGGCGACCTCGGCGGTGATCTCCATGCCTCGGTTCATCGGGCCGGGGTGCATGACGATGGCGTGCTCGGGCAGCGCGGCCATGCGGAGGCCGTCCAGACCGTAGCGGCGCGAGTACTCGCGCTCGGTGGGGAAGAAGGCGGCGTTCATGCGCTCGCGCTGGACGCGCAGCATCATCACGCCGTCGGACTTGGCGAGCACCGCGTCCAGGTCGTAGGAGACCTCGCAGGGCCAGTTCTCGACCCCGATGGGCAGCAGGGTGGGCGGCGCCACCAAGGTGACCTCGGCGCCGAGCGCGCCCAGCAGCAGCACATTGGAGCGGGCCACCCGGCTGTGCAGCACGTCGCCGACGATCGTGATGCGGCGGCCGGCCAGGTCGCGGCCGGGGCCGGACAGGTGGCGGCGCATGGTGAAGGCGTCCAGCAGGGCCTGCGTGGGGTGCTCGTGGGTGCCGTCGCCGGCGTTGACGACACTGCCGCCGATCCAGTCGGAGTACGCCAGCCGGTGCGGGGCGCCGGACATGTGGTGGCGGATGACGACGGCGTCGGCGCCCATGGCCTCCAGGGTGAGGGCGGTGTCCTTGAGGGACTCGCCCTTGGACACCGAGGAGCCCTTGGCTGAGAAGTTGATGACGTCGGCCGACAGGCGCTTGGCGGCGGCCTCGAAGGAGATGCGCGTGCGGGTCGAGTCCTCGAAGAACAGGTTGACGACCGTGCGGCCGCGCAGGGTCGGCAGCTTCTTGATGGGGCGGTCTGCGACGCGGGCCATCTCCTCCGCCGTGTCGAGCACGAGGAGGGCGTCGTCGCGGGTGAGGTCGGCGGCCGAGATCAGGTGGCGCTTCATCGGGTCACTCCGAAGGATGCGTGCGGGGGCGGACTGGGTGGCGGCACGCCACGTCTCCCGGGCAGGCCGGGGGGCGGGGACGGGCGGGCGGGGCGCTGCCCCGGGAAACGGGGGCGCGCCCGGGCTACTCGTCCGCCGGGGAGCCGTCGCGTACGCCGAGCAGGACGCAGTCGCGCCCGTCCTCCTCGGTCAGGTGGACCTTGACGGTCTCGCGCAGCGAGGTGGGGATGTTCTTGCCCACGTAGTCGGCCCTGATCGGCAGTTCGCGGTGGCCCCGGTCGACCAGGACCGCCAGCTGCACGGCGCGGGGGCGGCCGATGTCGCCCAGCGCGTCGAGCGCGGCGCGGATCGTGCGGCCGGAGAAGAGCACGTCGTCGACGAGGACGACCAGCCGGCCGTCCACCCCGTCGGCCGGGATCTCGGTGCGGGCGAGCGCCCGCGCCGGGCGCAGCCGCAGGTCGTCGCGGTACATGGTGATGTCGAGCGAGCCGACCGGGACCTTGCCGCCGGTGATCTCGTCGAGCTTGTCGGCGAGCCTGCGGGCCAGGTGGACGCCGCGGGTCGGGATGCCCAGGAGCACCACGTCGTCAGCGCCCTTGGCGCGTTCGACGATCTCGTGGGCGATGCGGGTCAGGACCCGCGCGATATCCGGCGCCTCGAGTACGGGCCGGGCCGGATCGGAGCCGATGCTGGCCATGGAAAAAGGACCTCCTTCCCCGCCTCACTGGACGGGCCTTAAAGGACGCCAAAACGAACGGTTCCACCGTATCAGGCACCCTGGCGTGCTCCATGGCGGGCCCTGGCGGCCGCCTGGCGCGGGTCTCGGGGCGGGTCCGCCGTCCGTACCACGATCGACCTCGGATCCCGGCCGAAAGGCCGGTGACCGGCCATTCCTCGCTCTTCCGGGGGACCGGTGTGGACCATTCGGCTTGACGGATTCCAATTACGCTGCGTAACCTCACAGTGAGTTACTGAGTTTCCGTCCGGGGAGCCATATGTCCAGCGATTACGCCAAGCAGCTCGGAGCAAAGCTCCGCGCCATCCGCACGCAGCAGGGACTCTCCCTCCACGGCGTCGAGGAGAAGTCCCAGGGCCGCTGGAAGGCCGTGGTGGTCGGTTCCTACGAGCGCGGCGACCGCGCCGTGACCGTGCAGCGCCTCGCCGAGCTCGCCGACTTCTACGGCGTTCCGGTCCAGGAGCTGCTGCCCGGTTCCGCGCCGGGCGGTGCCGCCGAGCCGCCGCCGAAGCTCGTCCTCGACCTTGAGCGGCTGAGCCAGGTGCCCTCCGACAAGGCCGGTCCGCTGCAGCGCTACGCCGCCACCATCCAGAGCCAGCGCGGCGACTACAACGGCAAGGTGCTGTCGATCCGCCAGGACGACCTGCGCACCCTCGCCGTCATCTACGACCAGTCGCCCTCGGTCCTGACCGAGCAGCTGATCGGCTGGGGCGTCCTCGACGCGGACGCCCGGCGCGCGGTGCAGCACGAGGAGGGCTGACGCCCTCGGGAAGCAGAAACGTCCCGCCCCTTGGGCACGGCCGCGAAGGCCGCGTCTGAGGGGCGGTTGTCTTTTCCTGCCCCGGCCGGCCGCACCGCGCGTCGTCCGGACATGCCACGGGCCCGGAACGCGCTGCGTTCCGGGCCCGGTGAGCCGTCCAGGGGCTAGTCCTCCCGGAGGCTGGGCTTCAGCTCCTTGAGCCGGGCGAGCAGGCCGTTCACGAACGAGGGGGACTCGTCCGTGGAGAACTCCTTGGCCAGCTGCACGGCCTCGTCCAGGACGACGGCGTCGGGGACGTCGTCCTCCCAGATCAGCTCGTAGGCGCCGAGCCGCAGGATGTTCCGGTCGGTCACCGGCATCCGGTCGAGGGTCCAGCCCACGGCGTGCTTCGACAGCAGTTCGTCGATGCGCCTCGCCCGCTCGGCGTAGCCCTCGACGAGCTGCATCGTGTATTCGCTGACCGGCGGCTGCCGGTCGTCGGTCCGGGCGAGCCTGATCCAGTCCGCCATGGCGGTCTTGGGGTCGACACCCCGCTGCTCCGCCTCGAAGAGGATCTGGAAGGCGCGCTTGCGGGCCTTGTTACGTGCGGCCACGGTTAGCTGGTCACCCGGCCGAGGTACTCACCCGAGCGGGTGTCGACCTTGATCTTCTCACCGGTGGTGATGAAGAGCGGGACGCCGATCTCGTAGCCGGTCTCCAGCTTGGCGGGCTTGGTGCCACCGGTGGAGCGGTCGCCCTGGACGCCGGGCTCGGTGTACTCGATGACCAGCTCGACGGCGGCCGGGAGCTCGATGTAGAGGGGGGAGCCCTCGTACATGGCGACGACGGCCTCGAAGCCCTCCAGAAGGAAGTGGGCGGCGTCGCCGACGACCTCGGGGGTGATGTAGACCTGGTCGTACGTGTCCATGTCCATGAACACGAAGCTCTCGCCGTCCTTGTAGGAGAACTGCATCCCGCGCTTGTCGACGTTGGCCGTCTCGACCTTCACGCCGGCGTTGAAGGTCTTGTCGACGACCTTTCCGGAGAGCACGTTCTTGAGCTTCGTACGGACGAAGGCGGGGCCCTTGCCGGGCTTGACGTGCTGGAACTCGACGACGGACCAGAGCTGGCCGCCGTCGAGCTTGAGCACGAGGCCGTTCTTGAGGTCGTTCGTGGTGGCCACGGTTGCGGAATCTCCTGCACTGCTGCTTCGGGGACCCGGAGCCGCGGCCGCCCTCTACAGGGCGAGCAGCTCCTTGGTCGTGATGGTGAGTAGCTCGGGCCCGCCGTCCGTCGGGGGACGCACGACGAGTGTGTCGTCGATGCGGACACCGCCGCGGCCCGGGATGTGGACTCCCGGTTCGACGGTGACCGGCACGCAAGCGTCCAGTTTACCCATGGCCGAGGGGGACAACCGAGGGTCCTCGCCGATCTCCAGTCCGACGCCGTGTCCGGTGGTCTCCCCCAGCGCCTCGCCGTGGCCCCCGGACTCCAGCACGTGGCGCGCCGCGTGGTCCACCTCGCGGCAGGCGGCGCCGGGTGCGAGGGCCTCGCGGCCGGCCCGCTGCGCCGCGAAGACCAGGTCGTACAGCTCGATCTGCCAATCAGCGGGCGTGGTGCCGATGACGAAGGTGCGCCCCACCTCGCAGCGGTAGCCGCGGTAGCAGGCGCCCAGGCAGACGGTGAGGAAGTCGCCCTCCTCGACACGCCGGTCGGTGGGCAGGTGGCGCGCCGCACCGGAGTGGGGGCCCGTGCCCACGCAGGTCGGGAAGGCCGGCCCGTCGGCCCCGTGGTCGATGAGGCGGCGCTCCAGCTCCAGGGCGAGGTGGCGTTCGGTGCGGCCCACCAGGATCGACTCCAGGAGCTCGCTGAGCGCCTGGTCGGCGATCTCGGCGGCGATCCGCAGCGCGGAGATCTCCTGCTCGTCCTTGACCAGCCGGAGCTGTTCCACGGCCGAGCCGAGGTCGGACAGCCGTACGCCCGGCGCCGCGCTGCCCAAGGCACGGTGCCGCGCGACGGTGAGGTGGTGCTCCTCGACCGCCAGGGCCCCGGCCTTGCGGTCCGCGGCCAGCGCGGCGGCGGTGACGGCCGGGTCGCCCTCGGGGCCGGACAGCACGACGCCCCGTACGTCGTCCGGAAGCCGGCCCTCGGCCAGGTCGCCGGACGGATGACGGTGGTGGACCAGCACGTCCTCGGGGCCCGGCCCCACCAGCAGGACGGTCCCCGGCGGGGCGCAGCCCGTCAGGTAGCGGACGTTGGCGGGGCGGGAGACGAGCGCCGCCGCCGCACCGGCCGCCGCGCAGCGGTCCCGGAGGCGTTCCCTGCGGGCAGCGTGCACCTCGGACATGTGGCGAGCGTACGTCGCGTGCCGCCGGTCGGCCTGTCGAGAGCTGCCGGGCGGCTACCAGGCGGGCGGGCCCTGGAGGCTGCGGGTGACGACACTGTCGAGCGCGGCGGCGGCCGCGGGGACGTCGAGGTGGGAGTTGTCGATGATGGGCAGCCCGGAGCCGTACCAGCCGGCCATGCGGCCGTGGATGCGGGCGACCTCCTCGTCCGACAGCCGCCGGTTCCCGCTGCGCTGCGCGTTGCGGGCCAGGACGATGTCGAGGCCGGGCAGGAGGACGACGGGCAGCAGGCCGGGCCCGACGTGACGCTTCCAGCCGCCGAGGCCCACGACCGGGCGGTCGGGGAAGACCGCGTCATCGATGATGCAGGAGATGCCGTTCGCCAGGAAATTGCGGGCCGCGAAGCCGCAGGTGCGGCGGGCGAGGCGGTACTGCGCCTCGGAGTTGTCGTTCCAGCCGGACTGCGGGTCGGCGAAGCCGGAGCGGACCCACTCGCGGACGTCGTCCAGGCTGATGTGGGCGGTCGGCACACCCCGGTGGTCGGCCCAGTGCCGGGCGATGGTTGTCTTGCCCGCGCCGGCCGCGCCGATCAGCAGGACCGCGACGGGGCCGTGCGTGGTGTGCGGGAGCGGGGCGCCGCTGCCGGCGGCGGGCTGCGGGGGCGGCTGGACCGGGTGCTGGACGGGGGCTCCCTGGGCCATCGGGAAGTGGCCGGTGGTGCCCGGGTGCTGCGGCGGCGGCCCTGGCTGCCCGGCCTGCTGCCCACCGTGCGGCGGTGGCAGCGGCGCACCCACGGCATGCTGCATCGAGGCCACTCCGTCCGTACAAGAGCTTTCGGGTTCGACCGAACGGTACCGTGGGCGGCCGCAGTTGTGTGAACGGCCGGGCAGCCCACGGGGTGCCCGGCCGTTCGGGATCCGCGGTCCCGTGCGCGTGCGCGGCTACTTGGAGATCTCCGCGTAGGCGGCGAGGAGCACCCCGGGGTCGGGGGCCTCCAGGACGGTCGGCTTGGCGAGGCCGTCCAGCACGATGAAGCGCAGCCGGTCGGCGCGCGACTTCTTGTCCACCTTCATCGTCTCCAGCAGCCGCGGCCACTGGTCGCCGCGGTAGGTCAGCGGCAGGCCGACGGACTCCAGGACGGAGCGGTGGCGGTCGGCGGTGGCGTCGTCCAGGCGGCCGGCGAGACGGCCGAGTTCGGCGGCGAAGACCATGCCGATGGAGACGGCCGCGCCGTGCCGCCAGTTGTAGCGCTCGTTCTTCTCGATGGCGTGGCCGAGGGTGTGGCCGTAGTTGAGGATCTCGCGCAGCCCGGACTCCTTGAGGTCCGCGGAGACCACCTCGGCCTTGACGCGGATGGCGCGCTCGATGAGCTCGGCGGTGTGCGGGCCCGCGGGGCCGCGGGCGGCGGCCGGGTCCTGCTCGATCAGGTCCAGGATCACGGGGTCGGCGATGAAGCCGGCCTTGATGATCTCGGCGAGGCCGCTGACGTAGTCGTTGACCGGCAGCGACTCCAGTGCCGCGAGGTCGCAGAGCACCCCGGCGGGCGGGTGGAAGGCGCCGACGAGGTTCTTGCCCTCGGCGGTGTTGATGCCGGTCTTGCCGCCGACCGCCGCGTCCACCATGCCGAGCACGGTGGTCGGCACGGCGACCCAGCGGACCCCGCGCAGCCACGTCGCCGCGACGAACCCGGCGAGGTCGGTGGTGGCACCGCCGCCGACGCCGACGATGACATCCGTACGGGTGAAGCCGGACTGCCCGAGCGCCCGCCAGCAGTACGCCGCGACCTCGGTGGTCTTGGCCTCCTCGGCGTTGGGCACCTGGATGGCGACGGCCTCGTAGCCCTGCTCGGCCAGGTCCTCGCGCAGCGCCTGGCCGGTGGCCTCCAGTGCCTCGGGGTGGATGACGGCGACCCTTTGGACATCGCTGCGGCGCGGAGCGCCTCCCCTGAGGGTGGTGGTGGGCGACGGGTCCTTGTCGCCGATCAGGCCGGGAAGCTCGCCGAGCAGCTGCCGGCCGACCAGCACCTCGTACGGCTCGGTGCCCTCACTCCCCCCGACCCGGATGCGGATGGGGGTGTGGGCGGCGTGCTTCGTCATGCGTTCTTCAGCTCCAGTGCGTCCAGGACGGCGTCGGCGACGTCCTCGGGGGTCCGGCCCTCCGTGCTGACCACGGCACGGGCGACCTCGGTGTACAGCGGGCGGCGGGCCTCCATCAGCTCGCGCCACTGCCGTCGCGGGTTGACGGCGAGCAGCGGGCGGGCCGTGTCGAGGCCGACACGCTTGACCGCCTCGGCGACGTCCATGTCGAGGAAGACCACGGGCAGGCCGGCGAGCAGCTTGCGGGTGTCCTCGTCGAGGATCGAGCCGCCGCCGAGCGCGAGCACACCCGGGTGCTCGGCGAGCGCGGCGCGGACGGCCAGGGCCTCCAGCGCGCGGAAGTGCTCCTCGCCGTCCTCGACGAAGATGTCCGCGATCGGCCGGCCCTCGGCCTCGACGATGTCGGCGTCGGTGTCGCGGCAGGTAGTGCCGAGCCGCTGGGCGAGCAGCTCGCCGACGGTGGTCTTACCGACGCCCATCGGGCCGACCAGGACGACGACCGGGCCGCTCATCGGATCGCCAGGTTGTCGAGGTAGCCGCGCACGTTGCGGCGGGTCTCGGTGACGCTGTCGCCGCCGAACTTCTCCGCGACCGCGTCCGCCAGGACCAGGGCGACCATCGCCTCGGCGACGATGCCCGCGGCCGGGACGGCGCAGACGTCGGAACGCTGGTGGTGGGCCTGGGTGGCCTCGCCGGTGGCCACGTCCACGGTGGCCAGGGCGCGCGGCACGGTGGCGATGGGCTTCATCGCGGCCCGCACCCGCAGCAGCTCGCCGGTGCTGAGGCCGCCCTCGGTGCCACCGGAGCGGCCGGTGGAGCGGCGGATGCCGTCCTCGGTGGCGACGATCTCGTCGTGCGCCTTGGAGCCGGGGACGCGGGCCAGTTCGAAGCCGTCGCCGACCTCGACGCCCTTGATGGCCTGGATGCCCATCAGGGCGGCGGCCAGCCGCGCGTCCAGCCGGCGGTCCCAGTGCACATGGCTGCCGAGGCCGACCGGCACACCGTAGGCGAGCACCTCGACGACGCCGCCGAGGGTGTCGCCGTCCTTGTGAGCCTGGTCGATCTCGGCGACCATCCGCTTGCTCGCGTCGGCGTCGAGGCAGCGCACGGGGTCGGCGTCGAGCTTCTCGACGTCGGCGGGGGTCGGGTGGACACCGTACGGGGCCTTGGCCGCGGCGAGCTCCACGACATGGGAGACGATCTCGATGCCGGCCGTCTCCTTGAGGTAGGAGCGGGCCACGGCGCCGAGCGCGACGCGGGCGGCGGTCTCACGGGCGGAGGCGCGCTCCAGGATCGGCCGGGCCTCGTCGAAGCCGTACTTCTGCATGCCGGCGAGGTCGGCGTGGCCGGGGCGCGGCCGGGTCAGCGGGGCGTTGCGGGCGAGCCCGTCGAGGATCTCCGGATCCACCGGGTCGGCCGCCATGACCTGCTCCCACTTGGGCCACTCGGTGTTCCCCACCATGATCGCGACCGGGGAGCCGAGGGTGAGCCCGTGACGCACGCCGCCGAGGAAGGTGACCTGGTCCTGCTCGAACTTCATCCGGGCACCGCGGCCATAGCCGAGCCGCCGCCGCGCGAGGTGGTCCGCCACCATCCCGGTGGTGATCGGCACACCGGAGGGCAGACCCTCCAGTGTCGCGACGAGTGCGGGGCCGTGCGACTCCCCCGCGGTCAGCCAGCGCAACCTGCTCAACGGTGCTCGCTCCTTCATCATCGCCCGGACCGCGGCGAGGCGGACCGGACCATCCGTGCGTAAACCGATCCTTTCACGTCCGGCGGCGAAGGCGGGGCGCGGTCCGCTGGGCGGACAGCTTCGTGGACGCCTGCGGAGTGTTCAGGAACGGTGCAGCGCCGCCTCGCCGGCGGCCCGCATGGCCGCCAGCGGGGCGGGTTTGCGGCCGGTCATCAGCTCCACCTGCAGCACCGCCTGGTGCACCAGGAGGTCCAGCCCCCCGACGACGGCCCCGCCCCGCGTCGCCCAGGCGGACGCCAGGGCGGTCGGCCACGGGTCGTACAGCACGTCGAAGAGGGTCCCTGCCCGCTCCGGCACGGCGGCGGCGAGCGCGTCCGCGGTGCCGGCCGGCGTCGTGGAGATCACCAGGGGCGCGGAGAGGGCCTCGGCGGCGTCCTTCCAGGCGGCCGTCCGCACGGCCACGCCGAGCCGCTCGCCCCACTGCCGCATCTGCGCGGCGCGGGTGTCGCTGCGCACGTACGCGGTGACCGTGCCGTCGCAGATCTGCGCCAGCGCGGCCAGCGCGGAGGAGGCGGTCGCCCCCGCGCCGAGGACGGCGGCGGAGCCGACGCGTCCGACGCCGCGCTCGCGCAGCGCCGCCACCATCCCGGGGATGTCGGTGTTGTCGCCCAGCCGGCGTCCGTCCTCGGCGAAGACCACCGTGTTGACGGCCTCGACGGCGGAGGCGGTGTCGCTGACCTCGTCCAGCAGCGGGATGACCGCCCGCTTGAGCGGCATGGTCAGCGACAGCCCCGCCCAGCGCCCGCCGCCCGGCAGCTCGGCCAGCCCTGCCAGGAAACCGGGCAGGGCGGCCTCGTCGACCTCGAAGCGGTCGTAGGCCCAGTCGGTCAGGCCGAGTTCCGCGTAGGCGGCCCGGTGCAGCACCGGGGAGAGCGAGTGCGCGATCGGCGACCCGAGGACCGCAGCCCGCTTGCCGTCACTCATCCGCCGCCGTGCTCCCGCTGGTACTTGTTGAACTCCGCGACATTCCGGTCATGCTGCGCCTGGCTGTCCGTGAAGCGTGTGTCACCCGGCTTGACCGTGACGAAGAACAACCAGTTGCCCTTGGTGGGCTGCAGGGCCGCCTCGATGGCCTGATGGCCGGGGTTGCCGATCGGACCCGGAGGCAGGCCCTTGTGGTTGTAGGTGTTGTAGGGCGACGGGTCCATGGTGTCGGCCTTCGACGTGTTGAGCGTACTGCGGCCCTTGGCGTAGTTGATCGTCGAGTCGAAGCCCAGGGGCATGTACTTGTCGAGACGGTTGTAGATGACCCGCGAGACCTTGCCGAACTCGTCGTCCTCCTTCGCCTCGGCCTGCACCAGACTGGCGATGGTGACGACCTCGTGCGGCGTCATGCCGACCTTCTTCGCCTGCCCCACCAGGTCGTCCTTGGTGTACTCCGCATTGGCGCGCTTGACCATCTGCTTGAGCAGGTCGAGGGGTTTGGTTTCCTTGCCGATGCTGTAGCGGGAAGGGAAGAGGAAGCCCTCCAGCGGATCCACTATGGCTTCACCCTCGTCGGCCCAGTCGGGCAGGTCGAGGCTGTCGGCCTCGTTCTTCGCGACCTTCTTGGTGGTGCCGTCCTCGAGATTCAGCTTGGCGTCGATGATCGAGTAGATCTGGGCGTCACGCAGGCCCTCTGCGATGATCAGGACGTTCTGCGACTTCGGGTCGAGCATCATCGTGACGGCGCTGGACGCCGACATCTCCTTGTGCAGGACGTAGACGCCGGGCTGGATGAGCTTGCCCTTGGGGTTCTGGTTGGTGGCGGCGGTGAAGGCGTCGACGCTCTTGACCACACCCGCCTTCTTCAGGATGTTGCCGATCTGGATGCCGGTGGCGCCCTGCGGGATCTCGACCTGGACCTCGCCGCTGCCTTGCCCCGCGAAGTCCGGCGGCGGGCCGAAGTTGCTCTGGTAGTACCGGTAGCCGAAGTAGCCGACGCCCGCGATGCCGCCGCCGAGGACGACCATCACGACCAGGCACGCCATGCCGGAGCGGCGCTTCTTGCCGCCCTTGCCCGCCTGGCCGCCCCTGCCCGCGCGGCCGCGCCGGTCGTTGCGGTCCGACTGCGGCTCGTCGTCCTCGTCGTCGTCCGCGCCGGAGAAGAAGGAGTGGTCGTCGGCGGCACCCGCCTCGTCGTCCCAGAGCGGGGCGTCCTGCCCGGCCGGCCGGGGGCGCTGCTGCTGCGGCTGCGGCTGCGGTTGCTGTGGGGGCTGCTGCTGGTACTGGGGCTGCTGCTGCGGGTAGCGCTGGTCGGGCCGCTGCGGGGGCGGGTAGCCGTCCTGCCCGTAGTAGTCGGGCTGCTGCCGGCCGCCGTAGCCGTCGTGGCCGTAGCCCGCCGGGGCGCCCCAGGAGTCGTACTGCTGCTGGGGGTCGTACGGGTACTGCTGCTGCTGACCGGTGTTGCCGTAGGGGTCCCAGCCACCCTGCTGCTGGTACTGAGGGTTCTGCTGCTGGTGCTGCTGTGGCTGCTGATGCTGCTGATGCTGCTGATGCTGCTGATGCTGTTGATACTGGGGATTTTGCTGGTACTGGGAATACTGCTGGTGCTGCTGGTGCTGCTGTTCCTGGGAATGCTGCGGCTGTCCCCATTGGTCGCCGAAGAGAGGGTCTTCGGGGTGCCATGCATCGGAGCCAGGGCTCCGGCCATAGTCAGTCATCGATCCCCTACGGTTCGGTTCGCGCGGCGGCAGCAGGCCGGCGCTTGTGGCGCGGGCGGGGGGTCCCGACCCGTCGGCACCCACAGATCCCGCTGTGGAGCCGCCGTGCTGCGCGGAACGTTACCGTACCGCGATCAGATAAACGGTTCGACGCTCTCGCCCGGCTCTTTACCAGACACCCGTTCGGTCTCGAGGGCGCTCTGCAGGATGACCACCGCAGCGGCCTGGTCGACGACGGAACGTCCCTTCTTGGCCTTGACGCCTGATGCGCGCAGGCCCTGCGTCGCCGTGACGGTGGTCATCCGCTCGTCCACCAGGCGCACCGGGACGGGGGAGATGATCTTCGCCACATCCTGGGCGAAGCCGCGGGCCTTGGCCGCGGCCTGCCCCTCCCGCCCGTTGAGCGAGCGGGGCAGGCCGACCAGCACCTCGATCGGCTCGTACTCCTCGACGATCTGTGCGATGCGACGGCGCGCGGCCGGGGCGTCCCGGCCGGGCACCGTCTCGACGGGTGTGGCGATCAGCCCGTCGGGGTCGCACGAGGCGACCCCGATGCGGGCGTCCCCGACGTCGATCGCGATCCTGCGACCCCTGCGCATCACGGACCTCAGGCCGTCTCGGCGACCAGTCGCTGCACGGCGGCGATGGCCTCGCCGACCGCGTCCGCGTTCTGGCCGCCGCCCTGGGCGACGTCCGGCTTGCCGCCACCGCCGCCGCCGAGGGTCTTGGCGGCGGTACGGACCAGCTCGCCGGCCTTCAGGCCGCGCTCGCGGGCCGCCTCGTTGGTGGCGATGACGGTCAGCGGGCGGTCGTTCGCCACGGCGAACAGGGCAACGACGGCGGCGCGGCCGCCGCCGATCCGCTGGCGGACGTCCAGCACGAGCTTGCGCAGGTCGTCGGCGCCGGTGCCGTCCGGGACCTGGCCGGTGACCAGGGCGACGCCCTTGACGTCCTGGGCGGAGTCGGCGAGCCCGGCGGCGGCCTGCAGGACCTTCTCCGCGCGGAAGCGCTCGATCTCCTTCTCGGCGTCCTTGAGCTTGGCGAGCATGCCGGAGATCTTCTCCGGGAGCTCCTCCGGCCGGCCCTTGACCAGCTGCTGGAGCTGGGCGACGACCGTGTGCTCGCGGGCGAGGAAGTTGTACGCGTCCACGCCGACCAGAGCCTCGACCCGGCGCACGCCGGAGCCGATCGAGGACTCGCCGAGCAGCTTCACCAGGCCCAGCTGGGCGGTGTTGTGGACGTGCGTGCCGCCGCAGAGCTCCTTGGAGTAGTCGCCGATCGTCACGACGCGCACCCGCTCGCCGTACTTCTCGCCGAACTCGGCGATGGCGCCCTGCTTCTTGGCCTCGTCGATGCTCATGATCTCGGCGGTGACGTCGAGTTCACGGGCGAGCACCGCGTTGATCTTCTGCTCGACGTCCGTCAGCACAGTGCCCGGCACGGCGGCCGGCGAGCCGAAGTCGAAGCGGAAGCGGCCCGGGGAGTTCTCCGAACCGGCCTGGGCGGCCGTGGGGCCGAGGGCGTCGCGCAGCGCCTGGTGGGTCAGGTGGGTGGCGCTGTGGGCGCGGGCGATGGCCCGGCGGCGGCCGAGGTCGATCTTGGCGAAGACGCCGGAGCCGACGGTCACCTCGCCGACCTGGACGCTGCCCTTGTGCACGGTGACGCCCGGGACGGGCTGCTGCACGTCCCGGACCTCGATGACGGCGCCCGAGTCGGTACGGATCCGCCCGGTGTCGGCGAGCTGGCCGCCGCCCTCCGCGTAGAAGGGGGTGCGGTCCAGGATGACCTCGACCTCGTCGCCCTCGTTGGCGGCGGGCGAGGGCACGCCGTCGACCAGCAGGCCGACGACGCTGGCCTCGCCCTCGTTGTCGGTGTAGCCGGTGAAGACGGTGCTGCCGGCCGTGTCGGCGACGGCACGGTACGCCGACATGTCGACATGACCGCTCTTCTTCACCAGGGCGTCGGCCTTGGCGCGGTCCCGCTGCTCCTTCATCAGGCGGCGGAAGCCGTCCTCGTCCACCGACAGGCCCTGCTCGGCGGCCATTTCGAGGGTGAGGTCGATCGGGAAGCCCCAGGTGTCGTGGAGCAGGAAGGCCTTGTCGCCGGAGAGCACGCCGGAGCCGGCGGCCTTGGCCTCGGTGACGGCGGTGTCCAGCACATTGGTGCCGGCCTTCAGCGTCTTGAGGAAACGGGCCTCCTCGGCGAGGGCGACCGTCTCGATGCGCTTGCGGTCCTCGACGAGCTCCGAGTACTGCTGGCCCATCGTCTTGATGACGGTGTCGACGAGGTCGCCGACAACGGCCTCCGTGGCACCGAGCAGCCGCATTTTGCGGATGGCGCGGCGCATGATGCGGCGCAGCACGTAGCCGCGGCCCTCGTTGCCGGGGGTGACGCCGTCGCCGATGAGCATCACGGAGGTGCGCATGTGGTCGGCGACGACGCGCAGCGAGACGTCGGACTCGTGGTCCGAGCCGTAGGCGACGCCGGTGAGCTCGGTGGCCTTGTCGATGACGGCACGCAGGGTGTCGGTCTCGTACATGTTCTGCACGTCCTGCAGGATCATGGCGAGACGCTCGAGACCGAGACCGGTGTCGATGTTCTTGGCGGGCAGGTCGCCGAGGATCGGGAACTCCTCCTTGCCGGAGCCCTCCCCGCGCTCGTACTGCATGAAGACCAGGTTCCAGATCTCCACGTACCGCTCGTCGTTGACGGCCGGGCCGCCCGGGGCGCCGAACTCGGGGCCGCGGTCGTAGTTGATCTCGGAGCACGGTCCACAGGGGCCGGGGACGCCCATGGACCAGAAGTTGTCCTTCATGCCCAGGCGCTGGATGCGCTCGGCGGGCACGCCCACGACGTCGCGCCAGATCCGCTCGGCCTCGTCGTCGTCCTTGTAGACGGTGATCCACAGCCGCTCGGGGTCTAGGCCGTAACCGCCGTCCGCCACGGGAGTGGTGAGCAGCTCCCAGGCGAGCTTGATGGCGCCTTCCTTGAAGTAGTCGCCGAAGGAGAAGTTGCCGCACATCTGGAAGAACGTGCCGTGGCGCGTGGTCTTGCCGACCTCTTCGATGTCGGGCGTGCGGACGCACTTCTGCACGCTGGTGGCGCGCGGGAAGGGCGGCTTGACCTCGCCCAGGAAGTAGGGCTTGAACGGGACCATGCCCGCGGGCACCAGAAGAAGGGTCGGGTCGTCGGCGATGAGCGACGCCGACGGCACGACGGCGTGCCCGCGCTCTTCGAAGAAGCGCAGCCAGCGGCGGCGGATTTCTGCCGACTCCATCAGTGTTCGTCCTTCCGGTGGTGGTACGAGATGGCCGGCCGCTGGGCCGGCATGTCGAGATCGGGGGCCGAGCGGCCCAGTGCGTCGTTGAGCTGTTCCTCGCGCTCGGACATGCCGGCGCGGACGTCCTGCGCGAAGGTGCGCAGCCGGTCCCCGGCCTCGAGGGCCTTGTCGGCCGCCTTCGACGCCAAACTCTCGGGGGTCAGGCTGCGGATCTTGCGATGGACCTTGTGGGTGGCCCACACCCCGGCGGCGGCACCGGCGGTGAACCAGAAGGCACGGCGGAACATGCAGGTCAGCCCCTTGACTTACGGCGGCGGGCGGACGGGAGCGTCCGGCCGACGACCACGGTGCGCTTCTTGGCGGTGCCCTTGGCCTGGAGGGTGACCGCGCGCCGCACGCCGTAGCCGAAGGCCGCGACCTTCACGAGGGGCCCTCCGAAGGTCGAGGCGACGGTCGTGGACAGGGCGGAGGCGTTGGCGGTCACCTCGGCGACGTCGGAGGTGATGGTGTCCACGCGGGCCAGCTGGGCGTGGGCCGAGCGGACCGCCTCGGAGGCCTCGCCGAGCAGCGGCACGGCCTGGTCGGTCACCTCCGCGACGAGGCGGGTGGCCTGACGGAGCGCCTGGGCGAGCCGCACGAGTGCCACGGCGAGGAACGACACCAGGATCGCCCAGAAGACGGCCACGATGAGGCCGGCCACCTCTCCACCGGACACGTTGCCACTCCCTCGGATCCACCGCGCCAACCAGGTACCGATACAGATACCGACCTTATCGCGACGGGCAGCACGCTCCGTACCGCATTGCGGGCCGGTACCGGCCGGGACCGCCCCCTGACCACGGGCCCGGATTGTACGTTCCGCTTATTTGACGATACCCTCCGTGACCCATGCGCCATGAGACGACGCCCGGCAACCTGCCGTGCGAGCTGAACCACTTCGTCGGCCGGCGGCGCGAGCTCGACGAGGTGGCCCGCCTGCTGGACAGGGTCCGGATGGTGACGGTGACCGGCGTCGGGGGGGTCGGCAAGACCCGGCTCGCGCTGCGCGCGGCGGCCGGGCTGCGCGCCGGGTTCGCCGACGGGGTCTGGCTGGCCGGGCTGGGGGATGTGAGGGACCCGGCGCTGGTGGATTACTCCGTGGCGGACGCGCTCGGCCTCACCGACCACACCACGCGCGGCCCCCGGGCCGCGCTCGGCGCCTTCCTGGCCCGCCGCCGGCTCCTGCTCGTCCTGGACTGCTGCGAACCGCAGGTGGAGGCGGCGGCGGAACTCGCCGACGCGATGCTGCGGCGGGCACCGGGACTGCGGTTGCTGACCACCAGCCGGCAGCCGCTGGGGGTGGCGGGAGAGCACATCGTGGCGCTGGAGCCGCTCGGCGACGCCGACGACGCGGTGGAGCTGTTCGCCGACCGGGCGTCCGCCGTGCTGCCGGGCTTCACCGTGGACGCGGGCAACCGGGCCGAGGTGGAGGAGCTGTGCCGCCGCCTGGACGGCATCCCGCTGGCGCTCGAGCTGGCGGCGGGCCGGGTGCGGGCACTGTCGGTGCGGCAGATCACCGGGCGGCTGGACGACCGCTTCCGGCTGCTGACCCGGCGCGGTGGCACGGGCGGTCCCGACCGGCACCGCGCGCTGCGCACCACGATCGGGTGGAGCCACGAGCTGTGCTCCCCGCGCGAACGACTGCTGTGGGCACGGCTGTCGGTGTTCGCCGGGGACTTCGACCTCGACGCGGCCGAGTACGTGTGCGCGGGCGGTGAGGTGAGCGCCGACGCGATGGTGGACCTGCTGGCGGACCTGGTGGACAAGTCGGTGGTGCTGCGCCGTGAAGTCGCCGGCGCGGTGCGCTACCTGCTGCTGGACACCCTGCGCGGGTACGGGCTGGGCTGGCTGCGCGAGCTGGGCGAGGAACGGCGGCTGCGGACCCGGCACCGGGACTGGTACCTGGGCTTCGCCACCTGGGGCGAGATGGAGTGGTTCGGCGCGCGGCAGGAGGAGATCTCGGCCGGCACCGAACGGGAGCTGGCCAACCTGCGGGCCGCGCTGGAGTTCTCCCTGGGGCACCCCGAGGAGCTGCGGACCGGGCAGTACCTGGCGGCGAGCCTGTGGTTCTTCTGGGTCGGCTGCGGCCGCCTCGCCGAGGGCCGGTACTGGCTGGAGCGCGCGCTGGCCGCCGGCCACGAGCCCACCGGCCAGCGGGCCAAGGCGCTGTGGGTGTGCGGTTACGTCTCGATCCTCCAGGGCGACGGCACCGCGGCGCTGGGCATGCTGTACGAGTGCCGGGAGCAGGCGCTGGCCACCGGCGACGCGACGGCGGTGGCGTACGCGGTGCACCGCATGGGGTGCGGGGCGCTGCTCAGCGACGACCTGCCGCGCGCCAGGGCGCTGTTCGAGGAGGCGCTGGGCCATTACCGGACGCTGGGCGAACTCAACAGCAACGTGATCATGGCCGAGGTCGAACTGGCGATGGCGGTGGCCTTCGAGGGGGACCTGGAGGGCGGGAGCGAGCGGTGCGACCGTATCCGCGAGGTCTGCGAGGACCACGGGGAGCGCTGGGCCCTGGCGTACGCGCTCTACACCCGGGCGGTCATCGCCTGGCGGCAGGACGACCCCGTGCTCGCCGCCGAGCTCGCGGCCGAGTGCGTGCGAATCAACCACGCGTTCCGCGACATGGTGGGCATCGTGCTCGGCATCGAACTGCTCGCGCTGCTGCGGGTCCCGGGGGACGCCCGCGAGGCGGCGGTGCTGCAGGGCGCGGCGAGCGGCATCTGGGGGCTCGTCGGGCTGCCGGTGTTCGGCTCGCGCCACTTCGGCATCCCCCACCAGCGCTGCGAGGAGCTGGCCCGCGCCGAACTGGGCCGGGTCGGCTACGAGGGGGCGTACGAGGAGGGCGGCGTCCTCGACCTCGACGCCGCGGTCGCCCGGGCCCTGACCGGGCTGCCCCCGACGCGTCCCGGCGCGTGTCCGCCCCGCGGTCCCATGCCGCCGGCCGACCCGCTGCGCGCCGGTGCGCCGCTCGGCCGGGCCGCCCAGGACTGACCGCCGCGCGCGGGCGCACCCGGGGACGCGAAAGCCCCGGCGCCCCGCCGGAAGGGCGGGGCGCCGGGGCTGACGTGCGTGCCGGGTGCGGCAGGCGTCAGCGAGCGTAGTACTCGACGACGAGCTGCTCGTCGCAGATCACGGGGACCTCACGACGGTTCGGCAGACGGTCCAGGCGGAAGGCCAGCGCCTGCAGGTTGACCTGCAGGTACTTCGGGGTCTCGCCGTCGCCGGCCCAGCCGCCCTCACGGGCGACCTGGAACGGGGTCTTGGAGCGGGAGCGCTCGCGGACCATCACGACGTCGTCGGGGGTGACGCGGAAGGACGGCTTGTCGACCTTGTGGCCGTTGACCTCGATGTGGCCGTGCACGACCATCTGGCGGGCCTGGTAGATGGTGCGGGCCAGACCGGCGCGCAGGACGAGGGCGTCCAGGCGGCGCTCGAGCTCGACGATCAGGGCCTCACCGGTCTTGCCGCTGACCTTGCGGGCGCGGTCGTAGGCGCGGGCCATCTGGCGCTCGGAGATGTCGTACTGCGCGCGCAGACGCTGCTTCTCCAGCAGACGGACCTTGTAGTCACTGTTCTGCTTGCGGCCGCGGCCGTGCTCGCCCGGCGGGTAGGGACGGGCCTCGAAGTACTTCACAGCCTTCGGCGTCAGGGCGATGCCGAGGGCACGCGACTTCTTGACCTTGGGACGCGACTGGTTCACGTTTCCCAGACCTCCATGTAAGTTAGGTAAGGCTTACCTTAGCGAAGGAGATCGTATGTCTCGCCCTGGGAACACCACGCGCATCACGGACGGTACGGACGCCGCACAGGGCGCCGCCGACGCCACCACGGGCGCCGACTTGACGGAGGTCCGATCAGCTCATGGTCAGCCGCGTCCCAGCGGGCATGAAATCGCCCGACTGCCGTCAGCAGCCGAGCGCACACGAACTCTCGTACAGAGTACCGCCTCCGCCATCCTGGTGATTCCCGGCCTGGCCCCCGGCCTCCCCGAGCTCATGGTTCCCGAGGAGCGAATCGTGGGTACCGACGGCGACCTCTTCCTGCTGTTCCCCGCGCAGTCGCCCGCCGTTCGGGCCGCGACGCACGCCGAGGACGACGACCTGACGGCTGTGCTCGACATCACTGACGTCGCCCCGGTGGCGGTGCCCGGACGCATTCGAGGCCGCGCCTGGATCGCGGGCTGGATCACCGTAGCGCGCGACCTGCCGGCCCCGGCCGGGAAGGTGCGGCTGCGGCTGGAGGTCGGCGAGGCGTCGCTGGACGACCTGTGGGGCGCCGGACAGGTGGAGCCGGAGGAGTTCGCCTCCGCCCGCCCCGACCCGCTCGTCGACCACGAGGCGGAACTGCTGCAGCACCTGGCGGCCGCCCATGCCGACCAGATGGGCTGGCTGTGCGCCCTCGCCGGCGGCGGCGCCGACAGCCGCAGCACGCCGACCACCGCGGTGCCGCTGGCGCTGGACCGCTTCGGACTGCGGGTGCGCTTCACCGGCGAGGACGGCGTCTTCGACGCCCGCTTCGAGTTCCCGGAGCCCGTACGCGGCCACGCCGGCCTGCACCGGGCCATGCACACGCTCTTCGACGCCGCGCGGGAGGCGACGACAAGTGCGGGACCGCTGACCACCCGGGTGCCGCGCGCTACTCCCCCGCCAGCCGCTCCCTGACCCGCTCCAGCACGTCGGCGTAGCGGGCCTCGGCGCCGTAGCGGGTCGGCTCGTAGTAGCGCCGGCCGTGGATCTCGTCCGGCGCGTACTGCTGGGCTGCGATGGCGCCGGGCAGATCGTGCGGGTACTGGTAGCCCTTGCCGTGGCCGAGTTTCGCGGCGCCCTTGTAATGGCTGTCGCGCAGATGGGCCGGGACCGGCCCCGCCTTGCCCGCCCGTACGTCGGCGAGCGCGGCCCCGATGGCCGTCGTGGCCGCGTTGGACTTGGGCGCCAGGGCGAGCGCGATCGTGGCGTGGCTGAGGGTGAGCGCTGCCTCCGGGAAGCCGATCATGGCAACCGCCTGTGCCGCGGCGACCGCCGTGGGCAGCGCGGTCGGGTCGGCCAGGCCGATGTCCTCGCTCGCGGAGATCATCAGCCGGCGGGCGATGAAGCGCGGGTCCTCCCCCGCCTCGATCATGCGGGCAAGGTAGTGCAGGGCGGCGTCCACGTCCGAGCCGCGGATGGACTTGATAAGCGCGCTGGCCACGTCGTAGTGCTGGTCGCCGTCACGGTCGTACTTCACGGCGGCACGGTCGACGGTCTCCTCGAGGGTGCCCAGGGAGATCTCCGGCTCGCCCTTCGCCAGGGCCGCGCCCGCGCCCGCCTCCAGGGCGGTCAGCGCCCGGCGGGCGTCTCCGCCGGCGATCCGCAGCAGGTGCTCCTCGGTGTCCTCCGGCAGCGTGACCGCGCCCTTCAGGCCGCGCTCGTCGGTGAGCGCGCGGCGCAGCAGACCGCGCAGGTCGTCGTCGGTCAGCGGCTCCAGGGTGAGCAGCAGGGACCGGGACAGCAGCGGGGAGATGATCGAGAAGTACGGGTTCTCGGTGGTGGCGGCAATCAGGGTGACCCAGCGGTTCTCGACGGCGGGGAGCAGGGAGTCCTGCTGGGCCTTGCTGAACCGGTGGATCTCGTCGAGGAAGAGCACGGTGTCGCGGCCGTAGCCACCGGACTCGCGCTTGGCGCTCTCGATGACCGCGCGGACCTCCTTGACGCCCGCGGTGATCGCCGAGAGCTCGACGAAGCGCTTGTTGGTGGCGTGGCTGACGACGTAGGCGAGGGTCGTCTTGCCGATGCCCGGCGGGCCCCAGAGGATCACCGAGGACGGTCCCGCCGGTCCGCCGCCGCCCTCGCCGACCAGGCGTCGCAAGGGCGACCCGGGCCGGAGCAGATGCCCCTGCCCCACGACCTCGTCGAGGGTGCGCGGGCGCATCCGTACGGCCAGGGGGCTGCCTCCGGGCTCCCTCGACTGGCGTTCCTCTGCGGCGGCGGTGAACAGGTCGGGCTCCACGGCAAGGAAGCCTATGTCACCGCACTGACACCGCGTCCCCGCCGTCAGATCAGGGTGCTCCAGTACGTCCACCAACGGGTCAGGATCGCCACGGCGATCGCGCCGTACCAGAGGACGGGGACGACCCAGTGGAACTCCAGGACCAGGTCGCGGACGCGGGCGGGCGCCGGGATGATCTCGTGCTTGAGGTTGTGCACGAGGGTGTACCAGAACAGCGCGATGGTGACGACCCACGCCAGCGAGCACCACAGGCACAGCGAGCCGATGCTGTACAGCGACTGGTACTGCAGCCACGTGACGAAGCAGACGCCGAAGAGCGTCCCGGCCTGCAGGCCGAGCCAGAACCAGCGGCGGTAGCGGGCGCCGGCGAACATCCCCATGGCGAGGGCGATGACGACGGGGTAGGCGACCATGCCGATCATCGGGTTGGGGAAGCCGAAGGCGTGCGCCTGCTCGCTCTTCATGATGTTGCCGCAGGAGATGATCGGGTTCAGGCTGCAGCCGGGGACGAAGTTCGGGTCCTCCAGCAGCTTGAACTTGTCGATCGTGATGACCCACGAGGCGAGCAGGCCGAGCGCACCGCAGACCACGAGCAGCCAGGTGAAGGCCCTGCCCGCGCCGATGAGCCCGCCCGCGGACTCCTGGCTCCCGCTGTCGGTGCGAGCCGTGTCAACCGCCGTAGTCACCATGTCGCCGTTTCCGTGGGTCGGGGATGTGCCGCACTGCCCAACGCGTCGGACCCGCCGGAAGTGCCGGTTCCCATGGTGCCGTGTCACCCGTCCGAGCGACAACGGCCGGGCGGAAGAGCGGAATTCGAGAGCGCTTCGTGTACCCCGTGTCGCTCTGTGCTATCGACGTGTCGCACACCGACGTGAAGCCACACTCTCCGAGAATGCGCAGATATCAGGCATATAGGATTCTAAGTGGACCCGAGGATCCGAGGATTCCCTCAGACGGGGAGAGGTGTCCCATGCGTCGACCGGAGTGGGTGCCCGCGGGGACGGACGTGGAGACTCCGAACGCCGCCCGGGTCTACGACTACTACCTGGGCGGATCCCACAACTTCGAGGCCGATCGCGACATGGCGCGGCAGGCCATGGCGCTGTGGCCCGACCTGCCGGTGATCATGCGGGCCAACCGCGCCTTCCTCCGCCGCGCGGTCCAGTACCTCGCCTCCCTGGGCATCACCCGCTTCCTGGACATCGGCTCCGGGATCCCGACCTTCGGCGCCGTGCACGAGGTCGCGCGGGCCGTCCGCCCCGAGGCGCGCGTGGTGTACGTGGACCTGGACCCGATCGCGGTGGCGCACAGCCGTCTGCTGCTCCAGGACGACCCGCTGAGCGCCATGGTCATGGCCGACATGACCGACACCGGCGATCTGCTCTCCCGGCCCGAGGTCACCGCCCTGCTCGCGCCCGGGGAACCGGTCGCGGTGCTGCTGGTGGCGATGCTCCACTTCGTCACCGACGCCGAGGACCCCGGCAAGATCGTGGGCGCGCTGCGCGACGCCATGCCGCCCGGCAGCCATCTGGTGCTCACCCACGCCTCCCGGGAGAGCCGCCCGGAGCAGGCGGACTCGCTCGCCGAGCTGTACGCCCGGCGCACCACCACGCCGCTGGTCATGCGGACAAGGAAGGACGTGACGGCCTTCTTCGACGGCTGGCGGCTCCTGCCGCCGGGTGTCGTCTGGCTGCCCGAGTGGCACCCGGAGGACCCGGAGTCGGTGGGGCCGCATCCCGAGTGGTTGTCGGGCCTGGCCGGCGTGGGACGGCGGCCGTGAGGGAGTCGCCGTCCACCGTCGCAGGGCCCGCCCCGGACTTCGCGGACGCCTGGTCCCGCCTGCTGCGTTCAGGCCCGGGGCTGGCGCTGCCCCCGCTGACCCTGCGCCGGGTGGCGGCCACCACCGCGGACCTGCTCGGCCGGGCGCTCGGCGACCGCACCTGCGACACCTCCCTCGCGGAACAGGCCGGCACGCTGCTGGTGGAGGCCCACTTCACCGATCCGGAGATCCTGGCGGCCGCCGTGGCGCTGCTGCAGATCCAGCCGGCCGGTCCCGAGCGGGTACCCGGCGTGGCCGGCGCCTTCGCCTCCGGCTGGGCGGCCGCGCTGCGCGAGCGGACGCTGCGGGAGCAGGAGGCGATCCAGCGCGCGGCGTTCCGGGCCCGCGAGGACGCCGAGCGGGCCCGGCGCGCCTCGGAGGCCCGCTTCCGCGCGCTGTTCGAGCACGCCGCCATCGGCATCGGCATCGCGGACGTGGACGGCACGATCGTGCAGGTCAACCAGGCGCTCCGGGACCTGCTCGGGGCGGCGCGCCAGGAGGATCTGCGGGGCCGCCGGGTCACCGAGCTGGTGCACCCCGAGGACGCACCGGGGGTGTGGGAGGCGTACGACGAACTGGTCAACGGACGCCGCGAGCGGTTCCAGTGCGACAAGCCGTACTACCGGCGCGACGGCGAGGTGGTGTGGACGCACCTGACGGTCTCGCTGATCCGCGACGAGCACGGCGAACCCCGCTACCAGGTGGCGATGGTCGAGGACATCACCGACCGCTACCGGCTGCAGGAGCGCCTGCGCCACCAGGCCACCCACGACCCGCTGACCGGGCTGCCCAACCGCACCGCGTTCTTCGAGCGGCTGGAGGGCCTCTTCGAACAGCCGCAGCCCGGCGCGCGCTTCGGCCTGTGCTACGTCGACCTCGACGGCTTCAAGGTCGTCAACGACAGCCTCGGTCACGAGACCGGGGACCAGTTGCTGACCGCCGTGGCCGAACGTCTGGACGCCGCGCTCTCCCCGCTGGGGCACCTGGTGGCCCGGCTGGGTGGCGACGAGTTCGTGGTGCTGCTGGAGGAGTGCCGCGGCGACCAGGAGGCGGTGGCGGTCGCCAAGCTCGTCCTGGCCACCCTCTCCCGGCCCTTCCTCGTGGGCGGCCAGCAGCTGACGATCGGCGCCAGCGTGGGGGTGCTGGCGCAGCGGATCGCCGCCACGACCCCCGGCGCGGCGGTGCGGGCGGCGGATCTGACGCTGTACCGCTCCAAGGAGGCCGGAAGGGGCCGCTGGACGCTCTTCGACCCCACGCACAACGCGCGTGCCGTGAGCCGGTACGCCATCTCCGTACGGCTGCCGGTGGCGCTGGACCGCGGGGAGTTCTTCGTGGACTACCAGCCGCTGTGCTCGCTCGCCGACGGCTCCCTGGTGGCGGTGGAGGCCCTGGTGCGCTGGCGTCACCCGCAGTTCGGGGTGCTGGGGCCGGACGAGTTCGTGGGGACGGCGGAGGAGACCGGGCTGATCATGCCGCTGGGCCGGTGGATCCTGGAGCGCGCGGTCGGTCAGGCGGCCGCCTGGGTGCGGCGCTACGGGGAGGCGGCCCCGCAGATCAACGTGAACCTGGCGGTACGGCAGATCCGCAACCCCGGCCTGGTGAACGACGTCACGTCGATCCTGGACAGCACCGGCCTCGAACCGGGGCGGCTGGAGCTGGAGATCACCGAGAGCGCCGTGATCGGACCCGAGGACGAGTCGCTGCGCGCCCTGCAGGCGATCGCCGACGCAGGGGTCTCACTGGCCGTCGACGACTTCGGCACCGGCTGGTCGAACCTCGCCTATCTGAGGGACCTTCCGGTGTCCGGGCTGAAGATCGCCGGAGCGTTCGTCACCGACCCCCACCGCGCCGGGACGGATGACCCGGTGGGCTGGCGGATCGTCGGCGGACTGGTGTCGCTGGCGCACGCGCTCGGCCTCACCGTCACCGCCGAGGGCGTGGAGAGCTCCCAGCACGCCCGGCGCCTGCGCTCGCTGGGCTGCGACTGGGGCCAGGGCTGGTACTTCGGGCGGCCGATGCGGCCGGAGCGGATCGCCCGGTGGATCGAGCGGGGACGGCCGGACTGACCGGCGGTCAGGTGGCAGCCGACCGGCGGTCTGTGCTCCGACGGCGCGGCCGGCCGGTGGCAGCACCGGCCGGCCGCGTGATGACCCGCGGACGGTTCAGGTGAGCCGCACGCGCACGGCCGCGACGACGCCGTCGAGCGGCACGGCGTCCTGCTCGCCGCTCTCCAGGTCCTTCAGCTGGACGACGCCCTCGGCGAGGTCGCGCTCACCGGCGACGATCGCGAAGCGGGCACCGGACCGGTTGGCGGACTTCATGGCGTTCTTCAGGCCCTTGCCGCCGAAGGCGAAGTCGGTGGCGATCCCCGCCCGGCGCAGCTCGGTGACCGCGGCGAACAGCACGCGGCGCGCCTCCTCGCCCATCGGCACCGCGAACACCTGGGTGGCCGCGGGCAGTTCGAGCTCGATGCCCTCGGCCTGAAGGGCCAGCACCGTACGGTCCACCCCCAGCGCCCAGCCGACCGACGGCAGCGCCGGGCCGCCGATCATCTCGGACAGGCCGTCGTAGCGGCCGCCGCCACCGACCGCGGACTGCGAGCCGAGGCCGTCGTGCACGAACTCGAAGGTGGTGCGGGTGTAGTAGTCCAGGCCGCGCACCAGCTTCGGGTCGTCCTCGAACTCCACGCCCGCGGCCGTCAGCAGCTCGCGCACCTGCTCGTGGTAGGCCTTGCAGGCCTCGCACAGGTGGTCGCGCATCATCGGGGCGCCGACGAGCTGCTTCTGGACGCTGTCGCGCTTGTCGTCCAGGACGCGCAGCGGGTTGATCTCGATCCGCCGGCGGGTGTCCTCGTCGAGGTCGAGTCCGCGCAGGAAGTCCTGGAGGGCGGCCCGGTAGACCGGACGGCACTCGCGGTCGCCGAGCGAGTTGAGCAGCAGCCTGAAGTTCCGCAGCCCCAGGGAACGGTAGGCGTCCACGGCGAGGATGATCAGCTCGGCGTCGAGCGCCGGGTCCTCGGCGCCGATCGCCTCCGCGCCGACCTGGGAGAAGTGGCGGTAACGCCCGGCCTGCGGGCGCTCGTAGCGGTAGTACGAGCCGGAGTACCAGAGCTTGACCGGCAGGTTGCCGGCCTTGTGCAGGTTGGCCTCCAGAGCGGCGCGCAGCACGGAGGCGGTGCCCTCGGGGCGCAGCGCGAGGTTCGTGCCGCCCTTGGTGGTGAGGGTGTACATCTCCTTGGTCACGATGTCGGTGGACTCGCCGACGCCGCGGGAGAAGAGTTCGACCTGCTCGAAACCGGGGGTCTCGACGTAGCCGTAGCCGGCCCGCCGCAGCGGCTCGGCGAGCGCCTCGCGCACCGCCAGGAACACGGCGGAGTCGGGCGGCAGGAGGTCATAGGTGCCCTTGGGGGCCTGGAAGGTGCTCACTGTGAGGTCTCTCGTCACATTCCTCGTCGCGGAGGGGCGGGGTGGTCGTCCCCTCCGAGGCCGCGGGCCACCTCCGCCAGATACGGGTTGGTGGCGCGCTCACGGCCG
This sequence comes from Actinacidiphila sp. bgisy160, assembly GCF_965342435.1. Lineage (GTDB taxonomy): Bacteria > Actinomycetota > Actinomycetes > Streptomycetales > Streptomycetaceae > Actinacidiphila. The sequence continues at coordinate 157,031 of NZ_CBDRCM010000007.1, read as the reverse complement.
ATGGTCGTCTGGGGTCCGTGGCCGGACAGCACCACGGTCGAGTCGTCGAGCGGCAGGCACACACGGGCCAGCGAGGCGTACAGCTCGTCCATGGAACCGCCGGGCAGATCGGTGCGGCCTACGGAGCCGGCGAAGAGCAGGTCGCCCGAGAAGAACACCGAGGGGATCTCGGCGGTCTCGGGGAGCCGGAACGTCACCGACCCCTCGGTATGGCCGGGCGCGTGCGCCACGGACAGCTCGAGACCGGCGAGTCCCAGCGTGCTGCCGTCGGCGAGCTCCTTCACGTCGTCCGGCTCGCCGATGGCCAGTTCGCCGAGCAGCTGCGCGCCGATCGAGCGGCCGAGGGCCTTCTCCGGGTCGTTCAGCATGTAGCGGTCCCTGGGGTGGATCCAGGCAGGGACGCCATGGGCCCCGCAGACCGGGACGACCGAGGCCGTGTGGTCGAGATGGCCGTGGGTGAGGATGACGGCGACGGGCTTGAGACGGTGTCTGGCGAGCGTGTCCTCGACGCCCTGGGCCGCTTCGTGGCCCGGGTCGATGATCACGCACTCCTCACCGGCGGCGGGGGCGACCACGTAGCAGTTGGTGCCCCAGGCCCCGGCGGGGAACCCGGCAATGAGCACGTTCGTCCTTCTGTCGGCTGTCGTTCTCGGCAGGTCGTGACCGCACGGTGGCGGCCCCACGAGCCTACCGGCGGCGACGCGGCCATCGCGAACCAGTAACGTCGCTGGACGGGGGGCGCGCCGGACGCAAAGATCGGCGACGTACTCACATTCGGACGCGACGAGCAGAAGTCATCGGGAGACGGCTCAGTGGTCACCAAGGATCAGCGGCGGCGCCAGCTCGCCCGGGAGAAGTTCGAGCGGCAGCATGAGCGCCGTGTGCAGGCCCAGCGCAAGGCCGTGCGGCGCAACGCGGTGGTCGCCGCCGTGCTCGCGGTCGTGCTGGCGGCCGGTGCCACGGCCTGGGCGGCGGGTGCCTTCAGCCCGGACTCCAAGAACAACGACGCCGCGGCCGCGGACGTCTCCCCCACCCCCGCGGAACCGAGCAAGGCGCCCGACCCCTGCGCCAAGCCCGCCGAGGGCAACCCCGGCACGGAGCAGTGGAAGAAGGAGCCCGCGGTCACCATCGACACCGCGGCCAAGTACACCCTCACGCTCCAGACGACCTGCGGTGACATCGCGCTGGACCTCGACGCGAAGAACGCCCCGCACACGGTCAACTCCTTCGCGTTCCTGGCCGGCAAGGGCTACTTCGACCACACGAAGTGCCACCGGCTCACCACCAGCGGCATCTATGTGCTGCAGTGCGGCGACCCGACGGCCCAGGGCACCGGCGGTCCCGGCTACACCATCCCGGACGAGAACCTGAAGGCGAAGGAGATCGCCGGGGGCACGTACCCGGCGGGCACGGTCGCCATGGCCAACACCGGCCAGGCGCACACCGGCGGCAGCCAGTTCTTCCTGGTCTACAAGGACAGCCCGCTGCCCCCGAACTACACCCCGTTCGGGACGATCGGCGCGGCCGGCATGGAGGTGCTGGACAAGATCGCGGCCGCGGGCGAGACGACCGGCGCCGGTGACGGCGCCCCGAACGCCACCGTGGTGATCAACAAGGCGACGGTCGGTACGTCCTGACCGCCGCGTCCCGCACCCGCGGGTTAATTTCGCGGGTGCGGGATGCGGACAGCCGGGGCACCGGTCGCCTATGTTGGCGTTGTGTAGGGTGCCTGCTCCGACGGCTGCACCATGGATGTGAGCGGACCGTCGGACCGGTCAGGGCTCGGCCCGGCCGAATGGAACTGTGGACGATGCCCGCGAGCCGTGCGACGGCCGGGCATCACGTGGAGGAGGCGCTGTGAGCAGCGACCCGTGGGGCCGCGTCGACGAGACGGGGACCGTGTACGTGCGTACGGCCGATGGCGAGCGTGAAGTCGGCTCGTGGCAGGCGGGCTCCCCTGAGGAGGCGCTGGCCTACTTCGAGCGGAAATACGAGGGCCTCGTCGTCGAGATCGGCCTCCTCGAACGCCGGGTGAAGACCACCGACCTGTCCCCCAAGGACGCGTTGACCGCCATCGATCACCTGCGCGCCACGGTGACCGAGGCCCACGCCGTGGGCGACCTGGCCGCCCTCGCCAAGCGGCTGGACGCGCTGACCGAGCAGGTCGACGCGCGCCGCGAGGAGCGCAAGGTCGCCAAGGCCAAGGCCTCCGAGGAGGCCAGGACGGCCAAGGAGGACCTGGTCACCGAGGCCGAGCAGCTGGCGCAGAGCGAGCAGTGGCGCGCCGCCGGCGAGCGGCTGCGCGCGCTGGTCGACACCTGGAAGGGCCTGCCCCGGCTGGACCGCAAGACCGACGACGAGCTGTGGCACCGCTTCAGCCACGCCCGTTCGGTCTTCTCCAAGCGGCGAAAGGCGCACTTCGCGGCACTCGACGCGCAGCGCGAGGACGCCCGCCGGCGCAAGGAGAAGCTGGTCGAGGAGGCGCAGGCGCTGTCCGGCTCCACCGACTGGGGCCCGACGGCGGCGCGCTACCGCGAGCTGATGGCGGACTGGAAGGCCGCCGGCCGCGCCCAGCGCGAGGCGGAGGAGGACCTGTGGAACCGCTTCCGCGGTGCCCAGGACGTCTTCTTCGCGGCCCGCTCGGAGGTCTTCGCCGAGCGGGACACCGAGCAGCGCGAGAACCTCGCGCTGAAGGAGGAGCTGGCCATCGAGGCCGAGAAGCTGCTCCCGGTCACCGACCTGAAGGCGGCGCGCGCGGCCTTCCGCGGCATCAACGAGCGCTGGGAGGCGATCGGCCACGTGCCGCGCGACGCCCGGCCGCGCATCGAGGGCCGCATGCACGCGGTGGAGCGCGCGATCCAGGAGGCCGAGGAGTCCGAGTGGCGCCGCACCAACCCCGAGGCGCGGGCGCGTGCCGCGGGCCTGACCGGGCAGCTCCAGGCGGCCGTCGACAAGCTGCGTGAGCAGATCGAGGCGGCGCGGGCGGCGGGCAACACCTCCAAGGCCGACAAGCTCCAGCGGGAACTCGACGGGCGGCAGGTGCTGCTCGACCAGGCGCTCAAGTCCCTGGACGAGTTCGGCGGCTGAGACGCTGACGTGGTGGTCCGGGGGCCTCCCCGGACCACGGCGAAGGGCCCGTACGCGAGGCGTACGGGCCCTTCGCCGTGTCGTGCCGGGTCAGGCCTGGCAGGCCTAGCGCTGGCGCGCCGAGGTCACGCGGTACACGTCGTAGACGCCCTCGACGCCGCGGACGGCCTTCAGGACGTGCCCGAGGTGCTTGGGGTCGCCCATCTCGAAGGTGAAGCGCGAGGTGGCCACCCGGTCGCGGGAGGTCTGGACGGCGGCGGACAGGATGTTGACGTGCTGGTCGGACAGCACGCGCGTGACGTCCGACAGCAGGCGGGACCGGTCCAGCGCCTCGACCTGGATGGCGACCAGGAAGACCGAGGACTGGGTCGGCGCCCACTCGACGTCGATGATCCGCTCGGGCTGCTGCGAGAGCGACTCGACGTTCACGCAGTCGGCCCGGTGCACGGAGACGCCGTTGCCGCGGGTGACGAAGCCGATGATCGGATCGCCCGGCACCGGGGTGCAGCAGCGTGACAGCTTGACCCAGACGTCCTTCTCACCCTTGACGATGACACCCGGGTCGGCGGCCGAACGCCGCTTGGTGCGGCTGCGCGAGGGGGTCGTGACCTCGGCGATGTCCTCGGTCGCGCCCTCCTCGCCGCCCAGGGCCTCGACGAGCTTGTGCACGACGGACTGCGCGGTGATGTGCCCCTCGCCGATCGCCGCGTAGAGCGCGGAGATGTCGGGGTAGCGCATCTCGTGCGCGAGCGTGACCAGGGAGTCGCCGGTGAGCACCCGCTGGATCGGCAGGTTCTGCTTGCGCATCGCGCGCGCGATGGCTTCCTTGCCCTGCTCGACGGCCTCCTCGCGGCGCTCCTTGGAGAACCAGGCGCGGATCTTGTTACGGGCACGCGGGGACTTGACGAAGCCGAGCCAGTCTCGGGACGGGCCGGCGCCCGCCGCCTTGGAGGTGAAGACCTCCACGGTGTCGCCGTTGTCCAGGGTCGACTCCAGCGGCACCAGACGGCCGTTGACCCGGGCCCCTATCGTGCGATGGCCGACCTCGGTGTGGACGGCGTACGCGAAGTCGACGGGGGTCGCGCCGGCGGGCAGCGCGATGACATCACCCTTGGGGGTGAAGACGAAGACCTCGTTGCGCGACAGGTCGAAGCGCAGCGACTCCAGGAACTCGCCAGGGTCCTCGGTCTCCTTCTGCCAGTCGAGCAACTGCCGCAGCCACGCCATGTCGTTGACGGCGTCGTCCTTCTTGGCGGACTTGGGGCTGTCGGTGCGCACCTTGGAGGCGCCGGCGACGGCCTCCTGCTTGTACTTCCAGTGCGCCGCGATGCCGTACTCGGCGCGGCGGTGCATGTCGAAGGTGCGGATCTGGATCTCGACCGGCTTGCCGCTGGGCCCGATGACCGTCGTGTGGAGCGACTGGTACATGTTGAACTTGGGCATCGCGATGTAGTCCTTGAACCGCCCCGGCACCGGGTTCCACCGCGCGTGGATGGTGCCCAGCGCCGCGTAGCAGTCGCGGACGGTGTCGACGAGGACGCGGATGCCGACCAGGTCGTAGATCTCGGCGAAGTCCCGGCCCCGCACGATCATCTTCTGGTAGACGCTGTAGTAGTGCTTGGGGCGGCCGGTGACGGTCGCCTTGATGCGGGCGGCGCGCAGGTCCTGCTGCACCTGGTCGGTGACGACCGCCAGGTACTCGTCCCGCTTGGGCGCGCGCTCGGCGACGAGCCGGACGATCTCGTCGTACATCTTGGGGTAGAGGATCGCGAAGGCGAGGTCCTCCAGCTCCCACTTGATGGTGTTCATGCCCAGCCGGTGCGCCAGCGGTGCGTAGATCTCCAGCGTCTCGCGGGCCTTCTTCTCCTGCTTCTCCCGCTTGAGGTACCGCATGGTGCGCATGTTGTGCAGGCGGTCGGCGAGCTTGATGACCAGGACCCGTGGGTCCTTGGCCATGGCGACGACCATCTTGCGCACCGTCTCGGCCTGCGCGGCCTCGCCGAACTTGACCTTGTCCAGCTTGGTGACGCCGTCCACCAGCAGGGCGACGGAGTCACCGAAGTCGCGCCGGAGCGCGTCGAGGCCGTACTCGGTGTCCTCGACGGTGTCGTGCAGCAGCCCGGCCATCAGCGTCGCCGGATCCATACCGAGCTCGGCCAGGATCGTGGTGACCGCGAGCGGGTGCGTGATGTACGGATCGCCGCTCTTGCGCTTCTGGCCCCGGTGCCACCGCTCGGCGACCTGGTAGGCGCGCTCGATCTGGCGCAGCTGGGACGGGTCGCCCTTCGGGTCGTTGCTGCGGACTATCCGCAGCAGGGGCTCCAGGACCGGGTTGTACGGACTGGACCGCTGGACGCCGAGCCGGGCGAGGCGGGCGCGGACCCGGTTGGAGGAGGTGGCGGGGCGGTTCGGGGCCACGCTGCCGGGAGTGCGTACGGGCCGGGCGGCAGGAGTCGCCGGGGCGGCGGGAGCGGGCTTGGCGGCCTTGCCCTCCGCGGGCGCGGCGGGCGCGACAGGAGGAGCCGCGGAGAGGGAAGCCGCCTGCTTCCCGTCTGCGGCGGTCATCGGCTGAGCCTGCCTGGCCTCTTCTTGCAAGGGCACTCCTTCTGGTCCCCTCCCGGCCGGAGACGGGCGAGGAGGGAGGTTCCGAGACACCATGGTAGCGATCTGATCGGGTGAACCGCGTCCCGTCCGCCCCGTGGACCCCCCGTGACGCCCGGAGGCGGGCCCCGTACCGCTTCCGCGGCCGGGACCCGCCTCCGGCGAGCCAGGGGCTCAGACCGCGATCAGCGCCTCCAGGGGAGCGCCGGCGAGGGACGGGGCGAGGCGGGCGCGGCCGCCGAGAAAGCCCAGTTCCAGGAGGACCGCGACGCCCGCGACCTGCGCGCCGCTCCGGCGGATCAGCTCCAGGGACGCCTCGGCCGTGCCGCCGGTGGCGAGCACGTCGTCGATGACCAGGACCCGGTCACCGGCCGAGAAGGCGTCCTGGTGGACCTCGATCTCGGCGGTGCCGTACTCCAGCTCGTACGCCTGGCCCAGCGTCGCCCCGGGCAGCTTGCCCGCCTTGCGCACGGGCACGAACCCGAGCCCGGCGCGGGCGGCCGCCGGGGCGGCGAGGATGAACCCACGCGCCTCCAGGCCGACGACCTTGTCGGCGCCGTGCCGGGCGCAGAGCCCGGCCAGGGCGTCGATCAGCGCGTTGAACGCCGCGGGGTCGGCCAGCAGCGGGGTGATGTCCTTGAACATCACGCCCGGCTTCGGATAGTCCGGCACGTCCCGGATACGGCTGAGCAGCAGGCTGCGCAGCCCCTCCGGGGTGGCGTCCGTCGTGGTCATCGCCTGTGTTCCTCGGTGCTTCGTCGCCGCGTGTCGTCGATCGTCCGGCCCGCCCTCAGCGGCGCTTGCCGGAGGGACGGTTGCGGCCACGGTTGTTACGGGCCGGCTGGGTGCGCTGGCCGCCGACGACGGCGCCCGCGTGGGCGTCCTCCTCCGGGTCGCCGTCCGCGTCCGCGGGGGAGGCGTCCTGCGGCTCGTCCGCGCCGTCGCCGCCACGGCGGGCGTCGGCGGCGCGCTTGGCGAGCACGCGCTTGCGCAGCGCCTTCATCTCCGGGTCGCGCTCCTTGAGGTCCGCGACCAGCGGGGTCGCGATGAAGATCGAGGAGTACGCACCGGCGGTGAGGCCGACGAAGAGCGACAGCGCGATGTCGTTGAGCATGCCCGCGCCCAGCAGACCGCCACCGACGAAGAGCAGGCCCGCGACCGGGAGCAGCGCCACGACCGTGGTGTTGATCGAACGCACCAGGGTCTGGTTGAGGCTGCGGTTGGCCACCTCGCTGTATGTGTAGCGGTTCTGCTTGGTGATGTCCTTCGTGGACTCCTTCAGGCCGTCGAAGACGACGACGGTGTCGTAGAGGGAGTAACCGAGGACGGTCAGCAGACCGATCACCGTGCCCGGGGTGACCTCGAAGCCCACGATCGCGTAGACGCCGATGGTGATCGTGAGGTCGTGGATGAGGGCGATCAGGGCGGCCACGGCCTTGCGCCACTCGAAGGCGATCGCCAGGTAGACCGTCACCAGGACCATGAAGATCACCAGGCCCTGGAAGGCCTTCTTGGAGATCTCGTCGCCCCAGCTCGGACCGATGATCTGCGGGTCGATGTCGTTGGACTTGACGTTCAGGTCCGTGGCGATCTCGCCCTGGATCTTCTTGGCCTCGGTGAGCGAGATGTCACTGATCTGGATGCGGACCGAGCCCGAGCCGAGCTTCTGCACGATGGCCTGGTGGCCGCCGGTGTTGTCGGCGATCTTGTCCTGGACCTGGCTGACCGACATCTCGGTCTTCGGGGTGGTGAAGACCGCGCCGCCGGAGAACTCGATGCCGAGCTTGAGTCCGTTGACGGCGAGACCGATGATCGCCGCGAGGGTGATCAGGACCGAGACGCCGTACCAGAGCTTGCGCTTGCCGACGAAGTCGTAGGCGATCTCGCCTCGGTGCAGGCGGTGCCCGAGGCTACCGAGCCGGGACATCAGGCCTCCTTGACGTCGGTACGGGCCGCGGGGCGGCGGGTGCGGCGCAGCGGGGGGTTGACGCCCAGGGCACGCGGGTCGAGCCCGGACCAGGGGTGTCCGCTGGCGTAGAACTTCTTGCGGGCCAGGATCGTCATCAGCGGCTTGGTGAAGAGGAACACCACGGCCACGTCGAGCAGGGTCGTCAGGCCCAGGGTGAAGGCGAAGCCCTGCACCTTGCCGACCGAGACGATGAAGAGCACGGCGGCGGACAGGAACGACACGAAGTCCGAGACGAGGATCGTGCGACGGGCGCGCGGCCAGCCGCGGGCGACGGCCGGCTGCAGGGAGCGGCCCTCCCGCAACTCGTCACGGATGCGTTCGAAGAAGACGATGAACGAGTCGGCGGTGATGCCGATGGCGACGATGGCGCCGCAGACGGCGGGCAGGTTCAGCGCGAAGCCGATGGCCGGGCCGAGCAGCGTCATGATCGCGTAGGTGAGGATCGCCGAGACGATGAGGCTCAGGATGGCCACGAAGCTCAGGCCGCGGTAGTAGGCGACCAGATAGAGCACGACCAGGGCGAGGCCGACGCCGCCGGCGATGAGACCACCGTGCAGCTGCTCGCCGCCGATCGCCGCCGACACCTTGGTGACGTCGGACTTGTCGAACGTGAGGGGCAGGGAGCCGTAGGACAGGACGTTCGCCAGTTCCTCGGAGCTCTCCTGGGTGAAGCTGCCGTAGATCTCGGCACTGCCGCTGAGGGTCTGGTTCACCGAGGGGGCGGAGACGACCTCGTTGTCCAGCACGATCGCGAACTGGTTGTTCGGCGGCTGCTGCTGGGACAGCTGCGAGGTGATCTTCGAGAAGGCCTTGGAGCCGGTGCCGTCGAAGTCCAGGGTGACGACCCAGCCGTTGCCGCCCTGGGTGTCGAACTGCGCGGCGGCCTTGCTGACGTTCTTGCCGTCCACCGCGGCGGGACCGAGGGCGTACTTGGCGCCGCCGTCCTGGCTGCACGCGACGATCTTGTCGGTCGGCTTGGCCTTGAGGTTCAGGTTGGCGCGCGCCTTGGCGTCGGAGCAGTCCAGCGCGGCGAGCTTGGCCTGCAGGTCCGCGGGGATGGAGGTGTCCATCGTGCTGCCGGGGGCCGCGGTGCTCGCCGAGGGCGACGGGTTGGGCGACGGTGCGCCCGAGGCGGAGGCGGACGGCGTCGAGGATGCCTTCAGCGCGTCGGTGACGGCGCGGCCCTGCGTCGAGGCGCTGTCGGACGGGGAGCCGGACGCCTTGGCCCCGGTCGAGGCGCTCGCGGACGGCGAGGCCGTGGACGAGGGCGAGCCCGAGGGGCTGCCGCTCGGCGAGGCCGGGGTCGCCGGGGTGTTGGCCACCTCGGCGAGCACGGGCCGGAAGTAGAGCTGGGCGGTGGTGCCGACCTGCTGCTCGGCCTGCGCGGCGTTGGTGCCCTTGGGGATGTTGACGATGATGTTCCGGTCGCCCTGGATCTGGCTTTCGGCTTCCGAGACACCGAGACCGTTGACCCGCCGGTCGATGATCGACTTGGCGGTCTCCATGTTGGTCTTGTTGATCGCGCCGGCCTGGTCGCTCTTGGCCGTCAGCGTGATGCTCGTACCGCCGGCCAGGTCGATGCCCAGCCGCGGGGTGGTGTGGCCGGAGAGGAACATCCCTCCGGTGAGCGCCACGATGGCCAGCAGGATCACTGCCAGCGCCCGCCCGGGGTATCCCTGGCTCCCCGAGGGCCTACGGCCCCTCTTCGGTGCTGCCACCTTCTCGTTTCTCCCTGTCCAACCGCCCTGCGGACCTGCGCGCGCAGCAGGGCGGCACGTTGAGTTGTACGGACTTGCCGAACCCTGCAAACGTACCGGCCGGGCCGTTACTTCTTGTCGGTGCCGTCCGTCTTGGAGACGTCCTCGGTCGCGCCCTCGTCGGTCTTGCTGAGGTCGACGGGCTCGTCGGCCGGCTCGTCGGCGTTCTCGACGTCCTCGGCGTCGTGCGCGTCGAGCTCCGGCTCGATGCCGTGGACGACGCGGTCGTACTCGGCCTGGTCGAGGACGGCGGCGATGGCGTTCTTCGCGAAGTGCGCGTGGACGCCGTCGGCCAGCTCCAGCAGGACCGTGTCCTCGTTGACCTCCTTGACGACGGCGTACATGCCGCCGATCGTCCGGATGCCCGAACCGGGGACCATCTGGTCACGCATCTGCGTGGCCTGGCGCTGCCGGTTCTTCGCGGAGCGGGTCATCAGCAGCATGACACCGATGATCAGGACGAAAGGCAGGATTTGAACCAGATTCATGGTGTCTTGACGATCCTTCGCACGGCCTTGCGGGCCTGGTCTACGGGATTGAGGGTGTCGGTCCCGGAGGGACGACGTCGGCGGAGTCTAAGCGTTCGTTCGCCGGTGGAACAACGCCAAGCATTACACCGAGGTTCCTGCGGCGGCGAGTCTCCCCGCCGTCAAGGGACGAACAGCCCGTCTTGCCCGGGTCCGGCGCCCTGTGGCGGCACAAGTCCAAGGTGTGCCCACGCGGCGGGTGTGGCGACACGGCCACGCGATGTGCGCGCCAGGAGCCCCTCACGCACCAGGAACGGCTCGGCCACCTCCTCCACCGTCTCCCGCTCCTCCCCCACGGCCACCGCCAGTGTCGACAGCCCCACGGGGCCACCGCCGAAGAGCCCCAGCAAGGCCCGCAGCACGGCGCGGTCCAGCCGGTCCAGGCCGCGGCCGTCGACCTCGTACACCTCCAGCGCCCGGCCGGCGACCTCACGCGTGATCACGCCGTCGGCCTTCACCTGCGCGAAGTCCCGTACGCGGCGCAGGAGTCGGTTGGCGATACGGGGGGTGCCGCGAGAGCGGCCGGCGATCTCGGCGGCACCCCCGGGCTCGATCTCGACGTCCAGCAGGCGCGCGGAGCGGTGGATGACCAGTTCCAGCTCGGACGGGGCGTAGAACTCCATGTGGCCGGTGAAGCCGAAGCGGTCGCGCAGCGGCGGCGGCAGCAGGCCGGCCCGGGTCGTGGCGCCGACCAGGGTGAACGGCGGCAGTTCGAGGGGGATGGCGGTGGCGCCTGGACCCTTGCCGACGATGACGTCGACCCGGAAGTCCTCCATCGCCATGTAGAGCATCTCCTCGGCGGGCCGGGACATCCGGTGGATCTCGTCGAGGAAGAGCACCTCGCCCTCGGCGAGGGAGGAGAGGATCGCCGCGAGGTCTCCGGCGTGCTGGATGGCGGGGCCGGAGGTGATACGGATCGGGGCGCCCATCTCGGCCGCGATGATCATCGACAGGGTCGTCTTGCCGAGCCCGGGGGCGCCGGAGAGCAGCACGTGGTCCGCGGTGCCGCCGCGCTGCCGCGCGGCCTTCAGCACCAGGTCGAGCTGCTCGCGGACCCGCTCCTGGCCGACGAACTCCTCCAGCGCCTTGGGCCGCAGCGCCGCCTCGACGGCCTGGTCCTCGCCGTCTGCGGCGGCGCCGACGAGACGGTCGGCGGTGGTCGGTACGGACTCGTCGTCCCAGTTCACTTCGGTGCGCCTTACGCTCGGCGGGCTACGGTCAGCGGGCTCGGTTCAGGGTCTGCAGGGCGGCCCGCAGGAGGGCCCCGACCTGCGGCTCGGCGCTCGCCTCGGCCTGCGGCGTCACGGCGGCCACGGCTTCCTCCGCCTCGCGCGGCTGGTAGCCCAGGCCGATCAGCGCGGCGTGCAGCTGCTCGCGCCAGGAGGCGGGTCCTGCGGCCACCGCGGGGCGTGCGGCGCCCGCCGCGCCCACGGGCGCGCCGAGGCGGTCCTTGAGCTCCAGCAGCAGCCGCTGCGCGCCCTTCTTGCCGATGCCCGGGACGGCGGTGAGGGCCTTCTCGTCGCCGGTGGCGACGGCCGTGCGCAGCGCGTCGGGGCTGTGCACCGCGAGCATGGCCTGGGCGAGCCGGGGGCCGACGCCGCTGGCGGTCTGGAGCAGTTCGAAGACCTGGCGCTCGTCGTCGTCGGCGAAGCCGTAGAGGGTGAGGGAATCCTCGCGGACGACGAGGGAGGTGGCGAGCCTGGCCTGCTCCCCCAGGCGCAGTGTGGCGAGGGTGCCCGGGGAGCACTGGACGGCCATGCCGATGCCGCCGACCTCGATCACGGCCGTGTCGGGGGCGAGGGCGGCGACCGGCCCGCTGACGAAGGCGATCATGTGCTGGGCTCCTGGATACGTGCGCGGGCGACGGCCTGCTGGAGTCGGTTGGTGGCGGTGCCGCGCCAGATGTGACAGATGGCGAGTGCCAGCGCGTCGGCGGCGTCGGCGGGCTTGGGCGGGGCGTCGAGCCGCAGGAGCCGGGTGACCATGGCGCCGACCTGCGCCTTGTCGGCCCGGCCGCTGCCGGTGACGGCGGCCTTGACCTCGCTGGGGGTGTGCAGGTGGACCGGCAGCCCGCGGCGGGACGCGCACAGGATGGCGACCGCGCTGGCCTGGGCGGTGCCCATCACGGTGCGCACGTTGTGCTGGCTGAAAACCCGCTCCACGGCGACCGCCTGGGGCGCGTACTCGTCCAGCCAGGCCTCTATGCCGCGCTCGACGAGCACAAGGCGATGGCCGATGTCGGCATCCGCCGAGGTGCGGACGACACCGACCCCGGCCATGCGCAGCGGCTTCCCCGGGGCTCCGTCCACCACGCCGACGCCGCACCGGGTCAGCCCCGGGTCCACGCCCAGCACACGCACCGCGCCCCTCCCTCCCTCGGACAGCCGTTCAGGTTCCTGGAGGCTATCGGGTGCCACCGACAACGACGGCGGCCCGGTGGGGGTGTGTCATCCCCACGGGCCGCCGTCCCGCCGTGCGTCGTACCGGACGGGTCAGGCCTCGACCTTCTCCATGATCTCGTCGGAGACGTCGAAGTTGGCGAAGACGTTCTGCACGTCGTCGCTGTCCTCGAGCGCGTCGATGAGCTTGAAGATCTTGCGGGCGCCCTCCTCGTCGAGCTCCACCTGCATGGTGGGGACGAAGTTGGCCTCCGCGGAGTCGTAGTCGATGCCGGCCTCCTGCAGCGCCGAGCGCACCGCGACGAGGTCGGTGGCCTCGCTGAGCACCTCGAAGGACTCGCCGAGGTCGTTGACCTCCTCGGCACCGGCGTCCAGGACGGCGCCGAGCACGTCGTCCTCGGAGAGCTCGCCCTTGGGGACGATCACGACGCCCTTGCGGTTGAACAGGTAGGACACCGAGCCCGGGTCGGCCATGGAGCCGCCGTTGCGGGTCATGGCGACGCGCACGTCGGAGGCGGCGCGGTTGCGGTTGTCGGTGAGGCACTCGATGAGCACCGCGACACCGTTGGGGCCGTAGCCCTCGTACATGATCGTCTCGTAGTCGGCACCGCCCGCCTCGAGACCGGCGCCGCGCTTGACCGCGCTGTCGATGTTCTTGTTGGGCACCGAGCTCTTCTTCGCCTTCTGAATGGCGTCGAAGAGGGTCGGGTTGCCGGACACGTCGGCACCGCCGGCACGAGCGGCGACCTCGATGTTCTTGATCAGCTTCGCGAAGAGCTTGCCGCGTTTGGCGTCAATCACGGCCTTCTTGTGCTTCGTCGTAGCCCATTTAGAGTGGCCGGACATCAGCCTGTCTCCTTCACGTCACCGATTGCTTCACGAACACTGCGATCCTACCGGGATCACCTCACCGGGCGGCGCGCACCATGTCCACGAAGTAGCGGTGCACCCGGTGGTCCCCGGTGAGTTCGGGGTGGAACGACGTGGCCAGCAGGTTGCCCTGGCGGACGGCGACGATCGTGCCGTCGTCGAGACGGGCCAGCGTGGCGACTTCGCTGCCGGTGGACTCGACCCAGGGGGCGCGGATGAAGACGCCCTCGACCGGGCCGCCTTCCACACCCTCGACCTCGACCCCGGTCTCGAAGGACTCGTTCTGCCGGCCGAAGGCGTTGCGGCGCACGATCATGTCGATCCCGCCGAAGGTCTCCTGGTCGTCCCTGCCGTCCAGGATCTTGTCGGCGAGCATGATCATGCCGGCGCAGGTGCCGTAGACCGGGAGCCCGTCCCTGATGCGGTCGCGCAGCGGTTCCATCAGGCCGAAGAGCGTGGCGAGCTTGGACATCGTGGTCGACTCGCCGCCGGGGACCACCAGGCCGTCCACCTCCGCCAGTTCGCCGGGCCGCCGCACGGGGCGGGCCAGGGCGTCGGCCTCGGCGAGCGCGACGAGGTGCTCGCGGACGTCGCCCTGCAGGGCGAGGACTCCGATGGTCGGGGTGCTGCTGGACACGGGGTTGGGACCTTCCGGAACGTCGGGTGGGGCAACGATCGATGGGCAGGCCGGCGCCGGCCTGCCCATCGAGGGGCGCGGGGCGCTTACCAGCCGCGGTTGGCGTAGCGCTCGGCCTCGGGGAGGGTGTCGCAGTTGATGCCCACCATGGCCTCGCCCAGGTTGCGGGAGGCGTCCGCGATGATCTTGGGGTCGTCGTAGAAGGTGGTGGCCTTCACGATGGCGGCGGCGCGCTTGGCCGGGTCGCCGGACTTGAAGATGCCGGAGCCGACGAAGACGCCCTCGGCGCCGAGCTGGCGCATCAGCGCCGCGTCGGCCGGGGTGGCGACACCACCGGCGGAGAACAGCACCACCGGCAGCTTGCCGAGCTCGGCGACCTCCTTGACGAGCTCGTACGGCGCGCGCAGTTCCTTGGCGGCGGCGTACAGCTCGTGGTTGTCGAAGCCGCGCAGGCGGGCGATCTCGTTCTTGATCTGACGCAGGTGGCGGACGGCCTCGACCACGTTGCCGGTGCCGGCCTCGCCCTTGGAGCGGATCATGGCCGCGCCCTCGGCGATGCGGCGCAGGGCCTCGCCCAGGTTGGTGGCACCGCAGACGAAGGGGGTGGTGAAGGCCCACTTGTCGGAGTGGTTGACCTCGTCGGCCGGGGTGAGGACCTCGGACTCGTCGATGTAGTCGACGCCGAGCGACTGCAGGACCTGGGCCTCGACGAAGTGGCCGATGCGCGACTTGGCCATGACCGGGATCGAGACGGCGTCGATGATGCCCTCGATCATGTCCGGGTCGGACATGCGGGCCACGCCGCCGTCCTTGCGGATGTCGGCCGGGACCCGCTCCAGCGCCATGACGGCGACGGCGCCCGCGTCCTCGGCGATCTTGGCCTGCTCGGGGGTGACGACGTCCATGATCACGCCGCCCTTGAGCTGCTCGGCCATGCCGCGCTTGACGCGGGCGGTGCCGGTCTCGGGGGACTCGGGGGTGCTGGGAAGCGTGGTGGACACGGGGACCTCACTCGGAGACTCAACTGCGGAATGGCGGCAACCCCCGGCGTCTGCCGGCCTCCTCACGGGCGACCGGCGGAACACCGATGGTTGCTCTGTGTTTCATGGTGGACCCCACGAAGTGGACCGCAAAAGGGCCAATCGCCCCTCAGTGGCCTGCCACGCCCTCCACCGTCAGGACGGCCGGCGGCTCGTCGTCCATCTCGAAGGTCACCGGCCGCGGCGCGTGCCCGGCGAGCCGGAACCAGCGCACCTTGCGGTGCTCGCGCAGCGCCCTGGCGGCGCGTACGGCGTCGTTGTGGAAGCGCCGCGCCATCGGCACCCGGCGCACCGCCTGGGTGAGCTCGTGGGCGGCCGCGTCGCCACCGGGGGCGGCCCGCACCGCGTCGACCGCGTCGGACTCGGCGAAGACGGCGCGCAGCGCCTGGCTCAGTTCGCTCTCGGCCACCTCGCGCCGTTCGTCCCGGGCCTGCCGGGCGGAGTGCGCCGCCTCGTAGAGCACGATGCTCGCCGCCGGGTCCAGCACCCCCGCGGTGGCCAGCTCCTGCGCCACGGAGGCCCTGCGCAGCAGCTGCGCGTCCAGTGCGGCCCGGGCGGCGTCGATACGGGTGTGCAGGCGGTCCAGCCGGCCCGCGGTCCAGCTCAGGTAGAGGCCGATGACGACCAGCGCCACGAGGACCCAGATGAAGGTGGTCACGGGCCGCAAGGCTACCGGTGCGCCCGGTACGGCCCATCGGGGCGACGGGCCGCCGGGCGCCGGTCGTGCGCCTCAGTCGCGGGCGAAGCCGAAGCGGGCCCGCAGCCCCACCCGCTCGTCGGCGGCGACCGACGCCGCCCCGGCGGCGACCGTCTCGTACACCGCGAGGATGTCGGCGGCGACGACCGACCAGTCGAAACGCCGGACATGCCGCGAGCCCAGCTCACGCAGCTGCGCGCGACGCTCGGGGTCGCCGAGCAGCCGCACCGCGGTGCCCGCCAGGGCGTCCGGGTCCTCGTTGGGGAAGAGCTCGCCGGCCGCGCCCCCGTCGAGCACCTGACGGAAGGCGTCCAGGTCGCTGGCGAGCACCGGCGCCCCGGCCGACATGGCCTCCACGAGAATGATCCCGAAGCTCTCGCCGCCGGTGTTGGGCGCCACGTACAGGTCGACGCTGCGCAGCAGGCGCGCCTTGTCCTCGTCGCTGATCATGCCGAGGAACTCGACCCGGTCGCGCATCTCCTTGGGCAGGTCCTCCACCGCCTCGGCCTCGTCGCCGCGCCCGGCGACCAGCAGCCGGGTGTCCGGCCGCTCGGCGAGGATCCCCGGCAGGGCCTTCATCAGCACGGGCAGGCCCTTGCGGGGCTCGTCGATCCGCCCGATGAAGCCGATGGTCTGCCCCTGCCACTCCGTCTTGGGCTCGGCGCCGGCGAAGAAGCCCACGTCGACGCCGTTGGGGATGACCACGGCGTCGCCGCCCAGGTGCTCGACCAGGGTGCGCCGCGCGTACTCGCTGACCGCGATGCGGGCGCTGATCTTCTCCAGTGCGGCCTGCAGGATCGGGTAGGCGGCGATCATCGCCCGGGAGCGCGGGTTGGAGGTGTGGAAGGTGGCCACGATCGGCCCCTGCGCGGCCCAGCAGGTCAGCAGGCCGAGGGAGGGCGAGGACGGCTCGTGGACGTGGATGACGTCGAAGGCGCCCTCGTGGAGCCAGCGGCGCACTCGCGCGGCCGACAGGAAGCCGAAGTTGAGTCGCGCGACCGAGCCGTTGTACGGCACGGGCACGGCACGGCCGGAGGAGACGACGTAGGGCGGCAGCGGGGTGTCGTCGTCGGCCGGCGCCAGGACGGAGACCTCGTGGCCGAGCGCGATCAGGTGCTCGGCGAGGTCACGGATGTGGAACTGGACGCCGCCGGGGACGTCCCACGAGTACGGGCTGACGATCCCGATCCTCAAGGCTTCTCCGTTCCGGAGCGGTCAGTGGGGTCCCCGGACGCCGGGGAGGGCCCGGACGCCGGGGAGGGCCCGGACACCGGGGAGGACGCCGTGGCCCGCCCACCGGGTTGCCCGCCCGACGCGTCCGCCCGCGGTTCGAGGTCGGCGAGCCACAGCCGCTGCAGCATGTGCCAGTCCTCGGGGTGCTCGGCGATGCCGGCGGCGAAGACGTCCGCCAGGCGCTGCGTCATGACGGCGGTCCGCTCCGCCCGCGTGCCGTCCTGCGGCACGTCGACCGGGGCGTGCACCTGGCCCTGGAGGTTGGGCGAGTCGTCGTACCAGAGGGTGACCGGCAGCAGCAGCGCCCCGGTCTGCTGGGCGAGGAGGGCCGGCCCCGCGGGCATGCGGGTGGCCTCGCCGAAGAAGTCCACCTCGACGCCGGAGGAGGACAGGTCGCGGTCGGCGACCAGGCACACCAGGCCGCCGCCGCGCAGCCGCCGGGCCAGCGCGCCGAAGGCGGCGCCGCCGGTGTGCGGCAGCACCTCCATGCCCAGGCCCTCGCGGTAGGCGACGAACCGGTCGTACAGCGTCTCGGGCTTGAGCCGCTCGGCGACGGTGGCGAAGGGCACCCCGAGCCTGGTGGTGACCCAGGCGCCCGCGAGGTCCCAGTTGGCCATGTGCGGCAGGGCGAGGACGACCCCGCGGCCACTGGCCAGGCCTTCCTCCAGGTGGTGCAGGTCCTTGGGGTCGAACGCGCCGCGGATGCGGTCCTCGCTCCAGGCCGGCAGCCGGAAGGACTCCATCCAGTAGCGCAGGTACGAGCGCATACCGGCCTTCGACAGCTCGCGCAGCCGCGCCTCGTCGGCGCCGGGCACGACCCTGGCCAGGTTGGACTCCAGGCGCTGCACGCCCTTGCCACGTCGGCTCCAGGCGAGGTCGGCGATGGACCGGCCGAGCCGCGCCGCGGCGGGTTCCGGCAGCCGTTTGACCGCGCCCCAGCCCAGTCCGTACAGCGCGTCGGTCAGCGCGTCCTTCACGCCCGCCCGCTCCCCTCGTGCGCCGCCGCGTCGGCCTCGAAGGCCTCGCGGCGCACGGTGATCACCCGCTGCACCAGCGTCACCAGGCTGCCGACGGCCACGATCCACAGGGCGATCGGCAGCAGCCACTGGATGCCGGGGACGCCGAACTTGTGGAGTCCGGCGAAACCGCAGGCCACCAGTGAGATCACCAGTCGCTCGGCTCGTTCGACCAGGCCGTTCACCGCCACCGGCAGTCCGATGCTCTCACCGCGCGCCTTGGTGTACGAGACCACCTGGCCGCTGGCGAGGCAGAAGATCGTCACCGCGCACAGCACGAGGTCGTTCCCGCCCCCGGCGTACCACAGGGCCAGCCCGCCGAAGATGGCCGCGTCGGCGACCCGGTCCAGCGTGGAGTCCAGGAAGGCGCCCCAGCGGCTGGAGACGCCCGCCTGCCGGGCCATGTTGCCGTCCACCAGGTCGGAGAAGACGAACAGGGTGATGACGACCGTGCCCCAGAAGAACTCGCCCCTGGGGTAGAAGACCAGCGCTCCCGCGACCACTCCTCCGGTGCCGATCAGCGTGACCGTGTCCGGGCTGACGCCCCGGCGCAGCAGAAACGCGGCGAACGGTGTGAGGACACGCGTGAAGAAAGCACGCGCGTACTTGTTCAGCATGGCCTTCCCGGAGGGGTTCGTGGGTGCCCCGGCGCGGCCCCGTCGGCCGCCCGGCTGGCCCATCGTAGCCAGGCGCGTTCCACCGCAGCTGCCTGGCTCCCGTCCTACCGCGACCCGTACGACGTATGGACGCACCGTGACGCGCGTGGGAAGGTCGAATTACCGCGGGCGTCATTGCAGACCGCCCTGGGCGGGTGGTCTCCCGTGGCGCCAGTCCCCATGCCGTGACGGACCGGGAGGCGAGGCACATGGGCGACAGGAGAGATGCAGGTCCGGGAGCCGCCGGAAGGGCATTGGCGGCCGGCCGGCCCGAGGACGTACGCAACGTGGTGCTGGTCGGCCACAGTGGCTCCGGGAAGACGACACTGGTCGAGGCGCTCGCGCTGGCGACAGGGGCGGTGAACCGCGCCGGGCACGTGGCCGACGGCGGGACCGTCTCCGACCACGACGAGATCGAGCACCGTCAGCAGCGCTCGGTACAGCTCTCGCTCGTACCGGTGGAGTGGGACGGGATCAAGATCAATCTGCTGGACACCCCCGGGTACGCCGACTTCGTGGGGGAACTCAGGGCCGGTCTGCGGGCAGCGGACGCGGCCCTCTTCGTCGTCTCGGCGGCCGACGGCGTCGACGGCGCCACCCGGATGGTCTGGGAGGAGTGCGCGGCGGTCGGCATGCCGCGCGCGGTCGTCGTCACGCACCTGGAGGCGGCACGGGCGGACTTCGACGAGATGACGCAGACCTGCCGCGAGGCCTTCGGGGGCGACTCCCCCGACGCGGTGCTGCCGCTGTACCTCCCGCTGCACGGCGAGGAGGCCGCGGACGGCCACACACCCGTGACCGGGCTCATCGGTCTGCTGTCGCAGCGGGTCTACGACTACTCCTCCGGCAAGCGCGAGGAGCGCGCACCGGACGACGGGCAACTGCCGGAGATGGACGAGGCGCGCGCCCGGCTCATCGAGGGGATCATCGCCGAGAGCGAGGACGAGACCCTCATGGACCGCTACCTCGGCGGCGAGGAGCTCGACCTCAAGACGCTGATCCAGGACCTGGAGCGGGCCGTGGCACGCGGCTCCTTCCACCCCGTGCTGGCCGCTGCGCCGGCCGCTGAGGGCTGCAGACAGGGCATCGGCACCGTGGAGCTGCTGGAGTTGATCACCGGTGGCTTCCCGACGCCGCTGGAACGCGAGGTGCCGCGGGTCACCACGCCTCAGGGCACCGCGCACGCGCAGCTCAGCTGCGATCCGGACGGGCCGCTGGCCGCCGAGGTCGTGAAGACCTCCTCCGACCCGTACGTGGGGCGGATCAGCCTCGTGCGGGTCTTCTCGGGCACGTTGCGCCCCGACGAGACGGTCCACGTCTCCGGACACGGTCTGGAGGACCGCGGCCACGAGGACCACGACGTCGACGAGCGCGTCGGCGCCCTGTCCTCGCCGTTCGGCAAGCAGCAGCGGACGGTGCCGCACTGTGTCGCGGGCGACCTGGCCTGCGTCGCCAAACTGACCCGCGCGGAGACCGGGGACACCCTCTCCGCCAAGGACGACCCGCTGCTCATGGAGCCCTGGCTGATGCCGGACCCCCTGCTGCCGGTCGCCATCCAGGCGCACAGCAAGGCCGACGAGGACAAGCTGTCCGTCGGCCTGTCCCGGCTCGTCGCCGAGGACCCCACGATGCGGCTGGAGCAGAACCCCGACACGCGGCAGGTCGTGCTGTGGTGCCTGGGCGAGGCCCACATGGACGTGGCACTGGAGCGGCTGCGCACGCGCTACGGCGTGCAGGTCGACGCGGTGCCGCACAAGGTGGCGCTGCGCGAGACCTTCGGCGAGAAGTCGGCGGCGCGCGGACGGCACGTCAAGCAGTCCGGCGGGCACGGCCAGTACGCCATCTGCGACATCGAGGTGGAACCGCTGCCGGTCGGCTCCGGCATCGAGTTCGTCGACAAGGTCGTCGGCGGCGCGGTACCGCGGCAGTTCATCCCCTCGGTGGAGAAGGGCGTCCGCGCCCAGGCCGCCAAGGGCGTGGCCCTCGGCTTCCCGGTCGAGGACATCCGCATCACCCTGGTCGACGGCAAGGCGCACTCGGTGGACTCCTCCGACGCCGCCTTCCAGACGGCGGGCGCGCTCGCCCTGCGCGAGGCGGCCACCCAGTGCCGCATCCACCTGCTGGAACCCGTCAGCGAGATCCGGGTGATGGTGCCGGACGAGTACGTCGGTCCGGTCATGAGCGACCTGTCCGGGCGCCGCGGACGGGTGCTGGGCACCGAACCGGTCGGCCTGGGACGCACATTGGTGCGGGCCGAGGTACCGGAGATCGAGATCGGGCGCTACGCGGTCGACCTCAGGTCGCTGTCGCACGGCACCGGCCGGTACGGCCGCAGCTACGCCCGGCACGAGCCGATGCCGCCCCAGCTGGCGCAGAAACTGAGGGAGCAGCACGCCCAGGAGTCCGGCAAGTAACCCCCAGGTGGGGGAGGTTGGCGGCCCGGCGGAACGATCTTCTTCCGCCGGGCCGATGACGCACGTCACACGCCCCGTATACGCTGGGTGGGCGGCGTCGCAGGTGTGCCGGTGCCGCGGCCGGGGAAAGGGCCGGGCGGGTTCACTTCCGCGCGGGCGGGGACCAGAAGGGGGCGGCAGTGACCGACGGTTTCGACTTCCTGAGCCCGGGCGCGCAGATACCGCTGAGCGGTGTCGACGGGCAGACCGCGGCCACCCAGGCGCTCGCGTCGGCCGCCTACCGGGACAGCCCCCTGGAGGCCCTGTCGAAGGCCGACGAGGGCAAGTCCTCGGTCAAGGAAGCGCGGGTCAGGCTGCTCCAGGCGAACCTGGGCGAGGCCTTCGCCCGCGCCGTGCAGAACCGGATGCTGGGCGCCGCCCGCAACGAACTGGTGCAGTCCTTCGGCGCGGAGCCGCAGACCGTCGTCGAGCACTGCCTGGCCGCCAACCGGATCCGCCAGGAAAGGGACAACAAGCTGACGGCCGTCATGGTCGTGTTCGGCCTGCTCTTCCTGCCCGGGATGCTGATCTGGCTGGGCGCCTTCCAACTGCGCGCCGTCGTGGCGAAGTCCGAGGGCTCCAGGGCCGGGCTGCTCGGCTCGGTGGTCCTGGTCGTGGTCGGCTTCTTCGCCGTCCTGTTCGTCCTCGACCCGCCGCTCGCCGGCTTCTGGTCGCAGTACCTGCGGGTGATGATGGCGGCCCCGGTCCTCGGCTGGTTCTGGGCGAAGCGGATCTGTGAGCAGACGGCCAAGGACCTGCGCGAACGCTGGGCGGGGCTGGTCTCCGGCAGCGGCGTCGGCGCCAAGATCCCCGAGGCCGTGCCGCGCAACCCCAACGAGACCCGGGCCGAGAAGCTGCGCCAGAGCCTGGCCAAGCTCTCCGCCGAGCAGCAGAGCAACGTGGTCTTCTACGCCGGCCCCAAGGGCATACTCGGTATGGGCACCCGCTGGGGCATCTGGCAGATGGCCGAGGAGCTGACGCCCCGCGAGGGCCTCGCCGAGATCCACCCGTTCCGCAGCTGGGACGTGATCAAGGCGATCCACGGCCGGCTGCGCGACCTGCAGCGCGGCCCGCTGCACACCGGCGGCTTCACCAAGCCCCTGATACAGCACTGGGTCGTCGCCCCCGTGGGCGAGGACGCCAAGAAGATCGCCCGGCCGGCCGGCTCGGACGTCGACGGGTACACCGTCCGCGACTTCGAGATCCAGCGGATCTGCAACGAGCAGCAGTTCGGCAAGGGCAACCGGCACTACCTGGGCGTGCAGTTCGTGCTGTGGGACGGCCAGCTGGTGATGACCCTGATGGTCACCGTGACGGTGCTGGCCAGCACCCTGCGGGTCGAGGTGACCGGGCACGCCCTGGGGCCGGTGCACTCCCTGTTCACCACGGCGCCGGAGGCCAAGGAGAAGGAGACGAGTCACCCCGTCAAGTTCTGGGAGACGAAGAAGGTGCAGCTGCCGCTCGTGGAGAGCGCCGAGGTCGTCCGGCTGGCCGCGCGGGCCCCGTTCACCCGCTTCCCGCAGCTGCTGGACTACCTCGGCGGCAAGATCGTTCTGCCCGAGCCCTTCGGGCTGCGCCACACCTGGGCGTCGCCGCCCTGGAAGCACCGCTTCATGGCCGACGACGCGCTGCGCGCGGCCACCCCGGTGCTGCGCGCGGTGCACTCCGCGGCGATCGCCGTCATGGAGGAGAACGGCGTGGACACCACCAAGTTCACCGCACGCTCGCTGTTCCTGAGCACCTCGGTGCAGGACGCGTCGCCCAGCGAGGCCGACGTCTACTGACGGGCCCCGGGCCGGACGGCCGCCGTGCCGCCCCGGCCCGGCGGCGGGACGGGCCGGGTCAGCCGGCCGGCCAGGCGTCGGCGAGCATCTTGCGGGTGTCGGCGAGGAGCTGCGGCAGCACCTTGGTGTGGCCGACCACCGGCATGAAGTTGGTGTCGCCACCCCAGCGCGGCACCACGTGCTGGTGCAGGTGCGCGGCGATCCCCGCGCCCGCCACGGTGCCCTGGTTCATGCCGATGTTGAAGCCGTGGGCGCCGGAGGCCGAGCGCAGCGCGACCATGGCGCGCTTGGTGAACTCGGCCAGCTCGGTGGTCTCCGGCCCGTCGAGGTCGGTGTAGTCCGCGACGTGGCGGTAGGGGACCACCATGAGGTGGCCGCCGTTGTACGGGTAGAGGTTGAGGACCGCGTACACGGCGTCGCCGCGCGCGATGACCAGCCCGTCCTCGTCACTCATCTCCGGAATCGCGCAGAAGGGGCAGCCGTCCCCGGCCCCGGGGCCGGTCGGCTTGTTCTCGCCCTGGATGTACGCCATGCGGTGCGGCGTCCACAGGCGCTGGAACGCGTCCTGCGTCCCCACTCCGTTCTGCAGTTCCGGCTCACTCGTCATGTCTTGCAGCATATGGCGTCGTCCCGGGCCTGCGTGTCGCCGGGGGCGCTCCCGGCCACGTGGCACGATGCTGGCCCCATGTCCATGGATGACGAGCGGCGGCTGCGGGAGTGGGAGCGTTGGGGCAGCGTGCCGCTGTCCATCGGGTCCCTGGTGTTCCTCGTCACGTACGCGGTGCGCGTGCTCGTCCCGGACCTGCCGCCCGACTGGTCGGACCTACTGCTGCTGATCACCGTCGTGACCTGGGGGTTCTTCGTACTGGACTACCTGGTTCGGGTGGCCGTCGCACCGCACCGCTGGACGTACGTCCGCCGGCGTTGGCTCGACCTCGTGGTGGTGATCCTGCCGCTGCTGCGTCCGCTGCGCATGCTGCAGCTCTACGGGCAGATGCTGAACCGCCACCAGCAGCCGCGGCTCTCCCTGGAAGCCCGGGTCATGTCCTATGCGGGGCTCAGCGCCCTCCTGCTCGGCTTCGCGGCGAGCCTGCAGGTCTACGCGTACGAGCGGTACACCCCCGGCGCGGAGATCCGGACCTACGGCCAGTCGGTGTGGTGGCTCTGCTCCACGATCACCACGACCGGGTACGGCGACCTCGTCCCCGTCACGGTGCGCGGGCGGGTGATCGCCGTCGGCGTGATGTTCCTGGGCGTGGTCCTGATCGGCGCGGTCGTCGGGTCGTTCTCGTCCTGGCTGGTCAAGAGCTTCCGCCGGCCCGGGGAGCGGTCGGACGTACCGGGGCCCCCGGAGGGCGAATAGCCTCCGGGGCCCCGGTCGTGCGAACCGGCGGTCAGACCTGGACGCGGTCCTCGACGGCCTTGGCGATCTCGGCGATCGCCTCGTCGCGCGGGATGCCGTTCTTCTGCGAGCCGTCCCGGTAGCGGAAGGAGACCGAGCCCGCCGCCATGTCCTCGTCGCCGACGATGACCATGAACGGCACCTTGCTCCGCTGGGCGTTGCGGATCTTCTTCTGCATGCGGTCCGCCGAGGCGTCCACCTCGACCCGCAGGCCCTTCTTCTTCGCCTCGGCGGCGAACTCCTGCAGGTAGGGCACGTGCGCGTCGCCGATCGGGATGCCGACCGCCTGGACCGGCGCCAGCCAGACCGGGAAGGCACCCGCGTAGTGCTCCAGCAGCACCGCGAAGAAGCGCTCGATGGAGCCGAAGAGCGCGCGGTGGATCATGACCGGGCGCTGCTTGGAGCCGTCGGCCGCCGTGTACTCCAGGTCGAAGCGCTCCGGCAGGTTGAAGTCGAGCTGCACGGTCGACATCTGCCACGTGCGGCCGATGGCGTCCTTGGCCTGGACGGAGATCTTGGGACCGTAGAAGGCGGCGCCGCCCGGGTCGGGGACGAGCGGGAGGCCCTGCTTCTCGGCCACCTGCCGCAGCGTCTCGGTGGCCTCCTCCCAGATCTCGTCGGAGCCGACGAACTTCTCCGGGTCCTTGGTGGACAGCTCCAGGTAGAAGTCGGTCAGGCCGTAGTCGCGCAGCAGGTTGAGGACGAAGGTGAGCGTCTTGTCGAGCTCGTCCGCCATCTGCTCCCTGGTGCAGTAGATGTGCGCGTCGTCCTGGGTGAAGCCGCGGGCACGGGTGAGGCCGTGCACGACACCCGACTTCTCGTACCGGTACACGGTGCCGAACTCGAACAGGCGCAGCGGCAGTTCACGGTACGAGCGACCGCGCGCGTCGAAGACCAGATTGTGCATCGGGCAGTTCATGGGCTTGAGGTAGTAGTCCACGCCCTCGTCGAGCTGCATGGGCGGGTACATGCCGTCGGCGTACCAGTCCAGGTGGCCCGAGGTCTCGAAGAGCTTCCCCTTGGTGGCGTGCGGGGTATAGACGAACTCGTAGCCCTCCTCCTCGTGCCGGCGGCGCGAGTAGTCCTCCATGACCCGGCGGATGATGCCGCCCTTGGGGTGGAAGACCGCCAGGCCCGAGCCGATCTGCTCCGGGATGGAGAACAGGTCGAGTTCCTGGCCGAGCTTGCGGTGGTCGCGCTTCTCGGCCTCGACGAGGAAGTCCAGGTACGCCTTGAGCTCGTCCCTGGACGGCCAGGCGGTGCCGTAGATCCGCTGCAGCTGCTTGTTCTTCTCGCTGCCGCGCCAGTAGGCGGCGGCCGAGCGCATCAGCTTGAACGCGGGGATGATCCGGGTGGAGGGCAGGTGGGGACCGCGGCAGAGGTCCTTCCAGCACAGCTCGCCGGTCTTGGCGTCCAGGTTGTCGTAGATGGTCAGTTCGCCGGCGCCGACCTCCGCGGAGGCGCCCTCGGCGGCCTCGGCGGCGGAGCCCTTGAGGCCGATCAGCTCCAGCTTGTAGGGCTCGTCGGCGAGTTCCTCGCGGGCCTCGTCGTCGCTGACGGCACGGCGGGAGAAGCGCTGACCGCGCTTGACGATCTCCTGCATCTTCTTCTCGATGCGCTTGAGGTCGTCGGGGTGGAAGGGCTTGTCGACGTCGAAGTCGTAGTAGAAGCCGTCCTTGATCGGCGGGCCGATGCCGAGCTTGGCCTCCGGGAAGAGCTCCTGCACGGCCTGGGCCATCACGTGCGCGGTGGAGTGGCGCAGGATGTTGAGGCCGTCCTCGCTGGCGATCCCGACGGGCTCGACCTCGTCGCCGTCGGCGACCTCGTGGGTGAGGTCCTTGAGCTGGCCCCCCACGCGCGCGGCGACGACGGTGCGGTCGCCGTCGAAGAGCTCGGCCGCCGTCGTGCCCGTGGTGACCAGCCGCTCTTCCTGCTCCTCGGAATCGCGTTTGATGATCACACGGACGTCTGACACCGGTCTCTCCTGACGTATGTCCCACTGGGTCCGGCAGCGGAATGCTGCACCGCTGAATCCTACCGAGCCGCACGGGTGCCCCGCGAAGCGATGGCCCCGGCGGCGCGGCCGCCGCCCGGCGGGCACCCCGGTCAGCCGCCGAAGGAGTCCTCGAAGGTGTCGACGCCGCCGTGCAGGGCTTTCATCAGCCGGTCGCGGTCGGCCTCGTCGACGTGCACGGGGGTCAGCACGGACGCGTGGGTGAGGTGACGGAAGCCGGTACGCCGTTCCAGCCGCCCGGAGAGCCGGACGGGCAGCCCGACCAGGTGCGCCTGGGCCGCGATGCGGTACCCATCCTCCGGCAGGCGGACGCGTACGTGGCGTACGTCGGCACCGGCCAGCACACGCAGCCGGACGGTGCCGCCCCCGGAGGGACGCGGCCGGCGCAGCCGGGTGACGGTGCCGGTGATCCGCACGTCGACGGAGGGTTCCCCGCGCACGTAACGATCACTGGCGGCCTCCAGCGCGGGGAGGTCGCCAGGGGAGAACTCGACCGGCTCCGGCACGGTCGCGAACCCCGCCGGTGGCCCGGCCGCCGGTGCCCAGGCCAGGGTGACCGCCACGCCCTCGGTGCCGCGCACCATCCGGATCAGGGAGTCGGCCAGTTCGTGGCAGACGCCGAGGCCCACGGCCGCGTCGAAGGCCTCCATGCCGCCGGTGGTCCGCTGGTAGTCCACGGCGTCCCGGGCGGCCTGCAGGGCACGCAGCAGCGTGGTCACGATGCGGCGGCCCTCGGGCACCGGCGCGTACGCCGTGAGCTGGTGCCCCGGCGCGTCCCCGACCAGCACCTGTTCCAGGAAGGCGTCGGCGTGCCCGGTGTGGCGCGCGCCGAAGTAGCCGAAGCGGTCGCGTTCGGCACGGGCTGCGGACATGAGCATGGCGCGGGCGGCGGCGCGCAACTGCTCCGCGGCCGTCCACGGCACGGCCGCACCGGCGGCCGGCGGCGGCTCGCGGTGCCAGCGGATCTCGTCGCCGGGGACGGCAAGCGCGGTCAGCACCTCGCGCGCCGACGGCTCGCCGCAGCGGGCGAGGGCGTCGAGGGCCTCGCCCAGCAGTTCGGCGTGGTCGGCGTAGCGGGCGCCCGCGGTACGCCGATCGGGCACCAGGAGGCTGGTCCGGGCGGCGGACGCCGGCTCGCCGGGGGGCGTCCAGCGTGTGTAGCGTCCGGGGGCGCCGCCGCGCAGCCGCCAGCCGTGGCGGGCGAGGAGGGCGACGAGGACGCCGGGGTCGACCCGCTCGGGGTCGGGCGGGACGAGTGCGTCGTCGGCCGTCGGGCTCATCAGGGCCTCCCTCCCGCCCCGACCCGCGTCATGATCTCGCACAGGGCCCGGTCGTCGAATATCCGCGCGGTGGGTATCCGCACGGTGGTCTTGCGCCTGCCGGTCACCGCGTGACCGGCGAGGTTCGTCCAGTAGCAGCAGTGCCGCAGCTCCAGCCGGTCGTGGCTGGCGCGCAGCCACTCCTCCTGGGTGCGGGGCACGAGCATCACCACGAGGATCTTGTGTACCGAGACCGGGTTCCGGGCCAGCTTCACCAGGTGCTCGTTCTCGAGCGTGAAGGCGAAGGTCGGGCCAGCGGGCCGCGGGGCGACCTGGTAGGTGCACTTGAGCTGCACCTTGATGGTCACTTCGTCGTCCACGCTGTGGCCGTGCGAACTGTGGCTTATGTGCCAGTCGATGCCGTTGTCCGGGAAGGGCTGGGCGAGCGAACAGCCGGCGGCCGCCGCCACCGCGTGCAGATATCCCACTTGGAGGGTTTCCATGCAGCTGGTGGTGGCGAGTCCGCCGCGCAACGGTGCGTTCCGTTCGGACAGCAGCCCACCCGGGCCGGGCTGCTCGAGCGCCATCGCTCTCCGTGCCTTCCGGGCGCGGGAATCCTGGTGACCCCCGTTGCCATCTTCATCCCCACCAGCGACAAGTCGCAAACCGTTGCGGTTCGGTGACGTGCGGTCACGGGTACGTACCGTAAGGGCGCCCCTCCGGCCGCCCAAATCCTGCGATCCGCACGGGAGGTGCGCCATGCCGCACTGGTACGACGGCCCGCTGGCCGCCTTCGACACGGAGACCACGGGGGTCGACGTGGAGCACGACCGGGTCGTCTCGGCCGCGTTGGTGGTCGAGGACGCCCCCGGCATACCGGCCAGGACGACCCGCTGGCTGGTGGACCCGGGGGTCCCGGTGCCCGAAGGGGCCCGCGCGGTACACGGGCTGGACGACGACCACCTCCGGGCGAACGGACGCCGCCCCGGCCCGGTGATGGAGGAACTGGCACGCGCGCTGGCCGAGCAGGCCGCGGCCGGCGTGCCGCTGGTGGTGATGAACGCGCCCTTCGACCTGACGCTGCTCGACCGGGAGTTGAAACGCCACCGCGGCATGCCGCTCGACGCCTACCTGGTCCGCGGCGCGCTGCGCGTCCTCGACCCCCGGGTCCTGGACAAGCACCTCGACCGCTACCGCAAGGGCCGCCGCACCCTCACCGACCTGTGCGCGCACTACGGCGTGGTGCTGACCGACGCTCACGACGCCGCGGCGGACGCCCTCGCCGCGCTCACACTCGTACGAGTGCTGGGACACCGCTTCTCCACGCGCATCGGCGGCGTGCCGCCCGCCGAACTGCACGCCCGGCAGGCGGTCTGGCACGCCGGCCAGGCCCGCGGGCTGCAGGCCTGGTTCGCCCGCAGCGGCACGGACGAGCAGGTCGACCCGGCATGGCCGCTGCGGCCGTCGCCCGCTCGGACACCCGAGGAGCCGGCGGCCTAGGCCCTGTCGTCGAAGTCCCTCCCCCGGCCTTCGCCCGGGGGTGCCCCCACCCCGCGGCACCTGGCGCGGCACCTCCCAGCGGAGCTGGGGGAGCTACTTTGACGACAGGGCCCAGCGCACGACGAAGGGCCGGTCCTAGATGGACCGGCCCTTCGTGACGGTGGGCGATACTGGGATCGAACCAGTGACCCCTTCGGTGTGAACGAAGTGCTCTCCCGCTGAGCTAATCGCCCGGGACGACCTGAACAATACAGGGCACCGGCGGCTGCGTTCAAACGGCTTCCCGGCCGGGTGCGCCCTCCGCGCGCAACCGGGCGGCCATGCCGCGCCTCCCCTGCCGCATCATCAGGGCGTGGTTCGCCCGGAACAGCGGCCGGCACGGCACGGCCAGCCGCCGCATCAGCGGCTTGTTGACGATCACTTCCTCCTCGAAGAGCAGCCGGGTGCCGCCGTCCGCGCCGTCCGCGCCGACCGTCCACCGCACCCACCCCTCCAGGTCCCCGTACATCGCCGCCTCAAGAACCCGCGCCCCCGGGTCGCGGCGGGTCTGCTGCGCGGTGACGAACAGGTCGTACGGCAGGACCGAGCGCAAGCGCAGCATGCCGGCGGTCTCGCCGGTCTGCCGCACCTCGCGGACCTGGGGCCACCAGGCCGGGTACTCGTGCGGGCGCTCCAGGAGGTCGTACACGGCCTCGGGCGAGGCGGCGATCCGCCACAGACTGCGGAAGCGGTAACGGCTCCAGTCCATGCAGCCAGTGTGCGTACTCAGCGCGGATCTGAGTACCGGCGCGCATGCCCGGCCACGTGGGCCGCGCCACACTCCGAGCCATGGACACCACGCCCCCGCCGCACGACCGCTGCCCCGCGTGCGGCGCCTACCTGCCCGCGACGCCGCCGCCCGCCTGTCCGCGCTGCGCGCTGCCCCTGCTCGGGCCGGTCGCCGAGGAACTGCGCGAGACCGACCGCGCGCTCCTGCGGCTGGACGCCGAGCGTGGCCGCCTCATCGCCCGGCGCGGGCAGTTGCTGGCGCAACTGCGGCCGCCGTACCCTCCGGCCCCGTGGGGCACGCGGCCGGCTCCGCCCCGGGGTGGCCCGCCGCGCCGCGAGACGTCGCCGCGCGCGGTGCAGAACCTGCTGCTGGCCCTGGGCGGTGTGCTGCTGGCGGTCGCGGCCATCGCGTTCACCGTCATCAGCTGGGGCCACCTCGGCATCGGCGGCCGGGCCGCCGTGCTGGGCGCGCTGACCCTCGCGGCGACGGGCGTCCCGTCGCTGCTGCTGCGCCGCGCGCTGACCGCCACGGCCGAGGTCGTCGCCTGCCTCGGCCTCGTCCTGCTGCTGCTCGACGCGTACGCGCTCCACCGCGTGGTGTTCTCCGGCACGGACGGGCTGCGCTACGCGGCGGTGTCCCTGGCCGTCGTCACCGCGCTGTGGGCCGGGTACGGAAAGGCGCTCGGGCGGCTCGTGCTGCCCGTGCCCTTCGCCGTGGCGATCGGTCAACTCCCCCTGGCGCTGTGGGCGTCGGCCGCGCAGTCGGCGTACGGTCTGGCGACCGCCCTGCTCGTCACGGCCGCCCTGGACGCGGCGGCCGCCCTCCTCACCGCCGGGCGCGGGACGCGGATCACCGCCGCGGTCGCCGGGACGGCGCTCGGGACGGCCGGACTGCTCACCGCGGGCGGGCTCTCCCTGTCGGCCGGCGACACGGGTGCGGCACTGCGCGCGGGCGCGCTGCTGCTGGGCGCGGCGGCGGTCGCCCTCGCCGTCGCGCTGCGGCCCGCCGTGCCCGCCGCCGTGTCCGGGATCCTGTCCGGGGTCGTGGCGCTCGCGGTCGTCGGCGCGGCAGGCGGGCTCGTGCGGGCCGGCGTGCCCGGCGACTGGGTCGTCCCGGAGTACCTGGTGTGCGCGGCGGTCGTGCTGGGTGCGGCGGCCCTCGCCGTACCGGCCCGCCTCCGCCCGGTGGCCGCGGGTCTCGCGGCCGGCGCCGCCACGGTGCACGCCCTCGCACTGCTGTGGGCGCTGCCCTCGCTGGTCGTGGGCGTCCTCACGCCCGACGCGTGGGACGGCGCGTACGGCGCGGTCGCGGTGGCCGGCCTGCTCGCCGCGGAACTGGCCGCGGCGGCGCGGCTGCACCGCGGCACCCCGTACGGCCCGGTCGCCGCCTCCGGCGCCCTGGTGTCGGCCGCGCTCGCGGTGTGCGTGCCCGGCCCGCTGCCCGTACGGCTCGTCGTCGTGGCCGCCCTGCTCGCGCTGTCGGCCAGGGCCCTGACCTGGACCGCCCTGGCGACAGCGTGCGGGCTCGCCGCGACGGCTGTCGCCTGGGCCCACCCGCAGCGCACGACGACGCTCATCGTGCTCGCCGTGCTGACGGCCTGCCTCGGCGCGCTGTACGCCGTGGCGTCGCACACCCGCGTGGTGAGCGCCGCCGCCGTGGTCGCCTGCGCGGCCGGCCTCGCCTGGACCGGACTGCCCGCGCACGCGGCGGCGTTCACCCTCCTCGCGATTGCCGCGGCCGCCCAGGCAGCCGCCCTCCGCACCCCCGGGCGCTTCTTCGAGCACCCCGGCCACGCGGCGGCCCTCCTCGGGGTCGTCCTCGTCGCCGACGACCGCGCACTGCTCGCCCTCGCGCTCGCCCTCGCGGGCGTCCTCGCCGCGGCGGTCGCGGCGCTGCGGGCCGACCGGCGGTGGCTCGGGTACGTCGCGACCTGCCTGATGGTCGCGGCCGGTTGGGTGCGCCTCGCGGCGTCCGACGTCCACGTCCCGGAGGCGTACACGCTCCCCGTCACGGTCGCCGCCCTGGGCGTCGGCGCCCTGCGCCGGCGCCGTGACTCCGCGTTCTCCTCCTGGGCCGCCTACGCCCCCGGACTCTCCGCGACCCTGCTCCCGAGCCTCGCCGCCGCCTGGGGAGACCCGGGCTGGGTCCGCCCCCTGTTCCTGGGCGCGGCCTCGCTCGCCGTGATGCTCCTTGGTGCCCGGCACCGGCTGGCGGCGCCGCTCCTGCTGGGGTCGGGCGTGCTCGCACTCGACGCGCTGCACGAACTGGCGCCCTACATCGCCCAGGCCCTCGGCGCGCTCCCCCGCTGGGTGCCGCTCGCCCTGGCGGGCGTCCTCCTGCTGGCGGTCGGGGCGACGTACGAGCACCGTCTGCGCGACGTGCGGCGCGTGCGGGACGCGCTGGGGCGCCTGCGGTAGGAATCGTGCGGGTGGGTGGGTTGTGGTCGCGGTCCGTTGTCGCGTGCGGGTTGCTTGCGCCCCTCCCCCAGCCATCGGCCAGGGGACCCCACAGGGCTCGCGGTCCGGCCCTACGTCATTCGGCTCCGGGTTCGCCGCTCGGCTCGCCCAGCCAACGCTGGGAGGTGCGCCCACGGGCGCACCCCGCCACACCCCCTCCCGCCGGTTCGGGCACAGGACGGCGGGACGGGGGGTTGGGGGAAGTCACCCTCCGCCCGGCCGAACCGCACCTGGTATACCGGCGACGTGATCGAACCTCGCCCCGGGGAAGACCCGTCCACCTTCAAGGCCGTCCTTCTGGACTGGGTGGGAACGCTCATCGTCCCCAAGTGGGGTCCTGACCACGCCGGTCCGAAGGGCGGGTCGTGGATCGAGGGCGCGTTGCGGCGCCTCGCCCGGGACACCTCGCCGGCGGAGGTGAGGCGGCTCAGCGCGGCACTCGACACGGCGATCGGGCAGCCTGCCGTGGCGCGGGCGATGACCGGCGCGGACGCGTCCTTGGGGTCGTACCGCGCCGGTTTCGCGCGGTGGGTCTCGGCCGCGGGCATCGACGAGGCCTTGATGGGCGCCCTGTACGACGAGCTCGCGCAGCCGGACGCCGATCTCTTCGCGACGGACGTGGAGCGGACGCTTGCGACGCTGAAGGCCGCCGGGGTCGGGGTGGCCGTGGTCAGTGACGTCCACTTCGACATCCGCCCCTGGTTCGTGAAGGCGGGCCTCGACGGTCACGTCGACCGGTTCGTGCTTTCCTTCGAGCACGGTGTCTGCAAGCCCGATCCCGCCATCTTCCGAGTGGCGCTGGACGTGCTCGGGGTGGGCCCGGACGAGGCGCTGATGGTCGGGGACCGTTCCGGTCACGACGGCGCGGCGGTCGAGGCGGGCATCCCGACACTGCTGGTCCCGCCACTCGCCGAGGCCACCGAGGAGCGCCTCCACCTCGTGCTCGCATCCTGCGGACTGCGTCGGCACGTACGCCCCTGACACCCTGGCCGAAGTCCGGGGAGGGCGGGCGGGAGAACCGCCCGCCGCGGGCGCAAACGAGCCGCACACAACAACCGGCCGCGCACGCGGGCTGCCCTCCGGGACGGCACCCCGCCGCCACCGCCGCCCCGACCAGGCACCCCGCCGCCACCACCGCAAGCGGCACGAGCGTCCACGCCGCGACCGCGACCACCGCCGGCCCGCCCGCGAGCAGCAGCACCGCACGGCGCGGCCGGCGGCACGAAGGCCCGCAGCCCCGCCGCCGAGCGCGACCGCGGTGAGCACACTGACGCCGGTGAGAGCTTCCCCGCCGGGCAGCGCCCCCAGATGAACGTGAAGAGGGCACTCGTGATGAGAGCGGGCCGGCACAAAGGGAGCACGATGCTCCATAGACGCGCGGATGTGCGCAGCCGTCGATACGGGCCGCCTCGGCAATTCCCGGCTTGATTGCGTATGAATTGCACCATGGGAAAGACGAAGAACGCGTCGGCGGCGAGGTATTTCCCGAGCAGCAACGGAAGGTAAGTGTTGATCAGGTCGGTTTTCGAGAGCACGTACCAAAAAGGCCGGCAGCCGCGTCGAGATCATCACGGCCAAGAGCAGGTTGCGCCCGGTGAGGCGGATCCTGGCGAAGGCGTAGGCCGCCCAGCGAGCAGGAGATGAGCACGCCCACCACCGAACCGGCGGCCAGTACGGGCGAGTTGGCGGAGAAGGCGGGTACGGGGATGTCCGCGATGCCGCGGGTCAGCCACCGGTAGTCGTCGGCGGTGGGTCGCCCGGGGCAGCAGTTCCAGGCTGGCGACGATCTCGTCGCCGGGCTTGAACCGGGCCCCGACCAGCCACACCCCCGGTGGAGGGATCACCGCGAGCAGGGCCGGGGCGCCCGCGTGCCGGGCGAGGGTGCGCGCCGTGCGGCGGGGGCCCCTTTCGGCGGAGGTTCATCGGGCGTCCGTCCGACCTCGCGCGGAACAGCACCGCGGTCAGCAGGCGCACGCCCGGAATCGCACCGGGGAGATCATCGGGGCGGGGTGAGGAACGGAACCGCCGCCAGGCCCCGCCCCCGCCGACCTGCGCCGCCCCGTACAGCCGCGCTGCCGTTCTGGCGCGGGGATAGAGGTTCGTTCAGGTGCATCACCCCGTGGTTTTCGCCGGCACGTACAGGTCGCCCTCGGCGGCGCTGATCTTGTGGACACGGCGTCGAACTCGTCCCACTCCCGCCAGGGCGGGGGGACGCCGACGCGTTGGAAAGCCTCCGGGGCTGTGGACGACGGCGAAGGCGTCCCCGCCGACGGGGACGCCGAGCAGCCTGCCATGGGCCTCGCCGGCCCGACTGGGCGTTCAGGTGGATGGGCGGGCGGTCCTTCGCGAAAAGAGCGGCCGTCTTCACCTGGCCCTGGGCGCTACCGGGGGTAGCGGATGGTCACCGTCCCGCCGTCCGGGTCGCCACCGGCACCGCAGCGGGCCTCCGGCAGGGCCGGCGTGGCGAGGGCGGCCCCGGCCGCCCTCAGGCCCCGTGTCCCGCGCGCACTCCGTCGAACGCTCACGACAGGCCCTTCGGGCGGACGCCACCCCACGTCCCGCGGAAGGCCTGAACACCACGATCGCCGGGCACACGACGAGGGCCCGGAAGCCGCTGCCGGCTTCCGGGCCCTCGGTCCGGGTGGGCGATACTGGGATCGAACCAGTGACCCCTTCGGTGTGAACGAAGTGCTCTCCCGCTGAGCTAATCGCCCCGGTGCGGGAACAACATTACCGCATGTCAGCGGGTGCCCCGACCATCGCGCACGGCGCACCCTCAGTGGAGGTCGGCCTTCCACGGCATCACGAGGCCGAACCGCCACACGTAGTAGCCCATCAGGACGCCGATGATCACCAGTCCGATGACGGTCAGCGTCAGGTTCCGCCGCCGCACCTTCGGGTCGAGCGCCTTCTGCGCCGCCTCGGTGACCTTCCGCTTGGTCCAGCGCAGCACCAGCTGGGCCCAGACGAACTCGGTCGCCCAGACCGCCATGCCGGCGAAGATCACCACCCAGCCGGGCCCCGGCAGCGGAAGCAGGACCACGCCCGTCCCGACGATCGCCAGACCCACCAGGAAGACCCCGGCCTGCCAGCTCACGTGCAGCGCGCGGGAGCGCCGGATGAAACGCGGCGCCCTCGACCCCAGCGGGCGCTCGGAGCCCTGCGGCTCCTCGCCCCCGCCGCCCCCCTTGCCGACGGTCGCGGGATCCATGGCCACAGCCGCCTCCCGCCCGTCACTCTCCGCAGTCATGCCGCCAAACTTACCCGACCCCGCTTCGTCACCGGAATGGCTCGCCGGGGAGGAAAAGAACTCGGCCGGACGAGGTACCGGAACCCTCACAAACCCGTCAGAGGGGTTTACAACGTCCCCGCAGGTGGCATGTCGATTTCGCCGACGTGCGAATCCCCGAGCGCACACTGAGCGAAAGGCCCTGGCGCTTATGAACACCACGGTCAGCTGCGAGCTGCACCTGCGCCTCGTTGTGTCGAGCGAATCGTCACTGCCCGTACCCGCGGGCTTGCGGTACGACACGGCCGATCCCTACGCCGTGCACGCCACCTTCCACACCGGTGCCGAGGAGACAGTCGAATGGGTTTTCGCCCGCGACCTGCTCGCCGAAGGTCTGCACCGGCCCACCGGCACCGGCGACGTCCGGGTCTGGCCGTCCCGCAGTCACGGCCAGGGCGTCGTGTGCATCGCCCTCAGCTCTCCGGAGGG
This sequence comes from Actinacidiphila sp. bgisy160, assembly GCF_965342435.1. Taxonomy (GTDB): domain Bacteria; phylum Actinomycetota; class Actinomycetes; order Streptomycetales; family Streptomycetaceae; genus Actinacidiphila. The sequence goes on along the minus strand of NZ_CBDRCM010000007.1, from coordinate 121,187 downwards.
GGAGGCGCTGCTCGAGGCCCCTGCGCGGGCCCTGGAGTCGTTCCTCAAGCGGACCGACGCCGCGGTGCCCCCCGGCACCGAACACCGTCATTTCGACCTGGACACGGAGCTCTCGCACATCCTCGCCGAGAGCTGAGTCCACCGACCGTCCGTCGCCGTACGCATCTCGGGGGTACGGCGCGGACCCGACCTGCCAGAGCCGTCGTCGGGGAGCAGCACGCTCCACGACGACGGCTCTCGCGCTACAGTCACCGGAACGCCCGACCCACCAGGCCAGGGAGAGAGCGATCCCGTGCTGATCAACCATGACACCAGGTGCGCACTCGACTGCGTGGTGGATCTCATCAACACCACACCGGAGAGTGACGGCCGCGAGGGTCTGAGCGACCTCGCCGCGCTGCGCGCGTTCGTGGAGCGCAACGAGGTCAGCGAGGTGGGCACGCTCGACGAGGACGACCTCGTCGCGGTGCGTGCCGTACGGCAGCTCTTCGCCCAGGTCTTCTCCGCGCCCGGCACGGCCGAGGCCGCGGCCCTGATCAACTCGCTCGTCGCCGAGGCCGGCACCACGCCCAGGCTCACCGACCATGACGGCTACGACTGGCACGTCCACTACTTCGCCCCGGGCGCCTCCCTTGCCGAGCACCTGGCCGCCGACTGCGGGATGGCCCTGGCGTTCCTCCTCGTCGCCGGTGAGCGCGAGCGGCTGCGCCGATGCGACGCCCCCGACTGCCGACGCGCCTTCGTCGACCTGTCACGGAACCGCTCGCGCCGCTACTGCGACAGCCGCACCTGCGGCAACAGGCTCCACGTCGCCGCCTACCGGGCGCGCCGCCGCGAGGCCGTCGCCGTCCCGGCTCAGAACGGCCAGAGGTCGTAGAGCCCGCCCAAGGCGAGCAGACTGCCGATCACGGCCAGGAACAGCATGAGCGGCGGCTGGGAGAGGGCGAACAGGCAGCCGCGGGGCTCGTCGTCGTCTGCTTCGGCTTCCATGCCCTTACGGTGTGCTCGGAGGGACGCGAACTCGCACAACCGTACGCCCCCGGACACGCCAAATCCCGCTCAGGGGGCGGTAGTCGAGGTCCGCCAGGGCGATGATGGCGTAGCCCCGCCGCCCCCGGCCACCAACACGCCGCTCAGATCCCCCTGCGCTTGAGGATCTCCTCGATCTCACCGAATTCGGCCAGGTCGGGATCGGTCTTCGCCGCCTTCGGGACCGGTTTCTTCCCCTGCGCCAGAGCCGGCGCCCCCACGCCCGGCGCGACAGCCCGGCCCGCGCTCCCCTGCGCGACGCCCTTGCTGCGTCCGACCCGCGCGAGGACGTACAGCACGACCGACAGGGCGAGCACGCCGAAGCCCGCCCACACCGACGGCTTGAACACCAGGTCCGCCGCCCAGTCGGCGACGGCCCGGACGACGGTCCCGGCCAGCGAGACAAGGCCCGTCATGTACAGGCCGACGGGCAGCAGCGCCGCCGCCGCGATCATCGTCGCCCTGCGGAACCTGCGCCGGTAGGCGGTGAGCAGGGCGATCACCAGGCCCGCCGCGGACAGCGCGACACACACGGTCGAGGTCAGCATGCGGAGCTCCTCCGAAGTGGTCTGTTCGCTCCATCGTGCACCCGCCCGGCGCCCGCGGGCCACGGCCGGGCGGGAACCTCAGGGTGATCTCCGGGACGGCTCCTCCCCCGGTGGGAGACTGGCCCCATGAACGAAGCGACCCCCCGCACCGTGGTCCTCGAGTACTGGTGCGAGCTCCAGTGCCCCGACTGCGCCGCCGCCCTCACCGACCTGCACGCCCTGCGCGAGCGGTACGGCGCCGCCCTGGAGATCCAGCTGCGGCACTTCCCGCTGGAGAAGCACAAGCACTCCTACGCCGCCGCCCAGGCCGCGGAGGAGGCCTTCGCCCAGGGCCACGGCTGGGAGTACGCCGAGGCGGTCCTCGCCCGCACGGAGGAGCTGAGCGAGCGGGGCGAGGCGCTGCTGGTCGAGATCGCGGCCGAGCTCGGGCTCGACGCGGAAGAGGTCGACACGGCGCTCGTCGACGGGCGGCATCTCCTCGTCGTCGACGCCGACCAGGCCGAGGGCAAGGCCATCGGGGTCACCGGCACCCCCACCTACGTCATCTCCGGCGAGCGCCTCGACGGCGGCAGGTCCCAGGACGGCCTGCGCACCCGCATCGAATCACTCGCAGACGCCGCCCTGGCCCACTGACCATCACGCACCGCGCACTCATCGGCGTGCGCACGCCAGCGCACGCCGGTCGGTGGGTGCGCCCCCCTCCCGCCCGATCGCCCTGCGCGCTCAGTGACCGCCTCGCGGGGTACGTCGGGTGGGCCGGGTGAAGGCAGCGCCGCCGGTGAACCGGCCGCACCGCCGGCGGGGCCAACCCCGGACACTCAGACAAGCGGCTTCGCCAAGTGCACCTCTGTCACCCCGTACCCCAGCGAAGCGTAGAGCCCCTCCGCCGCCTCGTTCCCGGCGAAGACGTTGAGGCCGAGCCACCGCAGTCCCGCCGCCAGGCACTCCCGCTCCGCGACGAGCATGAGCGTGCGCCCGTGGCCCCGTTTCCGGTGCCCCGCTGCGACGCGGACGTCGAAGACGAATCCCGTGTCCTCGTCCCTCCGCCCCACCCACAGCTCCCCCACCGGGTCCCCCACCCCGGTCCTGCCGGCCTCCCGTGCCCTCAGCACCCTCAGCACCGCACCGGGCGTCGCGAGCCCCTCGGGCAGGGCCGTCCGGTCGTCCGCCTCGGCCTTCTCGCGAGCCTGCGCCTCGGGCACGCCGTGCCGCGTCCAGGACCGGACGTAGTCGTCCTGTCTGCGGGCCACCCACCCCGGGTACTCCGCCTCCGTCATGGGCCGCACGACGCTGCCCTCGGGCAGGGCCGGGGGCACGTCGGGCAGCGCCTTGCGCATGCTCCGGTTGCGGACGACGTACCCCAGCACGCCCGCGAGGCGGAGCGCGGCCGTGTCCTGCGTCCGCACCGAGACCTCGATGCGGCGGCAGCCCCACCCCCGCAGGACCTCCTCCGCGGCGAGGGCGGCGACCGTGCCGCGGCCGCGGCGCTGCTGGTCGTGGTCGATCCGCAGCGCGGCGATGCGGCCGGCCTCGGGCCCGAACCGGGCGTCGGTGCACAAGGTGGTCTCCCCCACCGGTCGCCCGTTGACGCAGACATGGAAGCGGCGGGCGCGTACTCCGCCGCGCCAGCGCTGCTCGGGCTCGGCCGGGCGCAGGGTGGTGGTCATGGTGTGGAGTTGTACCGGGTCGCCGCGGTTACGTCACGGGTTCAACCATCCCGGACTCAGGGGTTCGGGTGCTCCGCCGACCGCTCCGCGAAGACCCGCATCGCCTTGGCCGTGACCGGGCCGGGGTGGGACCCGGTGGCCAGGTCACGGTCGTCGACCCGGTGGACGCCCTGGACGTCGCGGAGCGAGGAGGTCACGAAGATCTCCTCCGCTTCGGCGAGGGCCTCGAACGGCAGGTCGGCCTCCTCGGCGCCCGCCCAGTCGATGACGAGCTCGCGGGTGATCCCGGCGAGGCAGCCCGAGGCGAGCGGCGGCGTGAGCAGCTTGCCCCCGAGGACGACGAAGACGTTGGAGCCGGTGCCTTCGCAGAGGCGTCCTTGCGTGTTGGCGAACAGCGCCTCGGAGGCGCCGTGCTGGTGGGCGCGGGCCAGGGCGACGACGTTCTCCCCGTACGAGGTGGTCTTGAGCCCCGCGAGGGCGCCCTTCTCGTTGCGGGTCCAGGGGACGGTGACGACGGCGGTCGTGTCCGGACGGACGGTCGCGGCACCGAGGGCGACGACCAGGGTGGGGCCGGTGGTGCCGCGCTCGGAGCCGAGCGGCGAGGCGCCGCCGGTGTACGTGACGCGGAGCCGGCCGTGGGGAACCGGGTTGGCGGCGAGTACGGCCTCGCAGGCGTGGCGCACCTCGTCCTGGTCGGGCTCGGGCAGGCCGAGGCCGCGCGCGGAGCGGGTCAGCCTGCGCAGGTGGCGGTCCATCGCGAACGCGGTGCCGCCGGTCGCCTTGAGCGTCTCGAAGACGCCGTCCCCGACGGTCAGGCCATGGTCCATGACGGACACGGACGCCTCGTCGGTCTCGCGCAGCGCGCCGTTGACCCAGATCGGGCCCAGGGTGGTCGTGCTCACGGTGTCACTCTGCCCCATGGTTCCGTTCGCCTTCGTTCGAGTCGTACGTACCCGACGCTACCGCCAGCAGCCGGGAGGCCTTCAGTTCCGTCTCGTCCCACTCCCGCTCCGGATCGGAGCCCCAGGTGATCCCGGCGCCGGTGCCGAAGCGCAGCACGGGGGCGCCGGGGGCGGCGCGGTCGATCCAGAAGGTGCGGATGCCCACGGCGAGCTCGCCGGTGCCGCGGTCGGCGTCGACCCAGCCGATGCCACCGCAGTAGGGGCCGCGCGGGGCGGTCTCCAGTTCGGCGATGATGCGCAGGGCGCTGGACTTGGGCGCCCCGGTGACGGATCCCGGCGGGAACGCGGCGTCCAGCAGTGCGGCCCAGCCGGCGCCCTCGCGCAGTTCGCCGCGCACGGTGGAGACGAGGTGGACCAGGCCGGGGTGCTTCTCCACGACGCAGAGATCGGGGACGGTGACCGTGCCGGTGGCGCAGACCTGGCCGAGGTCGTTGCGAACCAGGTCGACGATCATGACGTTCTCCGCGTGGTCCTTGGGCAGCAGGTCGGCCTCGGTGCGGCCGGTGCCCTTGATGGGCCCGGACTCGACCACCTTGCCGCGGCGGCGCAGGAAGAGTTCGGGGGAGGCGCTGGCCACCTCTATGCCGTGCGCGGGCAGCCGGACCGTTCCCGCATGCGGGGCGGGGTTGCCGCGGGCGAGGACGGCCGCGAGGGCGTCGATGTCGGCGTCCGGGTCGGGCAGCGGCGCGGTGAGGACCCGGCAGAGGTTGGCCTGGTAGACCTCGCCGGCCGCGATGTACTCGCGGACGCGGCGCACTCCCGCGGTGTACCCGGCACGGTCCAGTGAGGACGTCCAGTCGGCGCGGGCGGGGCCTTTCCAGAGCCGGCGGGGGGCCGCCGTGGCGGGTTCCGGCCGTACGTTCCCGAAGCGCGCGCAGACCGTTCCGCCCTCGAAGCCGGCGACCACCGCCCAGAAGCCGGACGAGTCCAGCGCGGCCGGGTCCGTGGTGACATCCCGCAGGTCGGAGGCGACGAGGCCGCCGAATCGGGCGAGGGGCTCGAGGTCGGGCACGGGGCTTCCCAGGTCGGTCCGGAGGGGCGAGTGCGAGTCTAGGTCGGCGGCGACGGACGAGATGCGCTGGTCACCGACCCGGCACGCTGCGGAAACGCGTTTTGGTGGCGGAGCCGTAATCCGCTAGAGTTCAACTCGTCGCCGGGACGCGGAAGCGCACCGGCGGCGGTCCCACCCGGGTGTGAGCTCCGGGGAGACACTGCGGACGTGGCTCAGTTGGTAGAGCATCACCTTGCCAAGGTGAGGGTCGCGAGTTCGAATCTCGTCGTCCGCTCGAAGTGGGGGTTGGCGCCCCCGCGCTGGTGGAGTGGCCGAGAGGCGAGGCAACGGCCTGCAAAGCCGTCTACACGGGTTCAAATCCCGTCTCCACCTCTGAGGACGATTAGCTCAGCGGGAGAGCGCTTCCCTGACACGGAAGAGGTCACTGGTTCAATCCCAGTATCGTCCACTGGGCCCGGGAGGGCCTTCCCCAGGGCTTCGGCACGGGGACCCGAGCGCGATTAGCTCAGCGGGAGAGCGCTTCCCTGACACGGAAGAGGTCACTGGTTCAATCCCAGTATCGCGCACGCCGTACCAGCACCACCCGCAGTACCGAGGACGATTAGCTCAGCGGGAGAGCGCTTCCCTGACACGGAAGAGGTCACTGGTTCAATCCCAGTATCGTCCACCAGCAGCCGAGGGCCGGAGCAATCGCTCCGGCCCTCGCTCGTCGTCACGACGAGAAGAGCATGTGCGCCCAGCTCTGGTGCTTGTGGTGGCCGTGGTGACCCCCGTGCGGGGCACCCCAGGCCGGCGCGGCGTGCTGCTGCGGGTAGGCCTGCGGGTAACCAGCCGGCGGCGGGGCGGGCTGGGCATACTGCCCCTCCATGCGGGTCAGGGCCTCGAGCTCCCCGTAGTCCAGGAAGATCCCCCGGCAGTTGCCGCACTGCTCGATCTGGACGCCGCTGCGGGTGTACGTCTGCATCGGGCCATGACACTTGGGACAGAGCATCGTCGGCTCATCTCCTCGCTCGCGCCTGCCGGAGGTCTTCCCCCGGCGTAGAACTGCACTTTACTTCCGCGATCCGGCGGCACGTGTCGAGGACGGCCTGTTCCGTACCGTCCAGCGCGCGGCCCTCCTGCGCGGCCTTGGCGACCGCGACGGCCGCGGTCTGTACCGCCAACGTCCGCGCCGCCACGTCGAGATGCGGCCACGGGTCGCCGTCCTCGGGGACGGCGGGGCCGCCCGCGGCGCGGTAGGCGCCGAGGAAGCGGCCCCAGTCGGCGGGGTCGAGCAGCCCGGCGGCGAACCACATCGCCGGCCGGGCCAGGTCCCAGGTGGGCTCGCCGAGCCCGAGGTCGTCCACGTCGATGAGGCACCACGGCCCGTCGGGCGCCGGGTGGCGCACCAGTTGGCCCATGTGCAGGTCGCCGTGGCAGAGCACCTGCCGCGGCTGCGCAGCCTCGCCGCGCGCCCAGGCCGGCAGTCCGTGCCAGGCGGCGAGCACCGCCGGGTCGCCGGGGCCCGCGGCGAGCATCCTGGCGACCGCGGCGGCCGCCCTGACCGGGCCGCGCATCGGCGGCGTCCGGCCGGGCAGCCCGGCCGGCGGCACGGTGTGCAGACGGGCCAGGAGCGTGCCGGCCTCGGCCCAGGGCGCGGCGTCGGGGTCGTCGTGGTCGACCGGCTCGCCGAGGGGCCACAGGCTCACGGTGCGACCGAGGAGTACGATGCTCAGCGCGCCTTTGTGGTCGGTCAGCGGCGCCGGGGGCAGCAGGACACCGTCCAGCAGCGGATGCGCCGCCACGCGCAGCCGCAGCGCGAGCTCTTCCGGATCGGTGCCCGGGGCGTGGGCCTTGGCGACGAGCCGGCCGCCCCGGACGACGGTGGCGTCGGGCCGTTCGGCGAGCACGGCGGGCCGCACCTGGGCGGGGACCCGTGAGGCCGCGGCCGCGACCGCCCCCAGGGCGTGCGTCAGCGGTGTTCCGCTACTGGTCACTTCCTCCCCCACTGCACGTGTCACCGGCCCACTGTGCGGCAGCGCGCCGCTCACTGGCAATGCCGGGTGTGATGCCCGGGTACCGCCACGGGTACCCGGGCATTCGTGCCGTCCGCCGTACCCCCGTCCCCACGGGGTTGGTTCACCGGTCCTCGCGGCCCCGGACCGCTCTTCCGGGGCCGCCGGGCGATCTGTCAGCGCCCCATCAGACCGGCTACGGACGACGCCTGTGTGACCACCGCGTCCCAGCCCCCGAAGGCCACCGCGAGCAGCACCGCGAGCGGCAGCACCATCGCCACCGCCACCAGCGGATGCCGGGTGCCCGACGGGCGTATGCCGAAGGCGGCGATCCTGTTGCCGCGCGCCGGCCGCACCGTACGGCTCACCGTGTTCGCCATGGCCCTCTCCCGGGTCGTGGTCCGTGCTCATGCACAGTTGTCGGGGCGGCGGGCGTTTGACCTCGGGGGACGAGTGCTCCGCCCGCCGCTTGAGCTCAACACTAGGCGCGGCTCCGGCGCCGGTCGTCATGCCTTCGTACCGCTTCCCTGGCCTCCCCGAGGATGACTCGGGGACCGCTCGTGTACTCCCCTGGGTGGAGGGACCCGGCCGCACCCCCGGGACATCCCCGAGGGGATCCCCCGGGCGGGCGCGGACGCGGCCCGTCAGCCCCGCTCGTCGTCCTCCACGTCGCCGGTCGGCACGGGCTGTTCCACCAGGGCGAGGACCCGGGTGGCCATGAAGCGCGCGGTGCGCACCACCGAGCCGGACCGGGTGACTTCGCTCACTTCCACCACCCCTCGGCGGACCGCCGTTTCGACCCTGCGGCCCGCCCTGGTGGCGACCACTTCGTAGGTCCTCGTCGTGTCGCCCGCGTCGACGACTATCTCCACGCGGTCACCCTTCATGGCGTCAATCCCCCTTGTCCGATGGACTGTTGACGGCATGTCGAAATTCCGTGCCGTCAGCGGCCGGAATGTTCCCCACTCTTCAAGGATCCCATCCGGCACTGACAATCCGCCGCCCCGCGCGGGCGCGGCCTCGCGGCACGACGGGTGGACAGTCCGTAAGCTGTCGGCGTCAGACTGGCCAGGCAGGCAGCGGGGATGGACGACATGGCGATGATGCGGCTCCGGCGCGAGGATCCGCGTGTCGTCGGCTCGTTCCGCCTGCACCGGCGGCTGGGCGCGGGCGGCATGGGCGTCGTCTACCTGGGCGCCGACAAGCGCGGCCAGCGCGTCGCACTGAAGGTGATCCGCCCCGAGCTGGCGGAGGACCAGGAGTTCCGCTCCCGCTTCGCCCGCGAGGTGTCCGCAGCGAGACGTATCCGCGGCGGCTGCACGGCCCGGCTGGTCGCCGCCGACCTGGAGGCGGACCGCCCGTGGTTCGCCACGCAGTACGTCCCCGGGCCCTCCCTGCACGACAAGGTCGCCCGGGACGGCATGCTCCCGGCCGCCGAGACCGCGTCCATCGGCGCCGCCCTGGCGGAGGGCCTGGTGGCCGTCCACGAGGCCGGGGTCGTCCACCGCGACCTGAAGCCCTCCAACATCCTGCTGTCGCCCAAGGGCCCCCGGATCATCGACTTCGGCATCGCCTGGTCCACCGGCGCGAGCACCCTCACCCATGTGGGCACCGCTGTCGGCTCCCCCGGCTTCCTCGCGCCGGAGCAGGTGCGCGGGGCGGCGGTCACCCCGGCCACCGACGTCTTCGCCTTCGGCGCGACGCTGGCGTACGCCGCGATGGGCGACTCGCCCTTCGGGCAGGGCAGTTCGGAGGTCATGCTCTACCGGGTCGTCCACGAGGAGCCGGACCTCGCCGGGGTGCCGGACTCGCTGGCCCCGCTGGTGTACGCGTGCCTCGCCAAGGACCCGGAGCAGCGGCCCAGCACGGTCCAACTCTCCGAGCGGCTGGCCGAGATCGCCGCCCGCGAGGCGCGCGGCCTCGGCGCGGCGCCGGGTCGGCGCGACATCGTGCCCAAGGCGTCCGGCCCGCGGCCCGAGCGGCCCACGGGCCCGCGGGCACAGGTGTACGCGGAGCAGCAGACCGAGCGTCGGACGGCGCCGGGCACACCCGTGGCGCCGCGCACCCCGGCCTCCCCCCGTACGCCCGCCACGCCGCGTACCCCGGCCCGGACCCCGTCCGGCCGCACCCCCGCCCCGCGCACGCCCGCCGGCCGCCGCCCCGTGGGTGCCGACCGCAGGCTGCTGCGGCAGCGGCTCATCGTCTTCGTCACCGTGACCCTCCTCGTCGCGCTCGGCATCGCCGCCGCCCAGGGCTGCCAGGGCCCCAGCCGCGGCCTCGGCCTGCTCCCCGGGGCCGGCGCGGACATGACGGCGCCGCACGCGCCGTAGCCTGCCGTCATCGCGCGTCACTGCCGCGGGGCCACCGCCGGCTCCTGTCCTGACCGTCCGCGTCCCGGCGCCCGGCCGCCTGGACCCGCGTGAACCCGAATGAACTCCCCACGCGCCTTCGCCGCGGCATGCCCCGTGCACGACCGCCGTCGCCGCAGAGGTGACCCCGTCGTCACCGGCGCGGGGTCGGGGCTCGGCGAGGCGGGAGCCAGGCGGCTCGCCCGCGAGGAGGCCAGGATCGTCGTGGCCAATGTCGACGGGGCGGCCGCCCAGCGCGTCGCCGACGAGATCAACCGCGCGGGAGGTGAAGCCGCACCGTACGAGGTCGACGTCGTGTCCCTTGAGGACACCCGGCGGCTCGTGGAGTTCACCGTCGCCACCTACGGCCGCCTCGACATCGCGTTCAACAACGCCGGCGTCACCCCGCGACCGGTCGACGCGCACGAGATCGCGCCGGCGGAATGGCTGCGCGTGATCGACGTCAACCTGACCGGTGCCTTCGCGTGCATGCAGGCCGAGCTGGCCCACTTCGTGGCCCACAGTGGCGGCGCCATCGTCAACATGGCCTCCACCGCGGGGGTCATGGCGCACGCCGGGCGGGCGGCGTACGCCGGGTCCAAGCACGGCGTCGTCGGCCTCACGCGCTCGGCGGCCGTGGAGTACGCGCGGCTCGGCATCCGCGTCAGCGCCGTCGCGCCCGGCCCGATCGACGCGCCGTCGGCGCGGGCGCTCCCCCCGGAAGTCCGCGCCGCGATCGCCGCGAAGACCGCGATGAACCGCACCGGCGCCGGCGTCACAGGCGGCCAGGGTGTCATGTGGCCGTGTCGCCGGAGGGCCGGGTCGCCGGCTCCCGGTCGGCGCACGGCACGGACTCCCCGCTCCGGAGAGCGGGGAGTCCACCGGCGCTGCCGGGGTCAGCCCTCGGTGTCGGCGGAGGCCTCACCGGGGCTGTCGACGACACCGCTCGCCGTGACGGCGTCGACGCCGTAGAGCGTGTCGGCGGTTCCGCCGGTTCCCTTGTCCGTGGTCATGTAGGACCGCGAGCCGAGATAGGCGAAGGTCTTCTTGTCGAAGATCCACTCGTCGCGGGTGGCGGACGCGGGGTCCTTACGCGTGATGCCGATGCCGTGACGGCCTGCCGCGTCGACGGCGTCGGGCACCACGGTGACGCCGGGGATCTTCTCGACGACCTTGTACAGCGCGGAGGCGGTGGCGGGCGGCATGATCGTCGAGCGCAGCAGCTCGCCGACGTTCCTGAAGACGGTCTCGTCCTGCGACAGGTCGCCCCACGGCTCGGTCTGGTCGTAGAGCAGGGCGCGCAGGGCCTCCGGGTCCGTGGGCAGCGTGGCGAGCCACTTGTAGGTGGGGTGGTCCAGGCCGGCGGGCACGGGCGAGGTGGTCACGATGGGGACCAGCTCACCGGGCATGACAGCGTCCTTGCCCGTGTCGCGGATCCAGCCCGTCCTGGTCGTGGGGCCCGAGCCCTGGGCGGTCCACACTTCGTGCTTGCCCAGCGCACCGAGCCGGACCGGGCCGCCCACGGTGCCCGTGTTCTGGCGGCCCAGGAACTCGACGTACACGAACTGGTCGTCCTTCACCGGCTTCACGTCCCGTGACATGGCGGCGGCGGCGATCCGGTCGAGGGTGACGGACGCGCCGTTGTCCTTCACCGGCCCGGCGGCGGAGGGCCGACGCGCGGCGGAGGTGTGGTCACCGCCGGACGCGGTGACGACCAGCACGCCGGTCAGTGCGGCTGCCACGGGCAGGACCATCGCCGGTCGGAGCAGTCGGCGGCGGGGTCGTGCCGTCGACGTCCGTGCGTCGGAGATGGTGTCCCGGTCGATCTGTTGCATCAGAACTTCCTTGTGGTGGAGATGGCGAGTCGGCGAGAGGTCCCAAGCGGGCGAGGTCGCCAGCAGTTCTTCCGCGTCACTCCGGGCGGCGCCGGTGCCGTGCGGATATTCGGCGTTCATGGGGTTTCCTCCTGCAGAAAGAGCGCCGCGAACGCGGCCTCGCTCTCTATCCCTCCGCAAGCGCCGTCCGGTTCCACCTTCGCGCCGGGCGCTGGTGCGGCACTCAGCTCGGCCAGTCGGTTCCGGGCACGCGAGAGCCGCGAGCGCACGGTGCCGACCGGGATGTTCAGAGCCTCGGCGGCTTGCTGGTAGTCCAGCCCGGCCGCCACGCACAGGGCGATCACTTCCCGGTCCTGGCGGCGCAGCCGGCGCAGCGTGTCGTGCACGGCGGCCAGGCGGCGTGCGTCGTCGATCCGGCCGGCCGTCTCGTCCGCGAAGTCCTCGACGGGGCGGGGCTCCGGGCTGCGCGCGAGGAAGGCGAGCTTCCGCCGCAGTCCACGGTTGGCGTTGTGCGCCTTGTACGTGGCGATGCCCAGCAGCCACGGGGTGAGTGTGCCGCCCTCCGGCTCCACGGTCTCCCGCACGCGCCAGGCGGCGAGGAACGTCTCGGACATGACGTCCTCGGCCTCCGACCAGCTCCCGGTCAACCGCAGTGCGTGACTGTAGACCGCTCGCGCGTTCTCTTCGTACAGGTCGGCGAACGCGGAACGGTCTCCTGCACGTATGCGCGCACGCGACGGCTCTGATGGCTCTATTTGCGTCACATTCATTACCCTCCGCCGCCCCGGCCGAGTTCCTGTGTCCGCTGTCACACAGCCGCCGGGGAGGCGCGAGAGTCATGGAAGCACACATCGGCGGGCGCCCTCGACGTCCGGGCCGGCGGCCGCTGCCGGACCGCGTGGTACGTGCTGCACCCGCCGGGCACGTGGGCGGTCGCGGCGACTGCGACCTTCGTCACCGTCCGGAGCCCGTTCGCTGGTGGACGCCCGCCGCAGGCGCGAAGCCCGCACTCGGGGCGCGCGGCACCAGGGGGTGACGAAAGCGCGCCGGGTGGGTTAGTTTCTAAGCGCTTGCTTAGGCTACCCACACGCGGAGGGACGCATTCGCATGACGGTCACACCGGAGGAGCTGCGCGGGCGCGTGCGCGCGCTGCTGGCCTCTCACGATCCGGCGGCGACGGACCGCATGGACTTCCTGCGGGCCCGGTTCGACGCCGGCCTGGCGTGGGTGCACTACCCGGAGGGCCTCGGCGGACTGGGCGCGCCCCGCGCCCTGCAGGGGGTCGTGGACGCCGAACTGGCCGCCGTCGCGGCGCCGGACAACGAACCGCGCCGGATCGGCATCGGCCTCGGGATGGCGGCCCCCACCGTCCTCCGGTACGGCACCGAGGAGCAGAAGACCCGCTTCCTGCGCCCGCTGTGGACCGGGGAGGAGGTGTGGTGCCAGCTGTTCAGCGAGCCCGGCGCAGGCTCGGACCTGGCGGGCCTGCGCACCAGGGCGGTGCGCGACGGCGACGACTGGATCGTCACCGGCCAGAAGGTGTGGACGTCCAACGCCCACAACGCGCGCTGGGCGATCCTGATCGCCCGCACCGACCCGGACGTGCCCAAGCACCAGGGCATCACGTACTTCGTGTGCGACATGACGGACCCGGGCGTCGAGGTGCGGCCGCTGCGGCAGATCACGGGTGAGGCCGAGTTCAACGAGGTCTTCCTGACGGACGTGCGGATCCCCGACGCGCACCGCCTGGGCGAGGTCGGCGACGGCTGGCGCGTGGCGCAGACGACGCTGATGAACGAGCGGGTCGCCATCGGCGGCACCGCGCTCCCCCGCGAGGGCGGCATGATCGGCACCGTCGCCGCGACCTGGCGTGAGCGGCCCGGGCTGCGCACGCCGGACCTGCACGACCGGCTGCTGCGGCTGTGGGTGGACGCCGAGGTCACCCGACTGACCGGCGAACGGCTGCGCCAGCAGCTCGCGGTGGGCGCCCCGGGCCCCGAGGGCTCGGGGATGAAGCTGGCGTTCGCCACCCTCAACCAGCGCATCAGCGGCCTGGAGGTGGAGCTGCTGGGCGAGGACGGGCTGCGTTACGGCGACTGGACGATGACGCGTCCGGAGATCGTCGACTTCTACGGCCGCGACGCCGGTTACCGCTATCTGCGGGCCAAGGGCAACTCGATCGAGGGCGGTACGTCCGAGATCCTCCGCAACATCATCTCCGAGCGTGTCCTCGGCCTGCCCTCCGAGCCCCGTACGGACAAGGACGTCCCCTGGAAGGACCTGCCGCGATGAGCTCCGACCTGCTCTACTCCGACGTCGAGAACGACCTGCGCGCCGCGGTGCGCGGCCTGCTCACCGACCGGTGCGCCCCGGCGGCCCTCCTGGCGCGCTGCGAGGGCGAGGAGCCGTACGACGCCGCGCTGTGGCGGACCCTGGCCGGGGAGGTGGGGGTCGCCGGGCTGCTGGTGCCGGAGAAACTCGGCGGCCAGGGCGCCTCCGCGCGGGAGGCCGCGGTCGTGCTGGAGGAGCTGGGGGCCTTCGTGGCCCCCGCGCCCTTCCTGGGCAGCGCCGTACTGGCCACCACGGCGCTGCTGGCGGCAGGCTCCACGGAGGCCGACGCCGTCGTGGCGCGGCTCGCGACGGGCGAGCGGACGGCCGCGCTGGCCGTGCCGCTGCCCTCGGCACCGGGCGCGGAGGTCTCCCAGGGAGTGCGGGCCGACGCGGACGGCGTCCTCGTCGGGCGCTCGACCAGCGTCGCCGACGCGACCGCCGCGGACCTGCTGATCGTGCCGGCGAACGGTCCCGACGGGCCCGGGCTCTACGAGGTGCGCAGCGACGCGGCCGGGGTCGCGCTGTCCGTGCCGGTGCCGCTCGACCTGACCCGGCCGATCGCGGACGTCACCTTCGACGGGGCGGCGGCCCGCCGGCTCGCCGGACCAGGGACGGCCGCGGCGGCCGTGGAGCGGGCCCTGCTGACGGGGGCGGGGCTGCTGGCCTCGGAGCAACTGGGCCTGGCCCAGTGGTGCCTGGACGAGACGGTGGCGTACCTGAAGGAGCGTCATCAGTTCGGCCGGGTCGTGGGCTCCTTCCAGGCCCTCAAGCACCGGCTCGCGGACCTGTGGCTCGAGGTCGTCCAGTCGCGCGCCGCCGCGCGCAACGCCGCCGACGCGCTCGCGGGCGACAGCGCCGGCGCCCCGGTCGCGGTCGCCGTAGCGCAGGCGTTCTGCGCGCCGGTCGCCGTACGGGCCGCGGAGGAGTGCGTACAACTGCACGGCGGCATCGGCATGACCTGGGAGCACCCGGCCCACCTGCGGCTCAAGCGCGCCAAGGCCGACGAGATCGCCCTGGGGACGCCCGGCCGCCACCGAGCGGCCCTCGCCGCGCTGGTGGACCTGCCGGCCGCGGCGGGCTGAGTCAGTCCCGGGGGCGGCCGGTCGCCACCGCGTAGAACGCGACCGCGGCGGCCGCCCCCACGTTCAGCGAGTCCACCCCGTGCGCCATCGGGATGCGCACCCACTCGTCCGCGGCGACCAGGGCACGGGTGGACAGGCCATCGCCCTCGGCGCCCAGCATCAGCGCCGCGCGCTCCAGGCGGTGCGGGGCGGCCTCGTCGATGTCGGTGGCCTTCTCGTCGGGGGTCAGCGCGAGCAGCTTGAAGCCCGCCTCCCGTACCGTCTCCAGATCCCGCGGCCAGCTCTCCAGCCGGGCGTACGGGACGGAGAAGACGGCGCCCATCGAGACCTTGACCGACCTGCGGTACAGCGGGTCGGCGCAGTCCGGGGAGAGCAGGACGGCGTCCATGCCGAGGGCGGCGGCGCTGCGGAAGATGGCGCCGATGTTGGTGTGGTCGTTGACCGACTCCATGACGACGATCCGGCGCGCGTCGCCCAGCAGGTCGGCGGCGTCGGGCAGTTGCCTGCGCTGCATCGAGGCGAGGGCGCCCCGGTGCACGTGGTAGCCGGTCACCTGCTCGGCGAGCTCGGGGCTGACCGCGTAGACCGGGGCGGGGACCTCGTCGATGACGTCCCGCATGGCATCGACCCACTTGGCGGACAGCAGCATGGAGCGCATGCGGTAACCGGCCTGCCGGGCGCGCCGGATGACCTTCTCGCCCTCCGCGATGAACAGCCCCTCGGCCGGTTCGCGGCGTCGGCGCAGCTCCACGTCGGTCAGGGACGTGTAGTCGCGCAGACGCGGGTCGTCGGGATCGTCGATGGTGATGAGCTCAGCCACAGGGTGCACTGCCTTGTCCGAAGTGCGGTGCCAACGGCACCGACGTCACTGGTTACCGCCGGTTACGCGATCGCCCACGGCGACGACCTCGCCGATGACGATCACCGCGGGCGGCCGGATGCCTTCCGCCGCCACCCGCTCCCCCACCGTCGCGAGCGTCGCGTCGACCCGGCGCTGGGCCGACATCGTGCCCTCCTGGATCACGGCGACGGGGGTGTCCGCACCCCGGCCGTGCTCCACCAGCGCCGCCGCGATCGGGCCGATCCGCTCCACGGCCATCAGCAGCACCAGCGTGCCGCGCAGCCGGGCGAGGGCCGCCCAGTCCACCAGCGACCGCGGGTCCTCCGGGGCCACATGTCCGCTGACCACGGTGAACTCGTGCGCCACGCCCCGGTGCGTGACCGGGATGCCGGCGGCGGCCGGGACGCTGATGGAACTGGAGATGCCCGGCACGACGGTGCAGGCGATGCCCGCCTGCGCGAGCGCCTCCGCCTCCTCCATGCCGCGCCCGAACACGTACGGGTCCCCGCCCTTGAGCCGCACGACCGCCTTGCCGGCCTTCGCGTGCTCGATCAGCGCCGCGTTGATCGCCTCCTGGGCCATCGCGCGGCCGTACGGGATCTTCGCGGCGTCGATCACCTCGACGTGCGGCGGCAGTTCGTCGAGCAGGTCGCGCGGGCCGAGGCGGTCGGCGATGACGACGTCCGCCTCCGCGAGCAGCCTGCGCCCGCGCACGGTGATCAGGTCCGGGTCGCCCGGACCGCCGCCGACCAGCGCCACGCCCGGGGTCCTCCCACGGTGCTGGGGCGCCGCGAGCGAGCCGTCGCGCAGGCCCTCCACGATCGCGTCCCGCACGGCCGCGGAACGCCGCGGGTCCCGGCCGGTCAGCACGGCCACGGTCACGCCCTCCGTACGGCCGGTCGCCGGCGTCCACGCGGTCGCCGCGTCGGCGTCGTCGCTGCGGACGCACCACACCCGGCGCTCCTCCGCCTCCGCGGAGGCCGCGGCGTTCGCCTCGCGGTCGGTGGTGGCGATGACCGCGTACCAGGCGTCGGCGAGGTCGCCGGGCCGGTAACGGCGGCGCTCCCAGCGGATCTCGCCGGCGGCGGCCATCGCGTCCACGGACGGTGTCGCGGACGGGGAGACCAGGACGACGTCGGCGCCGGCCGCGACCAGCGGGGGCAGGCGGCGCTGGGCGACCTGGCCACCGCCGAGGACGACCACGCGCCGGCCGGTGAGGCGCAGTCCGACGGGGTAGGCGGGTGCGTTGCGGTCCTCGGCGGCAGTCATGGCGGTGCGGCTCCTCGGGTGTGCCTCGCGGCGCGACAGGGGGTGGGGTTGCGGGGCGACCCTGCCCCGCCCCAACCCTACGGTGCGGGGTGGCCGCGCCGCAGCGCCCAAGATCACACCTGCGG
Organism: Actinacidiphila sp. bgisy160; assembly: GCF_965342435.1. Lineage (GTDB taxonomy): Bacteria > Actinomycetota > Actinomycetes > Streptomycetales > Streptomycetaceae > Actinacidiphila. Next base: position 104,144 of record NZ_CBDRCM010000007.1, on the reverse strand, counting down.
TGCGGTGCGCCCGCGGCGGGCATCCCCCACCCACCCGCCCTCCCCCGGCCGGCACGATCGGTACGGCCCGCGCACACTGGCGTGGCACCGGCCGTTGGTCGCGCAACCGACGGAGGGGGCGCGGGCCCCGGGGCAGCCCCGGCCGAAGGCTGGGGGCGGGAGGGCGTTCTGGACGCTGACGTGTATGTGTTTGTGCGGCACCCGGGGCGGCCAAGCGCGAGTGCCCGCCATGCACATGAATATGCGGTACAGAACGCCCAGCCCCGGCGGGCCCCGACCCCGGCCCACCCAACGCACCCCGCGCAGGCCCGCACCTACCGCGCCGGACGGGGGTCCCCTCGGCCGAAGGCTGGGGGCGGGAGGGCGGGAGGGCGGGCGGGGAAACCAACCCGCCCACCACGGCCGCCCGCGTCAGGACTTCTCGGTGACCCCGGCGGAGTCGAACGTCGCCACCTCGTGCATCGCGCGCGCAGCGCTCTGCACCAGCGGCAGCGCCAGCAGCGCGCCCGTGCCCTCACCGAGCCGCAGGTCGAGGTCGACCAGCGGCCGCAGGCCCAGCTTCGTCAGCGCCGCACGGTGGCCGGGCTCCGCGCTGCGATGGCCGGCGATGCAGGCCGCGAGGACCTCCGGCGCGATGGTGCGGGCCACCAGGGCGGCCGCGCCCGCGCTGACGCCGTCGAGGATGACCGGGGTCCGCAGGGACGCCGCGCCGAGCAGCAGGCCGACCATGGCCGCGTGCTCGAGGCCGCCGATCGCCGCGAGGACCTCGATCGGGTCGGACGGGTCGGGCCGGTGGAGTTCGAGGGCGCGCCGCACGACGTCGATCTTGCGGGCGTGCATCTCGTCGTTGATGCCGGTGCCGCGCCCGGTGACCTCCGCCGGGTCGACCCCGGTGTAGACGGAGATCAGGGCCGCGGAGACGGTGGTGTTGGCGACCCCCATCTCCCCGGTGAGCAGCACCTTGTTGCCCGCGGCGACGAGGTCGCGGGCGGTCTCGATGCCGACCTCGATCGCGCGCAGTGCCTCCTCGCGCGACATGGCGGGCCCGGCGGTCATGTCGGCGGTGCCGGGTCGGACCTTGCGGGGCAGCAGACCGGGCGTGCTGGGCAGGTCGGAGGCGACGCCGACGTCCACCACGCACACCTCGGCGCCCACCTGGTTGGCGAAGGCGTTGCACACGGCCCCGCCGCCGAGGAAGTTGGCGACCATCTGGCCGGTGACCTCCTGGGGCCAGGCGGTGACGCCCTGGGCGTGCACCCCGTGGTCCCCGGCGAAGATCGCGACGGCCGCGGGCTCGGGGATCGGCGGTGGGCACTGCCGGGACAACCCACTGAGCTGCGCGGAGATGATCTCCAGCATGCCCAGCGCGCCGGCCGGCTTGGTCATCCGCTTCTGCCGCTCCCAGGCCTCGCCGAGCGCCTTCGCGTCGAGCGGGCGGATGCCGCGGAGGGTCTCCTCCAGGAGGTCGTGCGGCTCCTCGCCGGGCAGGGCCCGGTTGCCGTACTCCTCCTCGTGGACGACCCAGGACAGCGGGCGCCGCTTGGACCAGCCGGACTGCACCAGTTCGGGGTCCTCGGGGAACTCGTCGACGTAGCCGACGCAGAGATAGGCGACGACCTCGAGGTGCTCGGGCAGCCCGAGTTCGCGGACCATCTCACGCTCGTCGAAGAAGCTGACCCAGCCCACGCCGAGGCCCTCGGCGCGGGCGGCGAGCCAGAGGTTCTCCACGGCGAGCGCCGAGGAGTAAGGGGCCATCTGCGGCTGGGTGTAGCGGCCCAGGGTGTGGCGGCCGCCCCGGGTGGGGTCGGCGGTGACGACGATGTTGACCGGGGTGTCGAGGATCGCCTCGATCTTCAGCTCGCGGAACTGCTTGGCGCGGCCCTTGGGAAGGGACTTGGCGTAGGCCTCGCGCTGCTGCATGGCGAGTTCGTGCATGCGCTCCCGGGTCTTGGCGGAGCGGATGACGACGAAGTCCCACGGCTGGGAGTGGCCCACGCTCGGCGCGGTGTGCGCCGCCTCCAGCACGCGGATCAGCACCTCGTGCGGGATCGGGTCCTTGCGGAAGCCGTTGCGGATGTCCCGGCGCTCGCGGATGACGCGGTGCACGGCGTCCCGCACGGCGGGGTCATAGCCCTCGGCGGCGGGGAGGAACGGCTCCGGGCTCTCCTCCTCGCCGGCCGCCGGCACCTCGGGGGCTTCGGCTGCCTCGGGGACTTCGGCTGCCTCGGGCACCACGTCCGCCTCGGGCACGGCCTCGGCCTGCGGCTCGGCGACGGTGACAGCGACGGCGAGCGGGGTCTCCTCCTGCACGGCCGCGGCAGGGGCGGTGGCGGGTTCCACGACGACGGGCGCCGGCGCGACCGCGGGCTCGGGACCGGGTTCCGCCACGGCCTCGGCGACCGGCTCCGGCGCGGCGGCCACCGGCTCCGGCTCAGGAGCGGCGACCGGCTCCGGCTCAGGAGCGGCGACCGGCTCGGGCGTCACGACGGGCTCGGACGCCTCCGCCACGGCCGGAGCCACGGGCGGCTCGACGGCCGGCTCCATGCCGAACGGCAGCGGCTCGTCCGGGGTTTCCAGCGGTGCCACGGGCACGGCGGCGACCGGCTCCGGCACGACGGCCTCGGGCACCGGCGGCTCGGCCGAGGCCGTCCAGGTCTCGCCGGACGCGGGCACCGGCACCGGCACCGGCACCGGAGCCTGGGGCTCGGCAGGGGCCTCGTCGCGGGGGATGTCCAGGTACTCCGGTCCCGTGGTGGGCGGCCCGGACTGGCGCATGGGCGCCGGGACCGGCTGCGGCGCCGGGGCGGGTGCGGGGGTGGCCGGACCGCGGTCGGCCAGGGAGCGCACGATGCCACCGCCGTTGGACGGGTCCGGGATCGGGGGACCCATGTGGAGCGGCCGCCGCGGCGGTGCGGGCGCGGCCGGGGCGGCCTCCTGCACCTGTGCCTGCGCGGGTACATGGGGCTGCGGGGCAGGCTCGGCCGCCCGGACCTGGACGGCTTCCTCCGCGGGCTGCGGGAGGGTCTCCGCCACGGGCACGGTCTCCGCCACGAACTGCGCACGCTGCTCGGGCTGCTCGGACAAGGGCTGCGGCGACGCGGCCTGCTCGGCCGGCACCTGCTCCGGCACCGGCACGCCCGGTACGACCGGCACCTCCGCGCGGACCGCGGAGTAGTCAAGGGAGACGGAGTCACGGCCGCCGCTCTCGTGGGCGTCGTGCTCGATGCCCACGGGCGCCACGGGCACTCCGACGTGCGGGGTGTGCTCGACCGGCACGGGGGTGGGAGCGGGGCCCTGCGCCGGGACCGGCGTCGGCGGGATCACGGGGACGGGCGCCGGGACGGGGGCCGCGGCGACCGGGGACGGCTGCGGCGGCACCGGCTGCGGGTCGGCCCACGACCCCTGCAGACCGGGCATCAGCAGCATCTCCTCGTCCTCGTCGACCGGCAGGGCGCCGGACGGCTGGTCGAGGTACTGGTACTCGGGAGGAACCGGCGCGGTGAGCGGATCGACGTCCCACGAAGGGACGGACTGCTGCTGCGCGCCACTGCCGGGAAGGTCGGCGTGCGGTTGCAGAACCGCTTCTTCGCCTGCGTTCTCCGGCAGTCCCTCACCCGGGACCTGGCCGGTGTCAGTCATGCGTGCCCCTCGCCCATCGGTTTCGCTCCTTCCATCGCTGCGCCGAGCACACCGCCCACTCAGAGAACGAGCGTGGGCGGCAACCGGCACGACGACGGCGATTGACCGGTACTGACCAATACTGATCAGCCCTCACGCGACGTCAATGCGCGACGACGGCACAGCGGTCCGTCAGCCTACCGTGCGTGTGCCCGCGCATGCTCAGGGGGTTCACCTCAAACCGGTGCCAATGTGGGCGCAACCCACCGGCTCACCTGCGGTGTCCGAGGAGCGCGAAGACCACCGTGCGCTCCCGCTCGGACCACTCGTCGTCCAGCTCCACAGCCTGCAACAACGCGCGTTCCACGGTGTATCCGCCCTCGTCGAGGGCGCGGCTGACGGCTTCGGCCTCGTCCCGGTTCGCGGCGCTCGCGGCGATTCGCTCCGGCCGGCGCGCGGCGCAGGCGGCGACGACCTCCGGTCCGCCGCCTCCGATGCGCACGATGTCCGGTTCCGGAAGGTCCTCCAGCACGTGCGGTGCCTGGCCGTGGACGACCCGCACCCGCACCCCGAAGTCCCGTGCGGTGTCCTCGATCCGGTCGCACGCCGCGGCCTCGGCCTCCACCGCGATGACGGCCGCGCCGAAGCGCGCCGCCTCCACGGCGACGGCGCCGCCGCCGGCGCCGATGTCCCAGAGGAGGTCGCCCGCCCGCGGCCCGAGCCGGGCCAGTTGCAGGGCGCGCAGGTGCGCCGGACCGTCCCCCGGCGTGTACCGCTCGGCGGGCAGCCCCCAGCCGCGTACGCGGTCGGCCGCGGCGGGGTCGCCGCCCGCCAGCCAGCCGGACTGCGGGGTGACCGGAACGGGCACGGGCGCGGGGGCGGCGGCCGGGGCGGCACCGATGACGAGGACGACGTTGGGGTCCCGCCAAGTGTGGTCGGCGACCTTGTCGGAGGTGAGGACGGTGACCTGCTCGTGCTCGGTGCCGAGGGCCTCGCAGATCACGAAGGTGCGGTGCTCGTCGCCCAGCAGCAGGGCGAGTTCGGCCGGGCCTGCGCCGGGCGCGGTCAGCACGGCGACCTTGGGGTGGGCGCGGCAGACGTTGACGGCCCGCCGCAGGGTCCGGGTGTGCGCGACGACCACCCGGGCGTCGTCCCAGGGCATCCCGGCCCGTGCGAAGGCCTGGGCGACCGAGGAGACGCCGGGGACGACCTCGACCTCCAGCCCGTACTCGGGGGTGCGCAGGGCGCGGACGACGCCGAAGAAGCCGGGGTCGCCGTCGGCGAGGACGACCGCGGTGCCGCGGTGCCGAGCGATGCGGCGGGCGGCGAGGTCGATACTGCCCAGCACGATCCGCTCGGCGTCCTCCGGCACGAAAGGCAGTGCCAGATGGTGCCGGGTCCCGGCCACCAGGGTGGCGGCCGAGAGCGCGGAGCGCGCTGCCTCGCCCGGTGGTGAGCCGTCCCACCCGATCACGGTGACGCGGTCGGCCATCGTCGTCCTGCCTCCTGGGCGCGTCGCGGTGTGGTGCCCGGGGGTGGTGTGATCCCGGGGTGTGCACAGTACCCCGGACAGGATCTTGCGCTAGCGGGTGCTCACTGCCAGTCGGGGTACGCCGTGTAGTCGGAGCCGTCGGCGGACTGCTCCGCGAGCCCGTCCAGGTCCTCCGGGAGCAGGCTCCAAACGATCAGGTCGGTGCGGATCTCCTCCCAGTGGCCGCCGGTATCCCCGTCCGGCCTGTGGCGGACCAGGCCGGCGCCGCGCAGCACGCCCTCGCTGATGCAGCCGATCTTCTGCGCGACCTGCTGCGAGGCGGCGTTGCCGGCGGCGGTGCGCAGTTCCAGGCGCTCGAACTTCTGGTCGTCGAAGAGCCATTGGGCGGTGCCCTGGACGGCCTCCGCCGCGTAACCCTCGCCGCGCGCCCAGGGGGCGATCATGTAGCCCACCTCGCTGCTGCGGATGCGCCAGTCGGTGCGCTGCAGGTGGACGGTGCCGACCAGCCGCTGGGTGAGGAACTCGGTGACGGCGAGCACGATGCCGCGGCCCTCCGCGCGCTCGGCGGGGGCGAACTCGGTGATGAAGGAGCGGGCGTCCGCCTCGGTGTACGGGTGCGGCACGGAGGTCCAGGCGATCACGGACTCGTCGTTCATCATCTCCGCCAGGGCGGGGATGTCGGACTCCTCGTACGTGCGCAGCACCAGCCGCTCCGTACTGATGGAGATCTCCGGGAAGCTGGTCATTCGACGCTCCGTAGCCAGGGCATGTGTGAAGTGCACAGCATGCAGCATCCACCGGGTCACCGCAGGACCGGGTCGCCGCGGGGGCCTGCGCGGCCGTCGCCCAAGGGTACGTCCAACCATCCGTACGACGGGAGCAGTTGGTGTGCTGTTCCCCGGCTTTTCCGCAGGTCCGCTCCCCCTGTTGTCATACGGTCCTGCTAGCGTCTGCCCGCGTGACGGTGCACCACGCAGCAGGAGTCGGATATCAGCGGGCCGCGGGTGTGTACGAGCGGTCTCGGCCCTCGTACCCCATGGCGGCCCTGGCCGAATTGGCGGACGCGCTGCCCCTCGAGGCCGGCCGCACGGTGGTCGACCTGGGCGCCGGCACCGGCAAGTTCACCCGCTTGCTGGCGCTGACGGGCGCGGAGGTGATCGCGGTCGAGCCGGTGACGGAGATGCGCGAGCGGCTCGCGGAGCTGCTGCCGGGAGTGCGGGTGTCCGCTGGGACGGCGGAGGCGACGGGCCTGCCGGACGGGTGCGCGGACGCGGTGGTGGCCGCGCAGTCCTGGCACTGGTTCCAGGAGGAGGCGGCCCTGGCGGAGGTCGAACGCCTGCTGCGGCCGGGCGGTTCGCTGGCGCTGGTGTGGAACACCTACGACACCTCGGTCCCCTGGGTGCGGGACTACCAGGACATCGTCTTCCGGCTGGCGCCGCGCGATCTGCCGAGTCCGCTGGACGACGGCTGGCGCAAGGCCTTCACCGACCGCGCGGGCTGGTCGCGGGTGCACGAGCGGCACTGGCCGAACCCGCACTCGACGACGGTCACGGACGTGGTGGAGCGGATGACCTCCTCGAGCCACATCGCGGTGATGGACCCGGCCGAGCAGGAGCGGGTGCGTGCCGAGGTGGAGGCGGTGCTGGCCGGGCACGCTGCGACGCGCGGCAAGGACGCCGTCGAGATGCCGTACACGACGGACGTGTACTGGGTGCGGCGGCGCTGACCCCGCTGCTCTGCCGGTGGCGCCCTGTTGAATGGGCGGATGGACGCGGATCGGCTCAGGGGCTTCTGTCTCGGCTTCAACGGCGCGACGGAGGAGAACCCCTTCCCGCGGGACACCGAGGTGACCGTCTTCAAGGTCGGCGGGAGGATCTTCGCCATCAGCGCGCTGGGGGACGAGCCGCTGAAGGTGAGCGTGAAGTGCGATCCCGACCTGGCGGTGCGGCTGCGGGCGGAGCACGCGGCGATCGCGCCCGGATGGCATCTGAACAAGCGCCACTGGAACACGGTGACGCTGGACGGCTCGCTGCCCGACGCGATGGTGTGCGAGCTGGTCGAGGACTCGTACGACCTGGTCGTGGCGCGGCTGCCGCGCGCGGAGCGGTTGCGGCTTGACTGGCCCGGGGCGGCGGGGGACGGGGCGCGGTGAGCGGCGCGGTGCCCGCCCCCGCCGGGGGGCCGGTGGGTCAGAAGGAGGGGATGACGGAGCCGGCGTACTTGTCCTCGATGAACTTCTTCACCTCGGGCGAGGTGAGCAGCTTCTTGAGCTTCAGCACGCGCGGGTCCTTCTCGTTGCCCTCCTTGACGGCCAGGAAGTTGCCGTAGGGGTTGTTGTCGGCGGACTCCAGCACCAGGGCGTCGTCGGCGGGCTTGAGGCCCGCGGAGATGGCGTAGTTGCCGTTGATGACGGCGGCGTCGACGTCCTGCAGGGAACGCGGCAGCTGGGCGGCCTCCAGCTCCTTGAACTTCAGGTTCCTGGGGTTGGCGGTGATGTCGGCGGGGGTGGCCTCGTTGCCGACGCCGTCCTTGAGGGTGATCAGGCCGCCCGCTGCGAGCAGCTTGAGGCCGCGGGCCTCGTTCACCGCGTCGTTGGCGACGGCTATCGTGGCACCGTTCTTGATCGCGTCGGCGGACTTCAACTTGTCGGAGTACAGGCCGAGCGGCTCCAGGTGGACCGTGACGACGGGCACGATGTGGGTGCCCTTCTTCTTGTTGAAGTCGTCCAGGTAGGGCTGGTTCTGGAAGTAGTTCGCGTCGACGGAGCCGTCCTCGGTGGCGGTGTTCGGCGTCACGTAGTCGCTGAACTCCTTGACCTCGAGCCTGAGCCCGGCCTTGGCCGCCAGCTTGTCCTTGACGAAGTCGAGGATCTCGGCGTGCGGGACGGGGCTCGCGGCGACGACGAGCGGGTCGCTCGCGCTGTCCTTCGTGGAGCCGGAGTCCGCGCCGCAGGCGGTCAGGCCGAGGGTGAGGCCCGCGGCGGCGAGGACGGCGGTCGTGATCTTGACGGTGGTACGCACGAAAAGTGCCCTTCTTCAGCGGTGTTGCCTTGCGGTGTCAGGAGGTTTCAGGGGTCGCGGCCGGGCGCAGCAGGCGCAGCCGGGGCGCGGTGGAGCCGCGGCCGCGGTGCGAGGCGGCGCGGGCGGCGAGGTCGCCGGCGAGCTGGACGACGGTCACGATGACGATCAGCACGCCGATCGTGACGAGCATCAGCGAGGTCTCGAAACGCTGGTAGCCGTAGCGGATGGCGAGGTCGCCGAGGCCGCCGCCGCCGATGGTGCCGGCCATGGCGGAGTAGCCGATGAGCGCGATCACAGTGGTGGTGAGCCCGGCGATCAGGGAGGGGAGCGACTCGGGCAGCAGGGCCTTGCGGACCACGGTCCAGGTGCTGCCGCCCATCGCCTGGACGGCCTCGACGAGTCCGCTGTCGACCTCGCGCACGGAGGTCTCCACCAGGCGCGCGAGGAACGGGATGGCGCCGATGGAGAGGGGGACGACCATGGCCTCCGCGCCGATGGTGGTGCCGATCACCCAGCGGGTGAAGGGCAGCACGGAGATCATCAGGATGAGGAAGGGCAGCGAGCGGCCGAGGTTCACGACCACGCCGACGGCCTTGTTGACCGCGGCGTTGCGCAGCAGTCCGCCGCGGTCGGTCAGCACCAGCAGGACGCCCAGCGGCAGCCCCCCGGCCACCGCGATCAGCGTGGACCAGCCGACCATGATCAGGGTTTCCCAACAGGCCTGCGACAGCAGCGGCTGCATCTGCGACCAGCTCACTTCGCGCCCTCCTTGGCCGGCTCGTCACCGGCGACCGGGGCGACGTCGACCTGGAGGCCCTTCTCGCGGAGGAAGCCGATCGGCACGACGTTGTCCTCGAAGGCGCCGGGCAGCTCGATCCGCATCCGGCCGACCTGGCGGCCGCCGATGGTCTCCAGCGCGGCGCCGAGCACGGAGATGTCGATGTTGTAGGTCCGGGACAGCTGGGAGATGACGGGTTCGGTGGCGGCCTCGCCGTGGAAAGTGAGGTCGACCACGGTGCGGCCCTCGCCGGACGGCTCGCCGCCGACCGGGAAGAGTTCGTGGGCCAGTTCGGAGCCGGGCGTGGCGAGCAGGTCGGTGACCTTGCCGGATTCCACGATGCGGCCTCCCTTCATCAGCGCGGCGGAGTCGCAGACGGCCTTGACCACATCCATCTCGTGGGTGATGAGCAGGATGGTCAGGCCGAGCTGCCGGTTGAGGTCGCGCAGCAGCTGCAGGATCGAGCGGGTGGTCTCGGGGTCGAGCGCGGAGGTGGCCTCGTCGGAGAGCAGCACCTTGGGGTCGCCGGCCAGGGCCCGGGCGATGCCGACGCGCTGCTTCTGGCCGCCGGACAGCTGGGCCGGGTAGGCGCGGGCCTTGTCGGCCAGGCCCACCAGGTCGAGCAGTTCCAGGGCCTTGCGGCGACGCTCGCGGCCGGAGACGCCGAGGATCTCCAGGGGCAGCTCGACGTTGTCCCGGACGGTGCGCGAGGACAGCAGGTTGAAATGCTGGAAGACCATGCCGATGCCCGTGCGGGCGGTACGCAGGGCGGAGCCCGCGCGGTCGGAGCGGCCGGCGAGTGCGGTCAGGTCCCGGCCGGCCACCTCGACGGTGCCCGACGTGGGTCGCTCCAGCAGGTTGACGCAGCGGATGAGCGTGCTCTTGCCGGCACCGCTGCGTCCGACGACGCCGTACACCTCACCCTCGCGGACGTGCAGGTCGACGCCGTCGAGGGCCACCGTCTCCCGGTCGCGGGATCGGTAGACCTTGGTCAGGCCCGTTGTGGTGATCACTGGATTTCCGTCACTGTCGGGTGCGCGGCGGACGAGAGCCGCACACGGGGCGTATGGACCGCGGACATGGCATGGCTCCGCCCCTGTGCGGAGCGTGGAAGAAGGTCAGCAGCGGGTGCCGGGCGGCCGGCGGTCGTGCGCCGGCCGGCGACGGCGGAAGGACTGCTGCGATTCCATGTGCATGGGGGTGTGCGGTCCGCGGCAGGAGGGGCGGGTCTCGCTTCGGGGCGCGGGACTCAGATGGCGTGGGCCCTCAGCGTGCACACATTCGACACATACGACGAACACCGGGCGTCATCGCCTCGGTCGCGCGGCAGCGGCGGTTCGTCGTGGTCATGCGCACCAGTAAAGCAGACGCCCGTGCGGCGTACCAATATCCGGTCCCGGAGTCCGGAATGTGGACACCCAGGGGGCGGGGACCCGGCCGTTTCCGCCCGTAATAGAGTCGCGCCATGCTCGACGCGCTCACGATCGTGGTCTCGGCCACGGCGCTGCTCCTGGCCGCCTGGTGCGGCTTCGCGGCCTTCCGCGACCAGCCGACCAAGGACTGGCACTTCATCGGCATGGCCCTGGTGGCGGTGCTGGCGCTCGTCCAGCTGGTGATAGGTGTGGTCAAGCTCAGCGGCGGCGAGAAGCCGGTGGACGGCACGACGATCTTCGTGGCGTACCTGGTCGGCGCCGCCTGCACCGTCCCGGCGGCGGGCTTCATGTCGCTGACCGAGCGCACCCGCTGGGGCTCGGCGATCGTGGCCGCGGGCGGGGTGATCCTGGCCGTGCTGGAGGTGCGGCTCCACGACATCTGGGGAGGCGTCAGTGCCTGAGACCGCGAAGGACACCACCGCGCCCGCAACCGCCGGACGCGGCATCGGCCGCGGGCCGGGCAGGCTGCTGCTCTCCCTGTACGGGGTCTTCACCGTCGCCGCGCTCTCCCGCGCGATCGTGCAGATCAGCACGCAGTTCGATCAGGCGCCGCTGGCCTACCTGCTCTCCCTGCTGGCGGGTGTCCTCTACGCGGTGATCACGGTGGCCCTGTGGCGGGGCGGCGAGGGCGCGCGGAAGGTCGCGCTGGTCAGCTGCACGCTCGAACTGGCCGGCGTGCTGGCGGTGGGCACCCTGACGCTGGTCGACTCCGGAGCGTTCCCGGACCAGACCGTGTGGTCCGACTACGGCATGGGCTACCTGTTCCTGCCCGTCGTCGTACCGGTGACCGGCCTGCTGTGGCTGCGCCGGCAGGCGCGGCCACAGCAGGCCTCCGAGCAGTACCCGGCCCCCTGACGCGGGCTCAGGCGCTCGCGGCGTACGTCTCCGGCCGGGCGGCCGGCTTCTCCATGTGCACCAGGCTCAGTTGCCGGGTGACCGGTTCGACGCTGCCGACCTGCGCGTAGCCCAGCTTGCGGTACAGCCGCAGGCTGAACTCGCTGCGGTGCCCGGTGAAGAGCCGGTACCGCTTGGCCTCGCTCTCCGCGGCCAGGCGCTCCTCGATGGCCCGCAGCAGACGGCCGCCGAGTCCGTGCCGCTGCATGCGGGGGTGGACGATCAGCTTGGCGATCCGCGCGGTGCCGTCCTCGTCCACGCAGCCGCGGACCGAACCCACCACCTCCTCGCCGAGCCGGGCCACCACCACGATCCCGCCCGCGAGTTCGGCGCGCAGCGCGTCGAGGGTCTGGGTCAGCGGTTCTATGCCGTAGTCCCCGTACAGTGCGGCTTCGTCCTGGTAGCAGAGGTACTGCAGTTTGAGGATCTTCTCGGCGTCGTCGCCGGTAGCCGCAGAGATGGTCACGCTCATACCCATGTGCGCTGGCCTCTCCTTCGAGTCCGCCCGGGCCGCGGGGGGTGAGGGTGCGGCGCGGGACGTTGCCCTGAATCGTTTCCGGAAGGCGGCGCGGCCGTGCACAAGCGTCCATACGCCGACTGTTTACGGTGCATTACCCCGTCGTACGGGTCCTGCAACCCCGGTTGCGAGGATCGTACGCAGGCAACTCAGGCACCGGGAACGCATCGGTCCGAGGCTGCCCTGTGAGATTCCCAACTCGCCTGAGATTTCGCGGTAAGTGGGGTCGGAACGGGAGATCAGGGCGGATACCAGCTCAGGACAGCGCCCGGGCAGCCGGCGCGCGGCGGCCAGGAGGGTGCGCCGCTGCTCGGCGGCGAGCACCAGCTGTTCGGTGCTCTGCGGTGCCTCGGCGGCGGGGTGCCGGCCGGGGCCGTACGGCGTCTCCCGGCGCGCCCGGCGAACGGCCAGGCGGACCTCGGCGCGCACCGCGCGGCGCAGCCAGCGGGCGGGGTCGGCGGGCGGCTCGGGGAGTTCCAGCAACCGCAGCCATACCGACTGTTCGAGGTCGGCCGCCTCGATGCAGGCGGGGACGGACTCGGCCGCGGCCTCGGCGGCCAGCAGCGGCCGGATGGCGGTCAGTTCTTCGCTTCGTGCACGCGGGGTCATGCCCGCCGGGACACTCGTGCCGCGCCGGGTGGTTGCCCCCTGGCGGGGGAACCACCCGTGCGCGGGAGGGGGATCACCTGGTGTTGACGGTCACTTCCGGCCGGCGAAGTCCGCGCGGGCCAGGAGCGCGGTGTCGCAGTTGTCGGAGAAGATGCCGTCGATGCCCTGCTCGAAGTACACCTTGAAGGCGCCGAAGGCGTCGCCGTAGGCGTTGGGGTCCGTGCCGACCCGGAAGTCGGCGGGCAGGAAGCTGTTCTCGTTGCGCATCGTGTAGGGGTGCAGGATCAGCCCGGCCTGGTGGGCGTCGCGCACCAGCGTGGTGGGCATGCCGAGCTTGCCGGCCGCGTCGCGCGGGATGATCAGGTTCAGGGTGGGGCCGATGCCCTGCGCGAAACCGGCGATCCACTTCAGTCCGGCCGGGGTGACCAGGTCGGCGACGGTGCGCGGGTCCCCGGCGACGACGAAGTCGTAGGGGCGGGTGGTCGCCGCGTCCAGCAGGAAGACCTTGGGGTTGCGCAGGCCGAGCGCGCCGAGCCGCTGGAGGCTGCCGGGCTCGAAGGACTGCAGGAACAAAGGGGAGTTGCGCTTGTCGCGGCCGTAGCGGCGCAGCAGCTTGGCGAGCCGCTCCTCCAGGCCGAGGCCGAGGCCGCGGAAGTAGGTGGGGTGCTTGGTCTCGACGTGCAGCCACACCGCCTTGCCGCGCTTACGGCCCTGCTCGTCGGCCCAGCGCAGCACCTCCTCGAAGGTGGGCACCTCCCAGTGGCCGTTGTAGAGGGTGTTGCGCTGCCGCTGTGCCGGCAGCCGCTCGACCGCGCGCAGGGTCTTGAGCTCGGCGAGGGTGAAGTCCTCGGTGAACCAGCCGGTGGTCGCGACGCCGTCGATGGTCTTGGTGGTCCGGCGGGAGGCGAACTCGGGGTGGCCGGCGACATCGGTGGTGCCGCCGATCTCAGGCTCGTGACGGCAGACGAGGTGCCCGTCCTTGGTGGGGACGACGTCCTGCTCGATGACGTCGGCACCGAGGTCCAGGGCGAGCTGGTAGGAGCCCAGGGTGTGCTCGGGGCGGTAGCCGCTCGCGCCGCGGTGGCCGACCACGGTCGGCACGGGCAGCGGGTGGACGGGGACGGAGCCGTGCGAGGAGCCCCGCTCGCCGGCCGCGGCGGTCCCCGCGCCGCCGAGCACGGTGACGCCGGCGCCGAGCGCAGCGGCCCCGATCAGTGCCCGGCGCCCGGGCCCCCTGCCCTGTTCCCGGCCGCCCTGCTGCTCGTGCCTCATGTGCGCCCCCTCGTGTCGGCCGAACGTCCGTCCGGATCCTCGCAAACGACGCGCGCATCGTAGGCAGGCCGGTGTTGCCCCCGAGCGGCGAGCGACGGAACGTGACGCAAACGCACGTCAACAATGCGTACCGGTCGTGTGAACCCGGTGTGCGTGTCGCGACGTGGCGGAAGTATCGTCCTCACCGGGGGAGGCGCACACTGGTGAGCGAACCCCGCGGGCGTCCCGGCCGGACTCCCGCCGACCACGACCGGAGGACCCGTTGTTCCGCATCATCCTCAAGGCACTGCTCGGAGTACTGATGCGCGTTCTGTTCCGACCCAGGGTCGAGGGGGCGGAGAACATCCCGGGCGACGGCCCGGTGATCCTCGCCGGCAACCACGTCACCTTCATCGACTCGATGTTCCTGTCCCTGGTCGTGAAGCGTCAGGTCTTCTTCATCGGCAAGGACGAATACGTCACCACGCCCGGGATCAAGGGCCGGCTGATGGCGGCCTTCTTCACCTCCGTCGGCATGATCCCCGTGGACCGCGACGGCGGTCACGGCGGCGTCGCCGCCCTGATGACCGGCCGTCGCATCCTGGACGAGGGAAGGGTCTTCGGCATCTACCCCGAGGGCACCCGCTCCCCCGACGGCCGCCTTTACCGCGGCCGCACGGGCGTGTCGCGGCTGGCGCTGATGACCGGCGCGCCGGTCGTCCCGTTCGCGATGGTCGACACCGACCGGATCCAGCCGGGCGGCGCCGGCGTCCCGCGGGTGCACCGCTTCACCGTCCGCTTCGGCAAGCCGCTGGAGTTCTCCCGCTACGAGGGCATGGACCGCGACCGCTATGTGCTGCGTGCCGTCACCGACGAGGTGATGAGCCACGTGATGCGGCTGTCCGGCCAGGAGTACGTGGACATCTACGCCACCAAGGCGAAGGCGTCCAAGGCCTCGGTCCACGCGACGGCGGCATAGGCCGTGTCGTCGCATGAGCGCCCACCCGGCGACGTCCGGCACGGCACTCCCCCGGCCTTCGGCCCGCGGGAGTTGTCCGATCGTCCGAGTGGCCCACCACGAGGCCGACTCTCCGCCCTGCGACGCACCGCGCCTGGGGGCACCTCCCGGTAGCCGGGGGAGCTCATCCGACGACACGGCCGGCACGCGCCCCTGCCCGGCTCACAGCCGCGGCATCCGGCCGACCGGCCCGTTGCCGGCGGGTGTCCGCGCCGAGGCGAGCACGACCTCGCCGCGCGGGCCGCGGGAGATCTGGCCGATGCTCGCCGACAGGTCGGCCTCCATCCCCCCGGGCAGTTTGAGCCGGATCAGCACCGGCAGCAGGAACCCGACCGCGATGAGCCCGGCCAGCACCGGCGTCAGGGTCGTGAGCATCACGGCGGTGACGTGGTGCTTCCACAGGAAGTCCACCCAGGCGGCCGCGAGGACGGCGGTCGCCACCAGCACCAGGACCGCGCTGCTCAGCCGGCTTCCGCGGGCTGCTCGCGCGTCCTCCTCCAGCAGCCGCAGCGCCCGATCCGCGTCCTGGTGCGCCGGGTCGAGACGCCGGCACCGGGTCAGGAAACGCTGGGCCCGGCGCCGGTGGAGCAGTTTCAGCCGCACGTCGACGGTCTGCGTGCCCAGGCGCTGCTCCGCGACACCGGCCACGAAGTGCGGTTCGGCCTCCCGCTCGGCCAGCCGGATCGCGGCACGAGCCTCCTGGGCCGCGTCGCGGTAGCGGTCGGCGCTCTGCTCGGCGTCGCCGGCCTGCACGAGCAGCCGTGCGAGCGCCAGCCGCAGTTGCCACTGCGGCTGGTCGCGCACCCCGCTCCGGCCCAGTACGCGCCGCAGCTCCTCCTCGGCGGCGCCCAGGTCCCCCGCGCCCTCCGCCAGCGCCACCGCGAGCCCGAGGGCCGCGCTGCCGCTGTCCGGGTCCACCGCGACGGCCCGGCGGAACGCGCCGGCCGCCTCCGCCATCGTGGCGTCGCCCGCGCCCTCGCGGGCCCGGTGCAGCGCCAGGCTGCCGAGCTCCACGTGGGCCTGCACGTCGTACCAGTCCAGCTCCACGGCCCGGCGGAGCACGGCCTCGGCCTCCGGGTACCGGCCGAGCTGCACGTGGAGCGCGCCCAGTTCCGTGTGGGAGCGCCCGTACGGGTCCAGTTCCACGGCCCGGGCGAAGTGCCGCTCGGCGGCGGCCGGTTCCCCGCGCCGGTGGGCGATCAGCCCGAGGCAGGTGTGGGCGGCGGCGTTGCGGGGGTCCTCACGGCTGACGGCACGGCAGTGGGCGGCCGCCTCGGCGAGGCGCTCGTCCGCCTGCGGGCCGGGGGCGAGGTCGGCCAGGCGCACCAGCGACCAGGCACGGCCGACCCGGAAGTCGTGGTCGTGCGGCCACTGCCGCAGGATCTCCCCGAAAGCGTCCGCCGCGTCGAGCGGACGCTGGTCCATCAGTGCGACCCAGCCGGTCGCGGCCCGGGCCTCGGCCCGGGCGAGGGGGCCGGAGGCGGACTCCAGCAGCTCGTCCAGGACCCGCCGGGCCGTGGTGTGGTCGCCGCGCTCCGCGTGCACCGCCGCCAGCTCGAACCGGATCGACGTGAGGTGCGGGCGGCCGCGGGTGAACTCCTCGACGCGGCTCTCGGCCTCGTCCAGGCTGCCGCATTCGCGCAGCGCGGTGGCCCGCTGGTCGTGGGCGGCCACGCTGTACGGGTCGTCGGCCAGGGCGCGTTCGCACTGGGCCAGGGCCTCGTCGTACCGGTGCTGCTCGCACAGCACCGCGGCCAGCCTGCACCGCACGGACACCGCGTCCGGGACCCTGCCGAGCAGCGCCTGAGCCGCCTGTTCCGCCTCCTCGAAACGGCCGAGCGCGGCAAGGGTGTTGATCAGCAGCCGGCACGCCCACTCGTGCTCCGGGTCGAGTTGCAGGGCGCGCCGGAGGTGGGGCAGCGCCTCCTCCCGGCGGTAGGTGCCGGCGAGCACCTGGGCGGTCGCGACGTGCGCGGCGGCGATCTCCGGATGACTGGCGCGTGCCTGGCGCGCCACGGCCTCCGCCTCGTTCCACCGCCGCAGCGCGCACAGCACCTCCACCTTGAAGGTCAGCGTGCGGACACGGTCGGGTCGCAGGGCCAGGGCGCGGTCGACACTCGCGAGGCACTCCTCGTCCTTGTCCTGGTCCCAGAGGCAGTACGCGAGATCGACGTGGGCGTCCGGCTCCTCCGGGTGACGGCCGATGTAGCCGCGCAGCACGTCCTCCGCCTCGTTCCAGTGCCGCGCACGGCGCAGCAGCCAGGCCAGGAGGCCCGCGGCGTCGGCGCCGCCTCCGGTCAGCTCGTCGGCGCGCCGGGCGAAGGGCAGGCCGTCGTGCGGCCTTTCCATCGCCGAGTACAGCCGTCCCGCGGCGATCAGCACCTCCGGGTCGTCGGGCCGGAGTCCGACGGCGTGCTCGGCGGCGCTCTCGGCCTCCTCCCAGCGCCCGAGCGTCTGCAGGACGGAGAGCCTGCCCAGCAGAGCGTCGCGGTGGTCCGGCTCACGCCGCAATGCCTCCTCGTACGCCTCGCACTCCTCGGCGCGCCGGTCCTGCTCGCCGAAGCACCGGGCGAGCAGGCAGGGGCCCGCCGCCGAACGGGGCAACACGGCGGCGGCCCGCCGCGCGGCCGACTCGGACGCCGCCCACTGCTGAAGGCCCGCGTGCGCCAGGGTGAGCACGTGCAGGGCACCCACGGCGCTCGGGCGAAGGCGCAGACATTCCTCCGCCGCGGCGAGGGCCGCTTCGTGGTCCTCACCTCCCAGGTGCACCCAGGCCCGTTGAACGGCCACTTCATCCGCCGGCACACCGTGGCGGGCAGCCTCCTCCAGAGCGGCGGCGGCCTCGCTCCACCGTTGCGCCCCGCGGAGGCCGCCGAGCCGGGCCAAGTGGGCCTCCGTGGAGGTGATGTCGAGCCGCAGGGCGCGCTCGATCGCCGCGAGTGCCTCGTCGTCGCGCTCCGCGGCGAACAGAACCTTCGCCAGGAGCACGTGGGCGTCCGGGTCGTCGGGGGCGTCCTCGGCGCCCCGCCGGGCGGCGGCCTCCGCGTCGGCCAGGCGCCCGAGCATCTGCAGGGACTGGACGCGCAGCCGGGCGGCGAGGCGGCGCCCCGGGTCCGCGCGCAGCGAGGCCTCGAACTCCTCCAGCGCCCGGGCGTACATCTCCCGCCCGTAGGAGACGCAGCCCTCCTCCTCCAGGAGGAACGCCTCCAGTCGCTCCGCGCTCTCGCCCGCACGCACGGAGGCGATCAGTTGCCCCGCCTCGTCCCAGCGATGGGTCGAACGCAGCAGGCCCAGGATCTCCTCCACGAGGACGGTGTCGCCGGGGGCGAGTTCCCTGGCGCGCGTCAGGACGGCGAGCGCCTCGTCGTGCCGGGCGGCCGCGTGCAGGGCACGGGCGAGGGTGGTGAGAGCCACCGGTTCGGCGGGGCGCAGGGCGGCGCCACGCTCGGCGGTCGTGATCGCCCCCGCCGTGTCGCCGGTGTACATCAGCAGCTCGGCGCGGACTGACAGCCCCCATTCGTGGGTGGGGTCGAGCCCCAGGGCCTCCTCGGTACGGGCCAGGGCGCGGTCGAGTGCTCCGTCGGCCAACTCGGCGGCGGCCAGTTCCAGCCTGATGCCCGGGGAGTACCGGCACGTCCGTGCCGCGTGCCGTCCCGTGGAGAGAGCTTCAGCGAGGTCGCCGCGCTGCCGCTGTGCCTGGGCCTTGCACCCCCATGCCTCGACCCAGCGCGGTTCGATCGTCAGCGCCCGGTCGCAGGCCGCGATCGCCTCGTCCCATCGCCGGAGGTCCAGGAGGCCGCGGGCGTGCTCGACGTGCGCCTCGGGCCGGCGGCCGTACCTGCCCACGAGGCGCTGGGCGGCCTCCACGGCGGTCTGGTGGGCCCCGCGGCAGCTCTCGTACCGGACCTCCGCCGTCAGCACGGCGATGTCGTCGCGGTCCAGAGAGCGGGCGGAGACCAGCTTGGTGTGGGCGAGGTCGGCCTCGCCCCGGCTCGCCGCGATCCGCACCGCCGCGCAGCGCACCTCGACGGGGTCGGCCAGACCGCGCTCGGCGTCCTCCAGCCCCTGGAGCGCGGCCGTGGTGTCGCCCAGCTCGGCACGCGTCCACGCGGCGCCGATCCAGCCCTCCGCGTGGCGCGGTCCGACGGCGGTGGCCCGCTCGAAGGCGGCCAGGGCCTCGTCCCAGCGGCAGGCGCCGTGGTGCAGCCAGCCCAGCGCGGTGTGGACGTCCACGGCCTCCGGGAGCCGCGCCGCGGCCGCCGTGCCCTCGGCCAGGGCCTCGTCGTGGCGGCGCATGCGGTCGAGGGCCGCCACGCGCCATCCTGCCGCCTGGCCGCATTGCGGGTCGTGACGCAGGGCCGTGGCGAACTCGGCGAGCGCCGACGCGTGTTCGTACTGCCGCAGCAGCGACCGGCCGCGTGCGACGTGCAGTCGGGCCGTCCGCACCGGGTCGCCCTCCGCCCGGGCGAGTTCGGCGCCGATGAGGGCCTCGGTCTCCTCGTAGCGGCAGTCGAGGGTGTACTCCCTCAGGACGGCCAGGACGTCGGTGTCCTGACCGGACTGTGCGTCCGTGCTCATGGCGCTCCCTCCCCCGCGGCGGGTACCGGCAGCATACGGAGTGCAACCCGGCGGCGCGCAGACCACGTTGGCCTCGGCGCAACCCCGCGGCCCCCGCAGCGCGTCCTCGCGATCGACGGATCCGCCGGGGGCGGGGGGGACGTGTGCAGTACATAGAGGTCACGGAGCTGGCGGGGGTACGGTCGGCGCTCATCCGGTTCCGCAGTCGCGGCTCGGCGCTGACCTTCGAGCTGTACCCGATGATCCATCTGGCGGAGCCGGCGTTCTATGAGGAGGTGACGGCCCGTCTGCGCGCCTCGTGCGACCTGGTGATCGCCGAGGGCGTCCAGGGGGGCACGGCGGCGCTCGCGCTCACGCGGTCGTACCGCAGCCTCGGGGGGCACGAGCGTCTGGGACTGGTCGTCCAGGACATCGACTTCGCCACGCTGGGCGTGCCGGTGGTGTGCCCGGACATGAGCGGTGCGGAGTTCGACGACCGGTGGCGGCGGCTGCCGCTCAGGGAGCGGGCGACGCTGGCCGTGCTCGTCCCCGCCTACGTCGCGGGCATGCGGTTGCTCGGCACGCGCCGGTTCCTCGCCCGGTACCTGCAGTTGGAGGACCTGCCCGGTGACGACGAGGAGGAGACGGAGTTCTGGGCGGGGACGGAGGACCTGGTGCTGCACCGGCGCGACCGCCTGCTGATCGACGCGGTGACGCATGTGCACCACGCCCGGGCCGGCCGTACCGAGCCGTTCACGGCAGGGATCCTGTACGGCGCGGCGCACATGCGCGCGGTGACCACGGCGCTGATGGACCTCGGCTACCGGCCGGCGGGTTCGCAGTGGCTGACGGTCTTCACCCTCGACGACCCCGGCGCCGCGTGACCCGGCTGTCCGCAAGCCGCCGGCGGCGGAGGCGGCGGGCGGGCCGTCGGTGGGGGCGGCGGGCCGCCCGAGGCCGGGCCGCCGGATGTGCCGGTGACGGCGGAGCCGGGGAGGGCGATGCGAGGGCGGCGCCGAGGTCGTACGCGGTCTCGGAGACGCCGGAGGCGGCACCGGCCCGCCGCGGCGGGACGCCGGGGAGGCTGACCTCCGCCGTGACGGTGGACGACAGCCCGGCCCGCGCCGAGGCCGTCCGTGACGGCGACGCGGACCGGCCAGCGGCGCGCGACGGCGCCGCGGCGGCCCCGGCGGCGGCGCCGAGGGTCGCGGGAAGTGCGTCACCCGGATGAGACATCGGTGTCTCATCCGGGAGGACGAACAAGCCCGGCCGGGTGAACGGACCCGGCCGGGCTCGCGGTCCCCGGGATCAGCCCTTGGCCCGCGCCCACGCCAGCTGGACGGCCAGGTTCCGCTTGACCTCCGCGAGCTGCACGACCACGGCCGACGGCGCGGTCCCGCCGTGCCCGTCACGGGCGGCCAGCGCGCCGTGGACGTCGAGCACCGTGCGCACCTCAGCGGTGAGGTGGGGCGAGATCTTCGCGAACTGCTCGTCGGTGAGCTGATCCAGCTCGATGCCTTCGGCCTCGCAGACCTTGACGCACTCCCCCGCGACCTCGTGCGCGACACGGAAGGGCACGCCCTGCTTCACCAGCCACTCGGCGATGTCCGTGGCGAGCGAGAAGCCGGCCGGGGCGAGCTCCTCCATGCGCTCCCGGTTGACGGTGAGCGTGGCCATCATGCCCGTGAAGGCCGGCAGCAGGACCTCGAGGGTGTCGCAGGAGTCGAAGACCGGCTCCTTGTCCTCCTGCAGGTCGCGGTTGTACGCCAGGGGCAGCGCCTTCAGCGTGGCGAGCAGGCCGGTCAGGTTGCCGATCAGCCGCCCGGACTTGCCGCGCGCGAGTTCGGCGATGTCCGGGTTCTTCTTCTGCGGCATGATCGACGAGCCTGTGGAGAAGGCGTCGTGGAGGGTGACGAAGGAGAACTCCTTCGTGTTCCAGATGATGACCTCCTCCGCGATCCGCGAGAGGTCGACGCCGATCATGGCGGTGATGAAGGCGAACTCGGCGACGAAGTCGCGCGAGGCCGTGCCGTCGATGGAGTTGGCCACCGAACCGTGCTCGAAGCCGAGGTCCTTGGCGACGGCCTCCGGGTCGAGCCCGAGGGAGGAACCGGCCAGCGCGCCGGAGCCGTACGGCGAGACGGCGGTGCGCGCGTCCCACTGCCGCAGCCGCTCGGCGTCCCGGGACAGCGCCTGGACGTGGGCGAGCACATGGTGGGCGAAGAGCACCGGCTGGGCGTGCTGCAGGTGGGTGCGGCCGGGCATGGCGACGTCGATGTGCGTCTCGGCGAGCCGGACCAGGGCGTGCTGCAGTTCGGCGATCAGACCGCCGACGATCCGGGCGTGGTCGCGCAGGTACATCCGGAAGAGCGTGGCGACCTGGTCGTTGCGGGACCGCCCGGCGCGCAGCTTGCCGCCGAGGTCGGGGCCGAGCCGCTCCAGGAGGCCGCGCTCCAGGGCGGTGTGGACGTCCTCGTCGGCGATGGTGCCGGTGAACGAGCCGTCGGCGACGTCGGACTCCAGCTGGTCCAGGCCCACGAGCATGCGGGTCAGCTCGACGTCGCTGAGCAGGCCGGCCTTGTGCAGCACGCGCGCGTGGGCGCGGGAACCCGCGATGTCGTACGGCGCGAGCCGCCAGTCGAAGTGGACGGACGCGGAGAGTTTGGCCAGCGCCTCCGCGGGACCGTCGGCGAAACGGCCGCCCCAGAGCCGGACGTCGCCGCTGTTGGTGCTCACTGCTCTGCTCGCTTCCCTCGGGGGTGGATGTGCGGCCGCCTCCCCGCCGTGGGCGGGGAGGCGGGCTGCCATGGTCGAGGCTACTGACTAGGCCAGGTCGCGCTTGGCGGCGATCTTCGACGACATGCCGAAGATCTCGATGAAGCCCTTGGAGAGGGACTGGTCGAACGTGTCACCGGTGTCGTACGTCGCCAGGTTGAAGTCGTACAGGGACTCGCTGGACTTGCGGCCGGTGACGACGGCGCGGCCGCCGTGCAGGGTCATCCGGATGTCGCCGGTGACGTGCTGGTTGGCCTCCTCGATGAAGCCGTCCAGGGCCCGCTTGAGCGGGGAGAACCACAGGCCGTCGTAGACCAGCTCGCCCCAGCGCTGCTCGACCTGCCGCTTGTAGCGGGCGAGTTCGCGCTCGACGGTGACGTTCTCCAGTTCCTGGTGGGCGGTGATCAGGGCGATCGCGCCCGGAGCCTCGTACACCTCGCGGGACTTGATGCCGACCAGGCGGTCCTCGACCATGTCGATCCGGCCGACGCCCTGGGCGCCCGCGCGCTCGTTGAGCTGCTGGATGGCCTGCAGCACGGTGACGGGCTTGCCGTCGACGGCCACCGGGACGCCCTGCTTGAAGGTGATGACCACCTCGTCGGCCTCGCGCGGAGTGGCCGGGTTCTGGGTGTACTCGTAGACGTCCTCGATCGGGGCGTTCCAGATGTCCTCGAGGAAGCCGGTCTCGACGGCCCGGCCGAAGACGTTCTGGTCGATCGAGTAGGGGGACTTCTTGGTGGTGGCGATGGGGAGGTTCTTCTCCTCGCAGAAAGCGATCGCCTTGTCCCGGGTCATCGCGTAGTCGCGGACCGGCGCGATGCAGGTCAGCTCGGGGGCGAGGGAGGAGATGCCGGCCTCGAAGCGGACCTGGTCGTTGCCCTTGCCGGTGCAGCCGTGGGCGACGATCGAGGCGCCGTGCTTCTTGGCGGCGGCCACCAGGTGCTTGACGATGGTCGGCCGGGAGAGCGCGGAGACCAGCGGATAGCGTTCCATGTAGAGGGCGTTGGCCTTGATCGCCGGGAGGCAGTACTCGTCGGCGAACTCGTCCCTGGCGTCGGCGACCTCGGCCTCCACCGCGCCGCAGGCGAGCGCCCGCTTGCGGATGACGTCCAGGTCCTCGCCGCCCTGGCCGACGTCCACGGCCACCGCGATGACCTCGGCGCCGGTCTCCTCGGCGATCCATCCGATGGCGACGGAGGTGTCCAGTCCGCCCGAGTAGGCGAGTACGACGCGCTCGGTCACGGGTCTCTCCTTTGGTGCGCGAGGTCGGGTGCGTATGGCGGCGATGATGAGTCATACGCTGATGGGTATAAGTATGCACTCCTCTGCATGCTTCGTCAATCGCCCGTGTCGCCGCAGGTCACAGGCGTGTCGGCGGCTCTCCGCGGCAGCCGCGCCGAGGCCCCGCCCGGCCGCCCGGCCCTGCGGGCCCTCGGCGCGCGCGGCATTACCACACCGCCGTACGGCGCGTGGCGAGAAACCGGGCATTGAGCGGGGACGCGCGGCCACGCGTACACATGCGCATGGCGGCCACGACCACGATGATCCACAACGGCAGGGCGGGCAGGCGGCAGGCCATGCGCCGGATCCGGCCCCGCCGTTCCCCCGCGATCCCGCTGCTCCTCCTGGCCTGGGCGGGCGCCGCCGCGGTCGTGTGGCTGTGGTGGGACAACACTCCCTACGTCCAGCCGACCACGGCCGGCCGGCTCACCGCGGCGGGCCGGATCACCGGTCTGCTCGGCGGCTACGCCATCGCCCTGGTCGTCCTGCAGATGGCCCGTGTCCCCGCGCTGGAACGGCGCGTGGGCAGCGACCGGGTGGCCCGCTGGCACGCGATGAGCGGCCGCTACGCCGTGTCCCTGGTCGTCGTCCACGTCGCGCTGATCCTGTGGGGCTACTCCGAGCAGTCCGGGCAGCCGCTCGTGCGGCAGTCGGTCTCCGTGGTCCTGGACTACCCACGGATGATCGAGGCGACGGCCGGCACCGCGCTGCTGCTGGTCGTCGGCTTCGTCTCGGCGGGCGCGCTGCGCCGCCGGCTGCGCTACGAGACCTGGTACTACGTCCACCTGCTGACCTACGCCGCGGTCTACCTGACCTTCTGGCACCAGCTGGCCACCGGTGCCGAGTTCGTGGGCAGCGCCACCGCGCGCGCCGTGTGGTACGCGCTGTACGGCTCGGTGACGGGGCTGGTGCTCTGGTACCGCGTGCTGGTGCCGGTCCGGCTGAACATGAGGCACCGCATGCGGGTCGCGGAGACCGTCGAGGAGGCACCGGGCGTGGTCTCGGTGCTGATCACGGGACGCAGGCTGCACCGCCTGGGCGCCGAGCCCGGCCAGTTCTTCCGCTGGCGCTTCCTCGCCGGGGGGCTGCGCTGGAGCGCCAACCCGTACTCGCTGTCGGCACCGCCGCGGCCCGACCTGCTGCGGATCACCGTCAAGGCGGTGGGCGGCCACAGCTCCGCGCTGGCCTCGCTGGAGCCGGGCACGCGGGTGTGGGCCGAGGGCCCGTACGGCGCCATGACCGCCTCCCGCCGCCGCGGCGGCAAGGTGCTGCTGCTGGCGGGTGGCGCCGGGATCACCCCGCTGCGGGCGCTGTTCGAGACGCTGCCCGCCGCACCCGGCGACCTCACGCTGCTGTACCGGGCCCGCAGCAGGCAGGATCTGGCGCTGTGGGCCGAGCTGGAGGAGATCGCCGCCGAACGCGGCGCACGCCTGGTCTACGCGGTGAACGGGCCCGACGGCGCCCGTCCGGAGATCACCGCGCGGGGACTGCGGCGGATGCTGCCGGACATCGACCGGCACGACGTGTATCTGTGCGGCCCCCCGGGGCTGGCCGAGGAGTCGTACTCCGCGCTGCGCGAGGCGGGAGTGCCCGAACGCCGTATCCACCACGAGTCCTTCGAGATGTGAGGTCCGAGTGAAGAAGAAGCACCCGCTGCGCCGGATCCTCCTGAGCAGCGTGACGACCGTCTCCGGGGTCGTGCTGCTGCTCGCCCTGAAGCCGACGACGGCCCCCTTCACCTCGCAGGCCGGGGCCCCGGCGCAACAGCTGCCGCCGGTCTCCGCGGCCCCCTCGCCCGCCGGCCCGGACCCGTCGGTGCCGGTGGCCCCGGCGGACGGGGGCGGCTCCGAAGGGGCGCGGGCCACGGGGAAGCGGGGCGGCGCGCCCGCGCGGAAGACCGTCACCGGGGACGTCGCGCAGACCAGCTACGGCCCCGTCCAGGTCCGGATCACGGTCGAGGGCGGGCGGATCGTCTCGGCCGCCGCCGTCCAGGCGCCCGCCGGTACCCCCACCAGCGACCAGCTCACCGCCACCGCCGTCCCGGAGCTCAGCCGGGCCGCGGTCACCGCCCAGAGCGCGCAGATCGACACCGTCTCCGGTGCCTCGTTCACCAGCGACGGCTACCGGAAGTCGCTGCAGAGCGCCCTGGACAAGGCCGGTGCCTGACGATGTCCGACAACAACCCCCCGCGCCTGCGGCACGTGGAGCACTGCATGGGGACGGTGTTCTCCTTCGACGTGCGCGGCGCCCGCGACCCGCGCGTCCGGGCGGCCCTGGACGAGGCGGTGGCGGGCCTGCACCGGGTCGACGCGGTGTTCTCCACCTTCCGCGCCGACAGCGAGATCAGCCGGCTGGGCCGAGGCGAGCTCGCCCTCGCGCAGTGCTCGGCCGAGGTACGCGAGGTCCTGGGGCTGTGCGAGGAGGCCGAACGCCGTACCGACGGCTGGTTCACCCCGCGCTATGCGGGCCCGGGCACCGCGCTCGACCCCACCGGCCTGGTCAAGGGCTGGGCGGTGGAGCGGGCCGCCCGGACGATCGCCGCGGCGGGCGCCGGGAAGGTCTGCCTCAACGGCGGCGGGGACGTCCAGCTGACCGGCGGCCCCTGGCGGGTCGGCATCGCCGACCCGCTGCGGCCCGGCGGGCTGGCCACCGTCGTCGAGGCGGACGGCGAGCTGGCCGTCGCCACCTCCGGTCCCGCCGAGCGCGGCTGCCACATCCTCGACCCGCGCACAGGTGAGCCGCCCGCCGGGAGACTGGCGTCGCTCACCGTGGTGTGCCCCGCCCTCACCGAGGCGGACACCTGGGCGACGGCCGGGTACGCCATGGGCGGCCGGGCCCGGGAATGGCTGGAAGGACTCCCCGATGTGGAGGCCTTCGCCGTCGCCCCCGACGGCACGACCTGGCACACCTCGGGATTCGGGCGTTTCGTCGCGAAGTTGAGCGCTTGACGATCAGCTGTTCCAGGTGGCAAGAATTCGTCACATGAATCTGCAACTGAACGGCAAGGTCGTGCTGGTCACCGGAGGGTCCGACGGACTCGGCGCGGCCCTCGTCCGGCGGCTGGCCGCCGAGGGCGCCAAGGTGGCGCTGTGCGGACGTGACCCCGAGCGCATCGAGCACGTGGTGAAGGAACTGGGCGCCACCGGCGCCGACGTGCTGGGCGTGCCGGCCGACGTCACCCGTCCCGAGGACCTCGAGCGCTTCGTCGCCGCCGCCGACGGGCGCTGGGGACGGATCGACGCCGTGGTCAACAACGCCGGCCGCAGCGCGGCGGGCTTCTTCGAGCGCCAGGACGACTCGGTGTGGGAGGAGGACCTGCAGCTGAAGCTGCACGCCGCGGTACGGCTGACCCGGCTGGCCCTCCCCCACCTGCGCGCCGCGGGGGGCGGCGGCGTCGTCAACACCCTGGCCGTGTCGGCCAAGGCCCCGGGCGCCGGAAGCACCCCGACCTCGGTCTCCCGGGCGGCCGGACTCGCCCTGACCAAGGCGCTGTCCAAGGAGCTCGGGCCCGACAACATCCGGGTCAACGCGGTGCTCGTCGGCCTGGTCGAGAGCGGCCAGTGGAACCGGCAGGCCGAGGAGCGCGGGATCACCGTCGACGAGCTCTACGCCACGATGGGCCGCGAGTCCGGGATCCCGCTGGGCCGGGTGGGCCGCGCCGAGGAGTTCGCGGACCTGGTGGCCTTCCTGCTGTCCGACCGGGCCGGCTACGTGACCGGCACCGGCATCAACTTCGACGGCGGCCTGAGCCCCGTGGTCTGATCCGGCTCAGCGCTCGCCGCCCCCGGCCAGGCGCAGCAGGTGGTCGGCGACCGCCTGCCCGCCCGACGGGTCCCGGCTGATCAGCATCACCGTGTCGTCGCCCGCGATCGTGCCGAGGATGTCGTACACCTCGGCCTGGTCGATCGCGGACGCGAAGAACTGCGCCGCGCCCGGCGGAGTGCGGACGACGACGAGGTTGGCCGAGGCCTCCGCGGAGATCAGCAGCTCGCCGGCGAGGCGGCGCATCCGCTCCTCCTTCACCGACTCCCCGAGCGGCGCCATGGGGGTGCGGAAACCGCCCTCGCTGGGCACGGCGTAGATGAGTTCGCCGTTGTTGGTGCGGATCTTCACCGCGCCCAGTTCATCGAGGTCACGGGAGAGCGTCGCCTGAGTGACGCTCAGCCCGTCGTCGGAGAGCAGCTTGGCGAGCTGGCTCTGCGACCGCACCGGCTGCCGGTTCAGGATGTCCACGATCCGTCGGTGGCGTGCCATCCGGGTCTGCGGTACGGCGGCGGCTCCCCCGCCGGCCTGCTGCTGCGCCTCACTCATCGTCGTGTCATTCTCCGGATCGCGGTTCCTCTGCGGTGTGTACGGTGTCGAGGACACCCGGCAGCGCCCCCAGGAACGCGTCCACCTCGGCGTCACCGAGGATCAGCGGCGGGGCGAGCCGCACCGTGTCGGGTACGGCGGCGTTCACCAGGAGTCCGGCGTCCTGAGCCGCCTTCTGCACCTGCGCGGAGAGCGGCTCGGTGAGCACGATACCCAGCAGGAGGCCCGCACCGCGCACGTGATCGACCAGAGGGTGGTGCAGCGCCTCGACGCCCCGGCGCAGTTTCTCGCCCTGGCGCTTGACGTTCTCCAGCAGGCCCTCCTGGGCGATGGTGTCCAGCACGGCGAGCGCCGCGGCGCAGGCCACCGGGTTGCCGCCGAAGGTGGTGCCGTGCTGACCGGGGGTCAGCAGGCCGGCCGCGGGACCGAAGGCGAGGGTGGCGCCGATGGGCAGTCCGCCGCCGAGCGCCTTGGCGAGGGTGACGACGTCCGGCTCGACGCCCTGCGCCTGGTGCTCGAACCAGTGGCCGGTGCGGCCGATGCCGGTCTGCACCTCGTCCATGACGAGCAGGGTGCCGGTGGCCCGGGTGATCTCCCGCGCGGCGGCCAGGTATCCGGCGGGGGGAACGACGACGCCGTTCTCGCCCTGAATGGGCTCGATCACGACGAGCGCGGTCTCCTCGGTTACGGCGGCGCGCAACGCGTCGGCGTCGCCGTACGGCACATGGGTGACGTCTCCGGGCAGCGGGCGGAAGGGCTCCCGCTTCTTGGGCTGCCCGGTGAGCGCGAGCGCGCCCATGGTGCGGCCGTGGAATCCGCCGTCGGTGGCCACCATGTGCGTACGGCCCGTCAGCCGGCCGATCTTGAAGGCGGCTTCGTTGGCCTCGGCGCCGGAGTTGCAGAACAGCACGCGGCCGGGGCGGCCGGACAGCTGGAGCAGCCGCTCGGCAAGGGCGACGGTGGGCTCGGCGATGAAGAAGTTGGAGACGTGGCCGAGGGTCGCGATCTGCTCGGAGACGGCGCGGACCACGGCGGGGTGGGCGGTGCCGAGGGCGTTGACGGCGATGCCGCCGAGGAAGTCCAGGTACTCGTTGCCGTCGGCGTCCCAGTACCGCGCGCCCTCGCCGCGGACCAGGGGCAGCCGCGGAGTGCCGTAGTTGTCCATCAGGGAGCCCCGCCAGCGCCGTGTGAGCGCCCCGTTCCCCTGGTCGCTGCCGGTCCCGGTCATGCCCGTCCCCCTCCGTTCCGCGATGTGCCGCCTGCCGCGTCCGCGGTGTCGGGCAGCACCATCGTGCCGATTCCCTCGTCGGTGAAGATCTCCAGCAGGATCGAGTGCTGGACCCGCCCGTCGATGACCCGGGCGGTGTGGACGCCGTTGCGCACCGCGTACAGGCACCCCTCCATCTTGGGCACCATGCCGCTGGACAGCTCGGGCAGCAGCTTCTCGAGCTCACCGGCGGTGAGCCGGCTGATCACCTCGTCGCTGTTCGGCCAGTCCTCGTACAGGCCCTCGACGTCGGTGAGGACCATCAGGGTCTCGGCGCCGAGCGCGGCCGCGAGCGCCGCGGCGGCGGTGTCGGCGTTGACGTTGTAGATGTGGCCGTCGTCGGCGCTGCGGGCGATGGAGGACACGACCGGGATGCGTCCGTCGTCCAGCAGGGCCCGGATGGCGCCGGTGTCGATCTCGGTGATCTGCCCGACCCGGCCGATGTCGACGGCCTCGCCGTCGATCATCGGGCGGTGCCGGGTCGCGCTGATGGTGTGGGCGTCCTCGCCGGTCAGGCCGACGGCGAGTGGGCCGTGCTGGTTGAGCAGGTTGACCAGCTCGCGCTGCACCTGCCCGGCGAGCACCATGCGGACGACGTCCATGGCCTCCGGGGTGGTGACCCGCAGCCCCGCCTTGAACTCGCTGACCAGGCCCTGCTTGTCGAGCTGCGCGCTGATCTGCGGGCCGCCGCCGTGCACGACGACCGGCTTGAGGCCCGCGTGCCGCAGGAAGACGACGTCCTGGGCGAAGGCCGCCTTCAGCTCCTCGTCGACCATGGCGTTGCCGCCGAACTTGATGACGACGGTCCTGCCGTGGTGGCGGGTCAGCCACGGCAGTGCCTCGATGAGGATCTGCGCCTTCGGCAGGGCGGTGTGCTTGCGGGTGCTCATGAGCTGTAGGCGCTGTTCTCGTGGACGTACTCGGCGGTCAGGTCGTTGGTCCAGATGGTCGCGGTCTCGTTGCCGGCGGCGAGGTCGGCGGTGATGTGGACCTCGCGGTAGCGCATGTCGACCAGTGCGCGGTCCTCGCCGACGGACCCGGACTTGCAGACCCACACGCCGTTGATCGCCACGCCCAGGCGGTCCGGCTCGAAGGCGGCGGAGGTGGTGCCGATCGCCGAGAGCACCCGGCCCCAGTTCGGGTCCTCGCCGTGGATCGCGCACTTGAGGAGGTTGTTGCGGGCGATGGAGCGGCCCACCTCGACGGCGTCGTCCTCGGTCGCCGCGTTGATCACCTCGATCTTGATGTCCTTGGACGCGCCCTCCGCGTCGCGGATCAGCTGCCGGGCCAGGTCCGCGCAGACCTGTTCGACGGCGGCCGCGAAGGGCTCGTACGCGGGGGCGACGCCGGAGGCGCCGGAGGCGAGCAGCAGCACCGTGTCGTTGGTGGACATGCATCCGTCCGAGTCGGCCCGGTCGAAGGTGGTGCGGGTGGCCGCGCGCAGCGCCTTGTCGAGCGTGGGTGAGTCCAGGTCGGCGTCGGTGGTGAGGACGACCAGCATGGTGGCCAGGCCCGGCGCGAGCATGCCCGCGCCCTTGGCCATGCCGCCGACGGTCCAGCCCTCGCCCTCGTGCACGGCGGTCTTGTGGACGGTGTCGGTGGTCTTGATGGCGATGGCGGCCTTCTCGCCGCCGTGGGCGGAGAGCTCGGCCGCGGCCTTGGCGACGCCCGGCAGCAGCTTGTCCATCGGCAGCCGGACGCCGATCAGCCCGGTCGAGCAGACGGCGACCTCCCCCGCGCTCTGCCCGAGCGCGTCGGCGACCGCCTCGGCGGTGGCGTGGCTGTCCTGGAAGCCGAGGGGTCCCGTGCAGGCGTTGGCGCCGCCGGAGTTGAGGACGACGGCGGAGACCCGGCCGCCCTTGAGGACCTGTTCCGACCACAGGACGGGGGCGGCCTTGACGCGGTTGGAGGTGAAGACGCCGGCCGCGGCGAGCCGCGGGCCGTTGTTCACCACCAGGGCGAGGTCCGGGTTGCCGTTCTCCTTGATCCCGGCGGCGATGCCCGCCGCCGTGAATCCCTGTGCTGCCGTGACGCTCACTGTGCCGTCTCCTTGTCCGCTTCTGGGCCGGCGCACCGCAGGGGCGCGGCCTTCGCCGTGATGTCGGTGTGCGGCCCGGTCACCGGGGCCGTGCCGTGCGGGTCGGCGCCCGCGTCGCAGGGCGCGGCCCTGGTGAGCAGCTCGGCGACGGCGCGGCGGGCGCGGGCGGCGGGGCGGGGGGTCACGGCGCGACCCCCACGGTGCTCAGGCCGAGTCCCTCCGGAAGGCCCAGCGCGATGTTCATGCTCTGCACGGCGCCGCCGGCGGTGCCCTTGGTGAGGTTGTCGATGGCGCTGACGGCGATGACCCGGCCGGCGGCCTCGTCGTACGCGACCTGGATCAGCGCGGCGTTCGAACCGTACACGGCGGCGGTGGCGGGCCACCGGCCCTCCGGCAGCAGGTGCGCGAACGGCTCGTCGGCCAGCGCCTTCTCGTACGCCGTCCGTACGGCGTCCGCGGTGGTGCCGGGCCTGGCCTTGGCGCTGCAGGTGGCCAGGATGCCGCGCGGCATGGGCGCGAGGGTCGGGGTGAAGGAGACGGTGACCCGCTCCCCCGCCACGGCCGAAAGGTTCTGGATCATCTCGGGGGTGTGCCGGTGCGTGCCGCCGACGCCGTACGGGGTCATGTTGCCCATGACCTCGCTGCCCAGCAGGTGCGGTTTGGCCGCCTTGCCCGCACCGGAAGTGCCGGAGGCGGCGACGACCACGGCCTCGGGCTCCACCAGGCCCGCCGCGTACGCGGGGAAGAGCGCGAGCGAGACGGCGGTCGGGTAGCAACCGGGCACCGCGATGCGCTTGGACCCCTCCAGCGCGGCGCGGGCACCCGGCAGTTCCGGGAGACCGTACGGCCACGTGCCCGCGTGCGGGGAGCCGTAGAACCGCTCCCAGTCCGCGGCGTCCGCCAGCCGGAAGTCGGCGCCGCAGTCGACGACGAGCGCCGGCTCGCCGAGCTGCTCGGCGACGGCCGCCGACTGCCCGTGCGGCAGCGCGAGGAAGACGACGTCGTGCCCGGCCAGCGCCTGCACGCTCGTCGCCTCCAGCACACGGTCCGCCAGCGGCAGCAGATGCGGCTGCAGGCCGCCGAGGCGCTGCCCGGCGTTGGCGTTCCCGGTGAGCGCGCCGATCTCGATCTCGGGGTGGTTCAGCAGCAGGCGCAGGATCTCTCCGCCCGCGTACCCGCTCGCTCCCGCCACCGCTGCCCGGAATGCCATGGACCCTCCTCTTCGATGGCATGACTATACGGCGCCCGGAACTTTTATGCAAAGCTTTCCGGTCCACCACCCGGCGCGCGGTGGGGCGCCCCGGGGCCCGGCGAGTCTCGGCGCCCCGGTTGGCGCGCGGACCTCCGCCCGATGGCGGCCGTACGCCGCCCGGCGAACACTGGGCGAACTCCGCGCAGGTCAGTCCAGCAGTGCGACGACCTCGCGGAAGTCGCCGTAGGCCTCGCCGTACTGCCTGGCGGCGAGCAGGAACATCGAACGGCCGGTCAGTGCCCGCCCCGCAGCCTGTTCGCCCCGCTGGGCGCCGGGCAGGGCGGCGAGGCGGCGGGCCGGCGTGACGCCCTCGGCGAAGAGCGGCCGGAGCGGTTTCAGGATGCGATGGGTACGGCGCTCCCAGTGCGGCGCCGAGCGGACGGTCAGCCTGCGGTGAGCGGCGACCAGCGCCGGAAGGTGCCGCCCGGGCTCGGCCGCGGCCGCCTCGGTGAGCGCGGCGACCCCCGCCTCCGGCCGGGGAAGCTCCGCGGCGTACGCGCGGGAGACGTCCGGCGACCAGCTCATCGTGTCCCAGCCGTACGGCGGCGCCGGTGCGCTTGGGGCCCCGCCGGTTCCAGCGCCCTTCTGACGCGCCGTGAGCCGGCCTCATACGAGCAGCAGGGTCCGCGCCCGCAGCACCGCGTCCTGATCGACGCCCTCGGTGAAATCCATGACGGGAGTTCCGGAAGCCGCCTCCACTCCCCGACAACGCCTCTGAGCTGCGCGTTCCGTCCTGCAAAAAGAGCGGCCGGACTGTCATGACGGAGACGCCATCACCAGGTCACGAACGCCGGCGGGGCTTTCCGCGCTTCGCGGTGGGGCGAGGCGTCTTCGCGGACGCACGGCCGGATGATCTGGCGGCGGGCTTGCGCCGCGCCGCCCCCTCCTCGGGGCGCTGCTTCTTCGGCTGCGGCTGGTGCTGGGTACGGCCGCGGGTGCTGTTGACGGTGCGGCCGCGCACGATGCCGATGAAGTCCTCGACCCGGTCGGTCGTGGTGTCCTCGCGCCACGACAGGGCCACCCGGGACTGCGGGGCGTCGACGACGGGGCGGTAGGTGAGGTCCCGGCGGTGGTGCAGGCGCGCCAGCGACTGCGGCACGACCAGCACCCCCACGCCCGCCGCGACGAGCTCGATCGCGTCCGCGGTCGTGGCCGGGCGCTCGATCGCGGGCCGCCCGGGCAGCTCCTGCCAGTCCAGGGTGTCGTCGAGGGGGTGGAACACCACGTCGTCGGCCAGGTCCGCCACCGTCACCTCGTCGGCGGCCGCGACGAGGTGGTCCTTGGGCACGACGACGACCGTCGTCTCCGCGTAGAGGGGGATCGCGCTGAGATCCGTCCGGTCGATCGGCAGCCGTACGAAGCCCGCGTCCGCGTCCAGGCCGCGCAGCATCCCGGGAGCCTCGGCGGCCGGGACCATGACCAGCTCCAGGGGGACGTCCGGCAGCCGCTCCTGCCAGATCCGCACCCACTTGGCGGGGGTCACCCCGGGGACGTAGGCGAGGCGGAACGAGGAGGGAGCTTCCGAGCCGGTCATCCGGCCAGGCTACCCCGGCGCCGGTCGGGGGCCGTCCCCGCGATCGATATCCTGGGGGCATGACGTCGCACCACTCCGCCCAGACCATGAAACCCGCCACGGCGGCGAAGAAGCTGGGTGTGTACCTCGAGGCCACCCCCGCCGAGTTCCGGGAAGGCGTCGTGTCGCGCGACGAGCTGAACGCGCTGCAGGCCGACCCGCCCGAGTGGCTCCGGGAGCTGCGCCGCAACGGCCCGCACCCGCGCCCGGTCGTGGCGGCGAAGCTGGGCGTGTCCATCTCCGGTCTCGCCCGCGGCGGGGTCACCGAGGCGCTCACGACGGAGCAGATCGAGGCGCTGAAGCAAGAAGCCCCCGAGTGGCTGCATAAGGAGCGCGCCACCCAGGCCGAGGCCCGCAAGGAGGCCGCCCGTCTCAAGCAGCGCGACGCCGAGCGTTCCGGGCACGCCGACGCCTGACGTCCCTCTCGACGCCGAAGCCCGGGAAGCCTGAGCGGCTTCGCGGGCTTCGCGGGCGTGACGGCACTGCCGCTCGACGGTCGACCGCAGCCGGCGCGGGCCGGCCGCCGCGGATTCGAGGCCCTGCGCGGCGGGCCGGGAAACCCCGCATCCGCCGGTCCCCCACGCCCACAAAGCGCGTCCCGGTCCGTTGACAGCGCGGGGGGCGCGTCGCAGACTCAGTGCCCGGAGCATGAACGATAGTTCACTATGCGAACGATGGTGTTCGCGCGCCGGACAGGGGCTGCCATGACCATCACCCGTGAACTGCTGATCGGCGGCAAGGACGTCCCGGCCGTCTCCGGACGCACGACCGAGGACGTCAGCCCCTTCACCGGGGAGGTGTACGCGACCGTCGCCGCCGGCGGCGTCGAGGACGTCACCCGGGCGGTGGACGCGGCAGCGGCAGCGTTCCCGGAGTGGGCGGCGCTCAGCCCGTTCGCGCGGCGCAAGATCTTCCTGACCGCGGCCGACCTGCTGGAGGCCCGCACGGAACAGGCCGCCCAGATCATGGCTCACGAGGCCGGTGCGACCCGCCCCTGGGCGTACTTCAACGTCGGACTCGCGGCCAACATCCTGCGCGAGGTGGCAGCCGCCGTCACCGCGCCGCGCGGTGAGGTGCTGAGCGCGCAGGAGGAGGGCGTCCTCGGCATGGCGGTGCGCGAGCCGGTCGGCGTCGTGGGCGCCTTCGCGCCGTGGAACGCCCCGATCATCCTCGGCGTCCGCGCGGTCGCCGCGCCGCTGGCGGCGGGCAACACGGTCGTGGTGAAGCCGAGCGAGGACGCCCCGGTGGCCTGCGGTCTGTTCGTCGCGGACGTGCTGCGCGAGGCCGGGCTGCCGGACGGCGTGCTGAACGTGGTGACCAACGCCCGCGAGGACGCCGCCGAGGTCGCCGAGGCGCTCGTCGCCGATCCGAGGGTCCGCGCCGTCAACTTCACCGGGTCGACGGAGGTCGGGCGGATCATCGGCACCCACGCCGCGCGCCACCTGAAGCCGGCCGTGCTGGAGCTCGGCGGCAAGAACGCGATCGTCGTGCTGGACGACGCCGACGTGGACTACGCCGTCGACGCCGCCGTCTTCGGGGTCTTCCTCAACTCCGGACAGATCTGCATGTCCGGCGACCGGATCCTCGTCCACGAGAGTCTCGCCGAGGAGTTCACGGCCAAGTTCGCCGCCAAGGTCGGCACGCTGCCCTCGGGCGACCCCGCGCACCCGCACACGGTGATCGGGCCGCTGGTGAGCCCCGCCTCCGCGCGGCGCGTCGCCGCCTTGGTCCTGGATGCGGTCGCCAAGGGCGCCACGGTGCTGGCCGGCGGCGGCGAGCCGGACGGCGCGGTGCACCCGGCCACCGTGCTGCGGGACGTGCCCAAGGACGCGGAGATCTATCACGGCGAGGCCTTCGGCCCCGTCGTCACCGTTTCCTCTTTCGCCGACGACGACGAGGCCGTGGCCCTGGCCAACGACACCGACCACGGTCTGACCGCGGGCGTGATCACGGAGAACGGCACCCACGGGCTCGCCGTCGCCCGCCGGCTGCGCACCGGCATCGTGCACGTCAACGACCAGTCGGTGGCCGACGAACCGCAGGCGCCCTTCGGCGGCTTCAATGCCTCCGGCTACGGCCGCTTCGGCGGGCGCTGGGGCCTGGAGGCCTTCTCCAACACCCGCTGGGTCACCCTGGCCACTCAGCAGGCGCACTACCCGTTCTGAATCCGCCGCGCAGGGCGTAGGGTCCGCGCATGGAAGATCCACTCGGCGCGGCCCGCGCCCTTCTCACCGAACGCTTCCCCAATGCGCTCGCCGGTTTCCTGGGCGGGTCCACCGCCCGCGGCGAGGGCACGGCGACCTCCGACCTGGACGTGGTCGTCGTCCTCGACCCGCCCGCCGGGTGCCACGCGGAGTCGCTCACCTGGGGCTCCTGGCCGGTCGAGCTCTTCGTGCACACCCCGGAGTCGGCGCGTGCCTTCATGGGCTGGGACCGCGACCGCGGCAGCGGCACGATGGCGTTCATGTGCGCGCGGGGCGTCGTCCTGCTCGACCGTGACGGGACCGCCGCCAGGCTGCGCGACACCGCGGAGCGGATCCTCGCCGCCGGACCGCCCGCGGTCACGGACGCGGCGCGCGACCACCGGCGCTACTGCGTCACCGACCTGCGCGACGACCTCCTCGGCGCGAGGAGCGAGGACGAACTCCTCGCGGTGGCCGCGGCCCTGCTGGACGGCACCGCCGAGCTCCTGCTCGGTACGCGCGGCCACTGGCGCGGCGGCGGCAAGTGGCTGCCCCGCCGACTGCGCGAGGCCGACCCCGAGCTCGCGGCACTCCTGCTCGGCGCCTACCGCGATCTCGTTCGAGGCGGCCCGCGCGAGCCGTTCGCCGCCGCGGTGGACACAGTGCTGCACGCCTGCGGTGGCCCCCTGTGGGCGGGCTACCGGCGCACGCCGGACCCTCGCATGCTGGCGGAGCTCGGCCTACGGCCGGACTGAGGCCGGGCCCGGCTCCAGGGGGTGCGGAGCGGACGCCCGAACCTAGACTGGAGGGGCAAGGCTGCGGGCCGCCGAGTTCTCAGGAGGTCTACCGATGCACGCGAACAAGGGTGACCGGGTCAGGCAGCACGGGCGGGTCGTCGGCCAGCACGACAAGGTGGCCGAGATCGTCGAGGTCATGGGGCAGGGTGGCGAGCCGCCATACCGCGTCCGGTACGACGACGGCCACGAGTGCATCCTGTCCCCCGGACCGGACTCCACGGTGGAACACGGGCGGGGCAAGCCCCCCACCCCCTGAGCCGCTCCGTACGGAATCCTGCCGCACCGCGGCCGTCGCATCACCCGGCCGCGGCGGCACGCGTACCTACGCGCCCGCCCCCCGGCCGGGGGTGCGGACGCGGACAGTGGTCGGCGACGACACGGGACATCGCCCCGATCGGGTCGGCGGCGACCTCCGGGGCCAACGAGAAGCGTGGCGAGC
Organism: Actinacidiphila sp. bgisy160; assembly: GCF_965342435.1. GTDB lineage: Bacteria > Actinomycetota > Actinomycetes > Streptomycetales > Streptomycetaceae > Actinacidiphila. The sequence continues at coordinate 67,041 of NZ_CBDRCM010000007.1, read as the reverse complement.
CGCCATACCGCGTCCGGTACGACGACGGCCACGAGTGCATCCCGTCCCCCGGACCGGACTCCACGGTGGGACACGGGCGGGGCACGCCCCCCACCCCCTGAGCCGCTCCGTACGGAATCCTGCCGCACCGCGGCCGTCGCATCACGCGGCCGCGCCCTGCGGCAGGCGAACCTACGCGCCCGCCCCCCGGCCGGGGGTGCGGACGCGTGTCGGATAGTGGTCGGCGACCACCCGGGACATCGCCCCGATCGGGTCGGCGGCGACCTCCTTGGCCGAGAAGAACACGTTGCCGAGCACCTGGGGATGGTGCCGGTCCAGCTCGAGGTGGCGGGAGAGTTCCGCCGGGTCCTGCCAGGCCTGCGCCTCGCCGGCGGCGCCGGCGCGGTAGAGCGCCTCGCCGATGTAGAGCTGGACGCCCGTGCCGTCGACCACGTCGGCCCACCACGGCACGAGCGTGGCGTAGTCGGCGACGGCGAAGCCGATGTTCCAGTACACCTGCGGCACGATGTAGTCGATCCAGCCCTTGTGCACCCAGCCGCGTGTGTCGGCGTAGAGGTCGTCGTACGTCTGGACCCCGGCGCGGGTCGCGGAGCCGCGCGGGTCCGTGCCGCGGTTGCGCCAGACGGCGAAGGGGCTGACGCCGAAGCGGGTGCCGGGGCGGAGTGCCCTGATGCGGGCGGCGGTCTCGCTGACGAGCAGGTCGATGTTGTCGCGCCGCCAGGAGGCGAGGTCGTCGAAGCCCTCCCCGTACCGGGCGAAGGCGTCGTCGTCGGCGAAGTGCCGGCCCGCGACCGGATAGGGGTAGAAGTAGTCGTCCCAGTGCACTCCGTCGACGGGGTAGCGGCGGACGGCGTCGAGCATGGCGTCCTGCACGAAGCGCCGCACATGGGGAAGCCCGGGGTTGTAGTAGAGCTTCCCGCCGTACGCGACGGTCCAGTCGGGGCTGACGCGGGCCGGGTGGTCCGGGGAGAGCCGTGCCGGGTCGTCGTGGGTGGCGACGCGGAACGGGTTGAACCAGGCGTGCAGTTCCAGCCCCCGCGCGTGCGCCTCCGCCACGGCCGTGCCGAGCGGGTCCCAGCCGGGGTCCCGCCCCTGGACCCCGGTCAGGTACTCCGACCAAGGCTCGTACGGGGAAGGCCACAGCGCGTCGGCGGTCGGCCGGACCTGCATGACGACCGCGTTGAGACGCCGCTCGACGGCGAGGTCGAGGTAGCCGAGGAGTTCATCGCGCTGCTGACGGGCGGACATCCCGCGGGCGGAGGGCCAGTCGCGGTTGGCGACCGTCGCCAGCCACATGCCGCGGAACTGCGCCGGCGCGCCGGGACCGCCCGCCGCGCCGGACGACGCCTCCGCCCCCGCGGGCATCCCCCCGGCGGGCCTCGCCATCATTTCCGCCGCCCTCGCTGTCTCGCCCGCGGCGAGGACGGTGCCGATGGCCCCGGCGGCGCCCGCGGCGAAGGTCCTGCGTGAGAGTCGGCGCATGACTGTCCCCTGATTCCCCGTCATATTCATGTTTCGCTGATACTGGGCTGAATCAGCCCGTCCGGCAACCTGCCGGGAGCCGGTCGGGGCCGGTGTGCCTCCGGGTCCCGGCCACCCCGTGCGCCGCCCGCGTCGCCTCCGGCGCACGGGCGCCCGCGGCGGCTCGGGGCCCGGTCAGCGGGGCTACCGCGCCCGGCCGGGCGGCCCTCGCGGGCGCCCGGACCGGTAGGCCGGCCGGGTGTAATGTCGAGCGGGCTGGTCCGGACCTCACGACGGTCCGGGTCTCCATCTCGCGATCAGGGAGAGGCTGGGCGTTGAACGACGACATCCGTTTTGTCGGTGTGGTGGGCTGTGGCCAGATGGGCGCGGGTATCGCCGAGGTGTGCGCCCGGGCCGGACTGGACGTCCGGGTGGCGGAGACCACCGGCGAGGCCCTGGAGCTTGGCCGCACCCGGCTGACGAACTCGCTCCGCAAGGCGGCGGAGCGCGGCAAGATCACCGCGGAGGAGCGCGACGCGACGCTGGAGCGCCTCACCTTCACCACCGACCTGGGCGACTTCGCCGACCGCGACCTGGTCATCGAGGCCGTCGTGGAGAACGAGCAGGTCAAGACCGAGATCTTCCAGGTGCTCGACCAGGTGGTGACCCGGCGCGACGCGATCCTGGCCTCCAACACCTCCTCCATCCCGCTGGTCAAGCTCGCCGTGGCGACCTCCCGCCCGGAGCAGGTGATCGGCATCCACTTCTTCAACCCGGCGCCGGTGCAGAAGCTCGTCGAGCTGATCCCCGCCCTCACCACGGACGGCCAGACGCTGGTGCGCGCCGAGAAGCTCGTCACCGACGTGCTGGGCAAGCACCCGATCCGGGCCCAGGACCGCGCGGGCTTCGTGGTCAACGCGCTGCTCATCCCGTACCTGCTGTCGTCGATCCGGATGTTCGAGACCGGCATCGCCAGCCGTGAGGACATCGACAACGGCATGGAGATGGGCTGCGCCCACCCGATGGGTCCGCTCAAGCTCTCCGACCTGATCGGGCTGGACACCGTGGCCTCGGTCGCCGACTCGATGTACGAGGAGTTCAAGGAGCCGCTGTACGCCGCCCCCCCGCTGCTGCAGCGCATGGTCGACGCGGGCCGGCTGGGCCGCAAGAGCGGCCACGGCTTCTACGACTACGTGTAGTTCGGCGTCCGCGCCGCCGTCTCCCGCCGCGCGTCGAGCCGGGCCAGTTCCGCCCTGGCCCGCGCCTCGACCGGCGCGGCCCCGACCGCGGAACTGATCTCCAGGGCCTCGACCAGGGCGCCCCGGGCCGCCGCCGACCGCCGTGGACGGCGCTCGGCGGCGCCCAGCACGATCAGCGTGCGGGCCAGGTCGATGGGGAGCGAACGGCCGCGCAGCCGGTCCGCGGCGGCCTGGATGCGGGTGATGCCCCGCTTGGAGCGGCCCAGCACACAGTCGCGCAGTCCCTCGGCGCGGTCCAGGGCGGACAGCACGCTGGCGGAAGGCCGTGCCCCGGCGCGGCGGCGCGCCGCACGCAGGATCTCGGCGGCGGAGTCGGTGTCTCCGAGGATCACGGCCGCCTCGGCGAGGTCCCCGTACCAGCGCAGCATCACCGGGTCGGCGATGCCCATCGTCTCCCCCAGCCTGCGCACCTGCCGAAGGGTCTCGACGGCCGCCTCGGTGTGCTCCCGCCCCCCGGCGAGCAAATGTGCCCGGCCGCGGACGCCCAGGGCCCGCAGCAGGAAGAGCTGGTCCCCGTCGGTCATGCAGGCCCGGATGGTGCGGTCGGCGAGCTCGATGGCGCGCTCCGCGCGTCCCCCGGCGGTCTCGGCGAGCGCGGCGGCGTAGAGCACGGGCGGTGAGTCGCTGCCGGCCCGGACGGGGAGCACGGCGCAGCGGGCGACGTTGTCCAGGGCCTCGCGGCAGCGTCCGGAGCGCACCTGGATACGGATGAGCGCCACCAGCGTGGCGGCGGTCTCCTCGACGGAGGCGTACTCGCCCGTCCTTCCGAGAAGGCCGGCCATCTCGCGTTCCGCGTCGGTGACGCGGTCGGCGTCGGCGGCCAGGATCGCGCGGGTGCGGACGAGTTCGCGGGCGCCGGGCCCGTCGGACGGCACGGGGAGGCGGAACGCCTCGCCGAGCGTGGCCTCGGCTGACTCCGCCTCGCCGTGCAGCGCGTGCAAGCGGGCGAGCAGGGCCAGGGCGGCCACCCGGGTGTCGACGGCGCCCGCCTGGACCGCCATGTCGGCGGCGCGGCGGGCGTGGGCGGAGGCCTGCGCGGGCCGCCCGCCGATGAGGTGCCGCAGGGCTGCCCACTGGTGGAGCCGGGCCTCCAGCTCGGGATGCCCTTCGGCCTCCACCAGGCCGTCCGATATGAGGCGGCCCGCGGTGCCCAGCGCCTGGCCGGCGTTGCCGAGCATGATCAACCGGGCCAGCACCCGTTGCCGGGCGGACACGGCCTCGGCGAGCACGGTTTCCGCGGCCCGGTCGGCCTCGCCCCGCAGCCCGGCGTCGCTGGCGTACTCGGCGGCGGCCAGCAGCCGTTCGGCACGCTCGGCCGGGCGGTTTTCGGGCGTACGGCGGGCCGCCAGGGCGGCCAGTTCCGCGGCGGTGGCGGGGGCACCGCGGCGGCGCGCGGAGTCGGCGGCGGCGGCGAGCGTGGCCGCGGTGGTCTCGTCGGCGTACGGGTGGGCCAGGGCCAGGTGCCGGGCCTGCTCCACGGGCTCGGGGACCACCCGGGACAGCAGTTTGTGCGCGGTGCGCCGCCCGTGCTCGGGGGCGTCGGCGTACACCGCGGCGCGGATCAGCGGGTGCTGGAAGCGAATCGTTCCCTCGGCGTCGGCCACGGCGACCCCCAGGGTCTCCGCGGTGGCCAGGTCGCCCGCCGGGTCCGGGATCCCCGCGGCGCCGAGCAGCGGCAGCGTGGGGCGGGCCGCCGCGCTGGCGAGCAGCAGCGTCTGCCGGGCGGAGGCAGGCAGCAGCCGTACCCGGTCCAGCAGCAGGTCGCGCAGCCGCGGCGGTACGGACAGCACGTCCCCGGCCTCGAAGGGCGTGCCGTCCCGCAGCAGGGCGCGGCCGAGTTCGAGGGCGTAGAGCGGATTACCGGCGGCCGTGTCCTGTACGGCACGCACGGCGGGCTCGGGCAGCTCCGCACCGGTGTCGTCCAGCAGCAGTTCGGCAACGTCGCCGTCGGACAGCGGAGGCACGAGCAGCGCCGCGGTGCCCGGCGGGCAGCACCGAAGCCCGCGCGGCTCCTCGCCCTCCACCACCCGCTCGGCCGCCAGGAAACGCACCCCCTCACCCGGCGGGAGCCGCCGCAGCGCGAGCGACAGCACCTCGGCGCTGGGCATGTCGAGCCACTGCAGGTCGTCGACGACGATCAGCACGGGGCCGGCGGCCGCGAGTGCCCGCAGCAGTTCGACGGCCGCGTCGCGCACGGCCAGCCGGCTCTGCGTCGCGACCGGCTCGTGCCCCCGCAGTAACGCCGCCCGCAGGGCGGCCCGGGGCCCGGCGGACAGCGCGTCGACGTACTCCTCCGGCACGCGGGCGAAGAGGTCCATCAGCGCCACGAAGGGCAGCTTCGCGTCCTCCTCCACGGGCACGGCGCGCAACACGAACCCTTCCGGCGGGACCTCGTCGGTCAGCACGGCGAGCAGGGCGGACTTGCCGATCCCGGCCGCTCCGTGGAGCAGTACGCCCGGACCGGCGGTCAGCTGTGTCCGGGCATGGTCGAGGATCTCCCGACGCCCGATCAGGGACGGCATATGCTCATGACAACGTTTGCTCAACTGCCTTGTCAATGGGCGCAGTCAGGTCGACGTGTTCGTGGACCGGGGTGCGTCTGTGCGGCCGGTGGTTGTGTGCGGGTACGTTGGGGTTGCTGTTGGGGGTTTCCCCGCCCGCCCTCCCTCAACCAGCCTTCGGCCGGGGGGGACCCCCACCCGGATGGTTGGTGCGGGTCTGCGCGGGGTGCGTGGTGGGCCGGGAACGGGGCCTCCGGGGCTGGGCATTCTGGACCGCATGTTTATGTGCATGGCGTCCAGGTCGGTGCCGTCTGTGCTGCACAACACATATGCGTCAGCGTCCAGAACACCCACCCCTACGACCCCGCCCCCTCCGTATCGCCGGCGACCAACGGCCGGTGGGGGGTGTGGGCAGGCGGGCTTGCCGCATGCGCAGGGGCACCCCCAGCAGTAGCCGGGGTGCACAACCACAACGACGCCACACGTGCCCGGTGCGCACGGTCTCTCCCCCAGCCTGGCGGCTGGGACGTTCCCCCACGTGTGCACGCTGGCGGGTGGGGGTGTGCCAGCTCCCTCTGCCGTCGGGCCGGGGATCCCCATGGTGAGGGAGGGGAGGACTGCGCGTATCCCCACCCCACCGGCCGTCAGGCCCCCACACGACCGGAGAGGGTGTGGCGGCGTGCCCCCATGGGGGCACCTCCCAGCGGTAGCTGGGGGAGACGAGCGGCGGACCCGGCGCCCAATGATGTCGGGGTAGACCGCGAGCGCCGAGGTGGGGGCACCTCGGCCGAAGGTCGGGGGAGTACCCCGGCGCGGCACCGACCCACAACGCACGCAGCGAGGCGGTCACTGACCGCGCCGGGCGCTCGGGAGGGTGGGTGGGGGATGCCCGCCGCAGGCGCGAACAAGCCGCACACGACAACCCGGCGGAACAACGACGCACCCCGGGTCAGGCGACCCCGTCGGGGTGAGGCAACAGCACCACACGGTGCGCCCCCGCGTCCGCGGCCAGCGAACTGTCGCACGCCGCGACGACCGTGATCCCCGCGGCCGCCACCCGCCGCAGCTCGCTCCACGCGCCGCGGCTGATGACGGTCGTCGTGACGGAGGGACCCCGGCTCCAGGGCGCGCTGTTGAGGGCGAGCTGCAGTGCCGACCGCTGCGGCCCCGGCGGGCCGACCACAGCGATCAGTTCGCCCGTGGGCGTGGACAGATCGGCTCCCGTGGCGGTGGGGGTGGGGGTTGCCATGTCTGCCCCTCTCCTCGTTCTGGCCGGTATACGAGCAATGAGTGTTTTACTCGGGGATCGACCCAGGTTTACCAAGGATTGGGCGGGATCAGGGGCGCGGCACTCCGGGAACCCCGGGTGCGGTGCGGACGGCGGCCGCCTGTGCGGGCACCCGGGGCGCGTCCCTGTGGAGCACGAGCAGCGCCATGTCGTCGGTGAGTCGCCCTCGCGTGTGCCGCAGGAACGAGGCCCGCACCGCGTCGACCAGCGTCCGCGCGCACAACGAGCCGCCCCGGGCGGCCGACTGGGCGGCGCCCTCCAGGACCGGCAGCAGGGGGAAGAACTCCCCGGCGCTGTCCCGGGCGTCCATCACGCCGTCGGTGTGCAGGAACAGCGCCTGGCCGGGGAGGAGTTCACCGCAGGCGACGGACTTCGCGTCCGGGCCGGGGTCGAACAGGCCGAGCGGCGGGAACGGTTCGCCGGTCTCCAGCGGGCGGGCGCGCAGCCGCCCGGGGCGGTCGGGGAAGAGCCGGTACGGCTGCGGATGGCCGCAGTTGATGACCTGGACCTCGCAGTCCTCGCCCAGTTCGAGCAGCATCAGGGTCACGAACTCCTCGGCGGCGTGCGAACGTCCCCGCAGGTGCCGGTGGAGCGCCCGGTCCAGGCGCCGGAGCACGCCCCCGAGCTCAGGCTCGTCGTGCGCGGCCTCGCGGAAGCTGCCGAGCAGCGCGGCGACGGTGCCGATGGCCTCGAGGCCGTGGCCGCGTACGTCGCCGATGACCGCGCGAACCCCGAAGGGCGTGGCGAGCACCTCGTAGAGATCGCCGCCGATGCGGGCGCCGCGGCTGGCCGAGAGGTAGTCGCCGGCCACCGCGAACTCGTTGACGCGCATTGGCAGCGGGGGCAGCAGCACCTGCTGGGTGGCGACGGCGATCTCCCGGGTGCGGTCGAGTTCGGCGGCGAGCCTGGCCCTGCGGTGGACGAGCAGGAAGCAGACGGCCAGGACGGCGAGGACGGCGGCCTCGGTGCCGAGCCGCGCTCCGGTGTCCGGGACGGCGACGGCCGCCACGGCGAGCGCGCCGCCGGCCAGGACGCAGCGGCGGCGTCCCGTCCCGACGCAGGCGATCACGGGGGCCGCGACCGCGGCCGGCGCCCACTGGACACCCCCGGGCACCGCGTACACCAGCCCCAGCACCCCGGCCACCCACAGCCCCGGCAGCGACAAAAGCGCCCACCCCCGTGCCCGGCCGGTACCCCGGCGGCTCACTGCCCTGGGTCGGATCATGCCTCGGGGCTCCCCCTGAAGCCGCTGACGCGGCCGGCGACGACACAGCCCCCGCGTCGAGTGGGCCCTGGTCCGCGATCGATTGTGGCGACTGCGCGCGACGAACCGGATACCCAGTGGAGCCACTTCACCCGATCGGACTACGTGACCGGCGGGAAACGCCTGTGGGGCGCCCCCGGCGGACCGGGGGCGCCCCACAGGAACGCGACGCGCGGGCGTCAGGCGCCGCGCAGGGCCGCTCCGGTGTGCTCGGCCGCGGCGGCGACGGCCGCGTCACGGGCCGCGGAGGCCTCCTCCGCGGTGAGCGTGCGGTCCGGGGCGCGGAAGCGCAGGCTGTACGCCAGCGACTTCTTGCCCGCACCGATCTGCTCACCGGTGAAGATGTCGAACAGCCGCAGCGATTCGAGCAGTTCGCCGGCGCCGGAGCGCAGGGCGCCCTCGACCTCGGCGGCCGGTACGGAGGCGTCCACGACCAGGGCGACGTCCTGGGTGGCCACCGGGAAGGTGGACACTCGGGGCGCGACGACCGGGCCGCCGGCGGCCCGCTCCAGGCGGTCGAGGTCGATCTCCATGGCGGAGGTGCGCTCCGGCAGGTGCAGCGCCTTGGTCACCCGGGGGTGCAGCTCGCCGGCGTTGCCGACCAGCACCTCCTCGCCCTCGACGACCGCGAGGAGCGCGGCGCAGCGCCCGGGGTGGAAGGGTGCCTGCTGGTCCTGGCGGACGATCAGCTCGACGCCCGCCTCGCCGGCGACGACCCGTCCGGCCTCGATCGCGTCGGCCCACTGCGCGGGACGGCCCTGGCCCCACCAGCCGGCCTGCTCACGACCGCCGGCCAGGACGACCGCGACGCGCCGCGGCTGCCGCGGCAGGGATGCGTCGAGCGCGGCGATCTCGGCGTCGGTCGGGCGCCGGTCGACCGGCAGCCGCGGCGGCGCGGGCTCCTCGCCGCTGGGGCGGAAGACCAGGCCGGTCTCGAAGAGCGCGAGGTCGTGCGCGCCGCGGCCGACGTTGCGGCGCAGGGCGGCGAGCAGGCCGGGCAGCATGGTCGTGCGGAGCGCGGGCTCCTCGTCGGACAGCGGGTTGGCCAGCTTGACGGTGATGCGGCGCGGGTCGTCCGCGTCGAGGCCGAGCTGGTCGAAGACGGCCTCGCCGAGGAACGGGTAGTTCTGCACCTCGACGTAGCCGGCCCCGGCGAGCGCCCGGCCGACCCGGCGGCGCAGCTTCTGCGACTCGGTCAGACCGCGGCCGGAGGGCAGTTTCGGCAGGGTGGAGGGCAGGTTCTCATAGCCCTCCAGCCGGATGACCTCCTCGGCGAGGTCGTTGGGGTCGCGCAGGTCGGGGCGCCACGACGGCACGGTGACGATCAGCTCGTCGGCGCCGTAGACGTCGCAGCCGACCTGCTGCAGCCGGCGCACCACGGTCTCGCGGCCGTACGCCATGCCCGCCACCTTGTCCGGGTGGTCGGCGGGGATGGTGATCGTGTGCGGCGCGGAGGGCGCGATGACCTCGGTGACGCCGGCCTCGGCGGTGCCGCCCGCGAGCAGCACCAGCAGGTCGACGGTGCGCTGCGCGGCGGCGGCCGCGGCCTGCGGGTCCACGCCGCGCTCGAAGCGCTTGGACGCCTCGGAGGACAGCTTGTGCCGGCGCGCGGTGCGGGCGATGGCGACCGGGTCGAAGTGCGCGGCCTCGATGACGACGTCGGTCGTCGAGGCGCCGGTGTCGTCGATCTCGGTGTTGGCGCCGCCCATGACCCCGGCCAGGCCGATCGGCCCGCGGTTGTCGGTGATCACCAGGTCCTCCGGGTCGAGGACGCGGACCTGGCCGTCGAGCGTGGTCAGCTTCTCGCCCGGCTGGGCCCGGCGGACGCCGATGGCGCCCTCGATGCGGTGCCGGTCGTACGCGTGCAGGGGCTGGCCCAGCTCCAGCATCACGTAGTTGGTGACGTCCACGGCGAGCGAGATCGGCCGCATGCCGGCCTTCTGCAGCCTGCGCTGCAGCCAGATCGGCGAGCCGGCCTCCGGGTCCAGTCCGGTGACGGTGCGCGCGGTGAAGCGGTCGCAGCCGACCGGGTCGGCGACCTTCACCTCGTAGCCGTAGGAGTTCGGGCCGGGCACGTCGAGCAGCGCCGGGTCGCGCAGCGGCAGACCGTAGGCGATGGCGGCCTCGCGGGCGACGCCCCGCATCGACAGGCAGTAGCCGCGGTCCGGGGTGACCGCGATGTCGAGCACCTCGTCGACCAGCTCCAGCAGCTCGACGGCGTCGGTGCCGGCCTCGTGCTCCGGCGGCAGGACGATGATGCCGTCGTGGTCGTCGCCCATGCCGAGCTCGCGGGCGGAGCAGATCATGCCGTGCGAGTTGCGGCCGTAGGTCTTGCGCGCGGAGATCTCGAAGTTCCCGGGCAGGACGCCACCGGGGAGGATGACGACGACCTTGTCGCCGACGGCGAAGTTGGTCGCGCCGCAGACGATCTCCTGCGGCTCGCCGGTGCCGTTGGCGGTGCCGACGTCGACGGTGCAGAAGCGGATCGGCTTCTTGAACCCGGTCAGCTCCTCGATGGTGAGCACCTTGCCCACCACCAGCGGGCCCTTGAGCCCGGCGCCGAGCTGCTCGACGGTCTCGACCTCGAGGCCGGCGGAAATGAGCTTGGCCTGGACGTCGCGGCCGGACTCGCCGGCGGGCAGGTCGACGTACTCCCGCAGCCAAGAAAGCGGGACCCGCATCAGATCTCCATCCCGAACGGAAGGGTGAAGCGCACGTCACCCTCGACGATGTCTCGCATGTCCTCGACGTTGTGACGGAACATCAGCATGCGCTCGATGCCGAAGCCGAAGGCGAAACCGCTGTACTTCTCCGGGTCGACGCCGCAGGCGGTGAGCACCCGGGGGTTGACCATGCCGCAGCCGCCGAGCTCGATCCAGCCCTCGCTGCCGCAGGTGCGGCAGGGACGGTCCGGGTTGCCGACGGACTCGCCGCGGCAGACGTAGCAGACCATGTCCATCTCGGCGGACGGCTCGGTGAAGGGGAAGTAGTTGGGGCGCAGCCGGGTCGTGATGTCCTCACCGAAGAGCGACTGGACCATGTGGTCCAGGGTGCCCTTGAGGTCCGCCATGGTCAGGCCCTCGTCCACGGCGAGCAGCTCGACCTGGTTGAACACCGGGGTGTGCGTGGCGTCCAGCTCGTCCGAGCGGTAGACCCGGCCGGGGCAGATCACGTAGACCGGCGGCTCGCGGTCGAGCAGCGAGCGGATCTGCACCGGGGAGGTGTGCGTGCGCAGCACGACACCGCTCTCCTCCGGGGCGGAGCCGGCGGGCTTGTCGCCCTCGACGAAGAACGTGTCCTGCATGGTGCGGGCCGGGTGGTCCGCCCAGATGTTGAGGGCGTCGAAGTTGAACCACTCGGCCTCGACCTCGGGGCCCTCGGCCACCTCGTAGCCCATGGCCACGAAGATGTCCTCGATGCGCTCGGAGAGCGTGGTCAGCGGGTGCCGGGCGCCGCGCGGGGCGCGGTCGTACGGCAGGGTGACGTCCACCGCCTCCTCGACCAGCACACGCTCGTCGCGCTCGTTCTCCAGCACCTCCTGCCGGGCCTTGAGCGCCTGGTTGACCGCGCCGCGGGCCTGGCCGACGCGCTTGCCGGCCTCCGCCTTCGCGTGCGGCGGCAGCGCGCCGATCTCACGGTTGGCCAGGGCGAGCGGCGAGCGGTCCCCGGTGTGGGCCACCTTGACCTCGCGCAGCGCGTCAAGGTCGGCGGCCTCGGCGATCGCGGCGAGCGCCTCGTCGCGCCGGCGCTCGATCTCTTCCGGTTTCAGTGCCTCGACCTCGACAGGGTCGTACGACTTGTTCGGTGCCGACATTTCTTCCCGTTCCGATGTGGGTGATGGCGTGGCCGACCTGCCTGCCCGACCGCTGAATGCCAAGGGTCGAGTCTATCGGGGCCACGGGGAGCGGCTGGTCACGCCCGTCGGGGCCGGTGGATCACCACGCGATGCTCAGGCCGTGAAGGCCGGCGCCCCGACGGGCAGGATAAATCGGAACTGGGCGCCCTTGCCGGGCGCGCGGCCCACGGTGATCGTGCCGCCGTGGGCCTCGACGATGCCCTTGACGATGTACAGCCCCAGGCCCGTGCCACCGCGTTTGCTGCCCCGCCAGAAGCGGGTGAAGACGCGGTTCATGGACTCCTCCGGGATGCCGGGGCCCTCGTCGCTCACGGTCACTGCCGTTCCGGACCATCCGCGCTCGCGCGGCGACGACGAGGGTGCTACGTCAATGGTGACAGTTCCCTCGCCGTGGCGCACGGCGTTTTCCAGCAGGTTGCCCAGGATCTGGTCGACCTTGTCGGGGTCGGCCCACAGCGAGGGCAGTGACTGCGTCACCCGTACGGCGAAGCGGTCCGCGGGCTGTCCGGCGGCGACGAGGGCGTCCACGTGGCGCCGCACCGCGGCGGCGATGTCGACCGGCTGGCGGCGTACCTCCAGGCGGCCGGAGTCGATGCGGGAGATGTCGAGCAGCTCGGCGATCAGCCGGGTGACGCGGCCCGCGTCGGCGTGCACGGTCTCCAGCATGAGCTTCTTCTGGTCCTCGGTGAAGCGTTCCCACTTTGCCAGCAGGGTGGCGGTGAAGCCCTTCACGGAGGTGAGCGGGGAGCGCAGCTCGTGCGCGACGGTGGCGATCAGCTCGGCATGGCTGCGCTCGGTGCGCCGCCGCGCCTCGGTGCCGCGCAGCGCGACGACCAGCCGGCGCACCGGGCCGGTGGGGTCGTCGCGGACGTACCTGGCGGAGACCAGCACCTCGCGGCCGCCGGGGAGCAGCAGGTTACGCTCGGGCTGCCCGGTGCGGGTGGCCAGGCCCTCGTAGGGGTCGGTGAGCTGCCACCAGCGGCGTCCGTCCAGGTCCTCCAGGGGAAGTGCCTGCTCGATGGGGCGGCCGACGACGTCGGCGGGGTCGAGCGCGGTGATCCGGGCGGCGGCCGCGTTGAAGCAGAGCACGAGGCCGTGCTCGTCGGCGACGACGAGGCCGTCCGGGAGCTCGTCGGGTGTGATGCCGAAGTGGGTCAGGACAGTCGGCCAGCCCTCCGGCGCGCTCGGCGGCGTGCCGCCGGTCGTCCTGACGTCCATCCCCGTAACCCCCTCTCCAGGGCGGTCCCCGAGGGCGTCACATTACTAGCTCATGGTTACCGTGCGGCACCCTCCGGGAGCGCGCTGCGCGCGGGCGGAGGCGTAGAGGCACACGGCGGCTGCCGTGGCGAGGTTGAGGCTCTCGGCACGACCGTGGATGGGCACGCGCACCACCTCGTCCGCGAGTGCGCGGGTCTCCTCCGGCAGGCCCCAGGCCTCGTTGCCGAAGATCCAGGCGGTGGGGCCGCCCATCGTGCCCTCGTCCAGTTCGGCGTCCAGGTCGCGCTCCCCCGCGCCGTCGGCGGCGAGCAGCCGTACGCCGGCCCCGCGCAGGCCGTCGACCACGGTCTCCATGGGGACGCCGACGGCGACGGGAAGGTGGAAGAGACTGCCGACGGACGCCCGGACGGCCTTGGGGTTGTACAGGTCGACGGAGGCGTCGGTGAGGACGACCGCCTCCGCCCCGGCGGCGTCCGCGCAGCGCAGCACGGTGCCGGCGTTGCCGGGGTCGCGCACGTGGGCCAGCACGGCGACGAGCTTCGGCCGGGCGCGCAGGACCTCCTCGAACGGGGTGTCCAGGAAGCGGCACAGGCCGATGACACCCTGCGGGGTGACGGTGTCCGACATCTCGGCGACGACCTCGTCGGTCGCGGTGAACACGGGCACCCGGGCGGCGCGGGCCGCGGCGACGATGTCGGCGTGCCGGGCGGCGGCCTCGGGGGTGACGTAGACCTCGACCAGGTGGGCCATGGCCTCGCGCACGGCCTGCGGGCCCTCGGCGAGGAAGCGCCGCTCCTTGCCGCGGAAGCTGCGCCTGGCCAGCCGCCGGGCGGCCACGACGCGGGGGGATCGCAGGGAGGTCAGCTCGGGGCCGGGCATGGGGGTGCACTCACTTCGGTCGGGGTCCGGCCGGACGCGCGGCGCGGCGCTCCGGAACACAGCACGGACCCGCAGGCACACGGGCCTGCGGGTCCGGAAGAGCGTGGGTCAGGCCGCCTTGGGGGCGTTGACGTCGCTCGGCAGGGCCTTCTGGGCCACCTCGACCAGCGCGGCGAACGCGTTGGCGTCGTTCACGGCCAGCTCGGCAAGGATCTTGCGGTCCACCTCGACGTTGGCGGCCTTCAGACCCTGGATGAAGCGGTTGTAGGTGATGCCGTTGGCGCGGGCAGCGGCGTTGATGCGCTGGATCCACAGCTGACGGAAGTCGCCCTTGCGCTTCTTGCGGTCGTTGTAGTTGTAGACGAGGGAGTGGGTGACCTGCTCCTTCGCCTTGCGGTACAGGCGGGAACGCTGGCCGCGGTAACCGCTGGCCTGCTCGAGGATCGCCCGGCGCTTCTTCTGGGCGTTGACTGCCCGCTTGACGCGTGCCACTAGATAACTCCTTCTGGGGGGCCGTGGGGGTGCTCACACGGCCCGAAAACGAATGGGTCCCGGTCCAGCATCGCGCCCCCTGGTCGAAGGGGGCGTGCCGTCACTTGCCGAGAAGCTTCTTGATCTTCTTGGCGTCGGGCTTGGCCAGGACGACAGTGCCGGTGAGGGCACGGGTCTTCGTCGACGGCTTGTGCTCAAGCAGGTGGCGCTTGCCGGCGCGCTCGCGGATCACCTTGCCGGAGCCGGTGATCTTGAATCGCTTGCTCGCACCGCTGTGGGTCTTGTTCTTCGGCATGCGCCGTAGTCTCCTCGTCGCTGGCCCTCCCGTCCGCCCTGGAGCGGACGGAGAGCGTCAGTCCTTCATTGCGTTACCCGGAGCGGGACTCCGGGTCCTGGCAACGCCGTCAGACGGCGTCAGCTGGCGTCGGCGGGAGCGTCCTGCTCGTGCTCCTGCTCCTGCTCATCGGGGTCCTTCGGCAGGCGACCGGCCTTGCGGGCGGCCTGCGCCTCGCGGGCCTCGGCCATCGCCTCGGTCTTCTTCTTGTGCGGACCGAGAACCATGATCATGTTGCGGCCGTCCTGCTTCGGCGAGGACTCCACGAAGCCCAGGTCCTGGACGTCGTCGGCAAGCCGCTGCAGCAGTCGGAAACCCAGCTCCGGGCGCGACTGCTCACGACCGCGGAACATGATCGTGATCTTGACCTTGTCGCCCTGCTTGAGGAACCGGACGACATGACCCTTCTTGGTGTCATAGTCGTGCGGATCGATCTTCGGCCGGAGCTTCATCTCCTTGATGACCGTGTGCGCCTGGTTCTTGCGCGCCTCACGGGCCTTCATGGCCGACTCGTACTTGAACTTGCCGTAGTCCATGAGCTTGCAGACCGGCGGACGTGCGGTCGCCGCCACCTCGACCAGGTCGAGGTCGTACTCCTGCGCAAGCTCCAGTGCCTTGGCAAGCGGCACGATGCCGACCTGCTCGCCACTGGGACCGACGAGTCGCACCTCGGGGACGCGAATCCGGTCGTTGATGCGGGGCTCGGCGCTGATGGGGCCTCCTCGGTAGCACCACGCGACTGACTGGATTGACAGCCGCGTAACGTCTGAAACTTGGTCCGGCCCGTGAGGAGGCGTGAAAAACGCCCCGTACGGGTCACAGGCGGATGCTCCTCACAACCGGGAGCACCGCCGCGGAATTCCCGCGGGGCGCGTCGGGAGCCGCGTCCTCGTCCGGGGACACGGCACCTGACCGGTGACCCGCCGGCCTGCTGGGGCCGGCTAGGTGGGAGATCGGAGCCTCCACTTGTGGGCTGGAGCGCTCCGTTTCCATGACGTCCACGGGGTGTCCAGCCGGTCGATCGTCAAGCATACCAGTCTCCGCCCGCAGACCGTAATCGGCCGACGTGGCCCTATCGTGTGAGGTATGAGTGACGCCAGCCCCCAGCACGAGTCCCCCTCCGCCGACCGCCCCGACTTCGACACGCTGACCCGCGACATCGCGGACGTCCCGGCGGTCGAGGTGATCACCACGGTCGCGGTGCACCTGATGAGCGCGGCGGCGGTGAACCTCGGCCTCGCGGAGGACGGCGAGCGGCACAAGGACCTCGACGAGGCACGCAAGCTGATCACCGCGCTGGCCGGCCTGGTCACCGCCGGCGCGACCGAGATCGGCTCCTACCACGCCGCTCCGCTGCGGGACGGACTGAAGTCGCTGCAGCTCGCCTTCCGCGAGGAGTCCGTCGTCCCCGACGCGCCGGGCGAGGGCCCGGGCGAGAAGTTCACCGGCCCCGTCCACGGCTAGGACCCCGCCCCGCGACGGCGCCGCCCCGACGGGCGGCGCCGTCAGCGCGTGAAGAGCGGTTCGCCGGGGAGCCGGGTGTCAGCGGGGAGCAGCGCCAGCTCGATGCCGCGTACGAGCGCGCCGCGCAGCACCTCGTCCGCCGCGAGCGTCGCCGAGACGCGCTGCGCGACCTGACGCACGTCGGCGCCCGGGTCCAGGACCAGTCCCAGGGTGCCGTCGGAGCCGGCGGAGGGGACGAGGTGCGCACGGACCACCTCCGGCGCCGTCCTGACCGCGGCCCGCAGCGCCTCGCGGACCGCGGGGTCGGACAGCGGGTCCGCGCCCGCCCGGCCCGAGGCGACGGCGCGCAGCGCGGCGCCGTTCAGGGCGTACGGCACGGGCCCGGCCAGGTCGATCAGGAGGGTGTCGGCCTCCTCGTGCGCCAGCGCCTGCAGTGCCTGGCCCAGCGGCACGGCGACCGGCCGCGCGTCCGGCCGCCAGCGCGCGAGGGCCTCGGTGGAGGTGAACGCGGGCAGCGCCTTGCGCCCGTCGGCCGCCTGGATGGTGGGCACCGCCATGTCGCTGGTCTTCTCGCGGCGCAGCCCGTCCGGGCCCTCCTCGACCTCGCCGAGCAGCGCCACCACCGGCACCAGGAAGCGCGCGCCCGGAAGGGCCGCCAGTACGCCGGGTTCGGCCGACGGGTCGGCGTCGTACGCGGCGAGCGCCGCCGTGAGCCGGGGGTCGGCGGTGCCGTCGTCGTCGGAGAAGCCGGGGTCGGGGATGTTCTTGAGAGCCACCTCCCGAGGGTATCGGGGATGCCGGGCGGCGATTTCCTCGGCCGGCCGCAGCGGAGTACGACCGGGCTGTGGGACATCAACAGCGTCGGGCGGGTCCGGGCGGGCGGCCGGACCTACCCGGTCGCCGTGGTGTCGCGCGGCAGTACGACCCAGGCCGCGGGTATCACGCTGGTGGAACGGGCCGGACGCGCGGCGGTGGACGCGTTCAGCCGCTCCGCTGGCCGCTCGGGGAGTTCCTGAGCCGGGGCCGCAGCCACAACAGGGCCGCCGCCGCGACCAGTCCGGTGCCGGCGATCACGAAGGCCACGGCGATGCCGTCGCCCAGGGCGTCGCCGTCGGCGGCCGCGGCCGCCTTGGGCGCGTCGGGACCGGCACCGAAGTACTTGCGCGTGTAGGGGACGGCGCTGGGCACGGTGCCCTCGGGCTTGAGCTTCGCCGCCGCCTTCAGCGCGGCCTCGGGGTCCACCAGGCCGTGACCGACGGCGTCGTCGCGGCCGCCCGCCGGGGTGCCCCGGGCGGTGTCCTCCAGCAGCCGCTTCACCTGGGCGGGGCTGAGCCGGGGGTAGGCGGCGCGGACGAGCGCGGCGGTGCCCGACGCATAGGCGGAGGCGGTGCTGGTGCCCCAGCCCTCGTAGTAACGGCGGCTGGGGTCGGCGATCACGACGTCGACACCGGGCGCGGCGACCGTCGCGTACCAGCGGCGGGTGGAGAAGGCGGCGCGGGAGCCGTAGCGGTCGACGGCCGCCACCGCGATGACGCCCGGGTACGCCGCGGGATAGGACACCCGGTTGCCCTGCTCGCCGCCGTTGCCCGCGGAGGCGACGACGACCACGCCCTTGCGGAGGGCGTACTGGATCGCCTCGTCCTCCTGCGCCTCGGGGTGGGCGGTGCGGCTGTCGTCGCCGAGGGAGAGGTTGATGACGTCGGCGCCGTGGTCGGCGGCCCAGCGGATGCCGTCGGCCAGCGCGCTGCCGCGCGTGGTGCGGGCCTTCTTCCGCTGCGGGTCCTTGTCCTCCAGGATCACCCGCACCGGCAGGATCCTGGCCTCCGGGGCGATGCCCAGCACACCCTCGGAACCCCCGGGGCCGTGGCCGTGGCCGGCGATGATCCCGGCCATGCCGGTGCCGTGCCGGGCCCAGGCGGGGTCACCGCGGCGGGCCCCGAAGCCGACCATGTCCTTGCCCTCGAGGACCTGCCCGGTCAGATCCGGGTGGGTGCCGTCCACACCGGTGTCGAGGACGGCGACGGTGACGCCCGCGCCCTTCGTCCGCTGCCACGCCTCCTGCGCGTGCAGGGCGTCAAGCGCCCAGTCCGCGTCGCGTACGGCGTCGGCGTGAGCCGGAAGGACGGGCAGCAGGGCGAGGGCCGCGGCGGCCATGCCGGTGGCCAGCCGCCTCATCCCGCACCTCCCGTCGGGCCGGCGGTCAGCGAGCGCGCGGCGCTGTGGGCCCGGCTGTCGACGGCGTCGGCCAGGGCATCGGCCTCGTGGCCCAGTCCGGCCTGGGCGGGCGCGGCCGTGGCGCCCGCGGTGACAGCCGAGGCGGCGGGCTGCGGAACGGCGATCTCGCGGTCGTCGGCGAAGCCGCTCACCGCGTACACGACGACGGGCAGGTCGGCGGCGACCGTGACCGTCCAGCTGGCGCGCTGGCGGTTGCCGAAACCGGCCGAGACGGTGCCCGGGAAGGCGACCGGACGGGGCATCAGATCGGCGCGGGCGCCGAGGCGTTCGGTTCTCCAGCGGTCGCGCAGCTTGCGCATCGTGGGGGCGTCGGCCTTGGTGACGAGCAGTCCGACCGTGGTCACGGCGCTCGACGTCGCGTCGGTGTAGGTGGCCCGCAGCAGCTTCACGCAGCCCGCGGGGCGCAGCACCCTCGCGAGCAGCGGGTCGAAGGCCTCCCGGCAGTCGCCGGCCGGAGCCACGCCGATCCGCGTCCAGGTGCGTTCGGCGCCTCCCGGGCCGAGGCCCTCGCCGTGCAGGGTGGGCGGGAAGAGCGTGTCGACGGGCGTGCTGTGCCACAGTCCGCGGGCGAGCGCGAAGTCGCGCCTGCTCGCCTCGGCCGCCGTGGGGGTGGGCGCGGCCGGGTCGTGGTTGATCCACACCCCGGCACCGGCGCCGCCGAGCAGGCCGAGGCCCAGCACCAGGCACAGGGCGGCGGCGGCCGTCCGGGGCCGCACCTGGGCGGCGTGCGAGGGCGCCTGCGACGGCCGGGGAGGGTACGGGGGCGGCGCGGAGGGCGGCGCGGGCGAGGACCAGGCCGCGGCCGGCGCATGCCGGGGCGCGGGCGGCATCCCGGGAACGGCGGCGGGCGGCGGGGGCGGTACGGGGCCGGCGGGGTAGGCGACGCCGACGGGGCCCCGCTCGCCCGCGGGCCGCGGGTGCGGGGGCGCCGGCATGGGGGGCGTCCCGTACAGCTCCTGGGGCAGCCCGCCCTCCGGTTCGCCGGCCGCGGGCGGGCCCGCGGCGGCCCACGGCGCGGACGTCCTGCCGGGGGCGGCGGTGGCGGCCCAGTGGGCCGGGGCGGAGGTGTGCGGGGCGGTGCCCGGGGGAGGCGGTATCGGGCGCGGAGGGGACCAGCTCGGCCGGGGGGTCGCTCCCCCGCTGTCGAAACCGGCGCTCACCCGGTGCCCCCTCACGGCCGCACGGCGGTCGGCCCGTTCACACAATGGACTGCGGCGTCACTCTACTGGGCGCGGCGACGTCACGACGTGTCAGTACGGATCACTTGCCCCTACCGCTCGGTAAGGGCATTCTGGCAAGCTTCGCGCATGTCTGATCGCGGAGCAGCTCGCGCCCGGTACGACCGGGCCACCGCCCACCTCGACGCGCCGGTGGCGATCGTGGACCTGGAGGCGTTCGACGCCAACGCGGACGACCTGGTCCGCAGGGCGGGCGGCAAACCGGTCCGGGTCGCGTCCAAGTCGGTGCGCTGCCGCGCGCTCCTGGAGCGGGTGCTGGAGCGGGACGGCTTCGAGGGGATCATGTCGTTCACCCTCGCCGAGTCGCTGTGGCTGGCACGCTCGGGCTTCGACGACGTCCTGCTGGCGTACCCGTCGGCGGATCGTTCCTGCTACGCGGAGCTGGCCGCGGACCCGAAGCTGGCGGCCGCGGTGACGGTCATGGTCGACGACGTGGCGCAGCTCGACCTCATCGACTCCTCGCGCGCGGGCGGCTCCGAGATCGTCCGGGTCTGCCTGGAACTGGACACCTCGCTGAAGATGCTGGGGGGCCGGCTCCGCATCGGGGCGCTGCGCTCCCCGCTCCACCAGCCGGACCAGATGGCCGCGCTGGCCCGCGAGGTGTCCCGGCGGCCCGGGTTCAGGCTGGTGGGGATCATGGCGTACGAGGGCCATGTGGCCGGCGTCGGGGACGCGGTCACCGGCCGGCCGCTGCGCTCGCGCGCGGTGCGGCTGATGCAGGCGACGGCCCGCCGGGAGCTGGCGGCGCGGCGCGCGGAGGTCGTACGGGCGGTGCGGGAGGTGGCGCCCGGACTGGAGTTCGTCAACGGCGGCGGTACGGGCAGCGTGCAGAGCACGGCGGCCGAGGACGCGGTGACCGAGATCGCCGCCGGGTCGGGCCTGTACGTGCCGCGGCTGTTCGACAACTACACCTCCTTCCGGGGCCGTCCGGCGGCGCTGTTCGCGCAGCCCGTGGTGCGGCGCCCGGGCGTGGGCGTCGTCACCGTCCTCGGCGGCGGCTACCCGGCCTCGGGCGCGGCGGGCCGGGACCGGCTACCGGTGCCGCACCTGCCGGAGGGGCTGCGCTACGACCCCCAGGAGGGGCCGGGCGAGGTGCAGACGCCGCTGATCGGGACGGCCGCCGACGACCTGCTGATCGGCGACAAGGTGTGGTTCCGGCACGCCAAGGCCGGCGAACTGTGCGAGCGCTTCGACACGCTGCAACTCATCGAGGGAGACCGGGTGGTGCGGGCCGTGCCGACCTACCGCGGCGAGGGCAAGACGTTCCTTTGACGCGCGGGCACCCCGGCCGGCGGACCGGACCGGGGCGCCCTCGTGCGGGGACGGGGGTCACACGCCGGTGCCGCCCGCGGAGCCCGAGGCCTTGATGCCCTTGGTGATCTCGTCCATCACGGCGAGGCCGGGCGCCTTGGGGTTGACGTCGAAGCCGTAGCGGACCAGCACGAGCTTGCCGGGGTCCTTGGGCGAGGGGAAGACCAGCGACTGCACGTGGCCGTCGTCGCCGTTCTTCGTCACGACCTTCCAGCGGACGTAGTAGCCCTTCTGCCCGGCCACGGTGACCGCGCCGGAGCCGGTCACCTCGTGCGAGGTGATGGCGCCGTAGATCTCGTCGCCGTAGGACTCCGCGGCGTTCCTGGCGATGTCCTCGGTCGCGGCGGCCTTCGGGGTGGTCGCCTTGATGCCCGCGGCGTAGGCGGGCTCCGTGGTGACGCCGCCGCGCACGCAGGTGCGGGAGGAGTCGCCGGGGCAGGCGTAGGGGCCGACGGTCAGGGCGGCACGGCCGTAGCGGTCCGTCGTGCCCTGCCAGCCGTCCGGCACCGGGACGCTGATGCCGTCGAGGGCGTCCACGGCGAAGCCCGGCTCGCTGTCGGGCGCCGGGGAGGGGCCGCCGCCGGGACCGCCGTCCGGGCCGCCGTCGCCGGAGTCGGGGTGGGGCGCGGACGCCGAGGGGCCGGGGGCCGCCGCGGGCGCGTCACCGCCGCGGTTCAGCGCGACGACGCCGCCGATCACCGCGCCCACCACCACGAGCGCGGCGACGACGGCTATCGCGATCACACCACCGCGCCGCCCGCCGCCGCCCCCGCCGGACAGGACGTCGGCGGGGTACGGCGGGGCGCCCGGCGTGCCGGGCGCACCGAACGCGGGGGCGGGGGGCTGGGCGGTGCGGGTGTACTCGGTCCACTCGGTCCCGTCCCACCAGCGCTCCAGAGCGGGCCCGTTGCCTGTCTGCCCGGGTTCTGGGTACCAGCCGGGCGGGGTCGTCATGGTCACGGCGTCACCCTAAGGCCCGGGCCTTAAGATTCCCGTCAGTCAGCCGGTCACAGAGGGGTCACGTACGCCCCCGCGATGCCCCCGTCCACCAGGAACTCCGCTCCTGTGATGAAGGACGCGTCGTCGCTGGCGAGGAAGGCGACGGCCGCGGCGATCTCCTCCGCCTCCGCGAAGCGGCCCACCGGGATGTGGACCAGGCGCCGCGCGGCGCGCTCCGGGTCCTTGGCGAACAGCTCCCGCAGCAGCGGGGTGTTCACCGGCCCCGGGCACAGCGCGTTGACGCGGATGCCCTCCCGGGCGAACTGCACGCCCAGTTCGCGGGACATCGCCAGCACGCCGCCCTTGGACGCCGTGTACGAGATCTGCGAGGTCGCCGCGCCCATGACGGCCACGAAGCTCGCGGTGTTGATGATCGAGCCCTTGCCCTGGCGCCGCATGTAGGGCAGCGCCGCCTTGCAGCACAGGTACACCGACGTGAGGTTGACCTCCTGGACGCGGCGCCAGGCGTCGATGCCGGTGGTGAGGATCGAGTCGTCGTCGGGGGGCGAGATGCCCGCGTTGTTGAAGGCGACGTCGACCGAGCCGTAGGTGTCGTACGCCGCCTGGAACAGCGCCTCCACCTGTTCGGCGTCGGTCACGTCGACCTCGAAGAACAGGCCGCCGGCCTCCTCGGCGGCCGCCTTGCCCGCGGCCTCGTCGATGTCGGCGCACACGACGTTCGCGCCCTCGGAGGCGAGCCGCCGCGCCGCGGCGAGCCCGATGCCGCTGCCGGCGCCGGTGACCACCGCCGTCCGGCCCACCAGGCGGCGGCACACCACTGCTTCTGCTTGCGTCATTGCCGGGATCACTCCTCCGTGCTGATGAAGACGTTCTTGGTCTCGGTGAAGGCGGCCAGCGCGTCCGGGCCGAGCTCGCGGCCGAGCCCCGACTGCTTGAACCCGCCGAACGGCGTCCAGTAGCGCACCGAACTATGGGAGTTGACCGACAGGTTGCCGGCGGCGGTGCCCCGGGCCAGCCGCAGGGCGCGGCCGACGTCCCGGGTCCAGATCGAGCCGGACAGGCCGTACGGGGTGGCGTTGGCCAGGCGCAGCGCGTCGGCCTCGTCCTCGAAGGGCAGCACGACGGCGACCGGGCCGAAGACCTCCTCGACCGCGACGCGTTCGGCCGGGTCGGCGGGGGTCAGCACGGTCGGCGGGTACCAGAAGCCCTTGCCCTCCGGGGCCGTGCCACGGATCGCGACGGGCGCGCCGGGGGCCACGTACGAGCGGACGCGGTCGCGCTGCACGGCGGAGATGAGCGGGCCCATGTCGGTCGCGGGGTCGGCGGGATCGCCGACCCCGACGGCCAGCACGGCGGGCTCCAGCAGTTCCATGAAACGGTCGTACGCCTGGCGCTGGACCAGCACGCGGGTGCGGGCGCAGCAGTCCTGCCCGGCGTTGTCCAGGAAGGCCATCGGGGCCGTCGCCGCGGCCTTCTCGAGGTCCGCGTCGGCGAAGACGATGTTCGGCGACTTGCCGCCGAGTTCCAGGGTGACCCGTTTGAGCGTGCCGGCGCAGGTGGCCATGATCTGCTTGCCGACGCGGGTCGACCCGGTGAACACGATCTTCGCCACGCCCGGGTGCTCGACGAGGGCCGCCCCCGCGACGGGGCCCTCGCCCGGCAGCACCTGGAAGAGGTGCTCGGGCAGCCCCGCCTCCAGCGCCAGAGCCGCCAGGCGCAGCGCGGTCAGCGGGGTGGTCTCGGCGGGCTTGAGGATCACCGCGTTGCCCGCCGCGAGCGCCGGGGCGGTCCCCCAGGCGGCAATGGGCATGGGGAAGTTCCAGGGCGCGATGACGCCGACGACACCGAGCGGTTCGAGGAAGGTGACGTCGATGCCGCCGGGCACCGGGATCTGCCGGCCGCTGAGCCGTTCGACGCCGCCCGCCGCGTAGTCGAGCAGGTCGCGGACGTTGCCGGCCTCCCAGCGGGCGTTGCCTACGGTGTGCCCGGCCTCACGCATCTCCAGGACGGCCAGTTCGCCGGCGTGGGCGTCCACGGCGGAGGCGAAGCGGCGCAGCAGCCGTGCCCGGTCGGCCGGGGCCAGTGCCGCCCAGGCGGTCTGGGCACGGGCCGCGCGGGCCACGGCCGCGTCGACGTCCTCCTGGCGCGCCGCGGGGACGGTGGCGATCACCTCCTCGGTGGCCGGGTTGAGCACGTCCAGCGCTTCGAGCGGTTCGGGTGCTTCGGGCACGCGCTGCCTCACATGCGTTCGAAGGAGCGGTAGCGCTCCCAGTCGGTCACGGCGGTGTCGTACGCGTCCTGTTCGACGCGGGCCATGTTCAGGTAGTGCTCGACGACCTCGTCACCGAAGGCCGCCCGGGCGATCGGGCTGGCCTCCCACAGCCCGGCGGCCTCGCGCAGCGTGGCCGGCACATGGTCCACGCCGTCGCTGACGTAGGCGTTGCCCGTGACGGCCTCGGGAAGCGTCAGTTTCTGCTCGACGCCGTGCAGCCCGGCCGCGATCATCCCGGCGACGGCGAGGTAGGGGTTGACGTCGCCGCCCGGCACCCGGTTCTCCAGGCGCAGCGCGGACGGGGAGTGCCCGACCACGCGCAGCGCGCAGGTGCGGTTGTCCGGGCCCCAGGCGACGGCGGTGGGGGCGAAGGAGCCGGGGCGGAACCGCTTGTAGGAGTTGATGTTGGGCGCGTACAGCAGGGAGAAGTCGCGCAGCGCGGCGAGCTGCCCGGCCAGGAAGTGCCGCATCGTCTCCGACATGCCGCCGGGATCGTCGCCCGCGAAGACCGGCTGCCCCTCCTCGTCGCGCAGCGAGAGGTGGATGTGGCAGGAGTTGCCCTCGCGTTCGTTGTACTTCGCCATGAACGTCAGGGAGTAGCCCTCCTGCGCGGCGATCGTCTTGGCGCCGGTCTTGTAGACGCTGTGCTGGTCGCAGGTGACCAGGGCCTCGTCGTAGCGGAAGGCGATCTCGTGCTGGCCGAGGTTGCACTCGCCCTTGGCGGACTCCACGCGCATCCCGGCGGCGCCCATCTCGTTGCGGATGCGGCGCAGCAGCGGCTCGACGCGGCCGGTGCCGAGCAGGGAGTAGTCGACGTTGTACTGGTTGGCGGGGGTCAGGTCGCGGTAGCCGTTCGTCCAGGCCTGCTCGTAGGTGTCCTTGAAGACGATGAACTCCAGCTCGGTACCGGCGTACGCGGACCAGCCGCGCTCGGCGAGCCGCTCGGTCTGGCGGCGCAGGATCTGCCGCGGCGAGGGGGCGACCGGGGTCGAGCCGTGGTCGAGCAGCCGCAGGTCGGCGATGACGAGCGCGGTGGCCGCGTCCCAGGCGGTGATCCGCAGGGTGCCGAGGTCGGGGTGCATGGCGAAGTCGCCGTAGCCCCGCTCCCAGGAGGACAGGGCGTAGCCGTCCACGGTGTTCATGTCGGCGTCGACGGCGAGCAGGTAGTTGCAGCCCTCGGTGCCGTGCTCCAGGACGTCGTCGAGGAAGTGCCGGGCGGCGAAGCGCTTGCCCTGGAGGCGCCCCTGCATGTCGGTGAAGGCGACGACCACCGTGTCGATCTCTCCGGAGTCGACACGCCGTCGCAGGTCGTCGGTGCTGAGCGGGGCTGTTCGGTGCACCACGGGTGATCACCTCTCCTACCGGCCGACAGGTGATCCAAAAGTACGGGCCCGGGGCCCGGTTGGGTACGGTGCAGGAAGAAATCCGCGCGTCGCTGGGAGGCTCCCGTGGCCCGTCCGCTGATCGGTGTCAGCACCTACTGGGTCGACTCGGCCCGCTGGGGCGGCTGGGAGCTGCCGGCCGCCCTGCTGCCGGCCGGCTATCCGCTGCTCGTACGGCGCTCCGGCGGCCTCGCCGCGCTGCTGCCGCCGGACGACCCCGCCCACGCCGCGGACGCCGTGGCCCGGCTGGACGGCCTGGTGATCTCCGGCGGCCCTGACGTCGAGCCCGTACGGTACGGGGCCGAGCCCGACCCGCGCACCGACCCGCCCGCGAGCGAGCGCGACGCCTGGGAGCTCGCCCTCGTCGAGGCCGCCCTCGCCGCCGGGGTGCCCCTGCTCGGCATCTGCCGGGGCATGCAGCTGCTCAACGTCGCCCTCGGCGGCACCCTGGTGCAGCACATCGACGGTCACCGCGGCCCCGCCGGCGGCGTCTTCGGCGGCCACACCGTCAAGCCGGTCCCCGGCACGCGCTACGCGGACGCGGTGCCGGAGGCGATGGAGGTGCCCACCTACCACCACCAGGCGGTCGACGCCCTCGGCCGCGGACTGCTGGTCGGCGCCCACGCCGAGGACGGCACGCCGGAGGCCGTCGAGCTGCCCGGCGACCATTTCGTGCTGGGAGTGCAGTGGCACCCGGAGATGGACGAGGACGAGCGGGTGATGCGGGCGCTGATCAGAGCTGCAGCTTGAACCCGACGTGCGAGGCGGTGAAGCCGAGCCGCTCGTAGAAGCGGTGCGCGTCGGCGCGGGCCCGGTCCGAGGTGAGCTGCACCAGGGTGCACCCCAGTCGGCGTGACTCCTCCACCGCCCACTCGATCATCAGCGTCCCGAGGCCGCCGCCTCGGGCGTCGCGGTGCACCCGTACGGCCTCGATGATCGAGCGCGTCGTCCCGCGCCGTGACAGCCCCGGTATCACCGACAGTTGCAGCACCCCGACGAGCGCGCCGTCCCGTTCCGCGACGACCACGTGCTGCCCGGGGTCGGCGGCGACGCGTTCGTACGCCGCGTAGTACGGCTCCAGGTCGTCCGGGGTCTCACGGCCCCGGCCGAGGCCGTCGTCGGCGAACATCGCGACGACGGCGGGGATGTCGGTGCGGGTGACGGGGCGGAAGTGGACATCGCTCATGCCCGCAGCCTAGGACGCAGCCTGGTACGCAGCCACGACAGGGCCGCCTCCCCCTGCGCCCGCTGGAAGGCCCGCAAGGTGGGCAGACCCGGGGGCGCCGGCCGGCGGGCGTGGACCAGGAACATCCCGGTGAGCGCCGCCAGCGCCGCGTCCACCGCCTCCGGGTCCACGTCGCGCGCCGGCGGATGTGCCTTGAAGAGCCCCTCCGGTGCGGGGCCGCCCTGCATCACGATGCTCGGCAGCATGCAGAGCAGGTCGAACCACGGGGTGGACGTGCAGGCCCACGGCCAGTCCACGAACACGACCCGGCCGTCCGGGGTCAGCAGGATGTTGTCCGCCCGCAGGTCGCCGTGGGCCAGCGTGTCGCCGGCCAGCGCCCGCAGCCAGCCCGACTCCAGGGCGACGAGCTCGTCCAGATGCGCCGCCGCCCAGGGGTCGAGGTCACGCAGGTCGTCGGTCCCGGCGTCCCGGTCCGCGGCCAGTTCCGCCCAGCAGTCGAAGGTCCCCGCGAGGCGCTCGGCGGCCGGGGGCGCCGCGACCGGGCTCGGCGTCAACCGGACGGCCAGGTCGTCCAGCGCGTCCATGACGCGGCGCAGTTCCCCGGCGTCCCAGGGATCGGCCGGGGTACGGCCGGGCACGTCCTCGAAGGCCAGCACGACCCATCCGTCCTGCTCGAAGGAGTGCAGCAGGCGCGGTGCCGGGATGTCCTCGGGCAGGTCCGCGGCGATCCGCGCCTCGGCCCGATGGATGTGCGGGGAATCCGGGTTCTGCTCCGGGCTCACGGCCTTGACGAAAGCGCGGCGGCCGTCGGTGAGGGTGAGGCGGACGGCCACGCCCGGGGAGAAGCCCCCCGTCTGGTCCTCGGCGCGGGCCACGGGGCCGCCGCGCAGGCGTGCCTCCACGGTGGCGGCGAGCTCGCGGGGCAGGGCCGCCCAGGGCAGGCGTGCGCGGGGCCGGGGTGTGCGGGGCCGGGGTGTGCGGGACGCGGCTGTCATCCCCCGAGCATCGCGGGCCTCGCCCGCGGGGGCCAAGGGGTTTTGGGCGTGCGGGTGGGGTGCCGCACGCGCACGACGGGCGACCGTGAACTGCTCGGCCGGGCCCTGCCCGTGATGCGCAACGTCGCCGACTACATCTCCTCGGCGGTGGACGACCGAGGCCTGGCCGCCGACTGCCCGGCGGCAGCGGCGCGTACCTGCACGGCATCATCGACTGGCCGTCCCCGATGCGGTACGGCTACGTCACCGACGGCAATGTGAACCGCACCGTCGTCAATGCCCTCGGCGTCGGCGCGATGCGGTCGGTCGCCGAGGCCGCCGACGCGCTCGGCGACCACGCCACCCGGGACGCCTACGAAGACCGTGCGGCGAAGCTGACGGCGGCGATGCGGGACGGCGGCACCGGGCTGTGGTCGGACGGGCTGTCCACCGGCGGCGCCCTGATCGCGCACCAGAGCGAGCACGCGCAGAGCTTCCCGGTCGCCTACGGCGTCGCGCGGCCCTCCGAGTACCCCGCGCTGGGCGCGGAGCTGTCCCGGCAAGGGATGCGGCAGGGGCCGATGACGCTGCGGACCCTGCTGGAGGCGCTGCGGGTCGCGGACCGGCCGGACACCCTGGTGCGGATCCTCACCGATCCCGCCGCCGACGGGCCCGCGCAGGTCCTGGCCGAGGGCGGCACCTTCCTGTGGGTGCAGTGGACGCCGGGTTGCGCGAGCAGTGACTGCTCACCCGGCCAGGTCTCGCAGAGCAGCAGCGAGAGCATGTCGCACGGCTGGGGCGGCGCGGGTGTCGTCGGGGTGCTGGAGGGCGTCCTCGGCCTCACGGTGACCAGCCCGGGCGGAGCGACGGTGCGGATCGCCCCGGCGGACGCCGGCGTGCGCCGCGCCTCGGGCAGCCAGTGGACCGGGCGCGGCACCGTCGGCGTCGACTGGCGGCGGAACCGGCACGGGGTGGACACGACGGTCGAGGTGCCGGTCAACGTGACCGCGACGGTCGCGCTGCCCGTGGTGGCGGGCGGCCGTTACATCGCGGCCGGGAGCCACGCCACGTACCTGGGCGTGCAGGACGGCCGGGCGGTCTACCGGGTCGGTTCGGGCCGGACCGTCTTCACGGCCGTCCCGCGCGGCTGATCAGGTCCTCCCCGGCGTACGTGACGGCCACGGGCCCGCGTGCGCCGGGGAGCGTCCGCGACGCGGGCCTCGCGGTCACCGGCCGCGCCGGACGGAGCCGGGTCCTGCCGGGGCCGGTGGGGCGAGGGCGGCGGCGAGTACGGCCGGCGCCTCGGCCAGGGACGGGCCGTACCAGGTGAGGTGACGGCCGCTGACCAGGGCCGCGGGTATGTCCGGGAACGCCTCGGGCCCGTCGTCCGCCGTGAACCGGTACGGCTCGTCCGGGAGCACGACGAGATCCGCCCCGCTGCCGGTGAGTTCGCCGATGGGCACCCGGGGATAGCGCTCCTGGTGGTTCCCGTAAACGTTCTCGACACCCAGCCGGGCGAGCAGGTCGCCGGCGAAGGTGTCCCGGCCGAGCACCATCCAGGGGCGGCGCCAGACGGGCACGAGGGCCTTGCGGGGGTGGGCGGGGGGACTCAGGGACCCCCAGGTCTTCTCCGCGGCGTCGAGCCAGGCCGGGCGCGGCAGGCCGCAGGCCTCGACGACCACGCGGTGCAGTTCCCGGAAGGCCTGCGGAAGGCTGCGCACCTCCGTGACCAGTACCGTCAGCCCCGCCGCGCGCAGCGCTGCGAGGTCGGGTCCGCGGTTCTCCTCCTCGTTGGCGATCACCAGGTCGGGCGCGAGCCGGACGATCTCCGCGATGTCGGGGTTCTTCGTGCCCCGCACCCGCGTGACGCGCAGGTCGGCCGGGTGCTCGCACCAGTCAGTCGCGCCCACGAGCAGGGCGGGCGCGGTGGTCGCCACCGCCTCGGTGAGCGAGGGGACGAGGGAGACCACACGCCGTGCGGGGCCGGAGTCGCGAGGGGTCATGCCCCCACCGTATCCATCCCGCCGGACGGGGAGGGCCGGACGGCGCGGCTCCGGCACCGGGGGAGGGGAAATGCCGGGCGCCGCGCCGTCCGGGGCCGGGAGGCCGGTCAGCCGACCGGGGCGAGCCGGTCCGTCAGCCCGGGGTGGGCGTCGAGCCAGTCGCGGACGCCGTCCTGTTCGTGGCCCTGGCCGGCCTTGTGCACGGCGCCCTCCAGCCCCGTCAGCTCCTTCTCGCTCAGCCGGAAGTCCTCGAGCCACTTGGCGACCTTCGGCTCGTCGCCGGCGAAGCCGTGGCGGGCGAGAGTGTGGATGCCGTCGCCCTTGCCCCAGGCGCCGAGCGGGTCCTTCAGCTTCTTCAGGCTGTGTTCGCTGTAGGCCCAGTGCGGGGACCACAGGGTGACGACGACGGGATCCTTCGCCTTGATGGAGCGGTCGAGCTGGGCGAGCATGCTCGCCGTCGAGCCGGTGGTGACCTTGTACTCGCCCTCCAGGCCGTACTTCTCCAGGACGGTGTCGTTGAGCATCTTCATCATCCCGGCGCCGGGCTCGATGCCGATGATCCGGCCGCCGAACTGGCTGCCCTTGCCCTTGAGGTCGGCCAGGGAGTCGATGCCCTTGACGTAGGACGGC
Source organism: Actinacidiphila sp. bgisy160 (assembly GCF_965342435.1). Classification (GTDB taxonomy): domain Bacteria; phylum Actinomycetota; class Actinomycetes; order Streptomycetales; family Streptomycetaceae; genus Actinacidiphila. The sequence continues at coordinate 36,834 of NZ_CBDRCM010000007.1, read as the reverse complement.
ACCGTCAGTTCGAGCGAGGTGGGGCCGTACCAGGAACCGTAGTCGTCCAGCTCGTTCTTGTACTTCGCCCAGTACGACCGGTGCGTGACGGGCAGCCAGGAGTCGGTCTCGAAGTCGACCCGTCCCGCGGACATGCCGGTGTACAGCGCGCCGACGTCGTACTGGGTGACCTTCGGCCGGTAGCCGCGCCGCTCCAGCAGCTCCTTCCACAGGTAGGTGGAGGCGACGCCCTCGTCCCAGGGGATGTAGCCGATGTCGACCCGGCGGCCCTTGCCGACGTCGTAGGCCCCGGGGACGGTGGCGCCCTCGTCGCCGCCGGCGAAGACGCCCATCCCGCCGGCGACGAGGGCCAGGGCGACGATGCCGACGACGGCGACGGAGGTCTGCGGGCGGTACTTCCACAGCCGCAGGCCGCGCGGGGAGGCGGCCGCGGCCATGGCGCGGCGGCCCAGCGGGGAGACCCGGGTGCCGAGGGCGCCGGTGACACGGTCGAGGTACATGGCGAGGATGACCACGGACAGGCCCGCCTCGAAGCCGAGGCCGATGTCGACCTGGCTGATGGCGGTGAAGACGGAGGCGCCGAGGCCGCCGCCGCCGACCATGCCGGAGATGACGACCATGGACAGGGCCAGCATGATGACCTGGTTGACGCCCGCCATGATCGTGGGGAGCGCGAGCGGCAACTGCACCCGCAGCAGGGTGCTGCGCGGGGCGGTGCCGAAGGCCTCCGCGGCCTCGACCAGTTCGTCGTCGACCTGCCGGATGCCGAGCTCGGTCATGCGGACGCCCGGGGGCAGCGAGAAGACGATGGTGGCGATGATGCCGGGCACCTGGCCGACGCCGAAGAAGAAGATGCCGGGGATCAGATAGACGAAGGCCGGCATCGTCTGCATGAAGTCGAGCACCGGCCGCAGGGCGGCGGAGACGGTGCGGTTGCGCGCCGACCAGATGCCGAGCGGCACGGCGAGCACGATGGTGATCACGGTGGCGACCAGCACCAGGGACAAAGTGTCCATGGCCTCGTCCCACTGCTGCACGCAGACCACGAGGGCCAGGCCCGCGAAGGCGAGCACGCCCGCCGTCAGGCCGCGCAGCCACAGGGCCAGGACCGCGAGGATGCCGGCGAGCAGCAGCGGCTCGGGGGCCCGCAGGACGGCGTCCAGGCCGTCGTACATGCCGGAGACGACGGCGCTGATGACGTCGAAGAGCGGACCGAAGTGGTCGCGCAGGTAGGTGACGGCGTCGTCGGTCCAGTCGCCGAGAGGCAGCCTAGGCACGCGCCGCCTCCTTCCGCGGCAGGCCCGGCACCCTGGGCGCGGCGCCCTTCGCGGGCGCGGGGCCGACGGCCCGGGCCGTATCCTCGGTGCACGGCGTCACCGGTCCTTCGTGGTCGCCGAGCGCGGCCAGCAGCCGGTCCTTGGCGATGACGCCGACCACGTCCCCGGCCTTGTCGCGGACGGCGACGGGGTGCGGAACCCGCGCACTGACCGGCAGGACGTCGGCGAGCGCGGTGCGCGGGGTGACCGTCTCGCAACGGCAGTCGCCCGCGTCGGGGCGGCTCGGCGCCTCCATGACGGTTCCGGCGGTCAGCACGCGGGAGCGGTCGACGTCGTGCACGAAGGAGCTGACGTAGTCGTCGGCCGGGCGCAGCAGGATGTCCTCGGGGGTCCCGGTCTGGACGATGCGGCCGTCGCGCATGACGGCGACGCGGTCGCCGAGGCGCATGGCCTCGTTGAGGTCGTGGGTGATGAAGACGATGGTCTTCTTCAGGTTGCGCTGGAGTTCGAGCAGCTGGTCCTGCATGTCGCGGCGGATCAGCGGGTCGAGCGCGCTGAAGGACTCGTCCATGAGCAGCACGTCGGCGTCGGTGGCGAGCGCGCGGGCCAGGCCCACGCGCTGCTGCATTCCGCCGGAGAGCTCGTCGGGCCAGGAGTCGCCCCAGCCGGACAGGCCGGTGAGTTCCAGGGCCCGCGCGGCGCGCTGCTCGCGCTCCTTGCGGCCGACGCCCTGCACCTCCAGGCCGTAGGCGGCGTTCTGGAGCACGCTGCGGTGTGGGAAGAGCGCGAAGTGCTGGAAGACCATGCTGATGCCGTGCGAGCGCACGCGGCGCAGCTCGCGGGGGCTGAGCGCGGTGAGGTCGCGGCCGTCGAAGAGCACCCGTCCCGCGGTGGGCGGATTGAGTCCGTTGAGCGTGCGCAGCAGGGTGGACTTGCCCGATCCGGACAGGCCCATGACGACGAAGATCTCGCCCTCGCGGACGTCGAAGCTCGCGTCGATCACCGCGGCGGTCGTACCGCTCTCGCGCAGCTCGTCGCGTCCGGCTCCGGCCTGCAAACGGCGCACGCCGTCCTCGGGGTCGGTACCGAACACCTTGTACAGATGCTCTGCCTGCAGCCTGTACACATACACCTCACGTGTCGTGGGGAGGACGACCGGCTGCCCCCGCACGCAGGTCGCGGAGCGCTCCTGTCCCGCTCCGGGACGGCGGCTGCCCCGACCCAAGCGGAGCAAACCGTTCCGTGACGGAGGTCACGGTGTCGGCGGCGTGCGGCATCATCGGCTTGTGACTCGACGCCTGATGCTCCTGGACACCGCCAGCCTCTACTTCCGCGCGTACTTCGGCGTGCCCGACTCGGTGCGCGCGCCGGACGGCACGCCGGTCAACGCCGTGCGCGGGCTGCTGGACTTCATCGCCCGCCTGGTCGCCGACCACTCCCCCGACGACCTGGTGGCCTGCATGGACGCGGACTGGCGGCCGCAGTGGCGGGTGGAGCTGATCCCCTCGTACAAGGCGCACCGCGTCGCCGAGGAGGTGCCCGGCGGCTCGGACGTCGAGGAGGTCCCGGACACCCTGTCGCCCCAGGTCCCGGTGATCGAGGCGGTGCTGGACGCGCTGGGCATCGCCCGGGTGGGTGTCGCCGGGTACGAGGCGGACGACGTGATCGGCACCCTGACGGGGCTGGCGCCGGGCCCGGTGGACATCGTCACGGGCGACCGCGACCTGTTCCAGCTGGTGGACGATGCCCGCGGGGTGCGGGTGCTGTACCCGGTCAAGGGCGTGGGCGCGCTCGACGCGGTGGACGAGGCCTGGCTGCGCGCCAAGTACGGCGTGGACGGCCCCGGCTACGCGGACCTGGCGCTGCTGCGCGGCGACCCGAGCGACGGCCTGCCGGGGGTGCCGGGCATCGGTGAGAAGACGGCGGCGAAGCTGCTGGAGGCGTACGGCGACCTCGCCGGGATCATGGCCGCCGCCCACGACCCCGCGTCGAAGGTCACCCCGGCGCAGCGCAAGCGGCTGCAGGAGGCGGGGGCCTACGTGGCCGTCGCGCCCAAGGTGGTACGGGTCGCCTCCGACGTGCCGCTGCCGGAGTTCAGGCCGGAGCTGCCGGGCGAGCCGCGCCATCCGCAGGAGCTGGCCGCGCTGGCCGAGCGCTGGGGGCTGGGCGGCTCGCTGCAGCGGCTGCTCAGTGTGCTGGGGCCGGAACGGGCCGGGTGACGGCGAGCACGTCGCGGTCGGGCTGGAGGGTGAGGCCGACGGTGGGGCGGACCTCCTCGTCGCCGGTGTCCAGGTGGAAGCGGCTGCCGAGCGTGGCCAGCACGATCACCGCCTCGACCATAGCGAAGCGCGCCCCGAGGCAGGCCCGGGTGCCCCCGCCGAAGGGGAACCAGGTGTGGTCGGTGATCGCGTCGGGCGCCCCGTCCAGCCAGCGCTCGGGGCGGAACTCCTCGGGCTCCGGCCACCAGCGCGGGTCGCGGTGGGTGGCCCAGGGGCTGATCCAGACCTGGGTGCCGGCCGGGACGGGCTCGCCGCCCAGGGTGGCGCCCTCCTCCGCGACGGCCAGGTTGAGCCAGACCGTGGGCCGCACGCGCAGGGTCTCCTTCACGACGGCCTCGGTCCAGCGCAGTTGCGTGTAGTCGTCGAAACCGGGGGTGCGGCCGCCGAGGACCCGGTCCAGTTCCTCGGTGAGGGCCGCGCGCGCCCGCGGGTTGCGGGACAGCAGGTACCAGGCCCAGGTGAGGGTGGTGGCGGTGGTCTCATGGCCGGCGTTGTAGAGGGTGACGGTCTCGTCCCGGATCTCCTTGCCGGTGAGCGGGAGGCCCTCTTCGTCGACGGCTGCCAGCAACCGGCTGAGCAGGTCGTCGCGTTCGGCGCCCGCCTCGCGGCGGGCGGCGACGATCCGGGCGACCTCGGCGTCGAGGGTGTCGACGGCGGCCTTGAAGCGGATCCGGCCCGGGGTGCGGAACCAGTCGGGCAGCATCGCGCCCAGTCCGCGGAACTCGGCGCCCATCTGCTGCTGGGCGATGTCCATGCAGCGGCCGATGACCTCCTCGCGGACGGCGGCGTCGGTGCCGAACACGGTCCGCACGGCGATGCGCTGGGTGAGGCCGGTCATCTCGCGGCGGATGTCGATCCGTTCGCCCCCGCTCCAGCGCCCGGCGAGCTCCCGTGCGCAGTCGGCCATGGTCGCCGCGTACGCGCGCACCTGCCTGGGCCGTACCGAGGGCTGGACGAGGGACCGTTTGCGGCGCCAGTCGGCGCCCTTGGCCACCACGACCCCCTCGCCCATCAGGTAGCGGAAGGACCAGCCGAGGTCGGGCAGGGAGAAGGTGGACTCGCGGGCCGAGAGCAGTTCCCCGATGAGTGCGGGATCATTGAGGAAGCGCGCGGGGGTGCGGCCCATGGCCCAGGTGACCTGTCCGGTCCCGCGTTCGCGGAGCGCGGTGAAGAAGGCGAGCGGGTCCTTGGCGAACTGCGGGAGATTCCCCAGCAGCGGCACCCCGCGGGGTCCCGCGCCGATCGCGGTGTCGGTGTCGGGTCCCATGTGCGCCCTCCGGGGTGGCGTCTGATCACGTCCGTCCCATCAAAATCGGAGAACCGCGGACCGGAACCGGTGTTCGAGAATCTCGTGATCTTTCCGAGACCGAGGCTGCACAGGACGGGACAGATGAGTTAGGCTTGCCTAACTTGATGCGAGGAGTGTGCTCATGGCAGACCGTCCGGTGCGCAGGAAGCCGCAGCTCAACCGGGCGTGGGTGCAGCACGTGGAACGGCTGACCCCGCACATGATCCGCGTGGTGCTCGGCGGTGAGGGCCTCACGGGGTTCCCCGTGGGCGAGTACAGCGACCACTACATCAAGCTGCTCTTCCCGGCCGAGGGCGTGCGCTACCCCGAGCCGTTCGACATCCAGCGGATCCGCGCCGATTTCCCCCGCGAGCAGTGGCCGCGTATCCGGACGTACACGGTGCGCCGGTGGAACGCGGAGGCGCGCGAGCTGACGGTCGACTTCGTGTACCACGGCGACGAGGGCCTGGCCGGCCCGTGGGCCGCGCGCGTCCAGCCCGGCGAGGAGGTGCTCTTCCTCGGCCCCGGCGGCGCCTACGCCCCCGACTCCACGGCCGACTGGCATCTGCTCGTGGGCGACGAGAGCGCGCTGCCGGCGATCGCCGCCTCGCTGGAGCGGCTGCCCGAGGGCGCTCCCGCCCGGGTGTTCCTCGAGGTCTCCGGACCGGAGGAGGAGCAGAAACTCTCCACTCCCGGCGACGCGGAGGTCACCTGGGTGCACCGCGGCTCCGGCCGGGTGGGCGAGGCCCTGGTCCACCTCGTGGCCGGCCTGGAGTTCCCGCCGGGTGACGTACAGGCCTTCGTGCACGGCGAGGCGGGCTTCGTCAAGCAGCTCCGCCGCCTGCTGCGCGTCGAACTCGGCGTACCGCGCGAGCGGCTGTCGATCTCGGGCTACTGGCGCACCGGTCACGACGAGGACGGCTGGCAGGCCTCCAAGCCCGAGTGGAACCGCCGCATCGAGGAGGAGCAGGAGACGCCGCGGGCGCTCGCTTCCTGACGTCGCGTACGACGGCGAGGCGTGACCCCGCCGCCGGGTCACACCTCGCCGTCGTACCGTCCCGGCCGGGTCCGGCCCGGACCGGACCGGTCTCGAAACGGACTTCTGGTACGAGCGGAAGGTCCAGGTCGACAGCCGGACGGCGGCGACCGCGACCAGCAGCAGCGCGCCGCCGCGGATGAGGCGGCACCGGCCACCGGCCACGGTGTTCGGCGCTGCCACACTGGCCGTATGGCCGAAACCGCGCCCGAGCCGTCACCCCTGCCCGGCCTGTCGGCCGACGGGCAGCCGCCGCAGGAGCGCCCGATCGTGCTCTGCGCCGACTGCCACCGGCCTCTCACCGCGCACGACGCCCGGCTGTGGGGCCGGGGCCGCGGCTGCCGGCGGAAACACGGACTCGACACGGCACCACGGATCGGACGCTTCGACGTCGAGCAGGAACAGCTGCCGGGGATGTGAACATCCCGGCGCCCCCGCCGGACATCCGACAAGGTCATCTCCCCGGCCGCCCGGGGCTATGCCGCAGGAACGAACGACTTCTTGCACACGAGGCAGATCATCTTCCGCTGCCACTCCTCGTCCGCGCGCTTCGCGGCCTCCACCCTGTCCCGCTCCCGCAGGCCCCACACGACGCCGACGACGGCCACCAGCAGCCCGGCGAGGACCGCGCCGGACACGAGCAGCGCCAACCCCGACAGGAGCAGTCCCAGCGGCCAAGCGAAGGCGCCCTCGGCCTTCGGCGGCCGTCCGAGATCAGCCTTCAACGGTGAACCCGGCTCGACCGTCGCCTCGAACAGCTGCAGGCTCTGCACCCGCGTCGACCCGCACGACTCGTTCGTGCACCGCAACTCCGCCATCAACGCCCCCGATCCCACCGACAGATGACGGAAGCGTGCGGCTCACCGGCACATGGTCACAATCCGTCAGGCGTCGGGTGTGAGACGATTCACTATTCGTCGACAAAGAGACAGGACGCCTCGACGCACCGGACCGTCCTCGCCGTGGGTCCCGGATCGGGAACGGGAAGTGACACACCATGGGGAATCGGCCGCGGGCGCGATCGCCGGGCCGGCCGTCGGCGACGCGCCCCGGCGCGCCCTTCGAGTTCGGACCCAAGGGCGCGTGCGGGGCGCGACCGTGGAGACCGAGGTGTGAGAACTCCCCGACTCCCCCGACGGCCCCCGCCGTGCCCCGGCCGCGCTCCCCCACCCCTTGGCCTCCGGGGGGATCCGGCCGGGCGCGCCGCGGCGGTCAGCCCACCGAGGAGTAGGCCACGACGCCGCGGAGCAGTCCGTCGACGGCCTTGCGGGCGTTGCGGCGCACCGGGCTGGCGTCGGGGGCGGCGTCGGCGATCTGGCCGAGGACGTCGATGAGTTGCTTCGTCCAGCGCACGAAGTCACCCGCCGGCATGTCGGCGTCGCGCAGCACCGCGTCCAGGCCGTGCCCCGAGGCCCAGCGGTGGGCCGCCCAGGCGAAACCGAGGTCGGGTTCGCGCTGGCCGACGCCTTCGGCCTGGTTGATGCGGTGGTCCTCCTCCAGTGCGTCGAGGCGGCCCCAGATACGGACCATCTCGCCGAGCGCCTGCTTGGCGTTGCCGGAGGGCAGCCGCGGCGGCAGGGCGTCGTCCGCGGAGCGGGACTCGTAGACCAGCGCGGACGCGCAGGCGGCGAGGTCCGCGGGGCCGAGGCCGTCCCAGACGCCGTCCCGCAGGCACTCGCTGGCCAGGAGGTCGAGTTCGCCGTAGAGCCGGGCCAGCCGGCGGCCGTCGGCGGTGACCTGGTCGCCCTTGAGGTAGCCGAGGTCGGTCAGCAGGGCGCAGATGCGGTCGAAGGTGCGGGCGATGGTGTTGGTGCGGCCTTCGATGCGGCGCTCGAGCTGCTTGGTGTCGCGCTGCAGCCGCTGGTAGCGCTCGGCCCAGCGGGCGTGGTCCTCGCGGTCGTCGCAGCCGTGGCAGGGGTGCGCGCGGATCTCGGTGCGCAGCCGGGCGATCTCGGTGTCGTCCGCGGCGGCCGAGCGCTGGCGGCGCTGCCGCTGCGGCGCGATGCCGGCCGTGCCGGCCTTGGAGCGCATGGCCGAGGCCAGGTCCCGCCGGGACTGGGGGCTGCGCGGGTTGAAGGACTTGGGGATGCGCATCCGGTCCAGGGCCTCGACCGGCACCGGGAAGTCGATCTGCGCGAGCCGCTTGACCTGCCGCTCCGCGGTGAGCACCAGCGGGCGGGGGCCGTCGTGGTGGAACTGGTCGTGCCGGTTGTGGTGGGCGGGACTGCGGCCGGCGGGCACGCCCGGGTCGAGGACGAGGGCCAGACCCGCGAACTTGCCCGCCGGGACGTGGATGATGTCGCCCGGGCGGAGCTTCTCCAGCGCGTCGGCGGCGGCCGCCCGGCGCTGGTTCGCGCCCTGCCGGGACAGCTCGGCCTCGCGGTCCTTCAGCTGCCTGCGCAGCGACATGTACTCGTCGAAGTCACCGAGGTGGCAGGTCATGGAGGACCGGTAGCCCTCCAGGCCCTCCTCGTTGCGCTGCACCTGGCGGGAGATACCGACCACCGAGCGGTCGGCCTGGAACTGCGCGAACGAGGTCTCCAGCAGCTCCCGGGAGCGGTGCCGCCCGAACTGGCCGACGAGGTTCACGGCCATGTTGTACGAGGGCTTGAAGGAGGAGCGCAGCGGATAGGTGCGCGTGCCCGCCAGGCCCGCCAGGTGGGCCGGGTCGAAGCCGCGCTGCCACAGCACGACCGCGTGGCCCTCGACGTCGATGCCCCGGCGTCCGGCGCGGCCGGTCAGCTGCGTGTACTCGCCGGGGGTGACGTCGGCGTGGGTCTCGCCGTTCCACTTGACGAGCTTCTCCAGGACCACGGAGCGGGCGGGCATGTTGATGCCCAGCGCCAGGGTCTCGGTGGCGAAGACGGCCTTGACCAGGCCCTTGACGAAGAGCTCCTCGACGACCTCCTTGAAGGTCGGCAGCATGCCGGCGTGGTGCGCGGCGATGCCCCGCTCCAGGCCCTCCAGCCACTCGAAGTAGCCGAGGACGTTCAGGTCCTCGTCGGGGATGGACTTGGTGCGCTCCTCGACGATGGCGCGGACCTTGGCCCGGTTCTCGTCGTTGTTGAGCCGCAGGCCCGCGTAGAGGCACTGCTGCACCGCCGACTCGCAGCCCGCCCGGCTGAAGATGAACGTGATCGCGGGCAGCAGCCCCTCCGCGTCCAGCCGCTCGATGACCTCGACACGGCTGGGCGTCCAGATCCTGCGCTGCTGGCGGCGCTCCCGCTCGCGGTCGGCCTCGCGCATCTTGCCGCCGCGCCGGTCGCGGCCGTTGAAGGCGCGCTGGTTCTCCATGCGGGCCAGCCGCACCAGGTCGGGGTTGACGGCGCGCTGCGTGCCCGGGCCCGTCCCCTGCTCCTCCTCGAACAGGTCGTGCATCCGGCGGCCGGCCAGGACGTGCTGCCACAGCGGCACCGGGCGGTGCTCGGAGACGATGACCTGCGTGTCGCCGCGGACGGTGTCGAGCCAGTCGCCGAACTCCTCGGCGTTGGAGACGGTCGCGGAGAGCGAGACCAGGGTCACGGACTGCGGGAGGTGGATGATGACCTCCTCCCAGACCGCGCCGCGGAAGCGGTCGGAGAGGTAGTGCACCTCGTCCATGACCACGTAGCCGAGGCCGTCGAGCGCCTGGGAGCCCGCGTACAGCATGTTGCGGAGCACCTCGGTGGTCATGACCACGATCGGCGCGTCACCGTTGACGCTGTTGTCACCGGTCAGCAGGCCGACCCGCTCGGCGCCGTAGCGCTTGACGAGGTCGGTGAACTTCTGGTTCGACAGCGCCTTGATGGGGGTGGTGTAGAAGCACTTGCGGCCCTCGCGCAGGGCCAGGTGGACCGCGAACTCGCCCACGATGGTCTTGCCGGAACCGGTGGGCGCCGCGACCAGCACGCCCTTGCCGGCCTCGAGGGCCTGACAGGCCTCGATCTGGAAGGGGTCCAGGCCGAAGTCGTACAGCTCGCGAAAGCCCGCGAGTGCGGTGACCTGCTCCGCGGCCCGGAGCCGGGACGCGGCGTACCGCTCGGCGGGAGACATCTCGTCGTTCATCTTGAAAACGAGACTACCGGGCCGCGCTGACAGTCGACATGATCTTTTTGCCGAAGCAAAACCCACGGCACGGGGGCCGGGCGTGTCGCGTCCGCCCGCCCCCGTGCCACCCGCGATGTGCCACGCGCCGGGGACCTCACAGGATGGCGAGGTACTTCTCCAGCACCGGGGCCCTGAAGGCGTCCCTCACCCCGGCCAGACCGCCGGGCACGCCCTGCGCCGGCTTGACGATGTAGCTCTGGGTCGCGCTCGGCCGCCACGGGTCGGAGAAGTCCAGGACCGGGCCCAGCCCGGGGTCGAACCGCTTCTGGCGGCGGTGCGCCGCGATGATGCCCGCCCTGCTGAGGTCCTTGGCCTCGCAGGCCGACTTCAGGTCCTGGACGGCGACGGCCATCGTGTTGTGCCCGGTCTCCAGTCCCTGGTCCAGCGGGTCCCCCGGGTAGCGGCGCCGGTAGTCGGCGACGAGCTTCCTGACCTCGGCGGTGTCGCTGGTCATCGCCGGGGTGGGGGCGACGAGCTGCAGCATCTTCAGCAGCGCCGGCGCCGCGGGGGTCTCCAGCAGCCGCGGGTCGTAGCCGACGGCGCTGCCGAGGAACGGCACGTCGAGCCCGCCCGCGGCCGCGGCGCCGACCGCCGACGCGGTCTGCGGGGGGCTGGTGCTGATCAGGACGGCCTTCACGCCGGCCTCGCCGAGTTCCCGCACCTCCTCGGAGAGGTCCTTGCGGGTCGGCCCGACCTTCTTCTCGACGAGGGTCATGCCGCGCTCGTCGGCGACGAACCTGGCCCCGCGCCGTGCGTTGTTCCCGTAGTCGCCCTCGAGGTAGATGAAGCCGATCCGGTCGCCCCGCCGCAGGCCCTGGGTGTCCGCCAGGTACGAGAATCCGTTGATCATGTCGACGTCGTAGGTGGCGTCGATGATCGTCAGGGCGGGCTGACCGAGCAGGGCCGAGGAGTAGCCCAGCGACGTCGTCATCAGGTCGTCGATCTCGATGCTGTCGAGCAGGGCGTTGATGATCGTCGAGCCGAGGAGGCCCGGCATCGCGGCGACCTTCGGCTCCATCTCCCGGTACTGGCCGACGGCCGTCTCGACGTCGTAGCCGTGGTCGCGGACGAGCAGCTTGAGCTTGCGGCCGCACACCCCTCCCCTGGCGTTGACCTGGTCGGCGTAGAGCCTCTCGGCCTGCAGCACGGAGCGGCCCAGCGGGCCGTACGGGCCGGACAGGTCGGTCAGGACGCCCAGGGTGATGGTGGAGTCGGTCACGCCGGGCCCGGTCCGCACGCCGTTGGCGTCGACCGGGCCGTCGCCCGCGGAACTGCCCGTGTCCCCGCCGCAGGCCGTGAGGACGCAGGCCAGGGCGGCGGTGAGGACGACGGCGGACCTGAGGCGCTGTTTCGGGGTCACGGTGTGCTTGCTCCTGGAGGGGTGGGACCGCGGGGGGCCGCCGTGGGCGTCGGCCGGGGGCCGTCGTCCGGGGCACACCGTCCGGGGCCGGCGGTGCGGAGCTCCATGGGAAGAGATGACGGGCGGTCCTGCGAGGGGCGGGGGCGTTTCTGGTCGCGGCTCCCAACGGCCGCCGGCCCCGGCTGTGCGGTGGCACCGCCGGCACCTCCCGCACGGTCGCGTGTTCGGTGATGTGTGGGTTCTGTCCGGATTGCGGTCACGTTTACGTCAACTGTCTTCCAAGGCCGGGCTACCAGCCGGTAGGAATGCCCGTACCGGTGCCCACACCGGGCTTGGCGCCCGGAGAGCCGAGAGGAACACCGATGGCCACCCCCGCGACGACGCGTGCGGTGCGCACCGCGGGCATCGCGGGCGCCACCGGGCGAGAGCACGGCGAGGTGCTCAGGGCAGCCGCGCTGCAGGTGCGCGGGCAGGTGGCGCCGGTGGCGGCGCACATCGTCGAGCGGATCCGGGACCGGCACCCGGCCTACCGGGAGCCCGCGCTGGCTCCGTCCGGGTTCCTGGCGGAGACCGAGGGGTCCGTTGCCGCCGTCCTCGACTCGCTCGCCGACCCCGGGCGTTCCGCGGTGTCCGCCGAGTACCTGTCGTGGGTCGGGGAACGCCGGGCGTGGCAGGGCTTCCCGCTGGAGCCGATGATGGGCGCCTGCCGTACGGCCGGGGACGTGCTGTGGCTGGCGCTGGTCCGGGCCTGGGAGGCCCAGAGGCCCGGGGGGACACAACTGATCGCCCGCGCCGCCGCGGAGGTCTGGGACCTGTTCGAGCGGGACAGCCGGCTGATGGCCGACGCCTATCTGCGGGCCCGGGGCGAGGTGACGTTCCACCAGCAGCGCGGCCGCAGGGCACTGGAGGGGCTGCTCGCCGGACGAGTGGACACACCCGGCCTCGCGGAGGCGGCGGACGCCCTCGGCCTGCCCGAGTACGGCCGCTTCGCGGTCGCCGTCGTACGCGGCGCGACAGGGTCCCCGCTGCCGGTACGGCGGCGGACCGGGGTGCCCGCCGGGGTGCGGGTGCACCGGGCCTTCCCGGTCGGCTGCGAGGTGCTCCTGGCCGACCTGGGCGACCTGGCGCTCGGCGACTTCGCCGCCGCGCTGGAGGTGCCCGCCGGGACACGGGCGGGCCTGAGCCCGGAGGTGGACCGGCTGGGCGCGGTCGGGCACGCCAGGGAACGCGCCGAGCTCGCGCTGCGCACCTGCACCCGCGACGGCGAGGTGGCCGTCCTCGACCGCCGCTACCCGGCCGGGCTGCTCACCCGCCGTCCGGACGTCGCGACCGAGGTCGCCGCCGGCGTCCTGGGCGCACTGCGGGACGTGGAGGCCGCGGAGGCCGCCGTGCTCCTGGAGACCCTGGAGGCCTGGCTGGACGCCAGCGGCTCCGCCGAGAAGGCCTCCGCCGCCCTGTTCTGCCACCCCAACACCGTGCGCAGGCGACTGCGCCGGCTGGAGGAAGTCACCGGCCGCTCCACGTCGCGACCACGCGACGTCGTGCACCTGGCACTGGCCCTGGACGCTGAACGCGTCACCGCGGCACACATCCCCGGGACTCCCCGATGACGGACCGGGCGCTGCCACGGGACGAAGCCACCCGCGAACTGCTGCGCACCACGGCGCTGCGGATGAAGGACCGGGTCGGCGAGCTGTCGGAGCGGGTCATGGCCCGGCTGCACACCGAGGCGCCCGGCTTCGTGGACCACGTCGACGACCCCGACTGGTCCCTCGACGGCTTCGCGACCATGATCACCATGCACCTGGACCGGCTCGTCGCCCCGGAGCGCGACGCGGACGCGGCCCGGTACCTGCGCGAGGCCGGCCGCCGCCAGGCCGGGCAGGGCATGCCGCTGGAACTGCTGACGCACGTCTTCGCCGTCGGTGGCGCGGTCGTGTGGCAGGAGCTCGTCGACACCGTCGCCGCGCACCGCCCCGGCGACATCCCTCTCATGGTGCGGATCGCCCCGCGGATGTGGGGGTTCCGCGAGCGTACGGCGGCGATCCTGGCCGACGCCTACCGCGCGACGCTGGGCGAGGGCGTGGCCGGCGACGGCAGGCGGGCGGCCCGCGTGCTGGACGCGCTGCTCGACGGACGCACCGACAGCCTCGGCGTACGCGCCGCCGCCCAGGCCCTGGGCGTGCCGGGCGACGGCCGCTTCGTCGTCGCGGTGACCAGCGTGCGCGCCTCGGTCTGCGGCACGCCCGGCGACGACGCCTTCCCGGTGGGCGTCGGCAGCCGGGTGCTGCGGGTGCCCCGCGGCGTCGGCGAGGTCCTGGTCGTCCTGCTCGGCGACCGCTCCCCCGGGGCGCTCGCCGCGCTGCTGGGCGCCGTGCCCGGACTGCGGGCGGGCGTCAGCCCGGTCGTACACGGCCTGGCCGGACTTCACCGGGCCCTGACCCTGGCCGAACTCGCGCTGCCCGCGTGCTCTCGCGACGGCGAGGTGGCGCTGTGGGAGGAGCGGATGCCGGCGGTCGTGGCCGCCGCTGACCGGCAGCTCGCCGACGAGCTGGCCGAGCGCGTCCTCGGCCCGCTGCGGGGGCTGCCCGACGAGGAACGCGAGTCCCTGCTGGGTACTTTCGCCACGTGGATGGGGTGCGACGGCTCCCCGCGCGCCGCCGCCGCGCGCTTGGGCTGCCACCGCAACACGGTCCTCAACCGCCTGCGCCGCCTCGAACTGCTCACCGGCCGCCGCCTCACGCACCCGCGCGAGCTGGTCGACCTCGCCCTCGCCGTCGACGCCCTCCGCTCCGCCGGGGCCGCCTGAGCCCCCCCCTCGGCTCCCCCCGTCACCGATGCCGGCGGCCTCCGCCGAGCGGGGTGCGTACCCCGCGGCTGCGCGCGCCGGGGTGCGGGTGCCACGCGTACCCCGGGCGTGAGGGAGGCGGACGGTCGCCGCCGGGCCGGCCTGGGCCGACGCGCCACGGCCCCCCGACCAGCGCGACCACCGGAGTGCGGGCCCGCGGGAATCCCCGGGCGTCAGGGAGCGGGTCGTGCCGGGCCAGGCGACCGGCCGCGATCGAGGGGCTCACCGGGCGCGGGCGGAGAGCCGCTGCGAACCGGTGACCGGCCGCCCGCCGACCGCGCCTGCCCGGTGCGCCGGGGCCGAGGCGGCCTGCCGCGCCGCGCGCGACGGCGTGGGCGCGACGCGCTCGACGCTCGCTACCGCGGCACGAGCAGCCGCAGCGCCCGCGGTACGGTCCGCGCGGTCAGGGGCAGGGGGCCGAGGGGCTCCCCGTCGGCGTACCCGGTGATGCCGTCGGCGGCGAGGGTGATCGCGGCGGCGCGGTGCACGGTCACCACCGGGTGTCCGAGGTGGGTGCCGCGGTAGACCCGGGGGAAGACGCGCAGCAGCGTGCTGCGGCTGCACGGGCCGACCACGCAGACGTCGAAGCGCCCGTCGTCGAGTTCGGCTCCGGCGCAGATCCGCATGCCACCGCCGTACGAGGTGCCGTTGCCGACGGCGACGAGGGTCGCCTCGATCTCCGTCTCGGCGCCGTCGTCGAGGGTGATCCGGTACGGGATGGGGCGCAGGGCGGCCAGTTCCGCCAGCATCGCCACGTCGTAGCGGAGCCGCCCGCTGGGCCAGCGCAGCCGGTTGCCGCGGTCGTTGACCCGGGAGTCGAAGCCGGAGGCGAGGACCGTGCCGAACCAGCGTCCGCCGACGCGGCCGAGGTCGATCTCGCGGACGCGCCCCTCCTTCAGTGCCCGCGCGACGGCCTCCCCGGCCGCGGCTGGCTCGCGGATCGGCAGTCCGGTCGCCCGCGCGAAGTCGTTGCCCGTCCCGACGGCGACGACGCCGAGCGGCGTGCCGGTGCCGGCCACGGCCTGCAGGGCCAGCGACACCATGCCGTCGCCGCCGACCGCGACCAGCGCGTCGGTGCCGTCCGCCACGGCCTCGCGGGCCCGCGCGAGGGCGTCCGCCGCGTCGGTGCCGACGACGGTGCGCACGCCGAAGCCCGCGCGGCGCAGCGCGTCCGCGGCCGGTCCCGCGGCGCGCGCGCCCCGTCCGCGGCCCGCGGTGGGGTTGGCGACGAGGGTGATCTCGCTGGTCACGGGCGGACCCTACCGCGCGGTAGCCGAGCCGTCGAGATCACCGGCACCGCCTCTTCCCGAGGGGTCCTGATCATCCTGCGGGCCTACGGAAGGGCACGTCCCGGCCAGGAAGGATCCCGGCCCGGGACGGGTTTCCGACGGCTGACGGCCGCCTGCGCCCCATGACGCCGGGGCCCCGCCCGGATGGTCCGGGCGGGGCCGCGGCGGGGTTCCGCGGCGTCAGGTCGCGTCGTCGAAGTCGCCGGAGCGGCGTCCGTCCTCGACGGGTCCTGCCTGCTCGGGCACGGAGGCCGAGACGCGCTCGCCGGGGTCGATCGATTCCGGGGTGAGGTCCAGCTCGGAGGCCTCGTCGTCGGAAAGGTCGGCGTCGGGGTTGCGCCAGCGCCGGCGCCGGTCGTTGACCAGGGAGAAGGCGACCGCGCCGAAGTAGAGGACGACGATGGGACCGGACAGGGCGATCATGCTGACCGGGTCGGTGGTCGGCGTCGCGACGGCGCCGAAGACGAAGACGCCCATGACCACGCCCCGCCACCAGCCCGCCATGCGGCGGCCGCTGACCATGCCGACCAGGTTGAGCATCACCAGGAGCAGTGGCAGTTCGAAGGCGAGGCCGAAGACCAGCACCATGCGGATGGTGAAGTCCAGCACCCCGTCGAGCTTCAGGAGGTTGGAGGAGCCCTCGGGCGTGAAGCTGATCAGCACCTTGATGCTGACCGGCATGATCTTGTACGCGAGGAAGGCGCCGCCCAGGAAGAGCGGGAGCGCCGCGCCCACGAACATGTAGGTGTACTTGCGCTCGTGCCGGTGCAGGCCGGGGGCGATGAAGGCCCACAGCTGGTACAGCCAGACCGGGCTGGCGCCGATGACGCCGGCCATGAAGCAGACCTGCATCGTGAGCGCGAACGGCGCCGTCAGCGAGTCGAACGTGACGATGGCGCAGTTGCCGCCGCTGCTGACGACCCCCGGACCGCACTTGGGTACCGGGGAGGCCAGGAACTCCAGGAGTTGCTGGCTGTAGAAGGCGGCCACTATCGCCACGACGACGATGGCGAGCACACTCTTGGCGAGCCGGTTGCGCAGCTCGCGCAGGTGCTCCACGAGGGGCATACGCCCCTCGGGGTCCTTCGACGGCTTACTGCGGGCAGACTTGAGCAACCCAGGTCCTCATCTCACGCGGTGGCCGGCGTCCCCGCCGGCGGCCCGTACCTGTGCCGTCGTGTCAGCTCTGCGTCTGGCGGGGCTGCTGGGTCTCGGAGACCGGGCGGGCGCTGTTGACGTCACCGGGCGCGGCCTGGATGGTCTTCGGCGCGGTCTGGGCGTCGGCGGGCGCGTCGGCCGGCGCCTGCGGGGCCGCCGCGTCGTCCGACTTCATGGCCTTCGCCTCGCTCTTCAGGATGCGCATCGACTTCCCAAGGCCGCGGGCCATGTCCGGAAGACGCTTGGCCCCGAACAGCAGCAGAACGACGACAAGGATGAGGATGATCTCAGGGGCGCCGAGCCTGCCGAACATAAGCTTTACCTTCTCACCGAGGCGGCATGGGTTCTTGAGCAGCGGGCTCCGGGTCCGTGGACACGGTGTCCGCTCTGCCAGCGATCGTAACCTGCGGGGGTAAACGCCTGGCAATCCCCCGGCGTCCTTGCCGTTGCCGCCCCCGCCGCGCTCTCCTGGGGCCGCGTCAGCAGCGTACCTTCCCGGACGGGTGAGGACGAGGGTGCGCCGAAGGGCGCCTACCCGGCGTTTTGGGGCACCGCCGGCGGGACGGCGCCCTCAGCGCGACAGCTCGCCGGCGCCGCGCGCCAGTGGCTCCGCGGCGCGCCGCAGCTCCTGCGAAGCCTGCCGCAGCCGGTCGCCGCTGCGCCCGACCTGCCGGGCGAGGCCGCGCACCTCGGCGTACACGCGGACGGCGAGGACACCAAGGACGAGCAGGCCGGCGGTCGCGAGGCCGACGTACAGGTAGAGCCACCACATGGCAGCCGAGCGTAGCGGCTCAGCCGATGTGCAGCCGCATCGTGCGGACCCCGCCGTCGGTGAGCAACTCCACGATGCGGTCACCGGCCGGCTTGCGGACGGAGGAGCCACAGTCGGGGCAGGTGAAGGAGTAGAAGGTCGTCCGGTGGCTGCCGCCGATGGCCAGCCTCAGGGCGTCGGCCGACAGCTCGAAGCTGGTCCGGCACTCCGGGCAGGAGGCCCTGAAGATCACCTCGGGCGGTGTCGCCGGGGCGCCGGGGCCGCCGCCGGTGCCAAAGGTGTCCACGGTGTCCAGGTTGTCCAGGGTGTCGAGGTCGTCCAAGGCGGCGCTCCCCTCACTCGCCGTAGGCCGAGAGGGCCTGGGCGGCGGCGTCGCGGGCGCTGCCGGCCAGATCGGCCGGGGACACGATCCGCCCGTCGCGGCCGAGCCGCAGCGCGAGACGGCGCAGCGAACCGGGGTCGGGGGTGCGCAAAGTGATCCGAAGCCCGCCGTCGGGGAGTTCCTCGGCGAGGTCGTGCGGGTAGTACTCGGCCACCCAGCGGCCGCCGGGGCCGACCTCGATCACGACCTCGGGGTCGTCGCCGGCCGGCTGCACCAGCCCCTGGGACAGGTCGCGCGGCTCGACGCGCGGCGGGTCGCTGGGCGTGTCCAGCAGCCGGATCTCGGCGACCCGGTCCAGCCGGAAGGTGCGCCGGTCCTCCGACAGGTAGCACCAGCCCTCGAAGTAGGTGTGGCCGACCGCGAACAGGCGGATCGGGTCGACCTCGCGTTCGGTGAGCTCGTCCCGGGACGGCGAGTAGTAGCGGATCCACAGCCGGCGCCGCTCCGCGATGGCGCGGTCGACGTCGGCGAAGACGCTGCCCTCGGACTCGAAGGTGACCGACAGCCGGGACGAGGCGCCGGCGGCCTCTCCGGCCGCGCCCTCGATCTTCGCGGTGGCGCGCAGCAGCGCCTGCCGGTCGCTGTCCCGCAGCCCGGGCAGGTTGGCGACGGCGCGGGCGGCGACCAGCAGCGCGGCGGCCTCGTCGGCCGCCAGCCGCAGCGGCTGCGCGACGTCGTCCACGTTGTGCCACCAGATCCGCTCGCCGTCGGTGTCGATGTCGAGCAGGTCGCCGCCCCGGAAGCTCGTGCCGCACAACGGCAGCACGTTCAGGTCGCCGATCAGCTCGGCCTCGGTCACCCCGAAGGCGCGGGCCACATCGCTCACGCGGGCGCCGGGGCGCTCGCGCAGATACGTCACCAGGGACAGCATCCGGCGCGTCTGGTCGATCGCGTTGGCCATCTCTCCGTACTCCCCCGCTCAGCCCTTGGCGACGGCGCGCAGCCGGTCCACGACGTCGGCCCGCAGCTCGTCGGGCCCCAGTACGACCACGTCCGGGCCGAACTCCACCAGCCAGGCGTCCAGTCCGTGCCCGTACGGGATCTCCAGCTCGTCCCAGTCGGCGTCGACCGGAAGTGTCTCCACCGCCCGGGCCCGCAGCGGGTACCCCGAATCGCGGCGCAGCCGGATCCTGGCGGTCGCGGTCGCGCCCTCGCCGGCCCAGCTGGCGACGGCGGCGCGCACGTCGACGTGGTCGGGCACCTCGGTGGTGAAGGCGCCGCCGCGGCTGCGGACCCGGCCGGTGATCCGGGAGAGCCGGAAGACCCGCACGGCGGACCGGTCGCGGTCCCAGCCGGCCAGGTACCAGTGGCCGCGCCAGCACTCCAGCGCCCAGGGCTCGACCTGGCGGGGCTCGGGGCGCACCGCGTTGGCCTTGCGGTAGTCGAAGGAGACGGGGCGGCGCTCGCGGGCGGCGACCATCAGCGGCTCGAACGCCGGCTCGGGGGTGGGGATGCGGGGCTCCAGGGCGCTGTGCCCCGCCGCCTCCCGCACGCCGTCGTCACCCTCGTCGTGGAAGGGCACGCCGGCGGCCCGTAGTTTCTGCAGTGCGCCGCTGGCGGCCTCGGCGAAGCGCGCCTGCTGCCACACCTTCGCGGCCAGACTCAGCGCCGCGGCCTCCTCGGCGTCCAGGGCGATCTCGGGAAGTCGGTTGCGGTCGCGGCGGGCGAGATAGCCGATCTCACCGTCGAGGCTCTCCACCGTCTCGATGACCATGCCGAGCTCGCGCAGATCGTCCTTGTCCCGCTCGAACATGCGGTTGAAGGCCTCGTCGGAGCCGATCTCGTGGTACGCCTCGATGGACGCGCGCAGCTCCCGCTTGCTGACCGGGCGCCGGGTGTTCATCAGGCACAGCGCCAGGTTCATCAGCCGCTCGGCCTTGGCAATCGCCACTCGAAGCAACCTTCTTCCGTGTTCAGCTCTCCGTCGAGACCCTATCGCGGCCGGGCCGCGCGGCTGAAGCGAAGGCCGGTTCCGGTGCCGGTCCCCCGCGGGCCCGGGCACGACGGAGCCCCCGCCGGGCCGGCGGTGCCGGTCGGCGGGGGCTCCGGGGCGTGGTCGGGCCGGACGGGCCGGTCAGACGGACAGCAGGTCCACCACGAAGATCAGCGTCTCGCCCGGCTTGATGAGCGGGCTCGGGCTCTGGTTGCCGTAGGCGAGGTGCGCGGGGATGGTCAGCTCGCGACGACCGCCGACCCTCATGCCCTGCACGCCCTGGTCCCAGCCCTTGATGACCCGGCCACCACCCAGCGGGAAGGTGAAGGGCGAGTTGCGGTTCCAGCTCGCGTCGAACTCCTCGCCGGTGCTGAAGGCGACACCGACGTAGTGGACGGTGACGTTCTGGCCCGCCTTCGCCTCGGCGCCCTCGCCCTCCCAGATGTCCCTGATCACCAGTTCGGCAGGCGGCTCGCCGCCGGGGAAGTCGATCTCGGGCTTCTCGATGCTCACGTACGTGCTCCTAAAGAGGTGCGGACAACCTGCCTAGTCTTACATCACCGCGAGGATGTCGAGGCTGAACACCAGCGTGGACTTGGCCGGGATGCCCGGCTGCGCCTTGTCGCCGTAGCCGAGGTCCGGCGGCACCACGAGCATCACGCGGCTGCCGACCTTCTTGCCCACGAGTCCCTCCTGCCAGCCCTTGATCAGCTGCTGCAGCGGGAA
The DNA here is from genome assembly GCF_965342435.1 of Actinacidiphila sp. bgisy160. Classification (GTDB taxonomy): domain Bacteria; phylum Actinomycetota; class Actinomycetes; order Streptomycetales; family Streptomycetaceae; genus Actinacidiphila. The sequence goes on along the minus strand of NZ_CBDRCM010000007.1, from coordinate 16,400 downwards.
CTGGGCCAACTGGCCGTTCTTGTAGCTGGAGTCGAACTCCTTGCCGCCGTCCCACACCACGCCCTTGTACTGCAGCAGCAGGGTGTCGGTGGGCTTGACCGCCGCGCCGTCGCCCTCCAGCACGTAGTTGGCGACCAGCTTCGCCGGGGCGGCCGTCCTGGGCACCTCGATGGAGGGCGCCTTGCCGTCGGTGTTGGTGCCGACCTTGGGCAGCTTGGCGTCGTTCTGCGGGACCGCCTTGCCCTTGGCGGAGCTCTTGGCGCTGAAGGTGTCGACCACGTCGACGACGAACACCAGCGTGTCGGTGCCCTTGATGCCGGCGTCCGGCTGGCCCTGCTCGCCGTAGCCCAGGTTCGGGGGGATCGCCAGCTCGACCCGGTCGCCGACCTTCTTGCCCACCAGGGCCTTGTCCCAGCCCGGGATGACTCGTCCGACGCCGATCGGGAAGATGGCCGGCGCACCCCGGTCCCAGGAGTTGTCGAAGACCTTGGCCGTGTCCCAGATCTGGCCGAGGTAGTTCGCCTGGAGGTAGTCACCCGCGGCGACGGTGGCGCCGTTGCCCTGGATCAGCGTCTTGACCGCCAGGTCCTTGCTCGGCCGACCCGGACCCTTGGCGACGGTCGGCTTCTCGCCGAACTTCGTACCGGCCGTGACGTCCGGAAGCGGACCCTCCACGATCTTCACCGACGCGGACGCGGAACCCGACGGGCTGACGCTGGTCGCGGACTTGCCGGACTTGTCGTCACCGCAGCCGGCGAGGGTGAGCAGGCCGGCAGGGACGGCGAAGAGAAGAGAGCGTCGGCGCACGGGGATCCCCATCAGGTCGATCTTGCGTTGTCGGGCGTGCGCGCCACTCTACGGCGTGCGCGGGGCCCGGTACGAACACCTACGGGGCCCCCGCGTCGTCCACGCCACCGCCGCTACATGCCGGCGATGAGCTTCTCCACCCGGTCGTCCACCGACCGGAACGGGTCCTTGCACAGCACGGTGCGCTGCGCCTGGTCGTTGAGCTTCAGGTGCACCCAGTCGACGGTGAAGTCGCGCCGCTGCTCCTGGGCGCGGCGGATGAAGTCGCCGCGCAGCCGCGCCCGCGTCGTCTGCGGGGGCACGGACTTGGCCTCGAAGATCTTCAGGTCGTTGCAGATCCGCTTGGCCTGACCCCGCTTCTCCAGCAGGTAGTACAACCCGCGGCGGCGGTGGATGTCGTGGTACGCGAGGTCTATCTGCGCGATGCGCGGGTGCGACATCGTGATGTTGTCCCGCGCCCGGTAACGCTCGATCAGGCGGTACTTCATCACCCAGTCGATCTCGGTGCCGATCTTGTCCAGGTCACCGCTGGCGATCGACTCCAGGGCCCGGCCCCACAGTTCGAGGACCTGCTCGATGACACCGCTGCGGATGCCGCGCCGGTCGCAGAAGTCCACCGCCTTGGAGTAGTACTCCTCCTGGATCTCCAGGGCCGAGGCCTCCCGGCCCGAGGCGAGACGGACCTTGCGCTGGCCCGTTATGTCGTGCGACACCTCGCGGATCGCCCGGATCGGGTTCTCCAGCGTCAGGTCCCGCATCACGGTGCCCGCCTCGATCATGCGCAGCACCAGGTCGGTCGCGCCGACCTTCAGCAGCATGGTCGTCTCGGACATGTTGGAGTCACCCACGATGACGTGCAGCCGCCGGTAGCGCTCGGCGTCCGCGTGCGGCTCGTCCCGGGTGTTGATGATCGGCCGGGAACGGGTCGTCGCGGAACTGACGCCCTCCCAGATGTGCTCCGCGCGCTGGCTGACGCAGTAGACCGCGCCACGCGGGGTCTGCAGCACCTTTCCGGCGCCGCACAGCAGCTGCCGGGTGACCAGGAACGGGATGAGGATGTCCGCGAGGCGGGAGAACTCCCCGTGCCGGGCGACGAGGTAGTTCTCGTGGCACCCGTAGGAGTTCCCGGCGGAGTCGGTGTTGTTCTTGAAGAGGTAGACGTCGCCCGCGATGCCCTCCTCGTGCAGGCGCCGTTCGGCGTCCACCAGGAGGCCCTCGAGGATGCGCTCCCCCGCCTTGTCGTGGGTGACCAGTTCCGTCACGTTGTCGCACTCGGGAGTGGCGTACTCCGGGTGCGAACCCACGTCGAGGTAGAGACGGGCGCCGTTGCGGAGGAAGACGTTGCTGCTGCGACCCCATGACACGACACGGCGGAAGAGGTACCGCGCCACCTCGTCAGGGGACAGACGCCGCTGTCCCCTGAACGTGCACGTGACACCGTACTCGTTCTCCAGCCCGAAAATGCGGCGGTCCATGATGAGACCTTACGCCTGATGCGTGGACCTCAAACCGGGTTCGACCACGGCGATTCGATCTTTTTCCGTCCCGGTTGCCGGCTCCGGTGGCGTGAGGTAGCGCCCACTGGCCAGCAGGACCACCAGCGCCACCACCCCGCCGGCCCCCGCCACGCCGAAGGCCGCCGCCGCCCCACCGTACTGCGCGGCCGGCCCCGCGGCCGCCGTCCCCACCGCCGCGCCCACCCCGAACGTCGTGACGATCCATGAGAACGCCTCCGTCACCGTGCCCACCGGGGCGTGCCGGTCGACCACCACGAACGCGCAGGCCAGCGAGGGCGCGAGGAACAGCCCCGCCAGCACCGCGAGGCCGGACATCAACGCGACACCCGGCGCCAGCGCCAGCGGCAGGTAGCACACGGCCAGTCCCGCCATCAGCAGCCGCAGCCGCCGCTCCGGCACCCCGCCCCACTGCCGCGCCCCGTAGACCACCCCGCCCGCCAGCGCCCCGGCGCCGATCCCCGACAGCACATAACTGGACACCATCCCGCCGCCGTACTCGTCGGCGTACGCCACCGCCGCCACCGCGATCGAGCCCAGCGCCAGCCCCACGAAGAAGAACGAACCGACCAGCGCCCGCAGGCCCGGCGCGCGCAGCGGCCCCAGCCAGTCCGGAGTACGCGGCCGCGTGCGCCACGCCCTCGACGGCGGCGCCGTGACCACGCTCAGCGCGCCCGCCACACCCACCGCCGCGATCCACAGCAACGCCGCCGACTCCGAGAACGCCGCCACCAGCAGCGTCACCAGCAGCGGCCCGACCGCGAACATGACCTCCTGCGCGGCCGCGTCCAGCGCGTAGGCGGCGTGGATCCGGTCCTCACCCTTGAGCACGCTCGGCCACAGCGCCCGCAGCCCGCCCTCCAGCGGCGGGGTGAAGAAACCCGCCACGAGCATCGCGGCGTACGCCAACGGCAGCGGACGGGGCCCGGAGAGGGCGAAGACTGCCATGCCCGCGGCCGAGACCACCGCCGCCGGGAACATCACCCTCGGCTGCCCCAGGCGGTCCACCGCCCGGCCCAGCAGCGGCTGCCCCACGGCGTTGGCGAGGCCGTAGACGGCCGACAGCGCCCCCGCGAGCGCGAAGTCGCCGCCCTGCGCCCGGGTGAGCAGCACGATGCCCAGGGCCGCCGTGGCGTTCGGCAGCCGGCCGATCAGAGTGCCGGACAGCAGCCGCACCGCGTGCCGGGCCCGCAACAGGTCGCCGTAACCGGTCCCCATGGCCGCCCCTTCGCCAGTTGTACGTATAACGTCGTGGGTCATACGTACCATGAGCCCAGCCCACCGGTCCAGCCGCGCACCCCGCGCCGCCACCCGCCCAGCCACCCGAAAAGAGGCCCACGGTGACCGACACAGCGCGCCCGACCTCACGCGACGTCGCACGCGCCGCCGGCGTCTCCCAGGCCACCGTCTCCCTCGTCCTCGGCGACAAATGGCGCGGCCGCGTCTCCGAACGCACCGCCGACACCGTCCGCACCGCCGCCCGCGCCCTCGGCTACCGGCCCAACCTCGCCGCCCGCAACCTCCGCCTCGGCCGCACCCGCACCGCGCTCCTGGTCGTCCCGACCATCACCAACGAATACTTCGCCCGCGTCTACACCGGCGCCGCCCGCGTCGCCGACGCCCACGGCTTCGGCGTCGTCCTCTACCCCTCCCCCGAAGGCGTCGGCCCCGCCCGCGACCCCTTCGGCTCCGCCCGCGCCGCCCTCGACGGCATCATCGCCTCCTCCATGGCCGCCGACGCCCTCGCCGCCATCGGCGACGGCGGCCTCCCCCTCGTCATGCTCGACGCCGACCCCGCGGAACCGGGCCCCGCCGCCACCGTCAACCTCGCCATCGCCGACGGCATGCGCCAGATCGCCCGGCACCTCCTCGGCCTCGGCCACCACCCCCGCGACATCGCCCACCTCGCCGCCGACATCGACACCTGGACCTTCCGCGAACGCGCCCAGTCCCTCACCGGCACCCTCGGCACCACCCCGCCCGCCGAACGCTCCCCACTCACCTACGAGGACGCCCGCCACGCCACCGAACGCCTCCTCGCCCGCCCCGGGACCCCACCCACCGCCATCGTCTGCGACGACGACGTCCTCGCCGTCGGCGCCTGCAAGGCACTGCGCCGCCACGGACTACGCGTCCCCACCGACATCTCCGTCACCGGCTACGACGACTCCGCCCTCGCCACCGCCGTCGAACCCGAACTCACCACCGTCGCCCTCCCCGCCGACGCCGTCGGCGCCCACGGCATGACCGCACTCCTCGACACCCTCGCCGGCCACCCCGCCACCGGCACCGAACTCCCCGTCCGCCTCGTCGTACGCGGCTCCACCGCCCCACCACGCCACCCCTGAAAAAACCGACGCCCCGGCCGCCGGAAAGGCGACCGAGGCGTCGGGAACGGGCCGGAACCCGTCACACGTCCTCGTCAAGCTCCGGAAGATCGTCATCCCCCTCGGCCGCGGCAGCCGGCGAAGCCGGCTTCTCCGCCTTCTCCACCGAGGGCGGAGCCCCCTCCGCCTCCAGCAACCGCGACAACTGCCGGCCCAGGATCCGCTTGAACTTACGCTGCTGCGGCCGCGTGCGGTCCAGCACCGCGACCTCCAGCTGCTCCGCCGTGAGCTGCCGGTCACCACCGTTGGTGTCGCGGCTCAACGACTCCACCGCCAGCTTCAGCGCCTCCGCCAGCGTCATACCGTCACGATGCCGCTGATCCAGATAACTGCCGATCTGATCCGAGTTGCCACCGACCGCCACCGCACCATGCTCGTCGACGATCGAACCATCGTGCGGCAGCCGGTAGATCTGGTCCTCCGAGGAGTCCGCACCCACCTCCGCGACGATCAACTCCACCTCGTAGGGCTTCTCCCCCACACTCGAGAAGATCGTGCCGAGCGTCTGCGCGTACACGTTCGCCAGTCCGCGCGCCGTCACATCGTCCCGGTCATAGGTGTAACCCCGCAGATCGGCATAGCGCACCCCGCCGATCCGCAGATTCTCGAACTCGTTGTACTTCCCCACCGCCGCGAAGGCGATCCGGTCGTAGATCTCACTGACCTTGTGCAGGGCACGGGACGGGTTCTCGGCGATGAAGACGATGCCGTCGGTGTACTGCAGCACGACGACGCTGCGCCCGCGCGCGATGCCCTTGCGGGCGAACTCGGCACGGTCGGCCATGGCCTGCTGGGGTGAGACATAGAACGGCGTCGACACCGGCTATCCGTCCCTTTCTGTCAGTAGCGAGTGCATCTCGGACGACCGTGTCACAGCAGCTCGGCCCGCGGGCCGTCCGGCAGCTCCAGCCGCCGCTCGTGGACGGCCCGGACGATCTCCGACGTCTCGGCCTCGGTCAGCTTGCGGAAGCCCTCGTCGGTGATCACCGTCACGATCGGGTAGATCCGCCGCCCCAGATCCGGGCCACCGGTCGCCGAGTCGTCGTCCGCCGCGTCGTACAGCGCCTGGATCACCAGGGTCACCGTCTGCGACTCCGTGAGGTCCGGCTTGTACAGCTTCTTCATCGAACCCCGCGCGAACACCGAGCCCGAACCGGTCGCCGCGAAACCGTGCTCCTCGGAACGGCCGCCCGTCACGTCGTACGAGAAGATCCGCCCCTTCTCCCGGTCCGTGTCGTAGCCGGCGAACAGCGGCACCACCGCCAGCCCCTGCAGCGCCATCCCCAGGTTCCCCCGGATCATGGTCGACAGGCGGTTCGCCTTGCCCTCCAGCGAGAGCGTCGCGCCCTCGATCTTCTCGTAGTGCTCCAGCTCCAGCTGGAACAGCTTCACCATCTCCACCGCCAGGCCCGCCGTGCCCGCGATGCCGACCGCCGAGTACTCGTCGGCCGGGAAGACCTTCTCGATGTCCCGCTGCGCGATGACATTGCCCATCGTGGCCCGCCGGTCACCGGCGAGCACCACGCCGCCGGGGAAGGCAGCGGCCACGATGGTCGTACCGTGCGGCAGCTCGACGGCCCCCTTCACGGCGGGCAGGGTGCGATTGCCCGGGAGCATCTCCGGCGCGTGCGCCCCCAGGAAGTCCACGAACGAGGACGAGCCAGGCGTCAGGAAGGCAGCTGGTAGACGCCCGGTGCTACGAGTGTTGGCTTCCACACGTTTCCTTCCACGTATGCGGCCGCCCGCCGTATGACGTCGGGCCGATCCTTGAACTGCCCCAGCGCGGCGTTGCAGCTGAAGCACAGTACGCCACGGACCCTACCCGTCCCGTGGTCGTGATCCACATGTTCGGCCGGGGCGTCCAGACAAATACAGCAGATACCGAACTGCTCACTGACCATGGCGTCCCGCTGGGCCTCGGTCATCCCGTACTTGTTTCTGAGGTGCCGCGCCCTGCCCTCCACCGCCCGGCATGCCTTGCAGTACGTGGTCAAGCCGTCAGCCGCACTGCTATTGCGAGTCCACTCGGAGTGCGGCTTGATCTCTCCGCACCGTGGACAACGCTTGTGACCCAACGGCACGTCATGCTTCTCGCGAACAGTGCGCCCCAGGGCCTCCTGGCGCTGCCGGTAGTACTCCGCTGAGCACTCCCGGCAGTACGCCTGGAGCCCGTCCCGCATGGACTTATTGCCGGCGAAGGCTTCCCTCGGCAACATCCGCTTGCATCGCGAGCACTTTTTCGCTTGATGCAATTCGGACATTTAGAGACTACTCGCCGCCTTTTTGAACAAAGCTTCGGACGAAATCCTCGGCATTCTCTTCGAGGACGTCGTCGATCTCGTCCAGCACGGAGTCCACGTCGTCCGACAGCTTCTCGTGCCGCTCCTTGAGGTCCGAGGCCTCCTGCGCGTCCTGCGCGGTCTCCTCGACCTCCTCGGTCGAACGCGTGGCCTTCTGCTGCCCGCCGCCGGTGTCCTTGGTAGCCATGTGTCCCTCACCCCGCTCGGTGTCCATGTCCTACAAGATCAGACCCTACAAGGAGGGTCTGACTTCGGCCCCCGGTATTGCCCAACGTCCGGGGGCCACCCCGATGATTCCCGGTTCGGACGGATTTCAGCCCTGATCAGCCGCCCGACAGGATCCGCACCAGCTCCTCCGCGCTGCGGCAGCGGTCCAGCAGCTCCTTGACGTGGTTGCGGGTGCCCCGCAGCGGCTCCAGCGTGGGGACGCGCTGCAGGGAGTCCCGGCCGGGGAGGTCGAAGATCACGGAGTCCCAGGAGGCCGCCGCGACGTCGTCCGCGTACTGCTCCAGGCAGCGGCCGCGGAAGTAGGCCCGGGTGTCCTCCGGGGGCTTGCTCATGGCCCGTACGACCTCGTCCTCGGTCACCAGGCGCTGGATGCGGCCGCGGGCCTCCAGACGGTTGTAGAGGCCCTTCTCGGGGCGCACGTCGGCGTACTGGAGGTCGACGAGGTGGAGCCGCGCGGCGTCCCAGTCCAGGCAGTCGCGGCGCCGGTAGCCCTCGAGGAGTTCGCGCTTGGCGATCCAGTCCAGTTCGCGGGCGAGGCTCATGGGGTCGCTCTCGAGGCGGTTGAGTACGTCCTCCCAGCGTCCGAGGACGTCCTTGGTCTGCTCGTCGGCGTCGGTGCCGAAGCGGTCCTCGACGTACTTGCGGGCCAGCTCGCAGTACTCCATCTGGAGCTGGACGGCGGTCAGTGTCCGGCCGCTGCGCAGGGTGATCAGCCTGCGCAGCGTGGGGTCGTGGCTGACCTGGTGGAGGGTGCGTACGGGCTGGTCGACGGCGAGGTCGACGTTGATGAACCCGTCCTCGATCATCGACAGGACCAGGGCGGTGGTGCCGAGCTTGAGGTAGGTGGAGATCTCGGAGAGGTTCGCGTCGCCGATGATCACGTGCAGCCGGCGGTACTTCTCGGCGTCGGCGTGGGGCTCGTCGCGGGTGTTGATGATGGGCCGTTTGAGGGTGGTCTCGAGTCCGACCTCGACCTCGAAGTAGTCGGCGCGCTGGCTGATCTGGAAGCCGTGTTCGTGGCCGTCCTGGCCGATTCCGACGCGGCCGGCGCCGGTGACGACCTGGCGGGAGACGAAGAAGGGCGTGAGGTGGCGCACGATGTCCGAGAAGGGGGTCTCCCGCTTCATCAGGTAGTTCTCGTGGGTGCCGTAGGACGCGCCCTTGTTGTCGGTGTTGTTCTTGTAGAGGTGGATGGGCTGGGCGCCGGGGAGCTGGGCGGCGCGCTCGGCGGCCTCGGCCATGATGCGCTCGCCGGCCTTGTCCCACAGGACGGCGTCGCGGGGGTTGGTGACCTCCGGGGCGCTGTACTCGGGGTGGGCGTGGTCGACGTAGAGCCTGGCTCCGTTGGTGAGGATGACATTGGCCAGGCCGATGTCCTCGTCGGTGAGCTGGCTGGAGTCCGCGGCTTCTCGGGCGAGGTCGAAGCCGCGGGCGTCCCGCAGTGGGTTCTCCTCCTCGAAGTCCCAGCGGGCGCGGCGCGCCCGGTGCATCGCCGCCGCGTAGGCGTTGACGACCTGGGACGAGGTGAGCATGGCATTGGCGTTCGGGTGGCCCGGAACGGAGATCCCGTACTCCGTCTCGATGCCCATTACTCGCCGTACGGTCATGCGGCCCTCCTTGCCCGGCTGCGGCCCGTGCTGGGCCGGTCGCTCAAGTACCGCTTCGCGATTGGCCCTCGTGCGATACCGCTGAGCCTAGAACGCGATGGCGGTGGTGGGGAGATCATTACGCGGTTTCCTGGGTGGTGCCGGGGTGAAATGCTCCGGCTGCGGGTGCCCCTGCGTGGGCACCCGCAGCCGGAGGGTGGTCGCGTGTTACAGGTACTGGCCCGTGTTGGCGACGGTGTCGATGGAGCGACCGGTGTCGGCGCCCTGCTTGCCGGTGACGAGGGTGCGGATGAAGACGATCCGCTCGCCCTTCTTGCCGGAGATGCGGGCCCAGTCGTCCGGGTTGGTGGTGTTGGGCAGGTCCTCGTTCTCCTTGAACTCGTCCACGCAGGCGGCGAGCAGGTGGGAGACGCGCAAGCCCCGCTGGTTGTGGTCGAGGAAGGCCTTGATCGCCATCTTCTTGGCCCGGTCCACGATGTTCTGGATCATGGCGCCGGAGTTGAAGTCCTTGAAGTAGAGGACTTCCTTGTCACCGTTGGCGTAGGTGACCTCCAGGAAGCGGTTCTCCTCGGATTCCGAGTACATCCGCTCCACGACCGACTGGATCATGGCGTCGACGGTGGCCGCCGCCGATCCGCCGTGCTCGGAGAGGTCCTCGCCGTGCAGCGGCAGGGTGTCCACGAGGTACTTGGAGAAGATGTCCTTGGCCGCCTCTGCGTCCGGCCGCTCGATCTTGATCTTCACGTCCAGGCGGCCGGGCCGCAGGATCGCGGGGTCGATCATGTCCTCGCGGTTGGAGGCGCCGATGACGATGACGTTCTCCAGGCCTTCGACGCCGTCGATCTCGGCGAGCAGCTGGGGGACGATGGTGTTCTCCACGTCCGAGCTGACGCCGGAGCCGCGGGTCCGGAAGAGGGATTCCATCTCGTCGAAGAAGACGATGACGGGGGTGCCCTCCCCGGCCTTCTCGCGTGCGCGCTGGAAGACCAGCCGGATCTGCCGCTCGGTTTCGCCGACGTACTTGTTGAGCAGCTCGGGACCCTTGATGTTCAGGAAGTAGCTTTTTCCCTGGGGCTGTCCGGTGACTTCGGCGACCTTCTTGGCAAGGGAGTTGGCGACGGCCTTGGCGATGAGCGTCTTGCCGCAGCCGGGGGGGCCGTAGAGGAGCACGCCCTTGGGCGGGCGGAGCTCGTACTCCTTGAACAGCTCGGCGTGCAGGTAGGGCAGTTCGACGGCGTCGCGGATCTGCTCGATCTGGTTGCTGAGGCCGCCGATCTGGCGGTAGTCGATGTCGGGGACCTCTTCGAGGACGAGCTCTTCGACCTCGCTCTTGGGGACCCGTTCGTAGACGTATCCGGAGCGCGGTTCGAGCAGCAGCGCGTCGCCGGCGCGGAGGGTGCCGTCCAGCAGCGGCTCGGCGAGCCGCACCACCCGCTCCTCGTCCGTGTGCCCGATGACCAGGGCCCGCTCGCCGTCCTCGAGGATCTCCTTGAGGGTGACGATGTCTCCGATGCGCTCGAACTCCATGGCCTCGACCACGTTGAGCGCCTCGTTGAGCATGACTTCCTGGCCGCGCCGGAGGTCGTCCAGCTCGACGGACGGGCTGACGTTCACCCGCAGCTTGCGGCCGCCGGTGAAGATGTCGGCCGTTCCGTCGTCGTTCGCCTGCAGGAACACACCGAATCCGGCAGGGGGCTGCGCGAGGCGGTCCACCTCCTCCTTGAGGGCCACGATCTGGTCGCGGGCCTCGCGGAGGGTGTTCGCCAGCCGCTCGTTCTGAGCGGACACGCCTGCCAGGTTGGTCTGCAGCTCGACGATCCGCTCCTCGAGAATCCTCGTGTGCCGCGGAGAGTCGGCGAGCTTACGTCGCAGGACGGCGATCTCCTGCTCAAGAAAGGCGACCTGGCTCATGGGGTCTTCCGATCCACGAGCGGGTCGGCCGCCACGGTTGATGTCGTCGTCGTGGGCCGCCACGGTCCTCACCTCCTCCAAGGGGAGCTGGACGCTTCCAGACCCTACCTGGGCCAGTAGGGGTTGAAACCCCTAGATCACAAAGACGTCCTGGGTGTGTCCGATCTTCACCCTTGCGCACGTCCTCCCGCCAGGGAGATACCCAGCCATCACCATCCGAAAGCGGCCGGTTGTATCGTCGGTTCGGTCAACGCCCGTCATGGGCTGTCCCTTCCCGAACGATGAACGGCAGGCGAGGTACCGGTGAGCGAGGAAGTCGTCGAGGCGCTTGAGGTCTGGATCGATCAGGACCTGTGCACCGGGGACGGCATCTGTGTGCAGTACGCGCCCGAGGTCTTCGAGCTGGACATCGACGGCCTCGCCTACGTGAAGGGCGACGACGCCGAACTCCGTCAGGAACCCGGGGCCACGGTCCCGGTTCCCCTGCCGTTGTTGACCGATGTGGTGGATTCGGCCAGGGACTGCCCTGGCGACTGTATTCATGTGCGTCGGGTTTCGGACAGTGTAGAGCTGTACGGACCCGACGCGGAGTGATCTGTCACACGCTGTTCGCGAGCGCTCCGGGGATCTCGTAGTAGGTGCCGGACCGCCATTCCCAGCTGTAGTCACGCTGCTGGTCGGGGCAGCACCGGGGGACGTCGTCGGTGGAGTAGCCGAGGACGGTGGCCCGCACGGTGCGGCCGTCGATCCGCAGTCCCTTGAAACTGCGCTGCTCCTTGGGGTCGACGAGCGTCTCGACGATGCGCGGGGCGGCGGCCCCCGGGTCCGCGGACAGCACGTACAGGCCACTGGGCGGGGTGCCGGTCTCGGAGTGGCAGCGGACGACGGCGACGGTCTCGGGGCGGCCGTCCCCGTCGAGGTCTCCCGACGCCTGGTCCACGACGTCCACGGGGGCCCCGGCGCATGCCAGAGGGTAGTGGGCGGCGCGGGCGTCCGGGGGCGGCGTGACGGCGGGCGTGGGCTTGCCGGCCTTGGCGTCGGCGGCGGGCCTGCCCGTGGAGGCTCCGGCGGGCTGCACGAGTGCGGCGCTGCCTATGACGGCGGCGATCACCGCGGCGGTCGTGATCCAGTGCACCGAGCGGGCTCGGGTGTGCGGGAGGGCCGGCCCTGCGGATGGCTGCACGCGCCTGTCTCCTGTGGAGTTGGTCGAGCGGGGTGGCCAGCATCGTGCCACAGGTCACGGTCGGTTGGTACGACCGGGGCCCGTGTTTCGGGAGATGTCCGCGGGGTGTGGCGAAGCGCCGCCGCCGGTGTGTCCGGCGGCGGCGCTTCGGGGTCGGGTGGTTACGCTCCGCCGTTGGTCGGCTTTCCGCCGCCCGGGCCGGTGTAGTCCTCGCCGTACGCGCCGGGCGCGGGGCGCCTGCGCCGCACGGGGGGCTCGACGCCGTCGGCGAGACGGCGGGCGGTGAGCAGGAAGCCGGTGTGCCCGATCATGCGGTGGTCGGGGCGTACGGCCAGGCCCTCGATGTGCCAGGTGCGGACCATGGTCTCCCAGGCGGACGGCTCGTTGAACGTGCCGTGCTCGCGGATCGCCTCGACGGTGCGGGCGAGCTGGGTGGTGGTTGCCACGTAGGCGCAGAGGATGCCGCCGGGGACCAGCGCCTTGGAGACGGCCTCCAGGCATTCCCAGGGGGCGAGCATGTCGAGGATGACGCGGTCGACGTCGGTGTCGCTGAGGTTGTCCTGCAGGTCGCCGACGGTGAGCTGCCACGCGGGGTGCGGGCCGCCGAAGTACCGCTCCACGTTCTGGGTGGCGATCTCGGCGAAGTCGGCGCGGCGCTCGTAGGAGTGCAGCATCCCCTGGTCGCCGACGGCGCGCAGCAGGAACATGCTGAGCGAGCCGGAGCCGACGCCCGCCTCCACGACGCGTGCGCCGGGGAAGATGTCGGCCATCGACAGGATCTGCCCGGCGTCCTTGGGGTAGACCACGGCGGCGCCGCGGGGCATGGACAGGACGTAGTCGGGGAGCAGGGGGCGCAGCGCGAGGTAGGCGACGTTTCCCGTGGTACGGACCACACTGCCCTCGGGGGCGCCGATCAGCTCGTCGTGGGGGAAGGAACCCTTGTGGGTGTGGAAGTTCTTCCCGGCCTCGAGCGTGAACGTGTAGTGGCGTCCCTTGGGATCGGTGAGCTGGACCTGGTCCCCGACCTTGAAGGGCCCGCGACGGCGGGCGGCACCGGTCGGTTCGGACATGCCGTTAAGCCTACCGTTCATTTTCAGGGGCTCGGTTCGTCTCCGGGGCGCCCCTTGCACCTGCGGGGGCACCTCCCAGCCGCCAGGCTGGGAGGAGGTCGACCATGCTCGGCTCCTCGTCCCTCGGAGCGTCCGCGTGCTCTCCCTTTCGACAGGCGCGCGCCCCTTCGGCTCACTCGCGGGGCGTGCGTGGGCGCCGTCCATGCCTACCGGGCGAGCGCGGACGCCAACGATTCGCGCCGGTGCACATCCGGTTGCTGCTCGGCGAGTGAGCCGAAGGGGCGCGGACGGTGTCGAAAGGGTGGGGGCACCGCCCGGCGGTAGCCGGGGGAGCGCGGAGGTCGCGAGGAACGAGTGACCGAGCACGGTCGACCGTCGACACCGTCTTGAGCGCCCCGGAGGCGAACCGAGCCTTTGAAAAAAGGGGCGCCCCGGAGGCGAACCGAGCCCTTAAGAAGGCCTGGCCATGGCTGCGAGGAAGGCCTTCTCGACGTCGGCGGTGGACAGGACGCCGTAGACCTCGCCGGAGTTCTCGATGACGAGGTACTCCGTGGCGGGGGTGGCACGCAGGGTGTCGAGGAGGTCCTCGCCGGCGAGTTCCGCGGAGACCTTCATGCCGGGCTTGATGTCCTGGGCGAGGCCGGAGACGGCGACCCAGGGTCGGCGGTGCTCGGGGACGCCGACGATGGCGGCCTCGCGGACGACCGCGGTGGGGGCGCCCTGGCCGTCGACGACGACGAGGGCGCGGGCGCCGGCCTCGTTGGCCCGGCGCAGGGCCTCGGACAGCGGGGTGTCGGAGGTCACCGGGAGGGCGCGCCGGGTGAGGGTACGGGCCTGCAGTTCGGGCAGGTGCTCGCGCAGGCGCGCCATGCGCAGGCTGTTGCCGGCGCCGGTCCAGATGATGGCGGCGAGGATGGCCGCGAGCAGCGCGTCGGTGAGGGAGTCGAAGCCCGTGGCGCCCTCGCCGCCGTCGCTCATGCCGCCCGCGTAGGACAGCAGGGGCAGGCCGACGAGGACGGCGATGGCCAGGGCGCGGCCGGTCCAGGCGGCGGCGATGGTGCCGGTCATGGCCTTGCCGCTGAGCTTCCAGATGACGGCGCGGAGCATCCGGCCGCCGTCGAGCGGGAGGCCGGGGAGCAGGTTGAAGACGGCCACGAGCAGGTTGCTGATCATGAGTCCGGCGAGCAGGACGCCGGGCACGGTGTCGGGGTCGACGCCGTACATGCCGAGGTAGAAGACGCCCGCGAGGACGAGGGAGAGCAGCGGGCCGACGAAGGCGAGGACGAATTCACGCCCGGGGGTCTCGGACTCCTTCTCGATCTCGGAGACGCCGCCGAAGAACTGCAGCTGGATGCGGCGCACGGGCAGGTCGAAGCGGAGTGCCGCGACGGTGTGGGCGAGTTCGTGGACGAGCACGGAGGCGTAGAAGGCGACCGCGAAGAAGAGCGAGACGAGGTAGCGGGCGCCGCCGAGCCCGGGCAGGACGCGGTCGAGCTGCCCGCCGAACACCCAGGTGATGAGGGCCGCGACGAGGAACCAGCTGGGCGCGACGTAGACGGGCACGCCGAAGAAGCGGCCCATGAGGATGCCGCCGCCGGGACCCGGGGGACGTTTGGCGGGCCCGTCGTCGGGTCCGGGAGTCCTCGCGCCGCCCGGCGGCGGCTGCTGGCTCTCGCTCACTGGTTCCCCTCATGTCGCTGACGCTCCGACGTCGATGGTATTGCCCGGTTGCGGGGACCCGACACCGGCTGTCGGTGCCACCCCGTAGGGTCCTGCCATGGGCACCACCACCGAAGCCGTTCCTCCGAGGCCGCCGTCATCCCTCTCGCCGTCGCGCGCCGCCGACTTCATGCGCTGCCCGCTGCTGTACCGGCTGCGGGTGATCGACAAGTTGCCGGAGAAGCCGAGCCAGGCCGCCACCCGGGGCACCGTGGTGCACGCGGTGCTGGAGCGTCTCTTCGACGTGCCGGCGGCGGAGCGGACGGCAGACCGGGCCCGGGGGATGGTGCCGGGACAGTGGCAGCGGCTGCTGGAGGAGCGTCCGGAGCTGTCGGAGCTGTTCACCGCGGCTGACGGGCCGGGGCTCGCGGAGTGGCTGGAGGAGGCGGCCCGGCTGGTCGAGCGGTGGTTCTCGCTGGAGGACCCGACGCGGCTGGAGCCGGCCGAGCGCGAGCTGTACGTGGAGACGGAGCTGGAGTCCGGGCTGACGTTGCGCGGTTACATCGACCGTCTGGACGTCGCGCCGGCCTCGGGCGACCTGCGCGTGGTGGACTACAAGACCGGCAAGGCGCCGCGCCCGGAGTACGCGGACGAGGCGCTGTTCCAGATGAAGTTCTACGCGCTGGTGCTGTGGCGGCTGCGGGGCGTGGTGCCGCGCCGGCTGCAGCTGGTCTACCTGGGCAGCGGTGAGGTGCTGACGTACGACCCGTCGGAGGGTGAGCTGCGGGCGGTGGCCCGGAAGCTGGAGGCGCTGTGGGAGGCGATCACGCGGGCGACGGAGTCGGGTGACTGGCGGCCGCGGCCGAGCCGTTTGTGCGACTGGTGCGACCACCAGGCGGTGTGCCCCTCTTTCGGGGGGACTCCCCCACCGTATCCGCTGCCCGTCGTGGGGAAGAATGGGGAGTCCTGAGGGCGAAGGAGATCTTGTGGCTATTCGCGTCCTGTTGGTGGACGACCAGCCGCTGCTGCGCACGGGCTTCCGGATGATCCTGGAGGCCGAGGGCGATCTGGCGGTGGTCGGCGAGGCGGGGGACGGCCAGCAGGCCCTGGAGCAGGTGCGGGCGCTGCAGCCCGATGTGGTGCTGATGGACATCCGCATGCCGCGGATGGACGGGGTGGAGGCGACCCGGCAGATCACCGGGCCGGGCCGGGACGGTCCGGCGAAGGTGCTGGTGCTGACCACGTTCGATCTCGACGAGTACGTGGTGGAGGCGCTGCGTGCGGGTGCGAGCGGTTTCCTGCTGAAGGACGCTCCGGCGCACGAGCTGGTGCAGGCGATCCGGGTGGTCGCGGCGGGTGAGGCGATGCTCGCACCGAGCATCACGCGGCGGCTGCTGGACAAGTACGCGGGGCGGCTGCCGTCGGGGGAGGAGCCGGTGCCGCAGGCGCTGCACACTCTCACCGAACGGGAGGTCGAGGTGCTGAAGCTGGTGGCGCGGGGGCTGTCGAACGCGGAGATCGCCGCGGAGCTGTTCGTGAGTGAGACGACGGTGAAGACCCATGTGGGGCATGTGCTGACGAAGCTGGCGCTGCGCGACCGGGTGCAGGCGGCGGTATACGCGTACGAGAGTGGACTGGTGCGCCCCGGGGCGCAGTAGCCCCCCGGGGCGTTCTCGTCCGGACGTGGTCCGGGCCGGCCGGCCCGGCCCGGGTGCCCGCTAGGAGGTCTTGACG
>NZ_CBDRCM010000006.1:0-209781 GCF_965342435.1 Actinacidiphila sp. bgisy160 | reverse complement strand
ACGTCGCCCGGACCGAACCGGCGCGAAATGCTTGCCGAGAGGCGCGCCAGAGGCTAGCGTCCAATGTCATCAGACAACTCGTCCGATGGCTATGGACAAGGCGGCGCGGACCCGCTTGCGCCCGACCGCCCCACCGGGCTCCCCTGCGAAGGCGGTCCGCGTCCCGGAATCCGGACAGCGATTCTGCGCTCCCCCGGGCGGTTTTATCCGGCGTCGCCAAAACTGCCCTCCCTTCTCCGAAACCCGTACCTTCAACGCTTCGGAACGCGCCGCGTCACGCCCGACGCCGGTCACATCGGACGGAATCTAGAGGTGATCAACGCCCCCGAAACCCAGTTGCCCAAAACTGGCCGCTTTTGCCTCATCCGATCAAGTGATTCAACGCCATGGGCATTGCTCTCAGCACATGCCGACAGCAGATATATGCATGCCGTGTCGGCTCCCCCGGCCGAAGGGCTTCCGCGCGCTGATCACTTGCAGCAGAACCCGGGAGTGGTATGTGCGACGAATTCTGCGGGCCCGCCCTCGCCGCATGGCTCGCCCGAGGAGCCGGCGATCCACAGCGGCGCCTCGAGGAGTGGGCACGCGCCAGGAACAGGGTGACGCTGCTGCCGGCCGGCCACGGGTGGGACGCCGTCAGGATCCCCGAACGGCCGGGTCACGAGGTCCTCGTACGGCTGCGGGACGGCACCGCGCCCGTCGGGCCCGTCATGTGGGACCGGCGCTGCGGCTTCCTGTACTTCCTGGTCCCGCCGCACGCCGAGGACGTCTGGTCCCCGCTCGGGCTGCGCTTCCTGAGCCTCGGCGGGTGGCTGGCCGCCGCCGACCCGCGGCGGTCCGCCGGGCACCCGGCCGTGTGGCTCTGCGCCAGGGGCGCCGCCGAACTCACCGGCCCGGCATGTCTCCACATCGCCTGCCTGGAGGTGCTGACCGCCGGCGCCCGCCCCCTGCCGCACGTTCCCACCCGCCTGTGAGACGGTCGCCGGGGGCCCGGCGGGCGGTCCGGCGTCTCGCAGACGGTCTCCACGCGCCCGTCACCCGGGTCCCACGCGAGCCGCAGCGCCCGCCCCCACGGGGTGAGGTCCTCCTCGCGGCCAGGAGCACACGGTGTCGAACCCGGGGCGCAGGGCCGCGAGGCCAGGCGTGCGGTCCAGGGGCGTGGCGAGTTCGGGGACGGCCGAGACGTCGCTCAGCACGAGAAGGCGGCGGCGACCCTCACGGGGTCCGAACAACCCCGCCCGGATGACCGCCGTGACGGTCGCCGCCGCGTATGGGGTGGCGGCGAAGAAGGATCCGGGTCATCCACTCTCCTTCGTGTCGCCGCGCGCCCGGCGCGGCTTCCGGTCCGGGGCGCGGCGCTGCCGCTCGTGGATCAGCATCACGGACCGTTTCCTCCCGATCCAAGCCGCGGCACCGGATATCACCGGTCCGAGTGAGTGGTGCCGGGAACGGCCGGGAACACGTCCGCGAAAAAAAGTTCCGCCGACGTGTCGATCCGCGCGTCGCCCGTTCGACGCGTAGGCAGGAGCGGGGAGGTTCCCCGCCCGTACCGAAGGAGAACACGATGCGTTTCATGTCCCTGATCCGGATCAACGAGGACAACGTCCCCGAGGGCGGCCCCGACGAGCGGCTGATGGAGGAGATGGGCAAGCTCATCGAGGAGATGTCCAAGGCCGGCGTGCTGCTGGACACGGCCGGTCTGCGCCCGACCTCCGAGGGCACGCGGCTGCACTGGGACCACGGGAAGCTGTCAGTCGTCGACGGCCCCTTCACCGAGTCCAAGGAGTTCATCGGCGGCTACGCGCTCATCCAGGCGAAGTCGAAGGAGGAGGCCGTGGAGTGGACCAAGCGCTTCCTGCAGATCCACGGCGACGCCTGGGAGATCACCTGCGAGCTGCGGCAGGTCGAGGAGGCCCCGGAGCTCTCCTGAGCGCCGCGCCCGGCCGCCGGTTGCCCTCGCCGCGAGCGGCTGCTCTGATGGGTGCCTGTGACGGCTTCGGCTTCAGGCACCGACGACGCCCGCCGCGCGATCGAGGCGGTGTGGCGGATCGAGTCGGCCCGGGTGATCGCCGGTGTCGCGCGGATCGTGCGCGACATCGGCGTCGCCGAGGAGCTCGCCCAGGACGCCCTGGTCGCCGCCCTGGAGCAGTGGCCGGGGGCCGGCGTCCCTGACAACCCGGGCGCCTGGCTCATGGCCACGGCCAAGCACCGTGCGATCGACCTCGTCCGCCGCAAGGAGGTCTTCGCGCGCAAGCTCCGGGAACTGGGCCACACCCTGGAGGGCGTGGGCGGCCAGGCGTACGAGCCGGACTTCGCGGCGGCGGAGGCGGCCGCCGACGGCGACATCGAGGACGACCTGCTGCGGCTGGTCTTCACCGCCTGCCACCCGGTGCTGTCCACCGAGGCCCGCGTGGCGCTCACACTGCGGCTGCTGGGCGGTCTGACGACCGCCGAGATCGCGCGCGCCTTCCTGGTCCCGGAGCCGACCGTCGCCCAGCGCATCGTCCGGGCGAAGCGGACCCTGGCGACGGCGGACGTCCCCTTCGAGCAGCCGCACGGGCCGGACCGGGTCGAGCGTCTGTCCTCCGTCCTGGAGGTCATCTACCTGGTCTTCAACGAGGGCTACTCGGCGACCGCGGGCGACGACTGGATGCGCCCGGCGCTGTGCGAGGACGCGCTGCGCCTGGCCAGGGTGCTGGCGGGGCTGATGCCCGAGGAGGCCGAGGTGCACGGCCTGGCCGCGTTGCTGGAGATCCAGGCGTCGCGTTCGGCGGCCCGCACCGGCCCGGGCGGGCAGCCCGTGCTGCTGGCCGACCAGGACCGGCGGCGCTGGGACCAGCTGCTGATCCGCCGCGGTTTCGCCGCCCTGGCGCGCGCCGAGGCGGCGGGCGGTCCCCCGGGCCCGTACACGCTGCAGGCCGCGATCGCCGCCTGCCACGCCCGCGCCCTGGACGCGCGGGACACGGACTGGCGGCGGATCGCCGAGCTGTACGAGGCCCTGGCGCGGCGCACGCCGACGCCGGTGGTGGAACTCAACCGGGCCGTCGCGGTCACCATGGCCCACGGGCCGCGGGAAGGGCTGGCGCTCGTGGACCGGCTCACCGGCGAGCCTTCGCTGCGCGGCTACCACCTGCTGCCGAGCGTCCGCGGTGATCTGCTGGAGCGGCTCGGCCGACACGCGGAGGCCCGCGAGGAGTTCCTGCGCGCCGCCACCCTGACCCGCAACGAGCGCGAGCGTTCCCTGCTGGTGGAACGCGCCGCCCGGGCGAGCCTGGCGGCTAAGGAGTAGGCGGCCTGGCGCCGGTTCCCTGGCCGCGGTGGCGGCCGGCGGTGCCGGCGGTGCCGGCGTTGTCCTCGACGACGGGGTGGCGATGGGCCTTGGGCCCGCGCAGGGCGTGCAGCATGACCAGCATCAGCAATGGGCACATCAGGGCCACGGCGAGGATGAAGATCGCACCGATCGGCACACCGAGCCCGACCGCGACCAGCACGACGGCGGCGGCCGCGACGAGCCCGTACAGCCCGTAGTGACGGGTGGTCACCCTCGTCCTGTCCATCGCGGCCTCCCGCGGTCTCGCCGACGGCCTGGACTTCATCGTACGGCCGCGGGCGCGCCGCATCCGCTCGCCAACAGCCGCCGCCCGTCACCCGGGTGACGGATGTGACCGGAGGGACGGCACGCGCCCCCGCGGTCACGCGCCCGCTCCCACGCGCCCCTCACCGACGGGCACCGGGCGGGTGGACATACTTCCCGCTCATGGGATCATCCTGCGGTGTGCCGCCCGCGGCGGGAACCGCGGCCCGCGCGCGGGGCGTCGCCACATGCGGCCGTCGCGTCACCGGAGTCCGGGCACCCCGTGCACGGTCCCCGCCCCCACACGAGGCCCGCGCGCAGGACACCCATCGTCCGACAACCCGAGAAGGACAGGGCATGACCGGAACGGCGAGCCGCTACCTCTACCTCACCCGGCACGCCGAGGCGCTGCCGGACGAGACCGGCCTGACGGAGAACGGCTTCCGGCAGGCCGGTCTCCTCGGCGAGCGGCTCAAGGGCTCCCCCATCTCCGCCGTCCACCACAGTCCGCTGCCCAGGGCCGCGCAGTCCGCGGCGCTGATCGGGGAGCGGCTGGGAAGCGGGGTGCCCGTGGCGCCCAGCGAGCTCGCGGGGGACTACCCGCCGTACTTCCCCGCCGAGTCCGAGCTGCCGCCGGACAGCGCGTACTACCTGTCCCGCTTCCTCGACCACTTCTCCCCCGAGGAGCGCTCCGGGGGGCCTCGGCTGGCCGCCGGTGCGCTGACCCGGTTCGCCGGGCCGATGGCGGCGGGGAAGGCGGCCCACGAGCTGGTCGTGACCCACAACTTCCTGATCGGCTGGCTGGTCTCGGCGGCACTGGACGCGCCCCGCTGGCGCTGGCTCAGCCTCAACCACGCCAACGCCGCCCTGACGGTGATCCGCTACACGCCCGGCCGCCCGAACTCGGTGCTGCTCTTCAACGACATGCGGCACCTTCCGGAGGAGCTGCGCTGGACCGGTTTCCCGGCCGAACTGCACTTCTGACGGCGCGCCCCGCCCCCCTGCCGCCCTCCCAGGACCCCGGGCCCGTGCGCCGCCGCGAACACCGGCGCACGGGCCCGGTGACCGGGCCGGGGACCTTGTGGCCTATGGAACGTCCAGGCGGGCAGTGTTAGAAATGTCGGCATGGTCGACGTTTTCGACCGATTCGGGGCGTGTCAATGCGGTCACTGACCGAGAAGAGCCCGCGGAGCGTCGCCGGACAGGTTTTCATCCTGCAGGTGGCGATCGTCGTGCTGCTCGTGGCGGGCGGCGTGTTCGCGCTCGTCCTGCAGTCCCGGCACGACAGCGAGCGCGAGGCCGTCAACCGTTCGATCGCGTCGGCGAGCACCTTCGCGCGCTCCCCCGGCCTGGTGGACGTGCTGAAGGAACCCGACCCCTCCAAGACGCTCCAGCCCATCGCCGAACTGGCCCGCAAGGAGGCCGGGGTCGACTTCATCGTGGTGATGGACACCGACGGGATCCGCTACACGCACCCGATCCCCGACCGGATCGGCCAGCGGTTCGTGGGGACCATCGGGCCGTCCCTGCAGGGCAAGGTCCACACCGAGAGCGTGCACGGCCCGCTCGGCCACGAGGTGCAGGCGGTGGTGCCCGTCTTCGACCCCGTCGACGACCCGCAGGGCCAGGTCGTGGCGCTGGTGTCGGCCGGACTGAAGGTGAAGAACGTGACCGGCGTGGTCGCCAAGCAGCTGCCGATCATCCTCGGCGCCGGCGCGGCCGCACTGGCCGTGGCCATGGGCGGCACGGCCCTGGTCGCCAAACGGCTGCGCCGGCAGACCCACCGCCTGGACCCGGCCGAGATGACCCGCATGTACGAGCACCACGACACGGTGCTGCACTCCGTGCGGGAGGGCGTGCTCATCGTCGACGAGGACGGGCGGCTGCTGCTCGCCAATGACGAGGCCAGGCGCCTGCTCGGCCTCGCCCCCGACGCCGAGGGGCAGCGGGTCACCGACCTGCCCGGACTCGACCCCGGCACCGTCGAACTGCTGGCCTCCCGGCGGGTGGCCACCGACGAGGTGCTCCCGGCCGGCGACCGCCTGCTGGCGGTGAACCAGCGTCCCACCAACGGCCACGGCGGCCCCAAGGGATCGATCGCGACCCTGCGCGACTCCACCGAACTGCGGGCGCTTTCCGGCCGCGCCGAGGACGCCAGGGAACGCCTGAAGCTGCTCTACGACGCCGGCATGGGCATCGGCACCACGCTCGACGTGGTGCGCACCGCCGAGGAGCTGGCCCAGGTCGCCGTGCCGCGCTTCGCCGACTTCGTCACCGTCGACCTGGCCGACCCGGTGCTGTGCGGCGAGGAGCCGAGCGGCATCGCCGGCTGCGGCATGCGCCGCACGGCCGTCAACGGCATCCGCTCCGACGCCCCGCTCTACCCGGTCGGGAAGCTGATCGACTTCCTGCCCTCCACGCCGCAGGCGCGCGGCTTCGGCAGCGGCCGCTCGGAGATCGTCGCCGACCTCTCGGCCGACCCCGGCTGGCTCGCCCAGGACCCCGAGCGCACCGACCGGGTCGTCGGGTACGGCATCCACTCGCTGATCGCGGCCCCGCTCAAGGCCCGCGGCGTGGTGCTGGGCATCGCCAACTTCTGGCGTATGGAGAAGCCGGAGCCGTTCGACGAGGAGGACCTCTCGCTCGCCGAGGAACTGGTCGCCCGCGCGGCGATCAACATCGACAACGCGCGCCGCTACACCCGCGAGCACGCCCTGGCCGTCACCCTGCAGCGCAGCCTGCTGCCGCGCGCCCTGCCCGAGCAGAGCGCACTGGACGTGGCCCACCGCTACCTGCCCGCGCAGTCCGGCGTCAGCGGCGACTGGTTCGACGTGATCCCGCTCCCGGGCAACCGGGTGGCGCTGGTCGTCGGCGACGTCGTCGGCCACGGGCTGCACGCCGCCGCCACGATGGGACGGCTGCGCACCGCGGTGCACAACTTCTCCACCCTCGACCTGCCGCCCGACGAGCTCCTCGGCCACCTGGACGACCTGGTCGGCCGCATCGACCAGGACGAGTCCGGCACCAGCATCGGGGCCGGCGTCATGGGCGCCACCTGCCTGTACGCCATCTACGACCCCGTCTCGAGGCGCTGCGTGATGGCGCGGGCCGGGCACCACCCGCCCGCCCTGGTCCGCCCCGACGGCAGCGTGGAGTTCCCCGACCTGCCCGCCGGGCCGCCGCTGGGCCTGGGCGGCATGCCGTTCCAGACGGCGGAGCTGGAGCTGGCGGAGGGGACCCAGCTGGTCCTGTACACCGACGGGCTGATCGAGGACCGCACCCGGGACCTGGACGTCGGCATGGAGATGCTGAGGCGGGCCCTGGCCGCCCACCCGGACCGGCCGCCCGAGGAGAGCTGCCAGGCCGTACTGGAGGCACTGCTGCCGGGCCGCCCCAAGGACGACGTGGCGCTGCTCATCGCCCGCACCCGCGCCACCCCCGCCGACCACGTCGCCGAATGGGAGGTGCCCGTCGAACCCGCGGCGGTGTCGGGGATGCGGGCCGCCGTCGCGCAGAAGCTGGGCGAGTGGGGCCTGTCGGAGCTGGCGTTCGGCATGGAGCTGGTGCTCAGCGAACTGATCACCAACGCGATCCGCTACGGCTCCGCGCCCATCAGGGTCCGGCTTCTGCTGGACCGGACGCTGACCTGCGAGGTGTCCGACGGCAGCAGCACCTCGCCGCACCTGCGCCACGCCGCCACGACCGACGAGGGCGGCCGCGGGCTGTTCCT
Source organism: Actinacidiphila sp. bgisy160 (assembly GCF_965342435.1). Taxonomy (GTDB): domain Bacteria; phylum Actinomycetota; class Actinomycetes; order Streptomycetales; family Streptomycetaceae; genus Actinacidiphila. The sequence continues at coordinate 202,477 of NZ_CBDRCM010000006.1, read as the reverse complement.
CGTCGCGCAGGTCGCCGAGCGCTGGGGCACCCGTTACACCCCCGAGGGCAAGGTGATCTGGGCGGAGCAGCCGCTGCCCGCCTGGGCGGACCGCGTCCTGGACGCGGGTGCGCGGCTGACGGGCGCGGTCGACGCCACGACGCGGTGAACGCCCCGGGGCTCGGACGGGCGCCTCCGCCGGCACCCGGGCCCGGCCCGGGCGGGCGTGCCTGCCGAAGGGGGCGAAGACGCGCTGCGACCGGCGTACCACCCCTCACGGCGCCGCCGGACGGGAGCGGCCCGCCCGCGGACCGCGGCGGAGGCGTCGCGTCTCCCGTCGTGCCCGTCAGCGGCCACACCCGGGCGAACGGGCCCGGCGGCACTCACCCCACCGGTCGAGCCGCCCCCGGGGAGCGGCGCGCCGCCTTGATCACGTGCGCCCCGGCTGTTGCCATGACGCACTATGGCGACGACGCATGAGCTGACGTCACCGGATGCCCGGCCCCGCGCGCGCCACGCCGCACCGCCGCGCAGCCGCCCGCACTCCGAGGTCCTTCTGCTCGCCTGTCTGGCGGCGCTCTTCACCGTGGTCCAGCTCCTCCTGGTCGTCGCGCCCGGGATGGGCCTCGGCTGGGACGAGTCGGTCTACGTCAGCCAGGTCTCCCCGGACATCCCCTCGGCGTTCTTCAGCGCACCCCGCTCCCGGGGCGTGCCGGCCCTCGTGGCGCCGGTGGCGCTGCTGACCACCTCGACCCTCGTGCTCCGCGTCTATCTGGCGGTCCTGTCGGGCGCGGCGCTCTTCCTGGCCCTGTGGCTGTGGCGGCCGCTGCTCGGCACGCGCGTGGTGGCCCTGGCCGGGCTGCTCTTCACCGGGCTGTGGGTGACCCTGCTGTACGGCCCCCAGGCGATGCCCAACCTCTGGGTCGCGCTGGTGGCCCTGATCGCGGTGGGCTGCTACCTGCACGCGGCGGCGCCGGGCCACACCGGCCGGGGCGCGCCCGCCGGACTGGCCGTGGCGTTCGCCGCCCTGACACTGCTGCGGCCGCACGACGCCGCCTGGCTGGCCCTGCCGCTGGGCGTCGCCGCGCTCTTCCTGCGCGGCCGGCGCCGGCTGATGCTGCTCGCGGTCATCGCGGCCGGGGTGCTGCTGGGCGGCGCCCAATGGGTCGTCGAGGCGTTCACCAGCTACGGCGGCATCCTCGCCCGGATGGACCGCGCGAACGCGATCGAGGGCGGCCTCGGCTGGCACCTGGCATTCGCCGACCAGCTCAGCACCCTGGACGCCTCCCACACGCTGTGCCGGCCCTGCGCCGCCGTCTGGCAGCACAAGGGGGACGCCGTGTGGTGGTTCGCCCTGCCCGCCCTGGTGACGACCGGGGTCGCCCTCACGCCGCGGCACGAGGGGCAGGCGCCCGGGGCGCGGTTCCTGCCGGCGGCGTGCGGCCTGTCCCTGGCGCTGCCCTATCTGGTGCTCATCGACTACGCCGCGCCGCGCTTCCTGCTCCCCGCGTACGCCCTGCTCGCCCTGCCCGCCGCCCAGTGCCTCCTGCTGCTCCCCGCGCGGCTACGGCCGGCCCTGCGCCCGGCCGCCACCGGCACCGTGATCGCCGTCGTGCTCGCGCAGCTCGTCACGCAGCAGATCGTGCTCCACCGCGCGGTGCGCAGCTCGACCATCGGCAACGACGACTACGCCCGCATCGCCGCGGAGCTGAACCGGCTCGGGGTGCGCCCGCCGTGCCTGGTCACCGGGCCGATGGCGACGCCCGTCGGCTACCAGGCGCGCTGCGCCTCCGGCCAGACCGCGGGGAACAACGAGAACATGACCCCGGCCGGCATCCTGCGGCTGGCCCGCACCCAGCCGGTCGCCGTCCTCACACCGCGGGGCGGGCAGCCGCCCGCGTACGCGCGCGACTGGCCCTCCCGGCCGCTGCCGCACCTGAACTACCACCAGGGCTACCGCGTCCACCTCTCGCCCAGGTGACGGCCACAATGGACGGGTGATCCCCGACGTCCGCCTGCCCTCCCCGCTGGTCGAGCTGCGCGACGACCAGCGGCTGGGCGGGCGCGGCGTCCGGATGCTCGTCAAGCGGGACGACCTGATCCACCCGGACCTGCCCGGCAACAAGTGGCGCAAGCTCCACCTGAACCTGCGGGCCGCCCTCGACGGCGGCCACCGCCGTCTGCTGACCTTCGGCGGCGCCTACTCCAACCACCTGCGCGCCACCGCCGCCGCGGGCCGGCTGCTCGGCTTCGCGACCACGGGCGTCGTCCGCGGCGACGAGCTGGCCGGGCGCCCGCTCAACCCCTCCCTCGCGCGGGCCGCCGCCGACGGCATGCGGCTGCACTTCGTCGACCGGGCCACCTACCGCCGCAAGGACGAGCCGGAGGTCCTCGCGGCCCTGCTGGACCGTCTGGGCCCCGCCTACGTCGTCCCCGAGGGCGGCAGCAACGCGCTCGCCGCGCGGGGCTGCGTGTCGCTGGGCGAGGAGCTGCGCGGCAGGGCGGACGTCGTGGGCGTGGCCTGCGGGACGGGCGGCACCCTGGCGGGCCTGGCGGCCGGGCTGGACCCGGGGCAGCGGGCGATCGGGTTCCCAGTCCTCAAGGGCGGCGGATTCCTGACCGGGGAGATACGCCGGCTGCAGGAGGCGGCCTTCGGCGGGCCGCGCGGGCACTGGCTGCTGGACGACCGCTTCCACCACGGCGGCTACGCCCGCACCACACCCGAGCTCCGCGCGTTCGCGGAGGACTTCGGCGCGCGGCACGGCTTCGTCCCGGACCCCGTCTACGTCTCGAAGATGCTCCACGGCCTGTTCTCACTCGCCCAGGAGGGCTTCTTCGCGCCCGGGACGACGGTCGCGGCCGTCGTGACCGGGGGGCCGACCGGTTAGCCTTGCTGGCATGATCCGACCCGCGACACCTGCCGACGTCCCGGAGATTCACGCAATGGTCCGCGAACTGGCGGAGTACGAGCGGGAGCCGGACAGCGCGCGGGCCACCACGCGGCAGCTCCACGACGCGCTCTTCGGCCCGGATCCGGCCGTTTTCGCGCTCATGGCGCAGGACGAGGTCCTGGGCGCGCCCGTGGGCTTCGCGCTGTGGTTCCGGAACTTCTCCACCTGGACCGGGACCCACGGCGTCTACCTGGAGGACCTGTACGTACGCCCCCACGCGCGCGGCGGCGGCCACGGCAAGGCCCTGCTCGCCGGACTCGCCGCCATATGCGTCGAGCGGGGCTACGAGCGCTTCGAATGGTCCGTGCTGGACTGGAACGAGCCGTCCATCGAGTTCTACCGTGCGATGGGCGCCCGCCCCCAGGACGAATGGACGGTACAACGACTGACCGGCGAGCCCCTCCGTGCCCTCGCCGAGCAGGCGCGTATCAACAAAGCGACATCTCTTTCGAATTGAGACCGCAGACCACTAGCCACGTTACGTGCTCGTGCGCCTACTATGGGTGACAGCGTGGGGTGCCGGGTCGAGACTCATTCATGGCGGCGACCGTGCTCCGTCCGGGCGACACCGGGGTACGGATCGCGATAGCGTCGCTGGCGAACCGAACCAGATCCAGTGCAATGCCAATGAGGGCAGTGCGTGTGCCACCTTGGAGGTGAGGGTGTCCCAGATCGCAGGCGAGCCCGGGTCGAAGGACTTCGTCGAGGTCCGGCTGCCCGCGGCAGGGGCCTACCTGTCGGTGCTGCGTACGGCGACGGCAGGACTCGCGGCCCGCTTGGACTTCACCCTCGACGAGATCGAAGACCTGCGCATCGCCGTGGACGAGGCGTGCGCCATCCTGCTCCAGCAGGCCGTCCCGGGGTCCGTGCTGAGCTGCGTCTTCCGCCTGGTCGGGGACGCCCTGTGGGTGACCGTGTCGGCGCCCACCACCGACGGCCGCGCACCGGAGCGCGACACCTTCGCCTGGACGGTGCTGTCCGCACTGGCCGGCGAGGTGGACTCCAGCGTGGCCGACGACAAGACCGTGAGCATCGCCCTGCACAAGAAGCGCGGTGCCGGACCGGGACAGCTGTAACGGGGGAATCGCCGTGAACGATCTGGAAGGCAGCACGCCGGGGGTGCGGGGCCGCCCCGTACCCGCCCCTGCGGCGCGGCGCCACGAGGCGCGGCCGCACCCCGGTACCGGGCCCATGGCCGGCCTCGGGAGCAATGACGCGGCCGGGCAGACGGATCAGGCGGATCGGGCGGATCGCATGGCGCAGGAGCAGCAGGAGCAGGACCACGCACAGGAGCAGCACGAGCAGGAGCAGGACCACGCACAGGAGCAGCACGAGCAGGAGCAGGAGCAGCACGGGCACCACGACCGGGCCGGGGCCCGGGCGCTGTTCGTGGAGCTCAGCAAGCTCCCCCCGGGCTCCCCGGAGCGCGCCGAGCTGCGCAACCGGCTGGTCCGGATGCACCTGCCGCTGGTCGAGCACCTCGCCCGGCGGTTCCGCAACCGCGGCGAACCGCTCGACGACCTGACCCAGGTCGCCACGATCGGGCTGATCAAGTCGGTGGACCGGTTCGACGTGGAGCGCGGGGTTGAGTTCTCCACCTACGCCACCCCGACCGTCGTCGGTGAGATCAAGCGGCATTTCCGCGACAAGGGCTGGGCGGTGCGCGTCCCGCGCCGCCTGCAGGAGCTGCGGCTCGCCCTGACGACGGCGACCGGTGAGCTCTCGCAGCGGCACGGCCGGGCCCCGACGGTGCACGAGCTGGCCGAGCACCTGAAGATCACGGAGGAGGAGGTCCTGGAGGGCCTCGAATCCGCCAACGCGTACAGCACACTCTCCCTGGACGTGCCCGACACCGACGACGAGTCGCCGGCCGTCGCCGACACCCTCGGCGCCGAGGACGACGCGCTGGAGGGCGTGGAGTACCGGGAGTCGCTCAAGCCGCTGCTGGAGCAGCTGCCGCCGCGCGAGAAGAAGATCCTGCTGCTGCGCTTCTTCGGGAACATGACCCAGTCGCAGATCGCCCAGGAGGTCGGCATCTCCCAGATGCACGTCTCCCGGCTGCTGGCCCGCACGCTGGCCCAGCTGCGCGACAAGCTCCTGGTCGAGGAGTGACGGCGGGCGGAGGTGACGGCGGCGCCCGAGGGCGCCGCGGCTCACTGCCCGGCCGTGCGCCCGATCCCGAGGGCGTCGGTGGCCGCGGGGTGGACGAGGAGCACCAGCTCGGCGACAGCGGCCGCGCCCAGGACGGCACCCGCCGCGATCATGCCACCGCCCGCCTGCACCATGGTCCAGGCGACGGGGAGCGCGACGAGCTGGATGATCAGCGCGGGGCCGCGGCTCCAGCGGCGCGCGTTCCACAGCCCGTAGGCGGCCGCCAGCGGCATGGCCGCCAGGGCGAGCACGGTCACACCCCCGGCCTCCGCCTGGCGGGGGCTGTCGGGGTCGCCGAGGATCCCCACGACCAGCATCGCGATCCCCCAGGCCGCCAGGGCGGCGCCTTCCAGTGCCGCGACCGCGGCGGCCGCCGCGAGGCGGCGCGTACGGCCCGGCTGCGCGGGCTTCTCGTTGCCACTCACCCCAGCAGGGTAGCCGCCGCCTCCGGGCCACCAGGGGTGCGGCCCGGTACCGCCCGGTAGGTACCCTGGCGGGCATGCGCGCCCTTCTCGTGGTCAATCCAGCCGCCACCACCACCAGCGCCCGCACGCGTGACGTGCTCGCGCACGCGCTCGCCAGCGACCTGAAGCTGGAGGTCGCCGCGACCGAGTACCGCGGCCACGCCCGCGACCTCGCGCGCCAGGCCGCGGAGGGCGGGGAGATCGAGCTGGTCGTCGCCCTGGGCGGGGACGGCACGGTCAACGAGGTGGTCAACGGGCTGCTGCACAACGGCCCCGACCCCGATGGCCTGCCGAAGCTCGCGGTGGTGCCCGGCGGGTCAACGAACGTGTTCGCGCGCGCCCTGGGGCTGCCCAACGACGCCGTGGAGGCGACCGGCGCGCTGCTGGACGCGCTGCGCGAGCGCAGCTCCCGCACGGTCGGCCTGGGCCTGGTGAGCGGCACCCCGGGCACGGAGGACGAGGGGGTGCCGGCGCGCTGGTTCACCTTCTGCGCCGGGCTGGGCTTCGACGCGGGCGTCGTCGGACGGGTGGAACAGCAGCGCGAGCGAGGGAGGCGTTCGACGCACGCGCTCTACATACGCCAGGTGATGCGCCAGTTCCTCGCCGAACCGAACCGGCGCACCGGCACGATCACCCTGGAGCGCCCCGGCGAGGACCCGGTGACCGACCTCGTCCTGACCCTCGTCTGCAACACCGCGCCGTGGACCTACCTGGGGAACCGGCCGATCTACGCCTCCCCCCGGGCCTCCTTCGACACCGCCCTCGACGTGCTCGGACTGTCCCGGCTGTCCACCGCGGCGGTGGCCCGCTACGCCACCCAGCTGCTGCGTTCGACCCCGGAACGCGGACCCGAGGGCAAGCACGCGACCTCGCTGCACGATCTGACGGACTTCACCTTGCATTCGCAGGCACCACTGCCGTTCCAGGTGGACGGAGACCACCTGGGACTGCGAATGAGCGCAACCTTCACAGGCGTACGCCGTGCACTGCGTGTGATCGCCTAAGCAGAAGGACATAAAGTCCTTTCACTCGAACGTTTAGGCTGCCCTGCACCCCATGGAAGTACGGCTGTGACGGAGCCGACACCGAGGAATCAAAAAAAACTTTCTGGAAGGGGTTGTATCCGCAGCCCAGGTTTGCGAGGCTCTTCCTGGCGATCGGGACAGCCGCTCATCGGGCGTCCTCGGCAGCCGGAATCCTCACCACTTCCCAGCGGGACCGCACCAGGAGACTGGGCGATGTCCCGTGTCGTGTTCGAGGATTCGTGAAAGCGTTCACATTCACAAGCAACTTGCATGCAACACAAGGAGATGGAGCAGCCATGGACTGGCGTCACAACGCCGTTTGCCGCGAGGAAGACCCCGAGCTCTTCTTCCCCATCGGCAACACCGGTCCTGCGCTGCTGCAGATCGAGGAAGCCAAGGCCGTCTGCCGCCGCTGCCCCGTGATGGAGCAGTGCCTGCAGTGGGCGCTGGAGACCGGCCAGGACGCCGGCGTGTGGGGTGGCCTCAGCGAGGACGAGCGTCGCGCAATGAAGCGCCGCGCCGCCCGCAACCGCGCCCGCAACGCCAGCGCCTGACGCACTCGCTTACCCCCGAGCCGCAGCGCGCAGCACCTCCGAACCGCGCAGCATCGCGACGCGAAGAGCCCCGGCCGCTCCCCGAGCAGCCGGGGCTTCGGCGTTCCCGGAGCCCGGTCCCGTGGCGTCACCCCTCCAGGGGGAGTTCCAGGACGACCTTCGTGCCGCGCTCCTCGGCCGGGACCATGTCGAAAGTCCCGCCCAACTCCCCCACCACCAGGGTCCGTACGATCTGCAGCCCCAGGTTGCCTGCCCGCTGCGGGTCGAACTCGGCGGGCAGGCCGCGCCCGTCGTCCCGTACCGCGATGCCCAGCTTCTGCCCGTGCCGCTCGGCGGCCACCTCGACAGTGCCCTGCTCGCCCGGCCCGAAACCGTGCTCCAGGGCGTTCTGCAGCAGTTCGGTGAGGACCATCGACAGCGGGGTGGCCACCTCGGCCGTCAGGATGCCGAACCGCCCGCTGCGGCGCGTGGTGACCCTGCCCGGGGAGATCTCCGCGACCATCGCCAGCACGCGGTCGGCGATCTCGTCGAACTCCACGCACTCGTCGAGGTTCTGCGAGAGCGTCTCGTGCACGATCGCGATCGAGCCCACCCGGCGCACCGCCTCCTCCAGCGCCTCGCGGCCCTTGTCGGAGTCCATGCGCCGGGCCTGCAGCCGCAACAGCGCCGCGACCGTTTGCAGGTTGTTCTTCACCCGGTGGTGGATCTCCCGGATGGTGGCGTCCTTGGTGATCAGCTCGCGCTCGCGGCGGCGCAGCTCGGTCACGTCCCGCAGCAGCACCAGGGAGCCGCTGTGCGTGCCCTTGGGGCTCAGCGGGATCGCCCGCAGCTGGATGACACCGCCGTTGCCCTCGATCTCGGTCTCCCGCGGTGCCTTGCCGCCGGCGACGGTCACCAGCGCCTCGTGGCTCTTGGTCCGCGAGGGCGCCAGGTCCGCGGAGACGGAGCCCAGGTGGTGGCCGACGAGGTCGGCGGCGAGGCCGAGCCGGTGGTAGGCGGAGAGCGCGTTGGGACTCGCGTACTGGACGACACCCTCGGCGTCGAGCCGGATCAGGCCGTCGCCGACGCGCGGCGAGGCGTCCATGTCGACCTGCTCGGAGGGGAACGGGAAGCTGCCCGCCGCGATCATCTGCGCCAGGTCGGAGGCGCTCTGCAGATAGGTGAGCTCCAGGCGGCTGGGCGTCCGCACGGTCAGCAGGTTGGTGTTGCGGGCGATGACCCCGAGCACGCGGCCCGCGCGGCGCACCGGGATGGACTCGATCCGGACCGGCACCTCCTCGCGCCACTCCGGGTCACCCTCCCGGACGATCCGGCCCTCGTCGAGTGCGGCGTCCAGCATCGGGCGGCGGCCCCGCGGCACCAGGTGGCCGACCATGTCGTCCTGGTACGAGGTGGGGCCGGTGTTCGGCCGCATCTGGGCGACGGAGACGTAGCGGGTCCCGTCGCTGGTCGGGACCCAGAGCACGAGGTCCGCGAAGGAGAGGTCGGAGAGCAGTTGCCACTCCGACACCAGCAGGTGGAGCCACTCGAGATCGGAATCGTCGAGGTCCGTGTGCTGGCGTACGAGATCGTTCATGGAGGGCACGCAAATGAGCGTACCCGCGCTCATGGCAAGCGCTGCCATCCAGTCCCCACAAAGGTCTTCGACGACCTATGATCTGACTGCGCCATTTTATGGACAGGCGTTAGTGGTCTAGTCCAGAATTGACGCACAACCGAACTTCCATCCTTCCCGCACAGAAGGGTGGAGCGAGGCCGGGGCGCTCTCTGCCCTGACTGCGCCAGGCCTCATGGTCGGCCCTGACGGGTCGCGGGAACCGCACATCCCGCGCGCCACGGGCCGACGGCAGCTCCGGGCTGCGGTGCTGGGCGGGTTGAGGGTCCCGTCCCGGCGCCGCGGCCCGAAGTGATGTCGGGTCCCTTTCCGGCTCAGCGCGTCTCGGTCACCTTCGCCAGGGCACGCGGCGCGTCGGGGTCCTGGCCGCGGGCGATGGTGACCTCGTAGGCCAGCATCTGCAGCGGGAGGATCTCCAGGATCGGCTGCACCTCCTCGGCGACGCCCGCGGTGGGGAGCACGAAACCGGCGGAGGCGGCGTCGACCGACGCCTGGTTGCCGATGACCACCAGGTCGGCCCCACGGCCGCGGAGCCGGTCCAGCACCGGCTGGAGCGCCTCACCGCCCTTGCCCTCGGTGACGATCGCGATGACCGGGGAGACGTTGTCGACCATGGCCAGCGGACCGTGCAGCAGGTCGGCGCCGGAGAAGGACAGCGCCGGGATGTAGCTGGTCTCCATCAGCTTCAGCGCGGCCTCCTTCGCGGTCGGGTAGCCGTAGCCGCGCGAGGTGAGCACCAGCCGCTCGGCGAAGCGGTAGCGCGCGGCGAGCGCCCTGACCTCGTCCTGGCGCGCGAGGATCTGCTCCGCGAGCTCCGGCAGGACCTTGGCGGCGTTGCCGTCGCCGCCCCGCAGCCCCTCGACGAACAGGTAGAGCGCGAGCAGCTCGGCCGTGTACGTCTTGGTCGCCGGCAGCGCCTTCTCCGGGCCGGCCAGGACGTCGATGTGGAACTCGGAGACCTCGGCCAGCGGCGAGTCGGCGTTGTTGGTGACCGCCAGGGTGATCGCGCCGGCCTCGCGCGCGGCCCGGGTGGAGGCCACCAGGTCCGGCGAGCCGCCGGACTGGCTGACCGTGACGACCAGGCAGTCCGTCAGGTCCGGGCGGGCGCCGTAGGCGGTGGTCGTGGACATGGAGGTCAGCCCGGCAGGCTTGCCGAGCACCACCTCGACCAGGTACTTGGCGTACAGGGCCGCGTTGTCGGAGGTGCCGCGCGCGGTGAGCAGGACGAAGCGCGGTCCGCGCGCGGCGATCTCCTCGGCGGTCCGCCGGATCCGCGGGGCGCCCTCCTCGAGGATGCGGCGCAGCACCGCGGGCTGTTCGGCCATCTCGCCGGACATGATCCGGCCCGGCCTCGGCTGCTGCTCGGTCGGCGTCGGGGCGGACATTGTCTGGGCCTCCAGGTGGGTCCGGAACGGATGTGCCGCGGCGGGCCTCAGTCGCCGGCCTCCTTGCCCGCGATGACCTCCGCCGCCGCCCGCCCGCACACACGGGCGGCGCCGTGGGTCGCGATGTGCAGCGCGCCGGACGGAGCCGCCTGCGGAACGCCCATCTCCACCACCACCGTGTCCGGACGGGCGGCGAGCAGCGAGCCCAGCGCCTCGGCCATCCAGGGGTGACGGTGCACGTCACGCACCACTGCGACGATCCTACGAGTCCCCGCCGACCGCAGCACTTGTGCGGTCAGAGCGTCACCTTCGCGAAAGCTCCCGGTCACCGTGCCCGGGAAGATCCGGTCGAGCTCGGCGGCGACGCCCCACGGGGTCTCCTCACCGACGGCGATGTTGGCGACCGGGGTGAAGGTGGCGACGTAGGGCGCCTCGGCGATCGGCAGGTACGCGTCGGTGCGGGTGACGCGCAGCGCGCGGCGGGCCGCGACCAGGCCGATCTCCGGGTCCGGTGCCGCCGTCACGGGCGCCGCGGAGCGCTCGGCGGCCCAGGCGGCCAGGCTCCGCACCCGTCCGGCGGCGTCGGCGAGCCGCTGCCTGGGCAGGTCGCCGTCGCGTACGGCGGCGACGATGGCGTCGCGCAGGGCGACCACCGTCTCCTCCTCGGCGAGGCCGCCGCCCACGCAGATGGCGTCGGCACCGGCGGCGAGCGCCAGGACGGTGCCGCGTTCGATGCCGTACACGTCGGCGATGGCGCGCATCTCGATGCCGTCGGTGACGATCAGGCCGTCGTAGCCCAGTTCGTCGCGGAGCAGTCCGGTCAGCGCGGCGGGGCTGAGGGTGGCGGGGCGGTCCGGGTCCAGGGCGGGCACGAGGATGTGCGCGCTCATCACGGCCTTGCTGCCCGCGGCCAGGGCGGCCCGGAACGGGGCGAGTTCGCGGGCGTGCAGGGTGGCCGGGTCGACGTCCACCCGGGGCAGGGCGTGGTGGGAGTCGACGGAGGTGTCGCCGTGGCCGGGGAAGTGCTTGGTGCAGGCGGCGACCCCGGCGGACTGCAGGCCCTCGACGTACGCCGCCGTGTGCCGGGCGACAAGCAGCGGCTCGGAGCCGAAGGAACGCACGCCGATGACCGGGTTGCGGGGGTCGGAGTTGACGTCCGCGGAGGGCGCCCAGTTGAGGTTGACCCCGCACTCGGCCAGCCGGCGGCCGAGTGCGGCGGCGACGTCGCGGGTCAGAGCGGTGTCGTCGACGGCGCCGAGGGCGAGGTTGCCGGGGAAGGAGGAGCCGCCTCGGGCCTCCAGCCGGGTCACGTCACCGCCCTCCTCGTCGGCGGCGATCAGGACGTCGGTCCGTACGGCGCGCAGTTGCGCGGTGAGCGCGGCCAGTTGCCCGGGCGACTCGATGTTGCGGGCGAACAGGGCGACGGAGCCCAGTCCCTCGGCGAGCCTGCGCAGCAGCCACTCGGGGGCGGTGGTGCCGTGGAAGCCCGGCTGGAGGACGGTGAGGGCGTCGCGGACGAGAGCGTCGGTGTCCGCGGTGCCGTCGTGGGTCTGGCTCAAGGTCTTTGTCATCCCTTCACCGCTCCGGCGGTCAGTCCGGCGGCGACCTTGCGCTGCACGATCAGGAAGAAGATCACCACGGGCACGCCCATCATGGTCGAGCCGGCCATCATCGGCGCGTAGTCCGTGCCCCGCGAGGTGACGAAGTTGCCGAGCCACACCGTGGCCGTCTGGTGCTCCTGGCTCATGATGAGCATCGCGTACAGGTACTCGTTCCAGGCCTGGATCAGCGCGTAGATGGAGGTCGCGACGAGGCCCGGGGCGAGCAGCGGCAGGATGATCCGGAAGAACGCGCCCATGCGCGTGCAGCCGTCGACCATCGCCGACTCCTCCAGCTCCTTGGGGATGTTGACGATGAATCCGCGCAGCGTCCACACCGTGAAGGGGAGCACGAAGGTCAGGTAGGTGATGATGAGCCCGGTGAGCCTGTCGATCTGGTCGATCTGGTTGAGCAGCAGGAAGACCGGGATGATCATCGCCACCAGCGGCACCATCTGCACGGCGAGGATCGCGACGATCACGGCCTTGCGGCCGCGGAAGACGAAGCGGGAGATGGCCAGCGCCGCCAGCAGGCCGATCACCAGGCCGAGGCCGACGGTGGAACCGGAGACGATCAGGCTGCGGCCGACCGAGCCCCAGAAGTCGCCGACGTCCAGGGCGTCGGAGAAGTTCTGGAAGGACAGGCTGGTCGGGAAGAACTTGGGGTCGGGGTCGATGGCGTCCTTGGCGGGCTTGAACGCCGTGTTGAGCATCCAGTAGACCGGGAAGCCGGAGACCACCACGACCAGCAGGCCGAGCAGGTTGTAGACGGTCCGCCCCTTGCGGCGGGGCCGCCGGGCGGCGCGCGCGGCCGGAGCGGCGGCCGGCGCCCTCTCGGCGGGAGCCGTGTCGAGCATGGTCGTCACTCCACCTCTCCGATCTTCAGCATCTGCCGCATGTACACGGCCATCACCCCGAGGAGGAGCAGCACGGTGATGACGGCGATGGCCGCGCCCGCGTCGTAGTCGTTGGCGACGAAGGCCTGGTCGTAGGAATAGGTGGTGAGGACCTGGTACGCGGGTTCGGGGTGGCCGTCGCGCATGAGGAAGACCTGCGGGAAGACGCCCATGTCCCAGATGACCGACAGCGTCGTCAGCATGACGATGATCGGCTTGAGCACCGGCAGGGTGACGTGCCGGAAGACCTTGACCGGCCCGGCGCCGTCCATGCGGGCGGCCTCCTCCAGTTCCTTGGGCACCTGGGTGAGGCCGGCGTGCAGGGTGATGGCGACGAACGGGATGGCGCCCCACACCACCATGAGGGTGATGACGAGGAAGCCCTGCTTGGTGTCGGTGAACCAGTTGTGGCCGCTGAAGTCCGCCCCCGGCAGCCGGCTGAGCAGCCAGTTGAGGACTCCGTAGTCGCTGTCGAACATCCACTTGAAGATGGTGATGGCGACGACCACGGGCATCGCCCAGCTCGCCACCAGCACGATGTTGATCAGTGCCTTGACCCAGGGCGAGACCCGCTGCATCAGCAGTGCCACCCCCATGCCGGCGACGAGCGTGAGCAGCACCGCCGCGAGGGTGAAGAGCAGCGTGCGCAGGACGACGCCCCAGAAGACCGAGTCCCCCAGGACGTGGGTGTAGTTGGCGAATCCCTGCCAGTCACCGGGCAGCCCCTGCCAGAGCTCGGCCTGCCCGAACTGCTTGAAGGACAGGGTGATCAGCCGGACCAGCGGATAGCCGAGGACCAGCAGCAGGACGCCGATGGTCGGCGCCAGCAGCGTCCACGGGAGCGCGGCCCCGCCGAAGCGGCGCGGCCTGCGGCCCGGTCCCGCCGGCCGCGAGCGCGGCACCTTGTCGAGAGGTGTGTCAACGGCACTCATCATGTGCTCCTCGGCTACTCCAGTCCCTGGCGTCGCGCCGGGGCCGGCCGCCCTGGGGCGGCCGGCCGGCGCGATCACTGTGTTGCCCGTGTGCCGGTCAGCCGGCGTTGATCACCGCGTTGATCTGCTCGTCCGCGGCCTTCGTCGCGTCCTCGATGGACGCCTTGCCGACGGCGATGTCGTTGAGCATGTTCTGCAGGATCTGCTTCTTCTCGACCTGCAGCCAGCCCGGGGCGGTCGGGACGAACCAGGTGTTCTCGTTGGCACGGGCCGAGGCGGCCGTGGCCGGGTCGTCCTTCAGCGGGGCGAGCAGCGACTTGGCGTTGGGCAGGTTGCCCTTGGAGATCAGGACCTTCTGGGCGGCGCTGTCCGTGAAGCCGTTGATCCAGTCGGCGGCGAGGTCCTGCGCGGCGGACTTGGCCGGGATGACCAGGTCGGAGCCGCCGATGAAGTTCGGCAGCAGTTCGCCGTTGGGGCCGGGCAGTGCGAAGGTCTCCAGGTTGTCCTTCAGTTTGCCGGTCTTGTCGGTCTTCGGGTCGGCGGCCGCGCCGCCCTCCCAGCTGGCGCCGTAGATGAGCGCGGACTTGCCCTGGCCGTAGACGATGTAACGGTCCGACTCGTCCTTGTTCTTGTCGCCGTGGAAGTACGTGTCCAGGACGGACTTCCAGGTCTTCAGGCCCTCGATGGACTTGGGGTCGGAGAGGGTGGCGGTCCACTTGCCGCCGTCCTCCTTGGCGACGTCGCCGCCGGCGTCCTTGACGAAGGCCAGCGCGGTGTACCAGTCGCGGCTGGGCTGGTACCAGGCGGAGAACTTGCCGCCGTTCTTCTTCTGGATCTTGTCGAGCGCGGCGGTCAGCTCGGCCCAGGTGGTGGGGGTCTTGGTGACGCCGGCCGCCTTGGCGACGTCCTTGCGCCAGGTGCCGACGCGGGCACCTGCGTAGTAAGGAACGCCGTAGGTCTTGCCGTTGTACGTCACGGAGCCCTCGAGGGCGTCCAGCCAGTCGCCGGAGTTCTCGAACTTGCTCTTGTCGATGGGGGCGAAGGCGCCCTTGACGAGGTAGCCGAGGGTCTCGGTGTTGCCCATCTCGACGACGTCGGGCACCTTCTTGGTGGCGAGGACGGCGTCGAGCTTCTGGTTCTTGGCGGTCCACTCGTAGTACTCGTGGTGGATCTTGACGCCCTTGTGCTTCGCGGTGAAGGCGTCGTCCGCCTGCTTGACCAGCTCGGGCCAGTTCTTCTGTGCGTCGACCGTCAGCCAGACGGTGATCTCCTTCGGCGCCGAGGCCTTGTCGGAGCCCTTGTCGTCCGAACCGCAGGCCGCAACGCCGGCGACCATGACGGCGACACCGATCGCCGCGATCAGCTTGCGCTTCACAACACCCTCCCCAGGGCAGTGAGTACCAAGTGGTGTAGACCAGTGCCCGAAGCTTGGCCTAGACCTTTAGGGGTGTCAAGGGTGTATAAGAGCACCGGTCGCGTCCGTTACCGGACCGACATCTGGGCTCGTCACGCGATATGAGCCCTGGCCGTGCCACGATGTGAGCCGCGAATGACGGAGGAGCCGGTGACGGCAGCACGACAGCACTCGGGAGCAGAGGCGATGGACACCGACGGCGAGGCCGGCACAGCGGTGACGCAGACCGCGGAGGCGGCCGGGGCCGCGGCCGGACGGACCGCACGGGTGCCCAAGTACTACGGCCTCAAGCGCCATCTGCTCGAACTGACGCAGACGATGCCCCCCGGCTCCCCGGTGCCTCCCGAGCGCACCCTGGCCGCCGAGTTCGACACCTCGCGCACCACCGTGCGGCAGGCGCTGCAGGAGCTGGTGGTCGAGGGGCGGCTGGAGCGCATCCAGGGCAAGGGCACCTTCGTCGCCAAGCCCAAGGTCTCCCAGGCGCTCCAACTGACCTCGTACACCGAGGACATGCGCGCCCAGGGCCTGGAGCCGACCTCCCAGCTGCTCGACATCGGCTACATCACCGCCGACGACCGGCTGGCCGAACTGCTGGACATGAAGGCCGGCGGCCGGGTGCTGCGCATCGAGCGCCTGCGCCTGGCGAACGGCGAGCCGATGGCCATCGAGACCACCCATCTGTCGGCCAAGCGCTTCCCCGCGCTACGCCGCAGCCTGGCGAAGTACACCTCGCTCTACACGGCGCTCGCCGAGGTCTACGACGTCCGGCTGGCCGAGGCGGAGGAGACCATCGAGACCTCGCTGGCCACCCCGCGCGAGGCGGGCCTGCTGGGCACCGACGTCGGGCTGCCGATGTTGCTGCTGTCCCGGCACTCGATCGACACCGGGGGCGAGCCGGTGGAATGGGTGCGCTCGGTCTACCGCGGCGACCGCTACAAGTTCGTCGCCCGCCTGCGACGACCGTAACACCCATGCGGTTCCCGGACCTTGTAGATCGTTTCCATACCGCAATGTGGGCAGTAGTGACGCGCCTGCCGTCCTGACCTAGATTTCCTGCGCATTACACAGGAGCAAGAGATCAGGACGGAGCCGTAGCAATGTCCGAACCATCCGGAATTTCCGGTCGGCCGCCGGTGGTCACCCCCACCCGGGTGATCGCCGGTGTCTGCCTCGTCATCCCCTTCGTCGCCATGCTCTGGGTCGGCTCGTACGCCAAGCTGACCCCGGAGTTCATCGGCATCCCGTTCTTCTACTGGTACCAGATGCTGTGGGTGTTCCTGTCCTCCGGACTGACGTACGCCGCGTACGTCCTGGTCCGCCGTGAGGAGCGGGCACGGAAGGAGGCTGCGAAGTGAAGGACGGGGTCAACGGCGTCGCACTCGCCGTCTTCATCTTCTTCTTCCTGGTCGTCACGGTCCTGGGCTTCCTGGCCGCGCGCTGGCGCAGAGCCGAGAACGCCCTGCACCTCGACGAGTGGGGCCTGGGCGGCCGCAGCTTCGGCAGCTGGATCACCTGGTTCCTGCTGGGCGGCGACCTGTACACGGCCTACACCTTCGTGGCGGTGCCGGCGGCGATCTACGCGGCGGGCGCGGCCGGCTTCTTCGCCGTACCGTACACGATCATCGTCTATCCGCTGATCTTCATGTTCCTGCCGCGGCTCTGGTCGGTCTCGCACAAGCACGGCTACGTCACCACCTCGGACTTCGTCCGCGGGCGTTTCGGCTCCAAGGGCCTGTCGCTGGCCGTCGCGGTCACCGGCATCCTCGCCACGATGCCGTACATCGCCCTGCAGCTGGTCGGCATCCAGGCCGTGCTGGACGTGATGGGCGTGGGCGGAGGCGACTCCTCCAACTGGTTCGTCAAGGACCTGCCGCTCCTGATCGCCTTCGGCGTGCTGGCCGCCTACACCTACTCCTCCGGCCTGCGCGCGCCCGCGCTGATCGCCTTTGTCAAGGACACCCTTATCTACATCGTCATCGCGGTGGCGATCATCTACATCCCGATCAAGCTGGGCGGCTTCGACGACATCTTCGCCAAGGCGGGCGACGCCTATGCCCAGGTCAACCCGGCCACCGGCAAGCCGCGCGGCGCCCTGGCCCCGGGTGAGACGGCGCAATGGGCGTACGCGACCCTGGCACTCGGCTCGGCACTGGCGCTCTTCATGTACCCGCACTCGGTCACGGCCGTACTCTCCAGCCGCAGCCGCAACGTCATCCGCCGCAACACCACCGTCCTGCCGCTGTACTCGCTGATGCTGGGCCTGCTGGCGATGCTCGGCTTCATGGCGCTGGCCGCGGGTGTCGGCGCGGGGGTCAAGGGCTACAACGCGCAGCTGGCCATTCCGCAGCTGTTCGAGAACATGTTCCCGTCCTGGTTCGCGGGCGTGGCCTTCGCCGCGATCGGCATCGGCGCCCTGGTGCCGGCCGCGATCATGTCGATCGCCGCGGCCAACCTCTTCACCCGCAACGTCTACAAGGACTTCATCAAGCCGGACGCGACCCCGGCACAGGAGACCCAGGTCTCCAAGATCGTCTCGCTGCTGGTCAAGGTCGGTGCCCTGATCTTCGTCCTCACCATGGACAAGACGGTGGCCATCAACTTCCAGCTCCTGGGCGGCATCTGGATCCTGCAGACCTTCCCGTCACTGGTGGGCGGCCTGTTCACCCGCTGGTTCCACCGCTGGGCGCTGCTGGCCGGCTGGGCGGTCGGCATGATCTACGGCACCTGGGTGGCCTACGGCGTCGCGAGCCCGGCCCAGAAGCACTTCGGTGGCTCCTCCGACACCATCCCGGTCATCGGGCAGATCGGCTACATCGGCCTGACCGCCTTCGTGCTCAACGTGCTGGTCACCGTCGTCCTCACCTTCGTCCTCAAGGCCCTCAAGGCTCCCGAGGGCGTGGACGAGACCGCCGAGGGCGACTTCACCGCGGACGCCGGCGACCCGGGCGTCCAGAAGGACCTGCCGGTGGGCGCCGGTCACTGACCGCCGCACCGGCCACGGGTCACGGGCCGCCGCCCTGGGACGGGGCGGCGGCCCGTCGTCATGCGGTGCGGGCCGGCTCCGGGCAGCGGTAGGTGCGGCGGCACGCCTGCGGGGTGGCGCCCACCCAGCGGGCGAAGTGGCGGCGCGGGATCGCCGGGTTCTGCCCGGCTTTGGCGCTCGCCGCCCTGACCGGCCGTGTCCGCGACTTTCCCGACGGCCACGGCGGCGCGTCCGAGCCCGCCGCGCGTCACCGCATCGCCACAACATCTGGTGGCGTCACGGGCGGGCGCCACTAGATGTATGCTCAACTCCGCTGTCGCCGCAGGGGAAGCCGGTGGGAATCCGGGACTGCCCCGCAACGGTGTGCGGGCGCCTGGAGTCATGCCCGCGAGTCCGAGGACCTGCCGACGGCACCGTCCGGCACGCCGTCCGGGCGGTGAAGTGTCCGGGCCTCGCGGGTTGGGCCGGCGGACGCGCCGCGGCATGCCCTGTCCTGCCCTGCGTGCGCCCCGTCGCTCCTCCGCGTCGCCGCCGTACGAGGGAGAGAGCACACGTGACCATCGCGCCCGCCGCACCCGCCACCGCATCGGACCCTGCCTCAACCGGGGCCGAACTGCTGCGCACCCTGACGGAACTGACCGCAGACCTCCCCGACACCGACCCCGGCCGGGTCGCCGCCGCCGCCCTGCGGGGCCGCAGCGCGGCCGCGGACGAGGCGGAACTGCGGGCGCTGGCCACCGAGGCCGCCGCCGGGCTGATCGCGGAGGACCCGCAGTACTCGCGGCTCGCCGCCCGTCTGCTCACCCTCGCCATCGCCGACGAGGCGGCGGGCGAAGGCGCGGTCTCGTTCTCCGCGTCCATCGCGGTGGGCCACCGCGAGGGCCTGATCGCCGACGGCACCGCCGCCTTCGTGGCCGAGCACGCCGGTCGGCTGGACGCGCTCGTCGACGGCGCGCTCGCCGACGGCGCCGACGACCGCTTCGGCTACTTCGGCCTGCGCACCCTGCACAGCCGCTACCTGCTGCGCCACCCGACCACCCGCCAGGTCATCGAGACCCCGCAGCACTTCATGCTCCGCGTCGCCTGCGGCCTGGCCGAGGACCGCACCAGCCGCTCGGTGGACGAGGTCGCGGCGCTCTACGGCCTGATGAGCCGGCTGGACTACCTGCCCAGCTCCCCCACGCTCTTCAACTCCGGCACCCGGCACCCGCAGATGTCCTCCTGCTACCTGCTGGACTCCCCGCTGGACGAACTGGACTCCCTCTACGACCGCTACCACCAGGTGGCCCGGCTGTCGAAGCACGCCGGCGGCATCGGCCTGTCCTACTCCCGCATCCGCTCCCGCGGTTCGCTGATCCGCGGCACCAACGGGCACTCCAACGGCATCGTCCCGTTCCTGCGCACCCTCGACGCCTCCGTCGCCGCCGTGAACCAGGGCGGTCGCCGCAAGGGCGCGGCGTGCGTCTACCTGGAGACCTGGCACGCGGACATCGAGGAGTTCCTGGAGCTGCGCGACAACACCGGTGAGGAGGCGCGCCGCACCCACAACCTCAACCTGGCCCACTGGATCCCGGACGAGTTCATGCGCCGCGTCGACACCGACGGCACCTGGTCGCTGTTCTCCCCCGCCGACGTGCCCGAGCTGGTCGACCTGTGGGGCGAGGAGTTCGACGCCGCCTACCGCGAGGCCGAGGCGGCGGGCCTGGCCCGCAAAACCCTCCCGGCGCGCGAGCTGTACGGCCGGATGATGCGCACCCTGGCGCAGACCGGCAACGGCTGGATGACCTTCAAGGACGCGTCCAACCGCACCGCCAACCAGACGGCCGAGCCCGGCCGCGTCATCCACTCCTCCAACCTCTGCACGGAGATCCTGGAGGTCACGAACGACGGCGAGACGGCGGTCTGCAACCTCGGTTCGGTCAACCTCGGCGCCTTCGTGGCCGAGGACGGCGGCGCCGGGGAGGAAGTCATCGACTGGGAGCGGCTGGACACCACCGTCCGCACCGCCGTCACCTTCCTCGACCGCGTCGTGGACATCAACTTCTACCCGACCCGCGAGGCCGCAGCCTCCAACGAGCGCTGGCGCCCGGTGGGTCTGGGCGCGATGGGCCTGCAGGACGTGTTCTTCAAGCTGCGGCTGCCCTTCGACTCCGCCGAGGCCAAGGCGCTCTCCACGAAGATCGCCGAGCGCATCATGCTCGCCGCGTACGAGGCCTCCTGCGACCTGGCCGAGCGCCACGGCGCGCACCCGGCCTGGTCGCAGACCCGTGCCGCCCGCGGCGTGCTGCACCCGGACCACTACGACACCGAGGAGAACTGGCCCGAGCGCTGGGAGGCGCTGCGCGCCCGCGTCGCCGCCACCGGCATGCGCAACTCGCTGCTGCTGGCCATCGCCCCGACCGCCACGATCGCCTCGATCGCGGGCGTGTACGAGTGCATCGAGCCGCAGGTCTCCAACCTCTTCAAGCGCGAGACGCTCAGCGGCGAGTTCCTGCAGGTCAACTCCTACCTGGTGGCCGACCTGAAGAAGCTCGGCGTCTGGGACGCGCAGACCCGCGACGCGCTGCGCGAGTCCAACGGCTCCGTCGAGGGCTTCAGCTGGATCCCCGCGGACGTCCGCGAGCTGTACCGCACGGCCTGGGAGATCCCGCAGCGCGCCCTGATCGACATGGCGGCGGCCCGCACCCCGTACCTCGACCAGAGCCAGTCGCTGAACCTCTTCATGGCCTCTCCCACCATCGGCAAGCTCAGCTCGATGTACGCGTACGCCTGGAAGCAGGGCCTGAAGACGACCTACTACCTGCGCTCCCGCCCGGCCACCCGCATCGCGCAGTCCGCCCGCGCGACCGCCCCGATCCCGCTCCAGCAGACGACGCCCGACGCCGAGGCGATCGCCTGCTCCCTTGAGAACCCCGAGTCCTGCGAGGCCTGCCAGTGATGAGCTCCACCAAGAACCTGCTCGACCCGGGATTCGAGCTGACCCTGCGTCCGATGCGCTACCCGGACTTCTACGAGCGCTACCGCGACGCCATCAAGAACACCTGGACCGTGGAGGAGGTCGACCTCCACTCCGACGTCACCGACCTCGCCAAGCTCTCCCCCGGCGAGCAGCACATGATCGGCCGGCTGGTGGCCTTCTTCGCCACCGGCGACTCGATCGTGGCCAACAACCTCGTGCTGACCCTGTACAAGCACATCAACTCCCCGGAGGCGCGGCTGTACCTGTCGCGGCAGCTCTTCGAGGAGGCCGTGCACGTCCAGTTCTATCTGACACTGCTCGACACCTACCTGCCCGATCCCGAGGAGCGCGCGGCCGCGTTCGCGGCCGTGGAGAACATCCCCTCGATCCGCGAGAAGGCGCAGTTCTGTTTCCGCTGGATGGACTCGGTGGAGTCCATCGACCGCCTGGAGACCAGGGAGGACCGTCGCCGCTTCCTCCTCAACCTGATCTGCTTCGCGGCCTGCATCGAGGGCCTGTTCTTCTACGGCGCCTTCGCGTACGTCTACTGGTTCCGCTCGCGCGGCCTGCTGCACGGGCTCGCCACCGGCACCAACTGGGTGTTCCGCGACGAGTCGATGCACATGGACTTCGCGTTCCACGTCGTCGACACCGTCCGCGAGGAGGAGCCCGGCCTCTTCGACGAGGAGATGGGCAAGCAGGTCACCGCGATGCTGGAGGAGGCCGTCGAGGCCGAGCTCCAGTTCGCCCGCGATCTGTGCGGCGACGGCCTGCCCGGCATGAACACCGACTCCATGCGCGAGTACCTGCAGTGCGTCGCCGACCAGCGCCTGGTCCGCCTCGGTCTGCCGGCCCGCTACGGCTCGGAGAACCCGTTCTCCTTCATGGAGCTGCAGAACGTCCAGGAGCTGACCAACTTCTTCGAGCGCCGCGCCTCCGCGTACCAGGTGGCGGTCGAGGGCACGGTCTCCTTCGACGACGACTTCTGATCCGCGCCGCGGGACGGGGTCGCGGGCGGTCGCCGCCGCCCGCGACCCCGCCCGCCGGCCGGGCGATCGGAACGCGGTGACCTGGAGGACGTAGACCCGTTCGTGCCGAGGGACGACGAGGTAGAGGAAGAGGCCGTCCGGCACGGCTGCCGTCCTCGTTCCCTCCCCGACGCCTTGGAAAGCGGGCCCGTCCAGGCGTGCGGTCCCCCGGCCACCGCGGCGCCGATCACGCCGGTCCGCGGTATCCGGGCGGTGGATCACTCGTTCGGGACGGTCTCGTACTTCGGCGTGGACTCCGCCATCTGCTTCAGCGCGTCCTTGCGGTCCCGCTTGGAGAGCCGGTCGATGTAGAGGTAGCCGCCCAGGTGGTCGGTCTCGTGCTGCAGGCAGCGCGCGAAGAAGCCCCTGCCCTCCACGACGATGTCGTTGCCGTGCAGGTCCTGCCCGCGGCAGACCGCGTAGTCGGGACGCGGCAGCTCCGCGTAGGCGCCCGGCACGGACAGGCAGCCCTCGTTGCCGTCGTCGAGGACGCGGCGCTCGGCGGGGAGGTCGTCGATCACGGGGTTGACCACGTGGCCGACGTGGCGGACCCCGTCGTCGTCCGGGCAGTCGTAGACGAAGACCCGCAGGTCCACGCCGATCTGGTTGGCGGCGAGGCCGACGCCCTCGGCGGCGCGCTGGCTGGCGAACATGTCGTCGATGAGCGCGGCCAGCTCGTCGTCGAAGGACGTGACCGTCTTGCACGGGTGGTGCAGCACCGGGTTGCCGACGACCGTGATGGGGCGGGCGGTGCCGCGCTCGCGGTGGGCGGCCTCACGCTCCTCCGCGTCCGTCACGTCGTCGGTGAATGCGGTCTGCTCGGTCTCCTGCTGCGACATGGTCCGTCGTACGCCTTCCTGGGGCCTTCTGAGAAGCTCAATAGCCCATCAAGGGTACGTGCCCGCGGAGGCGTCAGCAGACCTCTTCGAGATCGCGCCAGTCCCGGGTGTCGGGGCTGTCGGCGACCCAGCTGTCCAGCAGGCCGCGCACCAGTCCGGCCGGGGCGGCGATGCCGCACTCGCGCTCGGGGGCCCACAGGGCGCCGGGGGTGCGGTGGCTGAGGTGACCCGGATGGCCGGGCTCGCCTTGGTCGTGCGGGTCGCGGGAGGCGTCGGAGCCGTCGTCGGTCGGCATGCGGCTCTCAGAGCAGGTGCGGCAGAGCAGCCGGACCGAGGACGACCAGTCCTCGGCGGCGTAGCCGGCGTCGGCAGCGAGCTGCTCCAGGGCGTCGCGGTCGGACTCGGTGGCCGCCTCCAGCAGGACGAGCCAGGTCGGCACCGGCGAGGGCGCCCACAGCTCGATCTCGTCGAAGACCGGGTAGGTGGCACCCTCGGCGGTGCGCCGCTCGCCGTGCGGGACGCCGTCGTGGAGCACGACCTCGCCCCAGCGGCGGCCGGAGGACGGCAGCGGGATGCTCAGCACCTCGATCCGGGCCGGGTCGATCCGGCGGCCCCAGACCACCTCGGCCTCACCCTCCGGGGAGAGCCGTACCGCCGAGCTGCCCAGCTGCATCTCGACCGGGCCGGCCCCGGCGGGGTCGGGCCGCAGTCCGTACGCCTGCCAGGCGCGGCGGGCCAGCGGCCAGTCCTGCAGGGCGGTGGCGGCGATGCCGACGTTCCACCAGTCGGGGGCGCCGGGCGCGCGGTCCAGCAGGGCGACGGCCCGCAGGCCGGTGGTGCGGGCCTGCTCCCAGTCGTGCCGGAACTTGTGCAGCAGCGCGAGGTTGTACCAGGACTCCGAACGCCAGGGCTCCAGGTCCGCGGCACGGGTCAGCAGCGCGCCGGCGTCCTCGTACCGCCCGTCGCTGATCAGCGTGAACGCCCGGTCGGTCGCCTGCCGCCAGGTGGCGGACGGCCGATGCCGTGCCCTGCCGAAGATCCTCAAGGTGTCCCGCCTGCCGTTCGCGTTCGCTGGTGCCCCACGGTGCCCCGTCCGTTCCCCCACGTCCCGTGCTCAGCGGTGCTCATCAGTCCTCCTTGCCATCGGCAGGGCCTGTCACACACGGCCGGGCTTGTCGGTTTGGCAGCATCGGCGCCATGGTGCGCCTCTTGAGCGCTCTGCGCCCCTGCGGGCATCCAACCATGCCCCTTGGCGCGCCCGCTCATTACCGGTGGGTTCACTGTCCGGCCCGGGCAACGACCCTGGTCAGGGCCTCGACCACGCGAGGGTCGTATTCGTGCGCGGTATCGAGGCGTAACCGCTCCAGTGCCTGCAGCCCGCGGCCTACGGCTGTACCGCCCCCGGCCAGGTCCTCGTAGGCGTTGGCCGTACGCACGATGCGTCCCGCGAGCGGCTGTTCCCGGTACGGATCGGCCTGGCCCTCCACGATCCGCGCGACTTCCTCCGGGGCACCCGTCCGGCGTACGACCTCCGCGCCGAGCAGGGCGATGCGCCGGCGTTCCACCTGATCGAGGGACGAGGTGGCACCGCCGGGCACCGGGTCGACGAGGGAGAGCTGGCCGATGTCGTGCATCAGCGCGGCATGCTCCAGGGCCGCCAGCGCCCTTCCGCCCAGGCCGAGTTCGCGGCCCATGGCGTGGCTGAGCGCGCTGACCCGGCGGGCGTGCCCCACCGGGGTGTAGCCGGCGACCTCGGTGGCCCGGGCCAGCGAGGCGATGGTCTCCCGGTGGGTGGACCGGATCGCGGCGTGCCGCCGGAAGGCCGTCTGGGTCAGTAGCAGCGGCACCCCGCACACGGGCAGCGCCCACAGTCCGGCCGCCTGCTCGGCCTGCGCCAGCACGACCCCGCCGGCGCACACGGCCGAGCCGACGCCCGGCAGGACGGCCAGTTCGTCGCGGACGACGGAGGCGAAGGGATGCCCGGTGCGAGCGGTGCCCAGCACGGCGGCCAGCACGGCGTCGCACAGGATCGTGCTGGCCAGCAGCAGGACGGCGTAGCCCGGATGGCCGCCGCTGCCGCCGTACAGCGGCGGCGCGGTCGCCGCGGCGAACGCCACCGTCAGCACGCGCCGCGCCGCCGCGTCCCGTGATGCGCCTCTCAGCTGCCCGGCGCCCACCGCGGCGGCGGCAACCGCCACCACGACCGCCACCGCCTCGGCCGCGAGCAGCGCGTACGCCAGGGCCCCGGCGAAGGCGACGGGGGCGGCCTCCCTGCCCTCGGGCTCCGGGATCCGGAAGACCTCGCCGACGACGACCAGCGCCCCGAACGCGGCGGCCGGCGCGGGATCCGCCACTCCGTGCGCCGCCGTCCAGACCAGGGCGGCGCCACCCACGGCGAGCGCGACCCCGTGGACGGCGAGCACGACGGAGGGCGTGCGTCTGCGGTGGCGCCGGTGGTCGCCGCCGCGGCGTCCGGAGGCGCTCACGGGCGCGGCTCGGGGGTACGGCGGGGCGGGGCCTCGCGGCGCGCGTGACGCCGGGTCTGCGCGGGGGCGAAGGGTTCCGGCTCGTCGGCGGTGACCGCCGGGTTCCAGCCCTCCCGGCGGACGGCCCGGATCAGGGCCTGCACCATGAGCGGGTCGAAGTGGGTGCCGGCGCAGCGGCGCAGCTCCCCCAGCGCGTCGTCGACACCGCGGGTGGCCTGGTAGGCGCGGGTGGAGGTCATCGCGTCGAAGGCGTCGGCCACGGCAACCAGCCGCGCGGAGGACGGGATGGCCTCGCCCGCCAGGCCGTACGGGTAGCCCGATCCGTCCAGGCGTTCGTGGTGGTGGAGGATCGCGGTGCGGGCGTCGTCGAGGAAGGCGATGCCGCGCACCATCTCGTGGCCGTAGCCGGGGTGCAGCTCGATGATCCGCCGCTCCTCGGGGGTGAGCGGGCTGTCCTTGCGCAGCACCCGCGTGGGCACGCCGAGCTTGCCGATGTCGTGCAGGATGCCGGCCAGCCGCAGGGCCTCCACCCGCTCGGGCGGCAACCCGATCTCGCGGGCGATCAGCGCCGACGCCCGGCCGACGCGCTCGCTGTGGCCCCGGGTGTAGCGGTCCTTGATCTCCACGGCCTGCACCAGCGCCCGCACCGTCGCCTGGTGCGCGGCCCGCTCGCGACGCGCCTGGCCCACGACCCAGCGCGCGATGTGCGTCGGCAGCAGGGCGAGGACCGCGGCCACCGCCCCGTACGGTCCCTGCCAGAGCACCGCGGCCATGAGACCCACCAGGCCGTAGGTGAGGTGCGGGGCGAGCGGCTCGAGCAGGGCCTCCCGCCAGGCCGCGGACGGGGCGGTGCGCTCGGCGGTGATCAGCACGCCGGCGGTGAGGGCGGCCGAGAACAGGCAGAAGGCCAGAACGGCCGCGAGCGCGGGCAGCAGCAGTCCCGGCAGCCGCGCGAAGGGCCCCTCCCCGAAGGCGGCCCGGACCTGGGCCGCCGCGGCGGTCGCCAGCGCGAGCTGCGCGGCGTGCCATACACGGCGCACCATGCGCGGCTCGCCCCGGACCGGCGCGAGCAGGCCACCGGGCACGGCGACGAGTGCGGCCGCGCCCGGGGGAAGCAGGAGCGCGGCCGCGAAGAGCACCGGGGGCAGCGACGCCCCCGTCCGCTCCCCGGCCGCGTAGAGCGCCGCCAGCACGGCGGCGGTCGCCCAGGGAGCACCCTCACGGGGACTGGTGACCAGGGCACCGCACGCCGAGACGACGACCACCGGGACGTACACCCGGGCCGCCGCGGGGAGCATCCGGACCGCCCGCTTCGCACGCACCTCACCGAGGCTAGGGGCGCGGCCGTCGCGCGGTGCGCGAGCGGCCGCGATTCCCGCCTTCGGGTGATCCCGGGTGACCTGGCGGCGCCGCGTGCGTCAGCCGGTCGGCGAACCGGTCGGCGCGCTGCCTCCGTCGGCCGGCTCCGGTACCGGCGCCACCTCGCCCGCGCGGATCAGCTCGATCCGCGTGAGCACCTTGGAGCGCAGGTCCGTGGGCACGTCGTCGTGTCCGCAGCAGCGCTTGACCAGCTTCTTGACGGCCTGCTCGAGGCCGTACTTCTCCAAGCAAGGGTGGCACTCGTCGAAGTGCTGCTTGAACTTGGCGCAGGCGTCGTCGGACATCTCGTTGTCCAGGTACTCGTAAAGGTGTTCGAGTACCTCGGAGCAGTCCGTCTCATGCGGGTTGCCGCAGCTCATGTGCCCGAGCCCTTCTCGTCTCCCGCGCCCGCCGGGACGAGCCCGCGCTCCCGCGCGTAGTCCTCCAGCAGCGAACGCAGCTGCCGCCGCCCCCGGTGCAGACGGGACATCACCGTACCGATGGGGGTTCCCATGATGTCGGCGATCTCCTTGTAGGCAAAGCCCTCGACGTCCGCAAGATAGACCGCGATCCGGAATTCCTCCGGGATCGCCTGCAGCGCCTGCTTCACGTCCGAGTCGGGAAGGTGGTCCAGCGCCTGGGACTCCGCGGAGCGCAGACCCGTGGACATGTGCGACTCGGCGCGTGCCAGCTGCCAGTCCTCGATCTCCTCCGTACCGCTGCGCTGGGGCTCGCGCTGCTTCTTGCGGTAGGAGTTGATGAAGCTGTTGGTGAGGATGCGGTACAGCCACGCCTTCAGATTGGTTCCCTCACGGAACTGGTGGAAGGACGCGTACGCCTTGGCGTACGTCTCCTGCACCAGGTCCTCGGCATCGGCCGGGTTGCGGGTCATGCGCAGCGCCGCCGAGTACATCTGGTCCAGGTACTCCAGGGCGTCCCGTTCGAAGCGCGCGCTGCGCTCGACGTCGGACTCCGGAGTCCCCTGCACCTCAGGCACCTCGGACGGGCTGTCGTCGTTGCCGCTGACCGGACCCACCTCCTCCACGACGGTCACGGGGCCATAAGCGGACCCCACGCCATCGGAGGATATCCCGGGCGCGATCGGCGCGCTGTTCCTGTTCGCCCCGCCCATCGCCGGCCACTCCGGCCACGACAGGTAAGGCGCCTCGGCTCGCGCGCGGCACTCGGCTCTCACCATCCGGCTGCCTTCCTCACTGTGCGTACGTTTTTTCGTGCGGACGCCTGCGACAACACGGGCCACGCACCGCTCATTCCCGAAGCGGGGGCAGTTCCTCCAGCCAGCCCAGCACGGCGTCCGTGATGACGCTCAGTGCTTCCTCCTGGGTGAGGTCCGCGGACTTCGGCACGGCGAATCCGTGGTCCGCGTACGGCACCTCGCGCGGCTCGCAGCCCTCGGGAAACTCCTCGGGGCGGCCGAAG
This sequence comes from Actinacidiphila sp. bgisy160, assembly GCF_965342435.1. Lineage (GTDB taxonomy): Bacteria > Actinomycetota > Actinomycetes > Streptomycetales > Streptomycetaceae > Actinacidiphila. Next base: position 174,419 of record NZ_CBDRCM010000006.1, on the reverse strand, counting down.
GGATCGCGCCCGCCCTGCACGGCCAGGACCGGCACCCCGGCACCGGTCAGCTCGCCGGCCCGGGACTTCTCCGGCTTGCCCGGCGGATGCAGCGGGAAGGACAGCGCCAGTACCGCGACCGCGTCCAGCTGCTTCGCGGTACGGCAGGCCACCCGGGCTCCCGCGCTGCGTCCGCCCGCGACGAGCGGCAGACCGGGCCGGGCCAGCGCGGGCCACAGCGCCGTCCACGCGGCGTCCAGGGTCTTCGGCGCCGGCGCCAGCTTCTTGCCGGCCACCCGCCAGGGCTGCTCCACCAGCGCGACCGTCCAGCCGCGCGGCGGCAGGGCCGCGGCCAGGGCCCGCAGGTCACGTGCCTCGACGCCGCCTCCCGCACCGTGGCCCAGCGCCACGACGGCGCGCGGGCGGCCGGCCCGGTGCCAGGTGACGCGGGCGTCCCCCACGGGCGTCGGCACGGTCTCCATGATCTCGCTCACAGCGGCCAGTCTGGCACCGCGGGCGGTCAGAACAAGGTCGCCTCCTCGGGCGCCTCGATCGGCTCGACCAGCTCCGGCCCGTTGTTGCGGACGTTGCTCACCTCGGTGCGCACGGGATACGCGCGCAGCAGGCCGGGCCGCGGCGGCACGAGCAGCCCGCGCAGGTCCTCGACGTCGGTGCGCGCGGGGTCGAGCCAGTCGTCCCAGTGCTCCGGGGTGATCCACAGTGGCATGCGCGGGTGGATCCCGGCCAGGGAGTGCGGGCCGTCAGGACGCTCTCCGGCGTCGGCGAAGGGCTCGGTCTCGGCCTCGGTGGTGATGACGGTGCACGTGACCCACCAGGCGCGCGGGTGCTCGTCGGGCAGGGTGCGGTCGCGCCAGAACTCGTAGAGCCCGGCCATCGCGAAGACCGAGCCGTCGACGGGGGTGACGAAGTACGGCTGCTTGCGGGGCCGCTTCCTCTTCCCCTGCTCCTCCAGCTGCCGCTCGTCCTTGCCGGTGACCCACTCGAAGTAGCCGTCGGCCGGCAGCAGGCAGCGGCGCGAGGCGAAGGGGCGGCGGTAGGAGGACTTCTCGTGCACGGTCTCGGCCCGCGCGTTGATCATCTTGACGCCGGCCTCGGGTGACTTGGCCCAGCTCGGCACCAGCCCCCAGCGCAGGGTGCGCAGCTGCCGGACGATCTCGCCCGTCTCCTTGTCGGGCCGCTCCAGCACCGCGTAGGTGCTGTCGGTGGGCGCGACGTTCCAGTTGGGGTCCAGCGCCTCGGTGGGATCCCATTTCCGCACGTCGAACAGCCCGACGAGATCCTCGGGGCTCCGGCTCGCTGCATATCGACCGCACATGAGTGCCAGATTGCCACGGCGCGGACACAGCCGGCCGTCGTATGGTGCGGGATCGTGCAGCTCATCGACTCCATCTTCGGCACCCAGCCCGCGCCCTCCCCCTGGCTGGTCGGCGCGACGGCGGCCGTCGCGGTGGCCGCGGTGCTGCCGCACGCCATATGGCGGCTGTCCCGCAACGCGATCACGATCGCCCACGAAGGGGGCCACGGCCTGGTCGCCCTGCTGTCCGGACGCCGGCTGCAGGGCATCCGGCTGCACTCGGACACCTCGGGCCTGACCGTCTCCCGGGGCAAACCGTACGGCCTCGGCATGATCCTCACCGCGGCGGCCGGCTACACCGCGCCGTCCCTGCTGGGCCTGGCCGGGGCCCTGCTGCTGGCGGCCGGGCACATCACGGCGCTGCTGTGGGGGGCGACGGCCCTGCTGCTGGTGATGCTGGTGATGATCAGGAACGCGTACGGGGTGCTGACGGTGTTCCTGACCGGCGGCCTGTTCCTGCTGGTGTCCTGGCTGACCGGGCCCGGGGTCCAGGCGGCCTTCGCTTACCTGGTGGTGTGGTTCCTGCTGTTCGGGGGCGTGCGGCCGGTCCTGGAGCTCCAGCGCAAGCGGCACGGCGGTGCGGCGCCCGGCTCGGACGCGGACCAGCTGGCCCGGCTGACGCACACCCCGGCGGCCCTGTGGATGCTGTTGTTCTACGCGGTGGCGCTGCTGTCGCTGTTCGGCGGCGGCCGCTGGCTGGTAGGTCTGTAGACCTTGCGAGCGGGTATCTGTTTCCTTCAGGTTTCGTCCGCTTTGTGAGCGATTCGCCTTCTGCGTGAGCCACTACGCTTGGGGCCATGACCGGTAACCCCGAGCACACCGCCCTGTGGCCCGCGCCGCTCGCGTCCGCCCCCGTCCACGCGACGGTCACCGTGCCCGGATCCAAGTCGGTCACCAACCGTGCCCTGGTGCTCGCGGCCCTCGCCTCCGAGCCGGGCTGGCTGCGCCGCCCGCTGCGCAGCCGCGACACCGTGCTGATGGCCGACGCGCTGCGCGCCATGGGCGTCCAGATCGACGAGGTGGTCAATCCCTACGGCGGCGAGGCCTGGCGGGTCATCCCGGCCGGGCTGCACGGTCCCGCCTCCGTCGACGTCGGCAACGCCGGCACGGTGATGCGCTTCCTGCCGCCGGTCGCCGCGCTCGCCGACGGCCCCGTGCACTTCGACGGTGACCCGCGCAGCCACGAGCGCCCGCTGAACGGGGTCATCGACGCGCTGCGCACGCTGGGCGCCCGCATCGACGACGAGGGCCGCGGCGCGCTGCCGCTGACCGTGCACGGCGGCGGGGCGCTGGACGGGGGCCCGGTGTCGGTCGACGCGTCCTCGTCCTCCCAGTTCGTCAGCGCCCTGCTGCTGTCCGGCCCCCGCTTCAACCAGGGCGTCGAGGTGCGGCACACCGGCCCGGCGCTGCCGTCGCTGCCGCACATCAAGATGACGGTGGAGATGCTGCGGCACGCCGGCGCCAAGGTCGACACCCCGGAGAACGGCGGCGAGCCGAACGTGTGGCGGGTCGACGCCGGCGCGCTGCTCGGCGTGGACCTCACCGTCGAGCCGGACCTCTCCAACGCCCAGCCGTTCCTCGCCGCCGCGCTCGTGACCGGCGGCCGTGTGGTCATCCCCGACTGGCCGCGGCGCACCACCCAGCCCGGTGACGCACTGCGTGAGCTGTTCACCCGGATGGGCGGTTCATGTGAGCTGACGGACGCGGGCCTGGTCTTCACCGGTTCCGGCCGGATCCACGGCATCGACGCCGACCTGTCGGAGGTGGGCGAGCTCACCCCCGGCATCGCGGCGGTCGCCGCGCTCGCCGACTCCGAGTCCGTGTTGCGCGGCGTGGGCCACCTGCGGCTGCACGAGACCGACCGGCTGGCCGCGCTGAGCAAGGAGATCAACGAGCTCGGCGGCGACGTCACCGAGACCGAGGACGGGCTGCGCATCCGGCCGCGGCCGCTGCGCGGCGGCGTCTTCCACACCTACGAGGACCACCGGCTGGCCACCGCGGGCGCCGTCCTGGGCCTGGCCGTCGACGGCGTCCGGGTCGAGAACGTCGCGACCACCGGCAAGACCCTCCCCGACTTCCCCGAGATGTGGACGGCCATGCTGGGCACGGCACCGGCGGCCCCGGTGCGGGCCTGAACCATGCGGCGCTACGGCAAGCACACCGACGAGGACGACGTCCGGGTCCGCCCGAACCGCAAGGGGAACCGTCCCCGCACCAGCATCCGTCCCAAGCACGAGGACGCCGAGGAGGGCTTCGTCCTCACCGTCGACCGGGGCCGTGTCACCTGCCTCGTCGAGGACCGCACGATCACCGCGATGAAGGCCCGTGAGCTGGGCCGCAAGGGCATCGTGGTCGGCGACCGGGTGGGCATCGTCGGCGACCTGTCAGGGGAGAAGGACACCCTGGCGCGGATCGTGCGGGTCGAGGAGCGCAGCTCGGTGCTGCGCCGCACCGCGGACGACACCGATCCGTACGAGCGCGTGGTCGTCGCCAACGCGGACCGGCTCGCCATCGTGACCGCCCTCGCCGACCCCGAGCCGCGGCCGCGGCTCATCGACCGCTGCCTGGTGGCCGCCTACGACGCCGGCCTCGAACCGCTGCTGGTGCTCACCAAGTCCGACCTCGCGCCCGCCGGGCCGCTGCTGGAGACGTACGCGCCGCTGGGCGTCCCCTATGTGGTGACCAGCCACGAGAACTTCGACGCCGCGGCGACGGAGGCCGTGCGCGAGCAGCTCGAGGGCCGGATCACCGCCTTCGTCGGCCACAGCGGCGTCGGGAAGACCACCCTGGTCAACGCGCTGGTGGAGCGTCAGCGCGCGACCGGCCACGTCAACGCGGTCACCGGCCGCGGGCGGCACACCACGACCTCCGCGCTCGCGCTGCCGCTGCGCTCCGAGCAGGGCTGGGTCATCGACACCCCGGGCGTGCGCTCCTTCGGCCTGGCCCACATCGACCCGTCGCGCGTCATCCACGCCTTCCCCGACCTGGAGCCGGGCACGGCGGACTGCCCGCGCGCCTGCAGCCACGACGAACCCGACTGCGCGCTGGACGCCTGGGTCGCCGACGGGCACGCGGAACCCGCCCGGTTGTTCTCGCTGCGACGGTTGCTCGCGACGCGTGAGCGCAAGGAAGGGGACTGAGGCGCCATTTCCGGGCATGCTGTGTGATGATCGCTCATCGACGGACGGAAACGGGAGGGCGCTCGATGGCCTGGCTCCTCGTGGTGGTCGCTGGACTCCTCGAAACCGGCTTCGCGGTCTGCCTCAAGCTCTCCCACGGGTTCACCCGCCTGTGGCCGACCATCGCGTTCTGCTCCTTCGCCCTCGGCAGCTTCGGCCTGCTCACGCTGGCACTGAAGAAGCTGGACGTCGGGGCCGCGTACGCGGTGTGGACGGGCATCGGGGCCTCCGGGACGGCGATCTACGGCATGGCCTTCCTCGGCGACGTCGTCTCGACCCTCAAGCTGATCTCCATCAGCCTGGTCGTCCTGGGCGTCATCGGGCTCCAGCTCTCCGGCTCCGCCCACTGACCCCCCGGACACGGCCGCACCGGGGACGGGGCCGATCCCGTCACCAGCCGCGCTGGAGCAGCCCCCGGACCAGCCGGGCGACCCGCCGGCACGCTTCCTCGTCGGAGACCGCGGGCGCGACGACGTAGGAGACGGTGACGCGCACCGCGGTCTCGCAGGCCCAGTCGGCCTCGGCCCGGTCGAGCGTGGGGAAGCGCCGCCCCAGCACGGTCACGGCGCGTGCCCGGAAGTCGTCGAGGAGTTCGGCCGGGGCCAGCGGGGCGTCGTCCTTGCGCAGCCGCCGGCCCGGCAGCCGGGGCAGCGGCACCGGCACGACGGCTGCCGCGGGGACCCGGTCCCCGCGGCAGCCGGTGAGCACCGCGCGCACCAGCCGGCTGCGGCGGGCGCTGTGCAGGGTCCAGGCGGTCGCGGCGGCGAAGCAGTCGCCGACGTCGGCGCCCTGCCGTCCGGCGGTGTCCAGGGCGCGCTCCACACCCGCCAGGAAGCCCTCCGTCTCCCGCCGCGCCAGGGCCCGCGCGAGCCCCTCCTTGGTGCCGAACTCGTTGTAGAGGGTCTGCCGCGACACCCCGGCGGTGGCCGCGACGTCGACCATCCTGATCGTCGCCCAGGAACGGTCGCCCAGTGCGGACAACGCCGCGTCCAGGAGTGATTCACGCGCTGTCGGCACGATCGCCTCCAAGCGGTCTCAAGCGGCCTCGACCCTAACGAGCGGTCTCAGAGGGCTGTGGGGCCAGAATTGACGCGCCGTCGGTCCGTGTCAACCCTCCCCGCGCACCCTGCGTGACCTCGACCTCCCACGATCGATACTGTTCGCCTCATGCCGGACTTCAACGATGATCTGCGCCTCGCGCACATCCTTGCCGACGCCGCCGACGCCGCCACCATGGAGCGCTTCAAGTCCCTGGACCTCAAGGTCGAGACCAAGCCCGACATGACGCCGGTCAGCGAGGCCGACAAGCGCGCCGAGGAGCTGATCCGCAGTCAGCTGGGCCGGGCCAGACCGCGCGACGCCGTGCTCGGCGAGGAGTACGGCACGGAGGGCAGCGGCCCACGGCGCTGGATCATCGACCCGATCGACGGCACCAAGAACTACGTCCGCGGGGTTCCCGTGTGGGCCACCCTGATCGCGCTGATGGTGCGCGGGGAGCGGGGCGACCAGGGCGTGGTAGGCGTGGTGTCCGCGCCCGCCCTGGGGCGCCGCTGGTGGGCGGTGAAGGACGGCGGGGCGTACACCGGTCGCAGCCTGGCCTCGGCCACGCGGCTGCGGGTGTCCCAGGTGAGCCGGCTGGAGGACGCCTCCTTCGCCTACTCCTCGCTGAGCGGCTGGGAGGAGCAGGGCCGGCTGGACGGCTTCCTCGACCTGACCCGCTCCTGCTGGCGGACGCGCGCGTACGGCGACTTCTGGCCGTACATGATGGTCGCCGAGGGCGCGGTGGACATCTGCGCCGAGCCCGAACTGAGCCTGTGGGACATGGCGGCGAACGAGGTGATCGTGCGCGAGGCCGGTGGGCGCTTCACCAGCCTGGACGGGACCGAGGGACCGTACGGCGGGAACGCGGCGGCCTCCAACGGGCTGCTGCACGAGGACATGCTCGCCTTCCTGAACCGCCCGTAACCGACCGACCCCTCACACTACCGATCACCCTCCGCACGCCCCTTGCTGCGGACCGCAGCGCATGTGAACATGAGAATGCGTGAGCTTGTGCATTTGTGAAACGGTTCTCAAGACGGCCACGACGCAGCCCGAGGGGTATCCCATGCTCGTACGCGACGCCATGAGCACGGTCGTTCTCACGGTCGGTCCCGCTCACACCCTCCGCCAGGCCGCCCGGCTGATGTCCGCCCGACGGGTGGGCGCGGCGGTGGTACTCGATCCCGACACCTGCGGTCTCGGCATCCTGACCGAGCGCGACATCCTCAACGCCATCGGTGCGGGGCTCGACCCGGACCACGAACTCGCCGCCGCCCACACCACCACGGACGTGGTCTTCGCCGCGCCCCAGTGGACCCTCGAAGAGGCGGCCGCCGCGATGGTGCGCGGCGGCTTCCGGCACCTGGTGGTGCTGGACGACCGCAACCCGGTCGGCATGGTCTCCGTACGCGACATCGTGCGCTGCTGGCAGCCGGCGCACGCCCTGGCCGGCTGACGGCCTGCACATGGATCGGAGGGGGCCGGGTGCCTGGACGCACCCGGCCCCCTCCGGGACTGCGGGAGGGACGGACGCCGGTCAGCCGCGCAGGGCCTGGACGGCGGCCTCCAGCCGCTTGCCGAAGTCCTCGTCGGCACGGCGGAAGTTGCCGATCGCACGCTCGGCGATGTCGTCGCGCGACACCTTGGCGATGGCACCGGAGAGGTTGGCGACCAGGCGCTCCCTCTCCTCCTGCGACATCAGCCGGTAGAGGTTGCCCGCCTGCACGAAGTCGTCGTCCTCGGCGTGCGAGGGCGCCTCGTGGTTGCCGGTGTACCCGGCGACGGCGGTGGCCGACCAGAGCGGGCGGTCGGTCTGGGCCGGGCCGCCGAAGCTGTTCGGCTCGTAGTTCCTGGCCCCGCCGTGTCGGCCGTCGTACAGGGCGCCGTCGCGACCGTGGGTGCGCGCCTCGGTCGCGTGCGGGCGGTTCACCGGCAGATGGTCGGCGTTGATGCCGACGCGGTAGCGGTGGGCGTCGCCGTAGGCGAAGAGCCGGCCCTGCAGCATCTTGTCCGGGGACGGGCCGATGCCGGGCACGAAGTGCGCCGGGGAGAAGATCGACTGCTCGACCTCGGCGAAGATGTTCTGCGGGTTGCGGTTGAGCTCCAGCCTGCCGATCTCGATCGGCGGGTAGTCCTCGTGCGGCCACACCTTGGTGAGGTCGAACGGGTTGAAGCGGTAGGTCGCCGCCTCGGCCGCGGGCATGATCTGCACCTGCACGGTCCAGCTGGGGAACTCGCCGCGCTCGATGGCCTCGCGCAGGTCACGCTGGTGGGAGTCGGGGTCCTCACCGGCGAGGCGGCCGGCCTCCTCCTGGGTGAGGTTCCTGATCCCCTGGTCGGTCTTGAAGTGGTACTTGACCCAGAAGACCTCGCCGGCCTCGTTGGTCCACTGGTAGGTGTGCGAGCCGTAGCCGTTCATGTGGCGGTAGCCGGCGGGGATTCCGCGGTCGCCGAACAGCCACGTCACCTGGTGCGTCGACTCCGGGGACAGGCTCCAGAAGTCCCAGACGTTGTCCGCCTCCTGGGAGCCGGTGTACGGGTCGCGCTTCTGGGTGTGGATGAAGTCGGGGAACTTGATGGCGTCCCTGATGAAGAACACCGGGGTGTTGTTGCCGACGAGGTCGTAGTTGCCCTCCTCGGTGTAGAACTTCAGCGCGAAGCCCCTGGGGTCACGCACCGCGTCCGCCGCGCCGAGGCTGCCGGCCACGGTGGAGAACCGCAGGAAGGTCTCCGTCCGCTTGCCGACCTCGGAGAGGAACTTCGCCCGCGTGTACCGCGTCACGTCCGCGGTCACGGTGAAGGTGCCGTAGGCGCCGGCGCCGCGGGCGTGCACCACGCGCTCCGGTATGCGCTCGCGGTTGAAGCGGGCGAGTTTCTCCAGCAGTTGCTGGTCCTGGATCAGGACCGGTCCTCCGAGGCCCGCGGTCTCGCTGTTCTGGTTGTCCGCGACCGGGGCGCCCGCCTCCGTCGTCAGCGGGCCGGTCTCCTGAACCGTCACGTGCCTCTCCCTGGGGTTGGTGCTGTGCCGTGGCTTGCGCCGGAAGCGATCCTACAATGGACACAGTCCAAGTCAAGAAGAGCACCAAAGTAGTACCTGGTCGGAACACGGACTGTCACTGTTAAGCTGTTCGCATCCCACTGATAGGTGAAATGGAATGAGTGACCTGCTGGAACGACTGCGCGGCCGCGGATGGCGGATGACCGCGCAGCGGCGCGTCGTGGCCGAGGTCCTGGACGGCGACCACGTCCACCTGACCGCCGACGAGGTGCACGCCCGGGCGGCGGCGCGACTGCCCGAGATCTCTCGCGCGACCGTCTACAACACCCTGGGCGAACTGGTGTCGCTCGGCGAGGTCATAGAGGTCGCCACCGACGGCCGCGCCAAGCGTTACGACCCGAACGCCCACCGCCCGCACCAGCACCTGGTGTGCTCCGGCTGCGGCACCGTCCGGGACGTCCACCCGCACGGCGACCCGCTGGCGGACCTGCCCGGCACGGAGCGCTTCGGGTTCGCGGTCTCCGGGGTGGAGGTCACCTACCGGGGCCTGTGCCCCGCCTGCGCCTGACGCTGCGCCGCCCGCCGCACGCGTTCCGCGGCCTTCCGCACCCCCGGCTCCGGCCGGGTGCGGCCCACCCACACCGTCTCCACCGGCACCTGGCCGGCGACCTTGGAGAGCGCCTCGAATGCCTCCCTGGCCACGCCGGGGTCCGGGTCCACCGCCAGCGGTGCCAACCGGCGCAGCAAGGCCTCGCGCGGGACGAGCCGGCCCGCAGCGCGCACCGCGGCCCGGCGCACGGCCGGCGGCCACGGAGTGCGCGCCTCACGCGCCAGCCGCAGCAGCAGCGACGCGTCCGAGGCGTCCCCGCACTCCCCCAGCCCCGTCACCAGCCCGGCCACCAGCCGCGGCGGGCTCTGCGGGCCGCAGCGCAGCAGTTGCCTGCGGTAGGCCAGCGCCGGGGGTTCGCCTCTGCTGTACAGCCGCCAGCGGGCCTGGGCGCGGACGATCCGCGACGGGTCGGCCAGCGGCGCGGTCAGCCGGGCCGCGGGCACGTCGTCCGGCAGCGCCGCGACCGCCAGCTCCCGCACGGCCGCCGAACGCGCCCACAGCAGCCGCCCCGCCTGGTCCGGGTCCATCTGCAGCAGCCGCTCGGCGCACAGCCTGCGGCACACCTGATCCGGGTCGCGCAGGGCCGTGCGCACCAGGTCCCCGCGTACGAACTCGCCCAGTTCCAGGGCCAGCTCCACCCCGAACCGCCGGGTCAGCGGGTCCGCGTCGGCCGCCAGCGCACGCACCGCCCGCCGGGCCTCGGGCGCCGCCAGCACCCCGCGGTACGCCTCGGGGGTGTGCGCCGCCCGGCTCCGTCCGCGCAGCCTCAGCAGCAGCCGTACGGCCGCGGCCGCCTCGTCCGGGGCGGTACGGCGCAGCAGCGCCGCCATGGCACGGTCGCGGACCTGGTCCACCCAGTCCGCCGTCCGCAGCGCGAGGGCGGACGCCACCAGTGGTCCGCCGTGCACCGCCAGCTCCTCCACGGCGGCCTGCCGGGTGCGGCCGTCCCGGTCCATCGCGGCCAGCAGCAGGCGCAGGGGTTCACCGGCGCCTGGCGCCAGGGCGGTGCCCTCCCGCACCCGGGCGGCCCGGTCCAGCAGCAGCCACAGCCGGGGCGGGGCCGCGGCCAGTGCCTTCAGCGCCGCCGCACGGTCGTAGGCGGCGTCCTCGTCGCCGGCGGCGTCCCACAGCTCACGGAGCAGCCCGTCGGCGTCCGCGGCCGCGCACAGGCGACCCCACCGCGTCACATCCCTGAGTTCCGTCGGCCGCCGCTTACGCCGCCTGCGCAGCAACCCCGCCTCCTCGCGCCGCCTGAGCGTCTGTCCTCAGGATCGCGCACCGGCGCCGGCCGGCCCAGGATCGCCCTCTCCCTTTTGCCCGATCCATGCCCGGCCTGTACCCAACGCATACGAGAAGGCCCGGAAGCCATGGCTTCCGGGCCTTCTCTTCAGTAGCGGGGACAGGATTTGAACCTGCGACCTCTGGGTTATGAGCCCAGCGAGCTACCGAGCTGCTCCACCCCGCGTCGTTGTGTCCCTAGATTAACCTCCCGGCCCTGAGCAGCGCAAATCGCTTCTCAGGCGGAGAGCTCGTGCTCCAGGGCGTCGGTCAGCCGGGCCGCCCGCTCGGCCACCTCGGCGGGGCCGCACTCCACCGCGCGGGCGCACCACGCCTGGGCGTCCGCGAGCTGTCCGTGCCGTGCGGCCAGCAGCGCCAGCCGCAGCGCGGCGCGTCCATGCCCCGCGTCGGCGGCACGGGTCCACCACAGGGCCGCCTCCGGCTCCGCGCCCTCACGGGCGAGGAGCAGCCCGAGGTTGAAGGCCCCGTTGCGGCTGCCGCCCTCGGCGGCCTCCCGGTACCAGCGGGCCGCCTCGACGACGTCTCCGCGCTTGGCGGCGCACATGCCCAGGCGTACCTGGGCACGGCGGTGCCCCTGGCCGGCGGCGCGGGCGTACCACTCCTCGGCCTCGGCGGCGGCCTCCTGCGTGCCCTGGGCGTCCAGCAGCGCGCCGAGCCGGAAGGCACCCTCCGGGCTGCCGCCGCCCGCGGCGCAGCGCAGGTGGCGCTCGGCGCCGTGTGTGTCGCCCTCCTTCTGCAGGGCGATGGCCACCTGGAGCGCCGCCTCGCCGTGCCCGCTGCCCGCTGCCCGCTCGTACCAGCGCCGCGCGGTGGCGTCATCGCTCCGCCCGGCGTACAGGATGCCGAGGTTGAAGGCTGCGTCCACGCTGCCCGCCTCCGCGGCCTTGGAGAACCACGGCTCGGCGCCCGCCGCGTCGCCGCGCTGCAGCAGGAGCACGGCGAGCGCGTTGGCGGCCTCGCGGTGGCCGGTGTAGGCGGCCTTGCGGTACCACTGCTCGGCCTGGGCCGTGCGGCCCTGGCCGGCGCACAGCAGACCGAGGTTGAAGGCGCCGTTGATGTCCCCCGCCTCCAGCGCGGCCCGGTACCACCGCTCGGCGGTCTGGGTCTCGCCCTCCTGCGCGTGCAGCGCGCCCAGTGCGTTGGCGGCGTTGCCGTCGCCGGCGTTGGCGGCGCGCCGCCACCAGGTGGCCGCGCCGTCGACGTCACCGGCGTCGCGCAGCAGGAAGCCGAGCGCGCAGGCGGCGCGCGGCTCCCCGTCGCGGGCGGCGGTCAGATACCAGCGCTTCGCCTCCTCGAACTCGCCGCGCTCCTCCAGGAGCGTGCCGAGGCGCAGGGCTGCCCTGCGGTGCCGGCGGGCGGCGGCCTGCCGGTACCACTGCTCGGCCTCGCGCTCCTCGCCGCGCTCGGCGCAGATGCCGGCGAGCCGGTAGGCGGCCTCGCGGTGGCCGTGCTCGGCGGCGGCGTGGAACCAGCGCTCGGCGCCGACGTCTCGCCGGTGGTCCAGGAGGTCGGCGAGGGCGTAGGCGCCCAGGGTGTGCCCGGACTCGGCGGCCTGGCGCAGCCAGTACTCGGCGGCGGGCTCGTCGCCGCGCTCGCGGAAGTGCCGGCCGAGCGCGTGGGCGGCCGCGGCTGAACCGGCGACCGCCGCGATGCGCCACCAGGCGGCGGCCTCGTCGGCGTAACCGCGCTGGTGCAGCAGCAGGCCCAGGTTGTTGGCGGCGGGACGGTCCCCTCCGGCGGCGGCACCGCGCAGATGGGGCTCGGCGCCCTCGAGGTCGCCGCGGCGCAGCAGCATGGTGCCCAGGACGCTCATGGCCCCGATGTCGCCGTGCTCGGCGGCCCGCCGGTGGCGCGCCTCGAGTTCGGCCTCCTCGCGGGCCTCCAGGGTCTCCTGGTCCGGGAGTTCGGACTCGATGAGGCGCTCCTCGTCGAGACCGCCCACCCGCGGGCCGGGCAGCAGGTCGGCGACGGCCGGCACGAGCGCGGCCGCGGCCGCGGGCACGGTCGTCCGACCCGTGGACCCGGGATCCCGGATCTGACGAGTGTTCAGCAGCCTTGCACCATCCCCCATGAGGTCCATCGTCGCATCACCCGTACCCGCAGTACACCTGGTATGCGGCAAACCTGCACAGCTCGGCCGAATCCCAGTTGGTCACTTCGTAGGTCACTACAGCGTTTTGTCGACTTCCCGACATGATGCCGGCCGAAACCTCAGCACTACCAGTTCCCCCGTACAAGTGAAAGGGCCCGGAGTCTATTGACTCCGGGCCCTTTCCAACAGTAGCGGGGACAGGATTTGAACCTGCGACCTCTGGGTTATGAGCCCAGCGAGCTACCGAGCTGCTCCACCCCGCGTCGGTGCACCAACCGTATCACGACGCGGGGTGGACTCCCTCAGCCCGTCTTCTGTGCCTGCTGCTCCGCCTTCTGGGCCCGCTTCAGCGCGTCGGCCAGATCCTTCTGCGCCTGGCCGTAGGCACCCCAGTCGCCCTCCTTGAGCGCCTTCTGGCCCGCGTCGTACGCCTCCTGGGCGTCCTCAAGGGCCTGGGCGACCGTCGGGTTGCCGGCGGCCGGCGGCTCGGTGCCCCCGCCCCCGCCCGTCGCCGGTGGCGGCGTGGTGCCGCCCGAGGCGGTGCCGAAGAGCGCGTTGAGCGCCTCGCCGAGGGTGTCCTCGAACTCGACCCGCCCGCCGTACCAGACCAGCACCTTCTTCAGCAGCGGGTAGTTGAGGTCGGCGCCACGCAGGTAGACGGGCTCCACGTAGAGCAGTCCGCCCTCCAGCGGGATGGTCAGCAGGTTGCCGTACTCGATCGTCGAACCGCCGCCGCCGCTGAGCAGCTTGATCTTCTCCGCCACGGCCGGGTCGGAGTTGAACTGGGCCTGCACCTGCTGTGGTCCGTACACCTGGGTGTTGGACGGCAGGGTGAGCAACCGGATCGTGCCGTAGTCCTTGCTTGTGGCGTCCGCGTTGACGGCCATGAAGGCGCCCAGGTTGTCACGCCGGTTGAGCGTGTACGTGGACGTCAGCGAGAATGTCTGGCCGCTCTGCTCCGGCATCCGCAGGCTCAGGTAGTACGGCGGCACCGCCTTGCCCGTCTTGGCGGCGGGGTCGTTGGGGACCTGCCACACCTCGCTGCCGCTGTAGAAGGTCGACGCCTTGGTGACGTGGTAGCGCGTCAGCAGCTGGCGCTGCACCTTGAACAGGTCCTGCGGGTAGCGCAGATGCGCCATCAGATCGTCACTGATCTTGCTCTTCGGCTGCACCGTGTTCGGGAAGGCCTTCATCCAGGTCTTCAGCACCGGGTCCTTCGAATCCCACTGGTACAGCGTCACACGGCCGGTGAAGGCGTCCACGGTCGCCTTCACCGAGTTGCGGATGTAGTTGACCTGGTTCTGCTGGGCCAGCACCGCGCGCTGCCCGTCGGTCAGCGAGTCCGCGGTGGTGTCGCCGAGCGTGGTGCGCGAGGAGTACGGGTAGCCGTTGCTCGTCGTGTAAGCGTCGACGATCCACACCACGCGGTGGTCGACCACCGCCGGGTACGAGTCCCCGTCGATCGTCAGCCAGGGCGCGACCGCCTCGACCCGCTCCTTGGGGGTGCGGTTGTACAGGATGCGGGAGTCGTCGCCGACGGCGCCGGAGTAGAAGATCTGCGGCTCACCGAAGGACACCGCGTACGCGAGCCGGGTCACAGGGTTCTTCAGCGCGACGCCGCTGTTGCCGGTGTAGGTGTAGGTCCTCTCACCGTAGTCGTTGGTGTAGTCGATCTCCGGGGTGGTCTTGTCGCCGACGATGGACCACTGCTTGGTCTCCTCGCCGTAGTAGATCCGCTGCTCGTACCGTCCGAGCATGCCCTTGGTGGGCAGGTCGTACTCGGTGAACACCGGCTCGCCGCCGGTCTTCTCGCCGCCCTCGGTCGCGGTGGTGCCCTTCGCGGCGACCACGCCGTAGCCGTGGGTGTACTTGAAGTGGTCGTTGATCCAGCTGTGCTGCGGGATGCCCGCGAGGTTCAGCTCGCGGAGGCCGACCACGGTGTCCTGCTCCTTGCCGTCCAACGTGTACCGGTCGACGTCGAGCGTGGAGGGGAAGGCGTAGTAGCCCTTCACCTTCTGCAGCTGCTGGAACGTCGGGGAGACCACGTTGGGGTCGAGCAGCCGGATGGACGCGGTGGTGTCCGAGGCCGCCCGCAGCTGCTGCCGGTTGCCGTCGTCGACCGGGTTGGTGCCGGTGTAGGAGGACCCCTCGGTACCCGCGATGCCGTACGCCTCACGCGTGGCGTCGATGTTCTTCTGGATGTACGGCTGCTCCTTGGCGGCCTCGTTGGGCTGCACCTGGAACTTCTGCACGATCGCCGGGTACAGGCCGCCGATCAGGATCGCCGACAGCACCATCAGGCCGAAGCCGATCAGCGGCAGCGACCAGGTCCGCCGCCACAGGGTGGCGAAGAACAGCAGCGCGCAGATGATGGCGATGGCGAACAGGATCGTCTTGGCCGGCAGGTAGGCGTTGGCGTCGACGTAGCGCAGGCCCGTCCAGTCGCCCGACCTGAGGTTGCCGGACTTCACCGCCAGTGAGTAGCGGTCCAGCCAGTACGCGACCGCCTTCAGGGTGACGAACAGGCCCAGCAGCACCGACAGGTGCCCGGTCGCCGCCGCCGTCGCCCGGCCGCCCGGGGAGGTGAGCCGCAGGCCGCCGTACAGGTAGTGCACCAGCGCCGCCGCCAGGAGCGACAGCACGACCGCCGCGAAGCCGAAGCTCAGCAGGAAGCGGTACCAGGGCAGGTCGAAGGCGTAGAAGGCGATGTCCACATGGAACTGCGGGTCCTTGGTGCCGAACGACGTCGAGTTCGTCCACAGCAGCCATGTGCGCCACTGGCTGGAGGCGGACGCCCCGGCGATCAGCCCCACGAGCGCGCAGACGGTGAGCAGCACCCACTTCTTGTAGGGGGCGATGCCCATCCGGTAGCGGTCGAGGCTCTGCTGTTCCACCGACATCGCGCTCAGTGGCGGCCGGAGCCGGTGCGCGAGGTACACGTTGACGCCCACGGCCGCGGCCATCAGCAGACCGAAGACGAAGAACAGGCCGATCTTGGTCCACAGCGTGGTGGTGAACACCGAGGAATAGTGGACGGAGCGGTACCAGAGCCAGTCGGTCCAGAAGCCCGAGAACATGACGAA
The DNA here is from genome assembly GCF_965342435.1 of Actinacidiphila sp. bgisy160. GTDB lineage: Bacteria > Actinomycetota > Actinomycetes > Streptomycetales > Streptomycetaceae > Actinacidiphila. The sequence goes on along the minus strand of NZ_CBDRCM010000006.1, from coordinate 158,763 downwards.
GGCCATGGCCAGCACGGCCAGTACGCCCAAGGTCATGAGCAGTGTCCGGGCCCGCCGCGAAGGGCGGCCCACTCTGATCCGTGGCCCGTGCGGACCCCCGCCACGGTCCGGCATCTGGAATACCAAGGTGCGCACCTCGAAGTGTCGGTCTCCGTCGGACGCCGTCCCGGCGCCCACTGATGCAACTTACTCAGCGTTTACTCAGTTCCCCAAGGCTCCCGATTGGGGATGCGGGTCACAGAACAGGCAGGATATTGAGCATGTCCAACATCACGTCCGAGGGTGCGCCGCTCGCCGCGAACCCGCTCACCCGTGCCGTCCTGGAAATCGACGGCTACGCCTCCGGCCTGGGCTGGGACCAGCCCGCCCGGCTGTTCGCCCTCGTCGACACCGCGGCGCTGCGCGCGCAGGAGCCGAAACTGGCCGAGGAGCTCGGCCTCGGCGCCGAGGCAGCCGCGGGGCTGACCCCGATCGAGCAGGACGAGCTGCCGCCGGGTGCCGCGCTGGACGAGTTCCTCGCCACCATCGCCTGGCCCGACGTCGTCAGCGGCTGCGCGCTCACCGTGGAGCGGCTGATGCTGCCGCCGTCCGCGGAGGAGTCCATCCCGCAGGGGCTGGACGACGCCGCGCTGGCCCGATGGGTCGCCGAGCACCCCGACCGTCAGGAGGTCCGCATGACCGTGGGCGTGCTGCGGGACGGGTCCCGGGAGTCGGCGGTGCGGCTGCGAGAGAAGGACTCCCCCACCGAGGTACTGACCGGCTCCGGGCTGGTGCCGGGGCTCGCCGAGGCCCTGGCGGCGACCTTCGAGGACTGACGCCGACGGCCCCGGGGAAGTCCCCGGGGCCGTTCGGCCGTACGGATGCGTCCGGGCTCAGCCCGTGGTGCAGGAGGGCAGCGCCGATGTCCTGCCCTCGCGGATGTCCTCGAGCGCGTCCAGGGCGTCGTCGATGGTCTTCACCTTCACCAGGGTGAGGCCGCTCGGGGTGTCGGCCGCCGCCTCCGCGCAGTTGTCCGCGGGGGTCAGGAAGTACTCGGCGCCCTTCTGCCGCGCGCCGATGGTCTTCATGTCTATCCCGCCGATGGGGCCGACCTTGCCCTCGTCGTCGATCGTGCCGGTGCCCGCGACGAACTTGCCGCCGGTGAGGTCCTCCGGGGTGAGCTTGTCGACGATGCCCAGCGCGAACATCAGGCCGGCGCTCGGGCCGCCGACGTCCGCCAGCTTGATGTCGATCTTGAACGGGAAGGTGTGCTCGACGCCGGCCTGGATGCCCACGACCGCCCTGGCCTCGCCGCCGTCGTCCGACTTCGCGGTCGTGATCGTCACGTCCTGGGTGGCGTCGCCCTTCGCGCCCTTGGGCACGACGGTGAAGACCACCTTCTGCCCCGGCTGGTGCTTGGTGACCAGCTCCGCGACGTCACCCGCCGCCTTGACCGGCCGGCCGTCCACGGCCTTGATCATGTCGCCGGCGTGCAGCTCGCCCTCGGCGGGGGCGCCCTTGACCACGGCGGCGACGATCACGCGGGACCCGACGGGTATGCCGAGCTCGTCGAGCGCCGCGACCTTCGCGCTGTCCTGGGACTGGGTGAACTCCTCGGCGTTCTCCTGGTCGGCCTGCTCGGCCGTCTGCCCCTTGGGGTAGAGCGTGTCGTGCTCGACGACCTTCTGGTCGTGCGCCAGCCAGCCGACGACCGCCTCGACCAGGTTCATCGAGTAGTCCGCGCTCGTCACCCGCACCGTGGTCATGTTGAGATGACCGCTGGTCGGGTACGTCTTGTGCCCCGAGATCTGCAGCACCGGAGCCCCGTCGTGCGACCCGAGCGTGTTCACCGTCGGACCCGGCGACATCTCCGCGTACGGGACGGGCCACAGGAGCGCGCCGCACAGCAGCGCTATCAAGGTCAGGGTTGATGCGAGCAGCGTCGCGGTGCGGCGTGGCATGGAACGACAGTACGGTACGGAGCCGCCAGCCGCCCCGTGGGGCCTCAGGCCGGTCCGCCCGATCCGGTGCGCTGCATGGCCTCGCGGAAGCGCTCGTAGTCCGCGAGCGAGGCGCCGTCCCCGGTGGAGCGCGTACGCGCCGCCCAGCTTCCCCAGACGGCCGCGGCGATCGCGGCGACCAGCGGGATGAGCAACCATGCGAGCGCTGCCACTTCGGCCTCCTGGACGCGCATGCCGATCAAGAACTATGAGCAGACTAATCTTCTGCTGCTACAACGTTCAGAGCGGGTCGCAGGTTACGCAACCGCAGGTGGGCCACCCAGTGGGCAGGCCGGTGGGAACCGGGCGCGGAGGTCAGTGGGCGCAGGCGCCGACCCACTCCTCGGTCCCGTCGGCGAAGGCCTGGTGCTTCCAGATGGGAACCTCGCGCTTGAGGTCGTCGATCAGCCGCCGGCAGGCGGCGAAGGCCTCGGCCCGGTGCGGGCAGGAGACGGCGACGACGACCGCGAGGTCGCCGACCCGCAGTTCGCCCACCCGGTGGACGGCGGCCAGCGCCTTGACCGGGAAGTCCGCGGCGACCTTCTCCGCGACCCGCCGCAGTTCGGCCTCCGCGCTCGGGTGCGCGGAGTAGCCGAGCCCGGTCACCCCGGCGTCCGAGGGACCGTCGTGGTCACGTACCGTGCCGACGAACAGCGCGGTGCCTCCTGCGGAGTCGTGCCCGACGGCGCGGAAGACCTCGTCCACGGACAGTTCCGTGTCCCGGATCGCGATGAGCCGGAGGGGTTCGTCGTTCGTCTGTGCCATGCCGCTCATGCTGCCCCATCTCCCGCCATGCGAAAACCCCGTTCCGGAGCGAGTTCGCGTGACGACGCTCAGACACCGCGGCGTCTGCGCGCCCGCCGCACCATAGCCGCCGTGCCCACCAGGGCGACCGTCGCACCCGCCGCGCCGAGCGTGGCCGCGTCCTTGCGCCCCAGGCGCCGCCCGACGACGGAGTTGCGGCCGGCGACCTCCTCCAGCAGGACGGCCAGCACCTCCTCGTTGGTCCACTTCGGCCGCCAGCCCGACTCGTGCAGCCGGCTGCCGCTGACCACCCACGGGTGCATCGTGTACGCCAGGTCGCCCGCCGGGGAGGGGGTCAGCCCGAGCCGGTGCAGCCGGGAGGCCGCGCCGAGCGCCACCGCGGGCGGCAGTTCCATGCGGCGGATCCCCGAGAGCTCCTCGACCTCCTCCTGCTCCAGCCAGCCGTCGCACCCCACGGCCATCTCGCCGTCGACCTTCTCCAGCGCCGCGTGCTCCAGTGCCGTCACCAGGTCCTCCACGTGGCAGAACTGCCAGCAGGGGCGGCTGCCGCCCACCACCAGAAGTCGCGGCGACTCGAAGTAGCGGGTGAGCGCGGTGTCGGTGCCGCCGACCAGCACGGCCGGGCGCAGGACCGTCACATTGAGGCCGGGGTGGGCGCGCGGGGCGCGCTTGCCGAGCCGCTCGATCTCCAGCAGGTCGCCCACGAAGGACGCCTCCGCGGTCGCGCGCAGCGGCGCGTCCTCGGCGAGCGGGATGTCGTTGTCCGGTTGGGCGCCGTAGACCATGGCCGAGGTGCACAGCACCACACGCCGCACGCCCGCGGCGGCCGCCGCGGTGAGCACCGTCTGCGTGCCGCGCACGTTGAAGGCGCTGCGCGCCTTGGGGTCGGACTCCAGGTCCAGGTCGAGCGCGAGGTGGACGACGACGTCCACGCCGCGCAGCCGCTCGGCGATCGCCGGGTCCCGTACGTCGAGCACCGCCCACTGGGCGCCGGGGACGTCACCGCGGCGTTCGTCGATCGCCACGACCTTCTTGACCTGGTCGGATTCGGCCAGCCGCAGGGCCAGCCGCAGGCCGACACCGGAGGCGGCGCCGGTGACGGCGACCACAGGTCCGGCGTGGGCCCTGCCGCCGCTCCGCTCTGGGCGAACGGTCGGTTCTGGGGAACTCACCAGGTGTCTCCCACGGTTGTCTCTGGTACCGGGTGCGCGGTCCGCAACCGCGGTCCGTACGCAGCCATCCTGCCTGACGGGTGTCTAGGCTGGAGGTACAGCCCACAACACACAGAGCCGAGGAAACCGTGAGCGACATCCCATTCGGATTCGGAGTCCCTCCCGAGGAGCCCGAGGAAGGGGACGACGGCAAGAAGCCGGGCGGTTCCGGCGGCGGCTCCCGGGGCCCGGCCGGTCCCTTCGGTTTCGGCGGCGGGAATCCCTTCGGTGGCCCCGGCGGGGACAACCCCTTCGCCGCCATGTTCGGTTCGCTGAACCCCAACGACCTGGGCGCGGCCTTCCAGCAGCTGGGGCAGATGCTCTCGTACGAGGGCGGCCCGGTGAACTGGGACATGGCCAAGGACATCGCCCGGCAGACGGTGGCCCAGGGCACCCCCGGGGGTTCGAAGGACGCCAGCGTGGGCCCCGCGGACCGGGCGAAGGTCCAGGAGGCGCTGCGGCTGGCGGACCTGTGGCTCGACGGCGTGACGTCGATGCCCTCCGGCGCCGGCTCGGCCGTGGCGTGGAGCCGCGCCGAGTGGGTCGAGGCGACGCTGCCGGTGTGGAAGGAGCTGGTCGACCCGGTCGCCGAGCGCGTCGGCACGGCGATGGGCGATGTGCTGCCCGAGGAGATGCAGGCCATGGCCGGCCCGCTGCTCGGCATGATGCGCTCCATGGGCGGCGCGATGTTCGGCACGCAGATCGGGCAGGCGCTGGGCACCCTGGCGGGTGAGGTCGTGGGCTCGACCGACATCGGCCTGCCGCTCGGCCCGGCCGGCAAGGCCGCGCTGCTCCCCGTCAACGTGGAGGTCTTCGGCGAGGGCCTGAGCGTGCCGCAGGACGAGGTCCGGCTCTACCTGGCGCTGCGCGAGGCGGCGCACCAGCGGCTGTTCGCTCACGTGCCGTGGCTGCGGGCACACCTGTTCGGCGCCGTCGAGGGGTACGCCCGCGGTATCAAGGTGGACACCGCGAAGCTGGAGGACGCGGTCGGCCAGCTCGACCCGGCGAACCCCGAGGCGCTCCAGGACGCCCTGCAGCAGGGCATGTTCCAGCCCGAGGACACCCCGGCGCAGAAGGCGGCGCTGGCCCGTCTGGAGACGGCACTCGCCCTCGTCGAGGGCTGGGTGGACGCGGTCGTGCACGCGGCGGCCGCCCCGCACCTGCCGTCGGCCGGGGCGCTGCGCGAGACGCTGCGGCGGCGCCGGGCGAGCGGCGGACCCGCGGAGCAGACCTTCGCCACGCTGATCGGCCTGGAGCTGCGGCCCCGCCGGCTGCGGGACGCCTCCCGGCTGTGGGCCTCGCTCACCGACGCGCGCGGCGTCGACGGGCGCGACGGGCTGTGGGCCCACCCCGACATGCTGCCGACCGCCGCCGACCTGGACGACCCCGACGGCTTCGTCCACCGCGAGCAGCTGGACTTCTCCGAGCTCGACAAGATCCTCGGCGAGGCCGCAGGCGGCCCTGCGCAGGACGTCCGGCGGGACGGGGACAAGCCCGACGGCACCGACGAGGGCAAGGGCGACGACGAGAAGTGAGCCTGCACGACGACGCCGTACGCGTCCTGAAGGACTGGTCCGCGCCCGACAAGGGACAGGAACGGCTCCGTGAGACCTACCTGGCCCACCTGGAGGCGCACCCGGACGGTATGTGGAAGTCCTGCGCCGAGGGACACATCACGGGCAGCGCCCTGGTGGTGGACCCGGAGCACGGCCGGGTGCTGCTGACCCTGCACAAGAAGCTCGGGATGTGGCTGCAGATGGGCGGTCACTGCGAGCCGGAGGACACCTCGCTGGCCGCCGCCGCACTGCGCGAAGGCGTCGAGGAGTCGGGCATCCGCGGACTGACCCTGCTGCGTCCCGGGCCGGTCAACCTCGACCGGCACCCGACGCCGTGCGCCTGGCACCTCGACGTGCAGTACGCGGCCGTCGCGCCGCCCGACGCGGTGGCGGAGATCAGCGAGGAGTCGCTCGACCTGAAGTGGTTCACCTACGAGGAGGTCGCCGACGTCGCGGACGGTTCCGTCCGGACGCTGCTGGCCCGCACCCGCGCGCTGCTCTGAGGCGGCGCGCGGGGCGGGACCGGCGGCGGGCGCTCAGCGGTTGCTGAAGATGTTGCCCTGGTTCATGCCGTGCGCGCCCTGCTGGCCGAAGCCGTACTGGGCGGCGACGCCGCCGCCGAGCTGGGCGTTCTGCGGCGGCATCAGTTCGCTGGGCTGCACCAGGACGTAGCCCTGGCCGAGGAAGTTGAGCTCCCAGCCCTCGCCGGTGTTGCCGCGCCGCCGCCAGACGCCCGAAGAACTGGTCTGCGCCTGCATCTGCACCCGGAGCGAGGACGACCACGCGACGACCGCGTCGGAGTCGGCGGAGACGTACTTGTCCGGGGTGACCGGCATCAGCAGCGGCTTGCCCGAGGTCATCAGCGCGACCTTGCCGTGCCCCGAGATGTTGAGGTTGTAGGCGCCGCTGCCGGAGATGCCGAACTGGCTGTCGACGGAGATGACCTCCCAGTGCAGCCCGGAGTCGAGCGCCAGCACATAGGCGCCGTCCACGGTCAGGCCCTCCTGATCCACGTCGACGACGTGGATGTGCTGGGCGAGGTTGGCGAGGTAGACGGTTCCCTGCCCGGAGCAGCGCATCAGGTCCAGGCCCTCACCGGTGCGTCGACGGGCGTTGCGCTGGGCGTGGCTCTGGTACTCGCCGTCGAACTCGATCAGGCCCTGGTAGGCGACCATCGCGCCCTTGCGGGCCAGGCAGTCGGTACGGCCGTCGAGCTTGACCCGCAGCAGATAGGGGTTCTGGAGTGCGTACTGGTCCTCGGTCTGGACCTCGGTGTAGCCGAAAAGCGGGCTCTGCATGGTGTCTGCTCCCCCTCAGCCCCGGACTCGGAGGCGGTCGGTGCTGTCCTCACTGGGCTGTACGACGACGAAGCCCTGACCGGAGAAGCCGATCTGGAACGCCTCACCGCTGCCGCGCCCGATGAGGGCCGACGCCTTGAAGCTGCGTTTCGCCTTCGTCTTCAGCCCGCTCGACCAGGCCACGAGCGCGTCCGGGTCGACATAGGTCTCGTCCTCGCCGCGGCCGCAGTCGACCACGACCGGGGTGCCGCGCGAGGTGACGGCCACCCATCCGGTGCCCGAGATCCCGACGTTGAACAGGCCCTGGCCGGCGAACTTGGCCAGGCCCTTCACCCGCTCCACGCCCCACTGCAGATGGGCGTCGAAGGCGAGCAGATTGCTGCCGTTGACCGACAGCGCCTCGTTGTTGAGGTACACGCAGACGACGTCGGCTCCGTAGTCGGCGAGGTAGAGCAGTCCGTCGCCGGAGCACTTCATGATCGGTGCGCCCTCGCCGGTGAGCCACTGCGAGGCCATCTGGCGCACGGCGGGCGGGTTGGGCTCGTACTGGACGAAGCCCTCGTAGGCGACCATCGAGCCGGTGCGCGCGTAAAGGTCCTGACCGCTGCTCATGGCCACCTTCAGCATGCTGCTGCCGTGGTTCTCCATGCGGGCGGTGACCGGTGCCGGGGCGTACCCGGAGATCAGTGACTGGTCCATGACGGGCTCCCCTCAGACCTCGTACGGCTGGACGATGATGAAGTTGCCGGGGGCGCCCCGGAACTGGAGGTTCACGGTCTCCCCGCTGTGTCCCGGGTAGGCGTTCCTGCGCAGCCGCACCTGGCTGGAAAGCACCACCTGCGAGGCCGCCGACCAGGCGACGATCGCGTTGCTGTCGGCGTATGTGGTCGGGGTGACCGGCAGCACCACCGGGGTGCCGTGGGTCTTGACCACGACCGTGCCCGTGCCCTGGAACTGCATGGTGAACAGGGCGCCGCCCGGGATGCCGTGGCCCTCGATGCGGCGCACCTCGTGCTGGAGGGACTCGTCGAAGGCGAGCACGTTCTCGGCGGAGACGCAGATGGCGTCCCCCTGGAGCTCGATCGGGTGCAGGTAGGACGCTTCCTCGGCGAAGAAGACCTGGCCGCGGCCGGTGCAGCGCATCAGCTGCATCTCCTGGCCGGTCATGTTGCCGACGATGCGCCCGGTGAAACCGGCGCCCTTGTAGCCGAACTCGACCTTGCCCTGGTACAGCACCATGCTGCCCTGGCGAGCGAGCACGGGCTGGCCGCCGGCCTGCGCGAGGTCGGCGCGCATCAGCTTCGGGTTCTGCTGGGTCCAGCGCTGTCCGGTGGGCAGCTCGCGGTACTTCTGCATCGCGGCCGCCAGACCGGCGCCCGGGGTCTGCGGGATCTGGCCGGCGTGCGGGGCCTGCGGCGGCTGGCCGAAGGCGGGCTGGCCGGGCATGCCCTGACCCGGCATCGGCTGGCCGGGGACGGGCTGGCCGTACGGCGCCTGGCCCGGCGCGGGCTGGTTGAACGGGGGCTGGCCGAAGGGCGGCTGGCCTGGCATCTGGCCGGGAACCTGACCCGGAGGGGCCTGCGGCGGCGGGACCTGGCCGAACGGCGGCTGGCCGGGGGGCGCCTGCGGCGGCGCGGTCATCGGCGCTCCCATGGTGGGGGCGGCGTGCACGGGCGCGGGGGCCGGAGTGGGGGCCGGAGCCGGGGAGGGCGGAGCGCCGAAGGCCGGTGCGGGCTGCGGCGGGGAGGGCGGAGCGGAGGCCGCCGGGGCCGCGAAGCCGGGCGCGGGGCCCGCCGGAGGCGCGAAGCCCGGTGCCGCGGCGGTCTGCTGCGCGGTCTGCTGCTCCTCGGCGACCTCGCCGCCGAAGTTCTTCAGCAGGGCGTCCAGTCCGCCGTCGAAGCCCTGGCCGACGGCGGCGAAGCGCCAGACGTCCTTGAGGTAGAGGTCGGCGAGCATGACCGCGCGTTCGGTGCTGAACTCGCCGCCCGTGAAGGAGTAGCGGGCGACCTCCTCGCCCCCGGCGACGATCCTGACGTAGCCCGGGCCGATCTGCGACATCTGCCCGGCGCCGTCGATCGTCGCCGTGAAGCTCAGCTTCTGGATCTGCGCGGGGATCCGGTCCAGCGTCACCCGGAAGGACTCGGTGTCCCCGGCCTGCGCCCCCAGTTGCTGGATCGCCTCCTCGGGCGACTTGGGCTGGTTGTAGAAGATGAAGTACCGGTCGTCGGAGAGCTGTTCCCCGGCGTCCAGCCCGAAGCAGCTGATGTCGAAGCCGAGACCGGGGCCGCTGATCTGTACGCCGATGTACAGATCCGTCCCTGCGGTCAGGTCACTGATCTTGGCCTTGTGGCCGCGCTGGAATTCCCTGGCCATTGCTAAGGACCGTCCCCCCATCCGTACGTACTTGTTGCGTTGCGCCAGGCTAACCGCTGGCCGTGACAGGGGCTATTCCCCTGTTATTCCTCGCGTGCCGTGGGCGGGTGCGGCAGGCGGGCCGCGGCGACGACGCCCTCGAGGTACCCGCGCGCGCGTTCGGTGCGGGGGTAGGACTCCAGCAGCTTCCAGAAGTCCGGACCGTGGCCGGGCACCAGGAGGTGGGTGAGTTCATGGAGGAGCACATAGTCGACGACGTACTCGGGCATGCCCTGGAGCCGGTGGGACAGGCGGATGCTGCCCTCGGCCGGTGTGCACGAGCCCCAGCGGGAGTTCTGGTTGGTGACCCAGCGCACGCTTCGCGGTATCGCGCGGCCACCGAGGTACTGCGCGGACAGTTGCGCGGCACGGGCGGCCAGCTCGTCGTCGCCGAGCCGGCGGCGGCTCTCCTGGGCGGCGAGCTTGTCGAGCATGACCGTGACCCAGCGCTTCTCCTCGGCGACGGACATCCGGGCGGGGATGAGGACCACGGTGACGTCGCCCTCACGGTACGCCGAGACCGTCCGGCGTCGTCGGGCGCTTCGGCGCACTTCCACCGCGCTGGTCCGGGGGGCGCGCGGGGGCTGGCCGGAAAGGCTCTGGGCGGGGTCGGCGGACACGCCCCGACGTTACCCGCACCGGGTCCGGGAAGTCCCGCCCCCGGGGGTCCCGGGTGAAAAAGGGGGGCGGGAAGATGCCGGGTGGCGGTCATATCGAGTGATCATTCGCAGGACCTGTGGATAACTTTCACGGCCCGTCCGCGGATTCCGGGCATGCTGGGCTGACACGGAATCGGAACGATCTCTCGATCGGGAACTGAGCCCACGGGGGTGGCGATGCGTCCCATGCTCAAGCCGGCGATGCGCCGCAGTTGGCGCAGCCGGGAAAGTCTGCAATTCGGCGTCGACCCCGCGCACGCGGTCGTCCTGGACCCGGTGGACGGCGCGGCCGCCGCCTTCCTCGACCTGCTCGACGGTACGCGCGGACTCGGTCCGCTCGCCCGCGAGGCCGAATCGCTGGGGCTGCGGCCCCCGCAGGCCCGGCGGCTGCTCGGGCTGCTGGCCGAGGGCGGTGTGCTGGACGACGCGACGGCGCACGCCGAGCTCTCCGAGACGATACGGCACCACTCGGCCGCGCTGGACCGGCTCCGCCCCGACCTGGCGGCACTGTCCGTGGTGCACTCCGACCCCGGCGGTGCGGCGGACCGGATGGGCCGGCGGCGGGCCGCACGGGTGCGGGTGGCCGGGGCGGGCCGGGTCGGCGCCACGCTCGCGGCGGTCCTGTCCGCGGCGGGGGTGGGCCGGGTCGACGTGCGCGACGGCGGCCGGGTCGAGCCCTGGGACACCGCGCCGGGCGGCATCCCCGCCGAGCACATCGGCGAGCGCCGGGACGCGGCGGCGCGCGGGCTGGTGCGCAGGGCGGCACCCGATCCGCGCGCGTCGGCCGTGGGCCGCCGGGGGCCGTCCGCTGCGCCGGAGCCCGCGCTGTCGCTGGTGGTGGTCGCGCCGCGCGACGGCCTGGCCGCCTACGCCCCCGACGCGCAGGAGGCCGAGCCGCTGATGGCCGCCGGGATCCCCCATCTGTACGCGGGGGTGCTGGAAGGCCGGGGGGTGGTGGGTCCCCTGGTGGTGCCGGGGAGTACGGGGTGCGCGGGATGCCTGGGGCTGCGGATGGCGGACGCCGACGCGGCCTGGCCCAGGGTGCTGGCGCAGCTGCGTTCCGGCCGGGGCGGGGTCCCCGCCTGCGACGTCGCGCTGGCGACCATGGTCGCGGGGCTCGCCGCGGCCCACGCCCTGGCCTTCGTCGACGGTGGCCGGCCGCCGAGCTGCGGCGGTCGCGTCGAGATGGGCCTCGCCCGGCTGACGACGGACGTGCGGCCGGTGCCCGGGGACCGCAGATGCGGGTGCGGTGCGCACGCCGCGGCTGCCGGAGCGACCGACGACGCCGGAGGTTTGTGACACGGTCGGTGCCATGCTTCGGGAGGGGCGGGGGACAATGACGACGTGACCGATCGGGAAAGAGGGGGCGCATGTCTGATCTTCCGCGCAAAGCGGTGACCCGCACCGCCAAGTTGGCGGCGCTCCCACTGGGATTCGCCGGGCGGGCGACACTGGGACTGGGCAAGCGGCTCGGCGGGCGCCCCGCGGAAGAGGTCGCCGTCGAGTTGCAGGAGCGGACGGCCGAACAGCTCTTCAAGGTCCTCGGCGAGCTGAAGGGCGGTGCCATGAAGTTCGGGCAGGCCCTGTCGGTCTTCGAGGCAGCCCTGCCCGAGGAGGTCGCGGGCCCCTACCGCGCCGCCCTCACCAAGCTGCAGGACGCGGCGCCGCCGATGCCCGCGCGCACCGTGCACGCCGTGCTGGCCGAGCGCCTCGGCGAGGACTGGCGCGAGTTCTTCACCGAGTTCGAGGACCAGCCGGCGGCGGCCGCCTCGATCGGCCAGGTGCACCGGGCCGTGTGGCACGACGGCCGCGAGGTCGCGGTGAAGGTCCAGTACCCCGGCGCGGGGGACGCCCTGCTGTCGGACCTCAACCAACTCGGCCGGGTGGCCAAGCTGTTCGGGCCGCTCATCCCCGGCATGGACATCAAGCCGCTGATCTCGGAGCTGCGCGACCGGGTCTCGGAGGAGCTGGACTACGAGCTGGAGGCCCAGGCGCAGCACGCCCACGCGGTGGAGTTCGCCGACGACCCGGACGTGGTGGTGCCGGATGTGGTGCACCGCACGAACCAGGTGCTGGTCACGGAGTGGATGGACGGGGTGCCGCTGGCGGAGGTGATCTCGCGGGGCACGGCGGAGATGCGCGACCGCGCGGGTCAGTTGCTGGCGCACTTCCTCTTCGCAGGTCCGGCCCGCACCGGGCTGCTCCACGCCGATCCCCACCCGGGCAACTTCCGGCTGCTGGTCGACGACGGCCCGGCGGAGGGCTGGCGGCTGGGTGTGCTGGACTTCGGCACGGTGGACCGCCTCCCCGAGGGTCTGCCGCTGCCGATAGGAACGGCGCTGCGGCTGGCGCTGGCGGACGACGCGGAGTCGGTGCACTCCATGCTCCGCCAGGAGGGCTTCGTCAAGCCGACGATCGCACTCGACCCCGACGCCGTGCTGGACTACCTGCGGCCGATCATCGAGCCCGCGGCGGTGGACGAGTTCACCTTCGCGCGCGGCTGGATGCGCGCGCAGGCGGCGCGGATCGCCGACCCGCGCTCACCCGCACACCAGCTGGGCAAGCAGCTCAATTTGCCGCCCTCGTACCTGCTCATCCACCGGGTGACGCTCAGCACCATCGGGGTGCTGTGCCAGCTGGCGGCCACGGTCAGGCTGCGGGACGAGCTGCTCCAGTGGCTGCCGGGCTTCTCCGGGGAGGAGCCGGCCCCGCTGCCCGAGACCGAGGACGCCTCGGCCTAGGCGCAGGGCGGCCGGGCCGGCCCTACCACCAGGAGGAGTCCAGCCGGCCCTCGATACTGCGGATGTTGGTGCGGGCGCAGTCGTCGCAGAAGTACACGCGGCTGCCGTTCTCGACGGAGCAGGTCCAGGTGAGGGGGAGTCCCTCGGCGACGGCCCCGCACCGGGCGCACGTCGTCGTCGTGGGAGCAGTCCCGACCCGTTCGAATTGAGTCTTCTGGTCCACTTCGTGACGATACCGCGGGGCCGGTCGAAATCGACCGGCCCCGCGGTTGTGTGTCGTTGCCGATGTGCGAGCGCTACTGCATCACGGCCATCGCCAGCGCCCGGCGGGCGCGGAGCGAAGCGCGTTCGGCGCGGCGCTGCAGGCGCCGGGCGTTGAGCACGCGCAGGGCCATCCGTTCGTGCTCGGCCTCGTAGAGGCGCTCTTGCATATGGGCACGGGCCAGGGCTTCTGGCATGAGTTGCATTTCGAGGTTCCTGTTCTGACGCTCAGCGGGAGCGTCGGACGGCGGGGCGGGGCGTTCGGTGACGGACGGGTTCATCGGGGCCTGCTTCTTGGGGTCGTGCGTGAGGGGACGGTCGATCGTTCCGACGGCTGGACGCTTCATGCCACAACCGCGTTCTTGCGCGGGCGGCCACGGGGACGCTTGCGCGGCACCACGACGCCCTGGACGAAGAGCTCTCCACCCCAGACACCCCAGGGCTCACGGCGGTCCTTCGCACCGGCGAGGCAGGCCTCGCGGACCGGGCAGGTCTGGCACAGCGACTTGGCGTACTCGACATCGGCCGGGGACTCGGCGAAGAAGACCTCCGGGTCGTAGGTCCGGCACGGGACGGGGACGCCGAGGCGGTCGATCTCGTCGTCGAGCTCGGTGAGGGGCAGCAAGGGGACCTCCGGGTCAGGCGGGCGAACTGGGGCGGGTACGGACGGTGCGTGCGAGGTGAGATGCACGATCGCTTCGTTCCTCATCTGTTTGTCGGGGGGTGGGGAAAACAGAAGGGCCGCGGATCCCGGTCTGGGATTCCGCGGCCCTGAAGGCGCCGGCCTGATCGTCGATCAGACTGGATCACTCCAGGGTTCGAGCCCGCGGAGGGCCCACTTCGGGTGCTGCTGCTTCTGGTTTCCGGCACCATTGGTCGCCGCAAAGGCATAGGCCTGAGCCTCAGCCATTACTGCCACCGCCGGCGCCTGCGTCGGTCGCTCGCCGCCGCGCTCCCGAATGGAGAGAGCGGTGGTGGGCAGACCGCCGGACAGGCGGCTGGACAGACCGGTGCCACGGAGCGAGGCACCAAGGGAGCAGGCGGCGACGACCGGACGATCGGTCATTTTCGTCATGAAGCTGATCACTGGTCTCGCCTCCTCTCGGCGTCTCGTCGGGCTGGTCTGACAGGTGGTGCTGGGTCAGTACATCACGGATCGCACCGCTCCGGGAAGGTCCTTCACAGAGCCGCGCCGTCCGCGCTCACGCAGGCTATGGGGATTTCCTCGGGGCGCGCAAACTATTTTCCGGGCTCTTCTGCAACAGCTTCGTCACCGGCCTCACCGCCGGGCTCCCGACCCGTGCACAGCGCCAGGACGTCGGCACCGAACTTGTCCAGTTTGCGGGCCCCCACCCCGGAGATGACGGACAACTCCCCCTCCGTGGTGGGCCGTACCTCCGCGATCGCCAGCAGCGTCTTGTCGGTGAAGACGCAGTAGGCCGGCTGGCCCAGTGCCTTCGCCTGCTCCACCCGCCACTCGCGCAGCCGCTCGTACAGCGCCTCGTCCATGTCGGAGGGGCAGTCCTCACAGCGCATCAGCTTGATCTCGCCCGCGTCGGACAGGGTGCGGCCGCACACACGGCACTGCACCGGCCCGCGCCGCTTCCTGCCGCCCGAGCCGCGCTCCACGCCCCCCGCGGCGGCCGAACGGCCGCCCGCCCTGCCCCGGGCCGCCGAACCCGGCCGCAGCCCGTCCAGGAAGCGCGAGGGCCGCCTGCCGCCGCGCCCCCCGGGCGAGCGGGACAGCGCCCACGACAGGGCGAGGTGGAACCGGGCGCGGGTGACGCCCACGTAGAGCAGCCGGCGCTCCTCCTCGACCTGCTCGTCGGTCTTGGCGTAGGTGATCGGCATGGTGCCCTCGGTCAGGCCGACCAGGAACACCGCGTCCCACTCCAGGCCCTTGGCCGCGTGCAGGGAGGCCAGGGTCACGCCCTCGACGGTCGGGGCGTGCTGGGCGCCGGCGCGTTCGTCCAGCTCGGCGACGAAGTCCGCGAGCGAGGCCTGCGGCCGGGCCCGGGAGAAGTCCTCGGCGAGCCGCACCAGGGCCGCCAGCGACTCCCAGCGGTCACGGACCGCGCCCGATCCGGCCGGGGGCTCGGTGGACCAGCCGCGACTGCCGAGCACCGCCCGCACGTGCGCGGGCAGGTCCGCGTCGTCCAGGCCCGGGTCGGAGCCGCCGCCCGCCCGCGCGGCGCCGCGCAGCAGCATCCCGGCCTCCCGGACCTCGGGGCGCTCGAAGAAGCGCTCGGCGCCGCGCAGCTGGTAGGGCACACCGGCGTCGGCGAGCGCCTGCTCGTAGACCTCGGACTGGGCGTTCACCCGGTAGAGCACGGCGATCTCGCTGGGCCGCACGCCGTCGTCGATCAGCTCGCGGATCCGCCGGGCGGTGCCCTCGGCCTCGGCGGGCTCGTCGGGGTACTCGGTGTAGACCGGCTCGGGGCCGGCCTCGCGCTGCGAGACCAGCTCCAGGCGGTGCTGGGCGGCCTGGCCCCGGGCCTGGGACAGCAGCCCGTTGGCCAGGTGCACCACCTGGGGGGTGGAACGGTAGTCGCGGACCAGCTTGACCACCGTGGCCTGCGGGTGCCGGCTGCGGAACCCGAGCAGGAACTCCGGGGTGGCGCCGGTGAAGGAGTAGATGGTCTGCGAGGCGTCACCGACCACGCAGACGCTGTCCCGGCCGCCGAGCCACAGGTCCAGCAGGCGCTGCTGCAGCGGGCTGACGTCCTGGTACTCGTCGACGACGAAGTGCTGGTACTGGGAGCGGACCGCGTCGGCGACGTCCGGCCGGTCCTCCAGGACGCCGACGGTGAGCAACAGCACGTCCTCGAAGTCGATCGCGCCGCGGTCGCGCTTGAGCTGCTCGTAGGTCGTGTAGATCCGGGCGATCTCGGCGGGGTCGCGGGGCACGTCCCGGGTGGACTTGGCGGCGGCCGCCGCATAGTCCTCGGGGGCGGTCTGGGTGACCTTGGCCCACTCGATCTCGCCGGTGACGTCGCGCAGCTCGTTGCGGTCCAGCCGGATGCGGGAGCGGGCACCGGCCTCCGCGACGAGCTGGATCTTGCGTTCGAGCAGCCGCGGCATCTCCCCGCCGACGGCCCGCGGCCAGAAGTACTGCAGCTGGCGCAACGCCGCGGAATGGAAGGTGCGCGCCTGCACACCGCCCGCGCCGAGCTGCCGCAGCCGCCCGCGCATCTCCCCCGCCGCACGGGCGGTGAAGGTGACCGCGAGCACACTGGCCGGCTGCAGTATCCCGGCCCGCACCCCGTACGCGATCCGGTGGGTGATCGCGCGCGTCTTGCCCGTGCCGGCTCCCGCCAGCACGCACACCGGGCCGTGCAAGGCGGTGGCGACCGCGCGCTGCTCGGGGTCGAGCCCGGCGAGCACGGCGTCCGCCGAGTCCGGGACGGCGGGGAAGTCCGGGAAGAGCGGGGAGTGTGTTGCTGCAGTCACCCCGCCATGCTGCCAGGTCCCGGGAGAGGGCCGGGAAAGTTATCCACAGCTGAGGTGGGATGGTCGTACCGCGAACGATTGCAAGGAATGCCGAGGCGAGGGGTTAGCGTTCTCGGGATCGACGTCATCACCAGCCTTGAAGGAGCGAACACCGATGTCCGGCACTGTGACGATGTACAGCACCACGTGGTGCGGATACTGCCGCCGCCTGAAGGGCCAGCTGGACCGTGAGGGCATCGCCTACACGGAGGTCAACATCGAGCAGGACCCGGACTCGGCGAAGTTCGTCGAGAGCGTCAACGGCGGCAACCAGCTCGTCCCGACGCTCCTGGTGTCCCCCAAGAGCGGCGCCGAAGCGGTCGCGCTCAGCAACCCGAGCCTCGCCCAGGTCAAGCAGGCCCTCGCGGGCTGAGGCCGGCCCGGCCCGGCCGCGCCGCGGGCGCGGCCGGGGCCGGACGGGACCGCGCTCAGCGGCGCGCCGGCAGCGGCATCCCGTACCAGCGCTCGATCAGCCGCGCGGCGATGGAGATCCCGTACGGGGGCAGCACCTCCCCGGTCTCCATCGCCTTGCGGTACTCCTCGCGGGAGAACCAGCGCGCCTCGTGCAGTTCCTCGCCGTCCACAGTGATCTCCGCGGACGTGGCGCACGCCATGAAGCCCAGCATCAGGCTGGAGGGGAACGGCCAGGGCTGGCTGGAGACGTACGACACCTCGCCGATGGTCACACCCGCCTCCTCGGCGACCTCGCGCACCACGGCCTGCTCGAGGGACTCCCCCGGCTCCACGAAGCCCGCGAGCGTCGAGAAGCGCCCCTCCGGCCAGTGCACCTGGCGGCCCAGCAGCGCCCGGTCCTCCTCGTCGGTGACCAGCATGATCACCGCCGGGTCGGTGCGCGGGTAGTGCTCCGCGCCGCAGGCCGGGCAGCGGCGGATGTGACCCGCGGCCGCCACCACGGTCCGCTCGCCGCAGCGCGAGCAGAAGCGGTGCATGCGCTGCCAGTTCTCCAGCGCGACCGCGTGCACCATCAGGCCCGCGTCGCGGTCCGACAGCAGGGCCCCGACCTCGCGCAGCCCGGCCGGGCGGGCCGCGTCGTCCAGGCGCCCCGGCAGCGAGTCCTTCTGCAGCGCGAAGTAGCGCACCCCCTCCTCGTCGATGCCGAGGAAGTAGCGGTGCACCTCGCTCTCCGGCGCCTCGAAGCTCGGCATCATGACCAGCTCGGTGCGGCCGTCCGGGGTCTCCTCGACCAGGACCTGTCCCCCGCAGACCACGAACACCCGCGTCGTCGGGTGGCTCCAGGCTGCCGCCAGCCACGCCTCGTCGAGCCGGTGCTCGGCGGCGCGGTCCACGCCGGACGACCGGGCGAGGGGCGGCGGGAAGGCGGTCGCGTCGAAGTTGGTGTCGGTTCCGGACGTATCGGACAAGATTACTGTCAACTCCCCGTAGCGCGCGGATGGATGCGGATGCTTACAGAGTCGTGAACTCGCTCCAGAGGTACGCGGACGTCTCCACGCCCTTGAGCAGAAGGTCGAGTTCCACCTTCTCGTTCACCGAGTGCCAACCGTCGGACGGCACGGAAATTCCCAGGAACAGGACGGGGACATCGAGCACGTCCTGCAGGTCGGCCGCCGGGCCCGAACCCCCCTCGCGCGTGAACAGGACCTCTTTGCCGAAGGCCCGGCCCATCGCCCGGGTCACCGCACGCAGCGCCGGATGGTCCAGCGGGGTCAGGCAGGGGCGGGTGGCCCCCCAGAAGGTGATCTCGTGCCGGATCCCGGCCGGGACGCGGGCGGCGACCCAGTCGGCGACCAGCCGCTGCACCCGGTCGGTGTCCTGCCCGGCCACCAGCCGGAAGGACAGCTTGAGCTGGGCCGAGGACGGCACGATCGTCTTGCCGCCGGGGCCCTGGTAGCCGCCGCCGATGCCGTTGACCTCGGCGGTCGGCCGGGCCCAGACCCGTTCCAGGGTGGAGTAGCCGGCCTCGCCGCTCGTCGCGTGCGACTTGGCGGTGCGCAGCCAGCGCTCCTCGTCGAAGGGCAGCCGGGCGAACAGCTCGCGCTCGCGCTCGCTGAGCTCGACGACGCCGTCGTAGAAGCCGGGGACCGTCACGCGGCCGTCCGCGTCGTGCAGGGCCGCGGCGAGCCGGGCCGCCTCGGTCGCCGGATTGGGAACGGCGCCGCCGAAGGAGCCGGAGTGGATGTCCTGGTCGGGGCCGTACAGGTCGATCTGGCAGTCGGCCAGGCCGCGCATGCCGGTGCACACGGTGGGGGTGTCCTCGTCCCACATGCCGGTGTCCGAGACGATCACGGTGTCGCAGGCCAGCCGCCCGGCGTGGGCGCGGACGAGGTCGGTGAAGTGCGGGGAGCCGGACTCCTCCTCGCCCTCGATCAGCAGCTTCAGGCTGACCGCGGGGGCGGTTCGGCCGGTGGCGGCCAGGTGCGCGCGGACGCCGAGTGTGTGGAAGAACACCTGCCCCTTGTCGTCGGCGGCGCCCCGTCCGTACATCCGGCCGTCGCGGATCCGCGGCTCGAAGGGCTCGCCGTCCCAGCCGTCCTCGAGGGCGGCGGGCTGCACGTCGTGGTGGCCGTAGATCAGCACCGTGGGCGCGTCCGCGGCGTCGGAGGGCCACTCGGCGAAGACCGCCGGGGCACCTGGGGTCTCCCACACCTCGGCCACCGGGAAGCCGGTCTCCTTCAGCTTCGCCGCCAGCCACTCGGCGCTGCGCCGTACGTCGGCGGCGCGCTCCGGATCGGCCGAGACCGAGGGGATGCGCAGCCACTCGGCGAGGTCGCCGAGGAAGGTGTCGCGATGGGCTTCGACGTACGTGCGGACGGCGCTGTCCGGGGTGGTGCTCATGGCATTGAGCCTATCGGGCGACGCCGGAACCCCCGGCGTCGGCACCGGGCGCGGCCTGCGGCCCGGGGTCCGGCTCGCCCAGCAGCAGGCGTTCCAGCGCGGCCCGGTCGGGCAGCGGCCCGGGCCGGCTCAGCTCTCCCGTCCTTACGTGCAAGAAGGCGGCCGTGACCTGCGACAACGGCACGCCGCGCTGCTCGGCCCAGGCGAGCCGGTAGACGGCGAGCTGCAGCGGGTCGGCGCTGCCGGCCCGCCCGGTCTTCCAGTCGACGATCTCGTAGCCGTCACCCTCCCGGTACACCGCGTCGATCCGGCCGCGGATCACCCTCCCGGCGAGGACGGTCTGGAACGGCGCCTCGACCCGGTAGGGGGTTCGCTCGGCGTACGGGGTACGCAGGAAGGCCTCCTTGAGCGCGGCGAGGTCGCGTTCGTCGGCGATCTCGTCGTCGCCCTCGATGCCGGGCAGCTCCTCGGGGGTGATCAGCGGCAGTTCCTCGAAGCGGGACTCGACCCAGGCGTGGAAGCGTGTGCCGCGCCGGGCCGCGGGCCGCGGCGGGCGGGGCATGGGGCGGGCCAGCTCGCGGGCGAAGCCGTCGGGGTCGGCGGCCAGCCGCAGCAGCGCGGAGGCGCTGAGCGTGGTGGGCAGCGGGACGTCGCGGACGGCGGCGCGGGAGCGGAGCAGCTCCTCGGTGAGGGCGTCGAGGTCCCGGTCCCAGGACGCGACGACGCGCGCCTCCTCGGGGAGCAGGACCTCCGCCCGGCCGTACCCGGACGCGGCTGCCGGCCCTGGCGCGGGGCCTCGCGGGGGACCCGGCGGGGGGCCTGGCCGGGGACCTGGCTGATCGGGGATGGCGGGCCGGGCGGCCGGCCAGTCCTCCCAGCCGTCGGTGTCCTCCTCGCCGTACGGATCTTCTTCGGGATCGCCGTACGCCTCGTGGATGTCGTACGGCGGCTCCTCCTCGTCCTCGGGGGGCGGCGGCCAGTCGGGGTCGGCCGGGGCCGCCGACGCAGGCGCGGCCGGGGCCCGCAGGTGGGCCAGCACCCTGCGCGCGGCCTCGCGGCGGCGGGCCAGGGCGGACGGGTCCAGGGGCAGCGGCCACGGTGTCTCGGCCGTACGCGCCAGGGCCGGGTTGCCGTCCTCGGGGCCGGGCTCCTCGGCCCAGTGCTCGACCTCGCCGTGGCCCGCCTCGCAGTGCGTGCGCAGGGCCTCGAGGAAGGCGGACGGGCCGAAGGGCCGCTTCTGGCTGGGGCCCCACCAGTGGCCGGAGCCGAGCAGCAGGGAGCGGGGCCGGGTGAAGGTGACGTAGCCGAGGCGGAGCTCCTCGACCCGGTTGTGCTCGGCCATGGCCGCCTTGAATCCCGCAAGGCCCGCCCGGGACCATTCCTCCACGTCGGGGAGGGTGGCGGCGTCACCGCGCAGCGCGTGCGGCAGCACCTTGGCGTTGAAGTGCCACAACTCGCGGCCCCGCTCGCTCGGGAAGCCCTTGCGCACCAGCCCGGGGACGGCGACGACATCCCATTCCAGGCCCTTGGACTTGTGCGCGGTGAGCACCTTCACCGTGTTCTCGCCGCCGGGCAGCGAGCTGTCCAGGCCCTTCTCGTACTGCGCCGCCGCACGCAGGAAGCCGAGGAAGGCCAGCAGTGTGGCCTCGCCGTCCAGGGAGGCGAAGCCGGCCGCGATGTCCAGGAAGGCGTGCAGGGTCTCCCTGCGGCGGGCGGCCAGCGCGTGCGGGGAGGCGGAGAGCTCGACCTCCAGGCCGGTGACGGCGAGCACCCGGTGCAGGACGTCCATGAGCGGATCGGCCAGGGAGCGGCGCAGCTCGCGTATCTCGGTGGCCAGGCGCGCGAAGCGCACTCGCGCCTCGGCCGAGAAGGGCAGGCGGTCCTCGGGCTCGCCGTCGACGAAGGTCTCCACGGCGTCGGCGAGCGAGATCACCTCGGCCGGGTCGACGCCCTCCACCGCGGCCGCCAGCCGGTCCGCGGTGTCGCCGCGGCCCGGCACCAGCAGCCTTGCCCGCCGTCCGAGCAGGGCCAGGTCGCGCGGCCCGATCCGCCAGCGCGGCCCGGTGAGCAGCCGGACGAGGGCGGCGTTGGCCGTCGGGTCCTGCAGTACGTCGCAGACGGCGACCAGGTCGGCGACCTCCGGCAGGTGAAGCAGCCCGGACAGGCCGACCACCTCCACCGGCACGTCGCGGGCCACCAGCGCCGCGTGGATGTCGGCGAAGTGACCGGCCGCCCGGCACAGCACGGCGATCTCGCCGGGCGCGGTGCCCGTGCGGACCAGGTGCGCGATGGAGTCGGCGAGCCAGCCGATCTCCTCCTCCTGGGTGGGCAGCAACGCGCAGCGCACGACGCCGTCCCGCTCCGCGCCGGGCGCGGGGCGCAGCGCCTCGACGCCCTCGTGGCGCTCGCGCAGCTCGGTGGCGAGGACGTTGGCGAGGTCGAGCAGCCGGCCGCCGCTGCGCCGGTTCTCCGACAGGGACTGGCGCCGGGCGGGCGTCCCGTCGGCGTGCGCGAAGTGGAGCGGGAAGTCGTCGAGGTTGGCCACCGAGGCACCGCGCCAGCCGTAGATGGCCTGGCAGGGGTCGCCGACCGCGGTCACCGGATGGCCCGTGCCGTCTCCGAACAGCGCGGAGAGCAGCAGACCCTGGGCGACGGAGGTGTCCTGGTACTCGTCGAGCAGCACCACCGCGTACTGCTCGCGCAGGATGCGGCCGACCTCGGGGCGGGTGCGGGCCAGGGTCGCCGACAGGGCGATCTGGTCGCCGAAGTCGAGCAGGTCGCGCTGCTTCTTCTCGGCGCGGTAAGCGGCGGCGAGCCCCGTCAGGTCGATGCGGGCGCGCGCCGTGTCGGGAAGCCTGCGCAGATCCGCGTTGGTGAGCCGGACGCCGTCGAGGACGCGGAGCCACTCCCGGTCGTGGGCGAGCAGCCGCTCGGGCGGCACCAGATGCTCCGCCAGCTCGCCCTCAAGCGCCAGCAGATCGCTGACCAGGTTCGGGATGCCCTTGGTGAGCGCCGGGAAGGGGCCGGGCGCGGCCCGCAGGACGCGTGCCGCCAGCTGGTAGCGCGTCGCGTCGGCGAGCAGCCGCGCGGTCGGCTCCAGCCCGATGCGCAGCCCGTGCTCCTTGAGCAACTGTCCGGCGAAGGCGTGGTACGTGGAGATCTGCGGCTCGCCCGGCGCGTGGTCGGGGTCGGCCGGGTCGGGATCGGTCACGCCGGCCCGGACGAGGGCCTTGCGCACCCGCTCCGACAGTTCTCCGGCCGCCTTGTTGGTGAACGTCAGCCCCAGCACCTGCTCGGGCGCGACCTGCCCGGTGCCGACCAGCCACACCACGCGGGCCGCCATCACGGTCGTCTTCCCCGACCCGGCGCCGGCCACGATCACCTGCGGGGCGAGCGGCGCGGTGATGCACGCCAGCTGCTCCGGGGTGAACGGGATGCCCAGCAGCTCCTTGAGCTGCTCGGGGCCGGTGATGCGGGACGACACAAAGGGGAGGCTATCGGGCGCCACCGACACCGGGCCGAGCCGCACCCGGTCCACCGGGGTCACCTGCTCGGGCGTATTCCTCCCTACCGACCGCCCGCCGAGGCTCCGGGCGGCTGAGCCGCGCCCCCGTCACTCCACGACGTGCCGCCCCTCCGGGCGGCCGCTGCAGGAGGCGCGGAAAGCGCAGTTCTCGCAGTGCTGGCCGGTGGAGGGCGTGAAGCGCTCGTCGAGGACGCGCGCGGCCGCGCCGGCGAGCAGGGCGTCGGCCCAGTCGCCGCTCAGCGCCTCCTGGTGCTGGACGGTGGGCTGGGTGTCGCCGCCGTCGCGGCGGGCGGCGCCGATGCGCAGCTGGACGAGCTCGGCGCCGCCGGGGGCGGGCCGGGTGCCGTGGAAGAGCTCGTCGACGGCGCCCTCGCGGACGGCGAGCTGGTAGACGGCGAGCTGCGGGTGGCTCTCGACCTCGGCGGCGGTGGGCTTGGCCTTGCCGGTCTTGAAGTCGACGACGTAGGCGTTGCCGTCCGCGTCGGTCTCGACGCGGTCCATGCTGCCGCGGATGCGGACGGCCACCTCCCCGGTCTCCAGGGTGACCTCGAAGCCGTGCTCGGAGGCGACGGTCTGGCGGCCGCGTTCCATGACGTGCCAACGCAGGAAACGCTCCAGGGCGGCGCGGGCGTTCTCCTTCTCCTGCCGGGACTTCCAGGGCGCGTCGAAGGCCAGCGCGTTCCACACCGAGTCCAGCCGCTCCATGAGCACGTCCAGGTCGGCCGGGGTGCTGCCGGAGGCGACCTCGTCGGCGAGGACGTGCAGGACGTTGCCGAAGCCCTGGGCCGCCGTGGAGGGGGGCTCGGCCTTCACCTCGCGGCCGAGGAACCACTGCAGGGCGCAGGTGTTGGCCAGTTGGTCCAGCGCGCTGCCGGAGAGGGTGACCGGCTGGTCGCGGTCGCGCAGCGGGACCTCGGAGCGGGTCTGCTCGTAGAGGCCCCACCAGCGTTCGGGGTGGGCGGCGGGGACCAGCGGCTGGCCGGCGTCCTCCAGCGCCGCGAGCCGCGCGAGGCGCCGGGCGGCGGCCTCGCGCAGGGCCGGGGAGGCGGCCGGGTCCACGGTCGTGGCGCGCAGCTCGGCGACGAGGGCCGCCACCGACAGCGGCCTGCGGACCCGCTGGGTGACGTCGACGGGCTCGACGCCGAGTTCGGTGAGGAAGCGGGAGGGCTGGTCGCCGTCGTCGGCGGCGGCCTTCACGGCGGTCACGACGAGCCGCTCGCGGGCCCGGGTGGCCGCGACGTAGAACAGCCGGCGCTCCTCGGCGAGCAGCGCGCCCGGGGTGAGCGGCTCCGCGAGGCCGTCACGGCCGATGCGGTCGGCCTCCAGCAGCGAGCCGCGTCGGCGCAGGTCGGGCCAGAGCCCCTCCTGGACGCCCGCGACGACGACGAGCCGCCACTCCAGGCCCTTGGAGCGGTGGGCGGTCATCAGCCGTACGGCGTCGGGGCGGACGGCGCGGCGGGTCAGCACGTCGGCGGCGATGTCCTGGGCGGACAGCTCCTCCAGGAAGTTCAGCGCGCCACGGCCGCCGGTGCGCTCCTCGGCACGGGCGGCGGTGTCGAAGAGCACGCACACCGCGTCCAGGTCCCGGTCGGCGTTGCGCCCGGCCGCGCCGCCGCGCGCCGCGGCCCGTTCCAGCCGGCCGGGCCAGGGGGTGCCGTCCCACAGCTCCCACAGCGCCTCCTCGGCGGTGCCGCCGCCGGCCAGCAGTTCGCGTCCCTTGCGCAGCAGCCCGCCGAGCCGCTGGGCGCCCCGCGCGTACGACGGCTCGTGCGCCACCAGCCGCTCGGGCTCCGCCAGCGCCTGCGCGATCAGCTCGTCCGACGGCCGCGGCACGGCGACCCCGGCGGCGCGCTCCTCCTCGCGCAGGGCGCGGCCCAGGCGGCGCAGGTCGGCGGCGTCCATACCGCCGAGCGGAGAGACGAGCAGGGTGAGCGCGTCCTCGACGCGCAGGCCCGGCTCCGGGGTCTCGGGCAGGGCGGCGTGGGCGCAGACCCGCAGGGCCAGCAGGAGCGGGGCCACGGCCGGCTCGTCACGCAGTGGGAGGTCGTCGCCGTCGATGTCGACCGGCACCCCGGCGGAGGTCAGGGCCCGCCGCAGCACGGGGAGCGAGCGGGACCCGGCGCGGACCAGGACGGCCATCTCGGACCAGGGGACGCCGTCCTCAAGGTGGGCGCGGCGCAGGACGTCGGCGATGCCGTCGAGTTCGGCGCCGGGCGTGGGGTAGGTGCGGACGGCGACCGAGCCCCCGTCGCGCACCGGCGTGAGTTCGCGGTGGGCGCGTACGGCGGCGGCCGGGAGCCGGGTCAGCGGCATCCGCCGGGTGAGGAGCCGGGTCGCCGCCAGCAGGGCGGCGCCGGAGCGGCGGGACGTGGTGAGGACGCGGACGCCGGCGGGGCGGCCGTCGGCGTGCCGGAAGGCCTCGGGGAAGCCGAGGATGTTGTTCACGTCGGCGCCGCGGAAGGCGTAGATGGACTGGTCGGGGTCACCGAAGGCCACCAGGTGGCGGCCGCCGCCGGCGAGCGCCTGCAGCAGCCGCACCTGCGCCGGGTCGGTGTCCTGGTACTCGTCGACGTAGACGGCCTCGTAGGCGCCGGCGAGATGCCGGGCCGCCTCGGGTCGCCCGGCCAGGAGCACCGCGCGGTGCACCAGTTCGGCGTAGTCGATGACGCCCTGGAGGTCGAGGACGTCCAGGTACTCGGCGAGGAAGCCGGCCGCCGCCGACCAGTCGGGGCGCCCGGTGCGGCCGGCGAACGCGGCCAGGGCGCGCGGGCCGAGGCCCAGCTCTCGGGTGCGGGCCAGCACGGCCCGCACCTCGTCGGCGAAGCCGCGGGTCGTCAGGGCCGCGCGCAGCTCGTCCGGCCAGCGCACCCGGGTCCGCCCCCGCCGCTCCAGTTCGGCCTCGCCCGCCAGGAGCTCGCGCACCGCCAGGTCCTGCTCGGGGCCGGACAGCAGCCGCAGCGGGTCGGCGAACAGCGCGGGGTCCTGGTGGGCGCGGACCAGGGCGTAGCAGAAGGAGTGGAAGGTGGTGGCCTGCGGCGCGGCCGCGCCGCCCATCCGGGCGGTCATGTGGTCCCGCAGTTCACCCGCGGCCTTGCGACTGAAGGTGAGGACGAGGATCCGTTCCGGGTCCGTGCCGCGCCGCACGCGTTCGGCGACGGCCTCGACCAGGGTGGTGGTCTTCCCGGTGCCGGGACCGGCCAGGACGAGCAGCGGTCCGCCGGAGTGCTCAACCACCGCGCGCTGTGCGGCGTCCAGTTCAGGGGGCGTCACCGGTTCCGGAGCGGTCCGTAGCAGCCGGTAGCCGCCGGAAGGCCCGACCGTCCCCCCGGAGCGCCGTGCGGCGGCGTCCGTCTGCCGTGTGGAGGAGGAGGTCACGTGGTTCGCCGGTTCCGTGTGCGTGCGGGTGCGTGTGCGGGGGCCTGTACCGCCGGTGGCCGGGGGAGGCCAGGTGCCGACGGTACGCCACCGGTCACCGGGGCCGCCGCGCGTCCCGTGCTTCCCGTACGGATGCGGGAGCGCCGGGGCGCGGGGCGCCGTACTCCGTCCGGACGGCCGATCGCATCAACCGGTCCCGGATGGCGGAAGCTGGATGGTGTGAGCGTGCGGTCGTCAGTCGTCCCCGCCGGGGCCGGGCGCGGGGTCCGTGCCGTCCCAGCGGGCCTCGCGCATGTCGAGGCGCGGTATGTGGCCCTTCGCGGCCCGCGGGGCCGGGCGCAGCGGGGTGCCCTCCGCGCGGTAGTGCTCCAGGGCGCGCAGCTCGTGGCCCGGCAGCAGCCCGCCGTCGGCGCGCACCACGCGCCACCACGGCACGGCCCCGCCGTACAGCGCCATGACGTGGCCCACCTGCCGGGGGCCGCCCTCCCCCAGCCACTCGGCGACGTCGCCGTACGTCATGACCCGTCCGGGCGGGATCCGCTCGGCGACGTCCAGCACGCGCTCCGCGTACGCGGGCAGTTCCGGGACGTCGTCCGGACCGTCGTCCGGGTCGTGCGCGGTGTCCTTGCTCATCCGTCACATGGTGCCCCAGGGCACCGACAGTCGCGGTCGGCGGGAGCGCGCGGGGGCGCTCGGGACGGCGAATTGCCCCCTCCTGCGCCCATGCGCGGGCCGCTCGTGCCACCATCGTCCGGGCGGTGACTGGTGATACGAGATCAAAAAGAGACAGCCGGAGAGCACGACGTGAGCGGGAACGGAGCCGCTCGCGCGGTCCCCGCTGCCTCCGAGGGCCGCGGGGACGGCACCCCGGCGACCCCGGACGAGCGAGCCGAGCAGGCCGTGTCCACGTCCGGTGACGCCCCGCGCGGTGAGACCCGTGCCACATCCGGGGCCCTGGCCGGAGTGCCGGCGGTGGTGCCCGCGCGCTCCGGGGACAACATCCCGGATGAACCCGGCACTTTGGGTGAACCCGGCATCCCCGACACCACCGATGGCCCCGGCGCCGCCGGGGAGCCCGCCACCGGCACCGCCCCGCACACCGACCCGGTGGCACGGGACGAGCCGCTGCTGCCCGCGCGCGTGCACCGGCCCGTCGACCTCATGCGCTTCCTGTTCGGGCTCCTCGGCATCGCGATCCTGCTGATGATCGCGGGCTTCGCGCACGCGACGACCTCCGGCGTGGAGCAGGACATCGCCGAGGGCGCGACGCACGCGCCCGAGCCGCTGATCACGATCGCCGGGCTGCTGGCGACCGTGGCCGTGCTGATCGTGCCCGTGGCGTTCGCCGTGGAACGGCTGATCAAACGGGACGGGCTGCGCATCGCGGACGGCGTGCTGGCCGCGGTCCTGGCGCACGGCGTGTCGCTCGCGACCGACCTGTGGGTGTCGGACGCGGCACCGGTGGCGATCCGGGACGCGCTCACCCGCGACGCGCCCGGCGGCGGGATCACCGACCCCGTCCACGGCTATCTGGCCCCGGTGATCGCCTACATGACGGCGGTCGGCATGGCCCGGCGCCCGCGCTGGCGGGTGGCGCTGTGGTTCGTGCTGGTCGTGGACTCCTTCGCGGTGCTGGTGGGCGGCTACACGACACCGTTCTCGATCATCGTGACCGTGCTCATCGGCTGGACCGTGGCGTACGGCACGCTCTACGGGGTCGGCTCGCCGAACGTCCGCCCGACCGGCCAGAACCTGATGGCGGGCCTGCGCCGGGTCGGCTTCGCCCCGCTGACGGCGGTCCGCGCGGAGGACGAGTTCCCCGACGCGCCCGACTCCGACCGGGGCCGCCGCTATCTGGTCACCCTGGAGGACGGCCCCCTGCTGGACGTCACGGTCGTGGACCGCGAACAGCAGGCGCACGGCTTCTTCTACCGTATGTGGCGCCGGCTCCAGCTGCGCGGGATCACCCAGCGGCGCAGCCTGCAGTCGCTGCGCCAGGCGCTGGAGCAGGAGGCGCTGCTCGCCTACGCCGCCATCGCCGCCGGCGCCCACGCCCCGCGGCTGATCGCCACCTCCGAGCTGGGCCCGGACGCCGTGATGCTGGTGTACGAGCACCTGGGCGGGCGCTCGCTGGACGCGCTGTCGGACGAGGAGATCACCGACGAGGTGCTGCACGGCGCCTGGGAGCAGGTGCGGTCGCTGCAGTCGCGGCGGATCGCGCACCGCAGGCTGGTCGGTGAGGCGCTGAAGATGGATCGTTCCGGCAACGTCTTCCTGACCGACCTGCGCGGCGGGGAGATCGCGGCGGGCGACATCGTGCTGCGCATGGACGTGGCGCAACTGCTCACCACCCTGGCGCTGCGCGTCGGCCCGGAGCGGTCGGTGGCCTCCGCCGTGGCCGTGCTGGGGCCCGACGCCGTCGCCGACTCCCTGCCGCTGCTGCAGCCGATCGCGCTGAGCCGCACCACCCGGGCCACGCTCAAGCAGCTCGCCCGGGAACGCGCGCAGCGCGAACGCGAGGCCGTACTCGCCGCGTCCCGGG
Organism: Actinacidiphila sp. bgisy160; assembly: GCF_965342435.1. GTDB lineage: Bacteria > Actinomycetota > Actinomycetes > Streptomycetales > Streptomycetaceae > Actinacidiphila. The sequence goes on along the minus strand of NZ_CBDRCM010000006.1, from coordinate 130,135 downwards.
CCGGACGGACGGACGGGGAAGCCGGTGAGGCCGGCGGCAAGGACGCCGGCAAGGAGACCAAGGAGACCAAGGCCGAGCGGCGGGCCGAGAAGAAGGCGCTCGAGGACGCGCTGGACGGCGCCCGCGAGGAGGATCTGCTCACCCGGATCCGCCACCAAGTGCTGCTCATCCGCCCGCAGGCCCCGGTGGAGCCCGTAAGGCTGGAGCGGGTGCGGCCGCGCACGCTGATCAGCATCATCGCGGGCGCCTTCGCGGCGTACTTCCTGCTCTCCCAGATCAGCAGCATCGACCCGGCGACGCTGCTGGCGGAGGCGAACTGGATCTGGGTGATCGTGGCCGTGCTGGCCTCCGCGCTCAGCTATGTCGCGGCGGCGATGGCGCTGTCCGGCTTCGTGCCGGAGAAGCTGTCCTTCGTCCGCACCACGCTGGCCCAGGTCGCCGGCTCCTTCGTGAAGCTGGTGGCCCCCGCGGCCATCGGCGGTGTGGCGCTCAACACGCGCTACCTGCAGAAGTCCGGCGTGCGCCCCGGGCTCGCGGTGGCGAGCGTGGGGGCCTCACAGCTGGTCGGCCTCGGCTCGCACATCAGCCTGCTGCTGGTGTTCGGCTACATCACCGGCACCGAGAAGACGCCGTCCCTGTCGCCGTCCCGGACGGTGATGGCGGGTCTGCTGACGGCCGGTGTGCTCTTCCTGGTGGTCACCGCCGTCCCGCCGCTGCGGCGTTTCGTCTCCACGCGGGTGCGGGCGCTGTTCGCCGGGGTGGTGCCGCGCATGCTGGACGTGCTGCAACAGCCGATGAAGCTCACCACGGGCATCGGCGGCACGCTGCTGCTGACCCTCGCCTTCGTGCTGTGCCTGGACGCGAGCATCCGGACCTTCCACGGCGAGGTGAACTTCGCGACGATCGCGGTGATCTTCCTCGCGGGCAACGCGCTGGGCTCGGCCGCCCCCACCCCGGGCGGACTGGGCGCGGTCGAGGGCGCGCTCATCGCCGGTCTGACCACCATCGGCCACCTGGACTCGGCGACGGCCACCTCCGCGGTGCTGCTGTTCCGGGTGCTGACCTTCTGGCTGCCGGTGCTGCCCGGCTGGCTGGCCTTCACCCAGCTCACCAGGCGGCAGGCGCTGTGACGCGGACCCACTGACAGCAGATGTCAGTGGGCCGCGCCTACGGTCCCCGGTCATGGACACCACGCACATCGTCGAACTGCGGCAGTACACCCTGCACCCCGGCGCCCGGGACACCCTGGTCGAGCTGTTCGAGCGCGAGTTCGTCACCGGTCAGGAGGCCGCCGGGATCCGGGTCGGCGGCCGTTTCACCGACCTGGACGACCCGGACCGCTTCGTGTGGATGCGCGCCTTCCCCGACATGGCGGCCAGGACCCGCGCCCTGCACGCCTTCTACGACGGCCCCGTCTGGCGGGCGCACCGCGAGGAGGCCAACGCGACCATGGTCGACTCCGACGACGTCCTGCTGTTGCGCGGCCCCGGTTACCGCGTGCCGGACGACGCCGGGCTGGTCGTGGCGACCGTCTGCCACCCCGCCGACCCCGCCGGCTTCGCGCCCCCGGCGTCCGCCCGCGCCGTGCACCGCACCGAGCACGCGGCCAACGGCTTCCCGGCGCTGCCCGTGCGCACCGGCGAGGACGTCGTGGTCTGGTTCGCCGCCTTCACGGAGGCCGGCGAGGGTCCCGAGGAGCCCGTACCGCCCTCCGGCTCGGAGCGGCGCTTGCTGCGGCCGCCGCAGCGGCTGCGGCTGGCCCCGGTGCGCGTTCCGGGGCCTCAGCGCAGGACGTCGCCGAGGTCGTAGCCGACCGGCTCCTCCAGCTGCGCGTAGGTGCAGCCGGCCGGGTCGCGGTCGGGCCGCCAGCGGCGGAACCGGACGGTGTGCCGGAAGCGGTCGCCCTGCATGTGGTCGTACGCGACCTCCAGGACACGCTCGGGCCGCAGCGGGATCCAGGACAGCTCCTTCCCGGCGCTCCAGCGGCTCTGCGCCCCGGGCATGCGGCCGCCCGGCTCTGCCTCGGCCCAGTCGGCCCAGGGGTGGCCCTCGGCGGAGTCCATGCGCAGCGGCTCCAGTTCGGCGACCAGTTCCTCGCGGCGGCGCATGGAGAAGGAGGCGCAGACGCCGACGTGCTGGAGGCGGCCGGCGGCGTCGTGCAGGCCGAGCAGGAGGGAACCGACGACGGGACCGGACTTGTGCCGGCGGAAGCCGGCGAGCACGCAGTCGGCGGTGCGCTCGTGCTTCACCTTGACCATGACGCGTTCGTCGGGGCGGTAGCCGACGTCGGTGGGCTTGGCGACGACGCCGTCCAGTCCCGCGCCCTCGTACTGCTCGAACCACCGCCGGGCGAGTTCGATGTCGGTGGTGGCGGGGGCGACATGGACCGGGGCCCGTGCCGGGCCGAGCGCGTCGACCAGGGCCTGGCGGCGCCAGGTCTGCGGGTCCGCCATCAGGGAGCGGTCGCCGAGCGCCAGCAGGTCGAAGGCGACGAGGGAGGCGGGGGTGCGTTCGGCGAGCTGCCGCACCCGGGAGTCGGCGGGGTGGATGCGTTCCAGCAGGGCGTCGAAGTCCAGCCGGCCCTCGCGGGCGATGACGATCTCCCCGTCGACGACGACGCGCGGCGGGAGCTCGGCGCGGACCGCCTCGACGACCTCCGGGAAGTAGCGGGTCAGGGGCTTGCCGGTGCGGCTGCCGATCTCCACCTCGGCGCCGTCCCGGAAGACGATGGCGCGGAACCCGTCCCACTTGCCCTCGTACAGCATGCCGGGCGGGATCTCGGCGGCGGACTTGGCGAGCATCGGCTTCACGGGCGGCATCACCGGCAGGTCCATGCCGCGATTGTCCGCCCGACGGGCGCGGCCCGCCCGTCGGGCCTACCGTGTCGGGGACGGGAGAGGCGGTGACGGCATGGCAGAGGCGGTCGAGCTGACCGTCGGCGAGCGGACGGTCCGGATCTCGAACCCGGGGAAGGTGTACTTCCCGGAACCGGGCTTCACCAAGCTGGACGTGGCCCGCTACTACCTCGCGGTCGGTGACGGCGTCCTGCGGGCGCTGCGCGACCGGCCGACGACGATGGAGCGTTACCCTGACGGGGTCGCGGGCGAGTCGTTCTTCCAGAAGCGCGCGCCGGGGAACACCCCGGACTGGATCCCCACCGCCCGCATCCGCTTCCCCTCCGGCCGCCACGCCGACGAGATCTGCCCGACCGAGGCGGCCGCGGTCGTCTGGGGAGCCAACCTCGGCTGCCTCACCTTCCACCCCTGGCCGGTCCGGCGCGGCGACCTCGACCACCCCGACGAGCTGCGCATCGACCTCGACCCGCAGCCCGGCACCGACTTCGCCGACGCGGTGCGCGTCGCCGGCGAACTGCGCGGGCTGCTGGAGGAACTGGGCCTGCGCGGCTGGCCCAAGACCTCCGGCGGGCGGGGCCTGCACGTCTTCGTCCCCATCGAGCCCGCGTGGACGTTCACCGTGGTGCGGCGGGCCGCCATCGCCATCGCCCGCGAGATGGAACGGCGGATGCCCGGCCAGGTCACCAGCGCCTGGTGGAAGGAGGAGCGCGGCGAGAAGATCTTCGTCGACTACAACCAGACCGCGCGCGACCGCACCATCGCCTCCGCCTACTCCGTACGGCCCGGGCGGCACGCCCCGGTGTCCGCGCCGCTGCGCTGGGAGGAGGTGCCGCAGGTGCACCCGCGGGACTTCGACCTGGCCACCATGCCCGCACGGTACGCGGAGCTGGGCGACGTGCACGCCGGCATGGAGGAGCACGCCTTCCGCCTGGACGCCGTCCTGGAGCTGGCCGAGCGCGACGAACACGACCGCGGGCTGGGCGACATGCCGTACCCGCCGGACCACCCCAAGATGCCCGGGGAGCCGCCGCGGGTGCAGCCCAGCCGGGCCAGGGACAAGCCGGGCCCCGCCGGGAGCGAGGTCTGACGGTACGGCACGCCCCCTTCCCACGGCGGTCGTCGCTGACGCATCATCAGGCGCATGCCCGCGCCTCGACCCGTGCCCCCGGACGAGTACCCGGTCCATCGGACCGCCCGTTCCACGCGCCACGTCGCGACCGGTGACCGCGACGCCCACGACTGCCCGCTCGCCGGGGCCGGCTACCCGGCTGCCCCCGACTGGCAGCACGGCCGGTGGAAGGGCCGGGGCCGGCTCGGCCGCCGTGCGTATGACCTGACGGATCCGGCGGTCATGGCGCCCGCCGCGTACGGAGTCACCGGCCACGCCGCGCGTTTCGCCTGGGACGGCCGGGTCGGCTACGGCATCTTTGAGCACGGCGGTTTCGGCCGCCACACCCCCAGCGGCTTCACCGGTCAGGAGGCCATGTGACAACGGTGCGCACCACCACCCGCGATCCCCGGCTGCTGCGCAGCCGCCTCGACCAGTGGCTGGCCGCGAAGCACCCCGGCGCCCACAGCCGCGGCGTGCACCTCCCCTCCACGAACGGCCTGTCCAGCGAGACCGTCCTGTTCGACCTGGCCGTCCCCCACCCGGCGGGCACCGCGCGCCAGCGCATCCGCCCCTGCGTGCTGCGGCTGGCCGGCGATCCCGACGCGTACACCGTCTTCCCGACGTACGACATGGCCGCGCAGTACCGCGTCATCCGGACAGTGGCCGCCCGCACCCGCGTCCCCGTGCCCGAGCTGCTGTGGCTGGAGCCCGACCCGGGGCCGCTCGGCGCGCCCTTCTTCGTCATGGAGCGCGTCCCGGGACGCGTCCCGCCGGACGTCATGCCCTACACCCACGGCGGCAACTGGCTCTTCGATGCCTCCGAGGAGGACCGGGCGCGGCTGGAGCGTTCGACGGTGCGCGTCCTCGCCGAACTCCACACCGTTCCCGGCGAGGGGACACTGCGCGCGCACGTCGACGCCCAGCGCGCCTACTACGAGTGGGTCGTCGACAAGGCGCCCCGCTCCCCTGTCATCGAGCGCGCCTTCGCCTGGCTGGAGAAGCACTGGCCCACCGACCCCGGGCCGTCCGTGCTCAGCTGGGGCGACGCCCGGATCGGGAACATCGTCTACGACGCCGACTTCAGCCCCGTGGCCGTCCTCGGCTGGGAGATGGCCTCCTCCGGCCCCCGTGAACTCGACCTGGCCTGGCTGGTGCACCTGCACCGCTTCTTCCAGGACCTCACCGTCGCCGCCGGCTTCCCCGGCATGCCCGGCTTCCTCGACCGCGACCGCGTCGCCGCGACCTATGCGGAGCTCACCGGGCACACCCCGCGCGACCTCGGCTTCCACCTCGCCTACGCCGCGCTGCGGCACGCGGTCGTGATGCTGCGGATCGGCCACCGCCAGGTCCACTTCGGGGAGCGCGAGATGCCGGCCGACGCGGACGCGCTGATCCCGCACCGGGACACGCTGGAGGCGATGGTGGAGGGCCGCGACCGCTGACCCCCCATGACCACGCCAGAACCTCACGTTCCGTGACGGCGAGATGTCCGGGGCGCCCGCAGCGGTGCTCCGGACGGCCCGCCGCCCGCCCGGGCACTCCCCACGACCTGCGGACGGACGCCATCCGTGCCACCCTGACGGGGGAATGGACTGATGATAATCACCCTTTTGTCATGTCGTGCACTGCTGTGTCCGGGTACGGACTGCGACCCTCGGTCGGGAGGGGTCCCGCGCCGTCGTGAGGAGTACGCATGCACCAGCACCTCGCCCGTACCGCCGCGGCCGCCGCCCTCCTGGGAGCCTCCGCGTTGGTCACGATGCCGGCCCACGCGGCCCCCGCGGCCCCCTCCTCCCCCACGGTCTTCGCCCACCGGGGCGCCTCCACCGAGGCCCCCGAGAACACCCTGGCGGCCGTGCGCCGGGCCCACGAGCAGCACATCAAGTGGATCGAGAACGACGTCCAGCGCACCAAGGACGGGGCCCTGGTCGTGATCCACGACTCGACGCTGAACCGCACGACCGACGTCGAGCAGGTCTTCCCGGACCGCGCCCCCTGGCGCGTCGCCGACTTCACCCTCGCCGAGATCCGCCGGCTCGACGCCGGCAGCTGGTTCGCCCCCCGTTTCCGCGGCGAGCGCGTCCCCACCCTCCAGGAGTACCTGGCCCTCCTCGACCGCGACCAGCAGGGCCTGCTGCTGGAGCTCAAGCAGCCCGAGCTGTACCCCGGCATCGAGAAGCAGACCGTCGACGCCCTCCAGAAGGCCGGCTGGCTCGACCAGGCGCACCTCAACGGCCGCCTGGTCGTCCAGAGCTTCAGCGCCGACGCCCTGCGCCGCACCCACGAGCTGCGCCCGGCCATCGAGACCGGTTTCCTGGGCAGCCCGCCCGTCTCCCGCCTGAAGGAGTACGCGGCCTTCGCCGACCAGATCAACCCGGACGAGAAGGACGTCACCTACGCCTACGTGCAGGCGGTGCACAGCCAGAAGGGCCCCGACGGCAAGCCGCTGCGCGTGAACGCGTGGACGGTCGACGACCTCACCACCGCCGTCCGCATGGCGGCCCTCGGCGCCGACGGCATCATCACCAACCGCCCGGACGTCATCCGTAACGGCGTGGAGTGACCCGGACGGGTGCGTGTGCGGCCCGTTGAACCGCTCGGCCGAACGCGACGTATCAGTCACCGTGGGTGGCACCGCGTCGCCGACACCGCAGGAAAGGGCCCAGCGATCCCCGTGGAATCGAGCCGTACCGTCAGCAGCGACCGCGCAGCGCACCGCCGGCGGGAGGTGCCGGGCCTCGAGGGACTGCGCGGCCTGGCCGCACTGTACGTACTGCTGTTCCACTGCTGGCTCTACACGTTCCCGGGGTATCCCGACAGTTCGGCCCCCTGGTGGCTGGACGGGCTCATGTACGGCCGTCTCGCCGTCGTCTTCTTCCTGGTGCTGTCCGGGTTCTCCCTGGCCATCCCCGCGGCGCGGCACGGCTGGCGGCTGGGCGGCGCCGGCCGTTTCCTGCGCCGCCGGGCCTGGCGCATCCTTCCCCCGTACTGGGCGGCCCTCGCGATGAGCCTGGTCATCGCCTCGTTCGTGGTGCCGGCCTCGCACTTCGGGCCACCCACCGGCGCGACGGTCGTGGTGTACGGGCTCGTCGCCCAGGACGTGTTCACCGCGCCGACACCGAACGGCACGTTCTGGTCGATCGGCGTGGAGGCGGAGCTCTACCTCCTCTTCCCGCTCCTCCTGCTCGTCCGGCGCCGGCTGGGCGCCGTCGTGCTGCTCGCCGGCGTGACACTGCCGGTCGTCGCTCACGGCCTGACGGCGCCGGGCGCGACCCCGGTGGAGGGGAACAACTGGCTCACCCCGCATCTGGCCCCGGTGTTCGCCGCCGGCCTGGCGGGCGCGGGGATCGTCGTCGCCCCCGCCCGGGTCCGGCGCCTGCCGTGGCACTGGTTCGCCGTTCTGGCCGCCGTGCCGGTCGCGGCGCTCGCCGCCGTCAAGGGCCCGGTCTGGACGGCGGACCACTACTTCTGGGTGGACCTGGCCGTCGCGCCCGCCATGACGATGCTCATCTCCGCGGTCGCCACCGGAAGACCCGCCTTGCCGCTGCGACTGCTGACCGCGCGTCCGGTCCGCGGACTCGGCGGCTTCTCGTACAGCCTCTACCTCGTCCACCTGCCGGTCGTGATGACCGTCATCCGGCGCGTCGCCCCGCGGTTCGTCTCCCCGGGGCTGCCCACGTTCTGGTTCACCCTCGTGCTGGCGTTGCCCGCCTCGGTGCTGGGGGCGTGGCTGTTCGCCCGGATCTTCGAGGCGCCCTTCAAGCGGAACCGCTCCTGGAAGTCCTTGCTCGCGCCCGGCCGTTCCCGGATCGCGGGCCCGGCCCGGCCCGGGCCCGCCGAGACCACACCGGCGGGTCCGTGACGTCCGGCCCCCGGCAACGGCGAAGGCCCACGGCGTCCGAACCGGGTCGGCGCCGTGGGCCTTCGTTCGCACAGGTCAGTAGACCGGCTTGTCCGGCTCGATCGTGTTGACCCAGCCGATGACGCCGCCGCCGACATGGACCGCGTCGGAGAAGCCCGCGGACTTCAGGACGGCGAGGACCTCGGCGGAGCGGACACCGGTCTTGCAGTGCAGGACGATCTTCTTGTCCTGCGGGAGGTCCTGGAGGGCGTCGCCCATGAGGAACTCGTTCTTGGGGACCAGACGCGCGCCCGGGATGGAGACGATCTCGTACTCGTTGGGCTCGCGGACGTCGATGATGTCGATGTTCTCGCCGTCGTCGATCCACTCCTTGAGCTGCTTGGGAGTGATCGTCGACCCCATCGCCGCCTCCTGCGCCTCCTCGGAGACGACGCCGCAGAAGGCCTCGTAGTCGATGAGTTCGGTGACGGTCGGGTTCTCACCGCAGACCGCGCAGTCCGGGTCCTTGCGGACCTTGACCTGGCGGTACTGCATCTCCAGGGCGTCGTAGATCATCAGCCGGCCGACCAGCGGCTCGCCGGTGCCGGTGAGGACCTTGATCGCCTCGGTGACCTGGATGGAGCCGATGGACGCGCACAGCACGCCCAGGACGCCGCCCTCGGCGCAGGAGGGGACCATGCCCGGCGGCGGGGGCTCGGGGTAGAGGCAGCGGTAGCAGGGGCCGTGCTCGGACCAGAAGACCGACGCCTGGCCGTCGAAACGGTAGATGGAGCCCCATACGTACGGCTTGTTCAGCAGCACGCACGCGTCGTTGACCAGGTAGCGGGTCGCGAAGTTGTCCGTGCCGTCGACGATCAGGTCGTACTGGCTGAAGATGTCCATCACGTTGTCGGCCTCGAGCCGCTCCTCGTGAAGGACCACGTCGACGTAGGGGTTGATGCCCTTGACGCTGTCGCGGGCGGACTCCGCCTTGGAGCGGCCGATGTCCGCCTGGCTGTGGATGATCTGGCGCTGCAGGTTGGACTCGTCGACCTCGTCGAACTCCACGATGCCGAGCGTGCCCACACCGGCGGCGGCCAGGTACATCAGGGCGGGCGAGCCGAGACCGCCGGCGCCCACACAGAGCACCTTCGCGTTCTTCAGCCGCTTCTGCCCGTCCATCCCCACATCGGGGATGATCAGGTGGCGGGAGTACCTGCGGACCTCGTCGACGGTGAGCTCGGCGGCCGGCTCGACCAGGGGTGGCAGCGACACGGGGACTCCGTTTGTCGATCGATCACTACGGTTGTTCTTCCCGTAACACTGCCACGCCCTTCTTCATTCCGAGACCGCCGTCCCGAGGGGCGAGACGGTTCTTGGTCACATGCTGGGCGGCGGCTGACGCCGCAGCATGCGCGACGCCTCGTCCCAGTAACCCGGCAGGCCGTCCCAGGCCGCGTGGTCGGTGCGGTCGGTGAAGTAGACGGTCGCCGCACCCTGCCAGCGGGCGATCCGCATGGCGTTCTCCAGGTGTGGTGCGGGAACGCCGTGCACCAGGTGACAGAAGCGCTCCGGCGGGTACGCGGCCGTCCACTCCGGGGCCTCCGACCAGCGGTACTGCGTCCACGGCCCGGCGAAGGTCACCAGCTGGTCGGCGACCTCGGCATAGCCCTCGTACGGGTGGCAGCCGTGACCGAGCACCACGTGCCCGGTGCTGCCGCCCGCCACGCTCAGCAGTGCGCGCAGGGTGGTGATCACCCGCCGGCAGTCGGACAGCTCCGAACTCGTGGTCGGGGCACGGTCGAGGTAGAAGCCGTCGACCCGGTACCAGTCGAGGAAGCGGTGCGCGTCGGCGACCAGTTGGCCGAAGGGCCGCGCCCCGTGCCGGGTGTCCAGGTAGCCGAGCACGGGCACGGCCGCGTCGCGCAGCCGGGCGCACGCCTCGATGCAGAGCGGGTCGATCCGGGCGCCGGGGCCGCGCGCCACGTTGAGCACCACCCAGTGCACCGGGGCCTGCGGGCGGGCCAGTTCGGCCCACTCGCCCGGGGCGACCAGCGGGTGCGCGTACGCGGGGACCCCGAAGCCCAGTCCGTCACAGCGGTCGATCGGCCTGCGCAGGCCGCTCGGTGTCACACGCGGCATGCCGCCTCCATCCAGACGTCGGCCAGGGATTCCTCAAGAGCGATGCGCGGGCGCCACCCCAGGCGGTCGCGGGCGGTGCGGACGTCGGCCTGCTGCCAGGCCCCGCAGCCGTCCGGGTAGTGGGGGTGCCCGCTGCCGTTCACCATCAGGTGCGGGTCCTCGACCTCGTGGAGGGCGCCGGCGTAGCCCGCGGCGTTGGCCAGGACCGCGGCCACCTCGCGCAGCGGCACTGCGCGGCCCGTGCCGATGTTGACCAGGCCCTGGGCGGCGGAGAGCGAGGCCGCGTGCACGGCGCGGGCCACGTCGCGCACGTCCACGAAGTCCCGCTGCACACCGAGGCCGGTCAGTTTCAGCTCGCCGTCGCCGGTCTGCATGGCCCGGCGCATCGCCTCCGCGAGCCGCCCGATCGGCGAGGCGGTGGGCGTGCCCGGCCCGACCGGGGTGAAGACCCGCAGCACGACGGCGTCGAGCCCGGAGCCGAGCACCAGTTCCGTCCCGGCGAGTTTGCTGACCCCGTACGGGCCGCCCGGCCGGGGCACGGCGTCCTCGGCCGTCGAGGAGCCCACGGGCGAGGGCCCGTACTCCGCGGCGCAACCCACCTGGACCAGCCGGGCCGAGGTGGCGCTGCGGCGCATGGCCTCGCACACGGAGGCGACGGCGATCGTGTTGTGCCGGGTGAGTTCGCGTGCCCCGCCGCGTGTGGCGCCCGCGCAGTTGACGACGACCCCGGGGTGGACGGCGTCCATGAAGCGCGCCAGTGCGCCGGGGCTGCCGGACGACAGGTCGAAGCGCACGTCGGCGTCGTCGCTGCGGCCGAGCGCGGTCAGCTGCACCGCGGGGTCGGCCAGCAGTCGCTCGGCCACGTGGCGGCCGACGAATCCGTTGGCGCCCAGGAGGAGGACTCTCATAGCGAGCGCCTCCGCTGCGCGTGCCGTGGCCGGGGGTGCGGGTGGGTCATCGTGGGTCGCTCCTTGGCTTCTTCTTCGGAACTGCGGGGTGTGCCGGGCCGACCCGGCCGCCGCCCGCTCATCGCGGCGCCGCCGCGGCCGTGTGCGCCGAGGCGCGCGAGAGCGTGGTCAGGGCGTGGGCCGCCAGCGCCAGGGCGGCGGCCGCACAGGCCAGGGCGGGGACGGCCGCCGGCGGCAGGGGGAACCGGTCCAGCAGGGCGGTGGCGAGGGCCACGGCCTCGGTGGCGCAGGCGAGCCCGGTGCCGATGGCGGCCGGGTCGGGGTGGCCGTGCACCGCGAGCAGGCGGGCGGTGAACAGCAGCAGCGCGAGCGCCGCGGGCGCGGCCAGTGCGGCGGCCGTGAACGAGGCGCCTGTCACCGCGCGGGCGGCGCACAGCAGCACGAGTACGCAGGCGAGGAAGAGCGCGAGCGTGCCCGCCAGCAGCGGCCGCACGGCGCCGCCGAACTCCTCCAGGGTGCGGCTGTGCAGCAGATGCCCGCGGGAACGCACCGCGAAGCGGTGGGCGCACCAGACGGCCGGTGCGAGGGAGAGCGCGAGCGCGGTCAGCTCCGCGGCGTCCGCGGCGGGCAGAACACCCCCGGCGAAGCCGTCGACGGCGCGCGGCCCGAACAGCCCGAACCCCACCAGCCAGCAGCTCCACACCACGCCGCCAGGGCCCGTGCCGTACGGCGCCCGCAGCGGTCCGCGGCGCAGGGCGGCGAGCAGCGCGAGCAGGAGCAGCGGCACGGCCACGGCGACGACGGTGACCGGTGGCAGCACGCGCAGCGCCCCGCTCGCGGCGGCGCAGACGGCGCCCGGGGCGAGGGTGAGCAGCAGGCCGGGGCGGTCCACGGGCAGACCCGTGGCCGGCGGGGCGATGGCGCGGGGCACCCGGGCGTAGAGCTCCTCGGCGAGGGTGAAGACGTCGCGGTGCCGGAAGCCCCCCGCGACGCGGTCGGTGACGCCCTGCGCCTCCAGTCCCGCCACGATCTCCAGCGGGTCCACCGCCTCGGCGCACAACTCCTGGTGACGGTGCATCAGAGCCCGGACGGGGTCGGCGGGGCCGCGTTTGCGGGGGCCGCTCCTACGGGCGCCGGCTTCGGTCTCCTGCACGTCGCTCATGTGCGCTCCCGCCTCTCGGCTCCGGCGTACGCGGGCTCGCGCGCGGCGAGCGCCCAGGCCGGCGCGGCCGTCCAGCGGCCGGGGACGTGGGATTCGGCGGGCCTTCCGAAGGGGACGGGGATGCCGTCGGGATCGCGCAGCGGGGCGTGCCGGCCGGGCGCGTGGGCGACCAGGTCGAGGTAGATCTCGCGGAACGCCGCCAGGTTCCGCTCGACGGTGAAGAGCTCCAGGGCGCGTTCGCGGGCGGCGGCGCCGAGCCGCTGCCGGCGTTCGGGGTCGCACAGCAGGGCGACGCAGGCCTCGGCGAGCGCCTTCGGGTTGCGCGGCGGCACGACCAGACCGGTCCCGCCGATGACCTCCCGTACGGCGCCGACGTCCGTCGAGACGGTCGCCCGGCCGCAGAACATGGCCTCGACCAGGGTGACCGGGAATCCCTCGACGACGCTGGAGAGGACCACCACGTCCCCGGCCGCGTACGCGTCGGGCAGCGCCGGGGCGCCCGGCGAGCCGAGCTCCTCGAAGGTGACCGGGTTCTCCCCCGCGGTGACGGCGTCGGCCGCCTCGTCGGGGAAGAGCTGCGCCGCCAGGGAACGGCACTGCTCCAGGTACGCGGGGTCACCCTCACCGGCGAGGACGACGCGCAGCCGTGCTCCGGGCTCCTTCTTGCGCACCTCCCCGAAGGCGTGCAGCAGCCCGACCAGGTCCTTGCCCGGGTCGGCCCGGCCGACCCACACCAGCGCCGGGTCGTCGCCCTCGGCATCGGCCGGGGGCTCGGGCACGGACCCCTGGTAGCCGGGGTAGACCGTACGGACGCGGTCCCGGTGCGCGCCGCAGTGCTCCTGCCAGCGGCGCGCGTGGGCGTTGCCCGGGGTCACGAGGGCGGCCAGGCGGTACGCCTCGCCGGCGAGGTGGCGGTGGAAGGCGGCGAGCAGGGCGCGTACGGGGGCGGACACGCCCGCGGCGCGGTGCAGCAGCAGGGTCTCGCGCAGCCGCACGCCGTACTCGGTCACCAGCAGCGGTGTGCCGAAGAACCGTTTGGCCAGGAGGGCGGGCAGCAACGCGGTGCCGCCCGTCACGGCGTGGCAGAGGTCGGAGGTGGCGAGGGCGTCGCCGAAATCGTCGTACCAGGGCGCGGAGAGCGGCCGCAGCACGCGCTCCAACTGATCGGCGGCGAGCAGGAGGTCGCCCACGCCGGCCTCCCCGGCCACGGGTCGCGCGCCGGGCGCCCGGCAGACCTCCTCCAGCACGCGCACCGCGTGCTCGGAGCGCAGCAGCGCCGGGACGCCGCCGTCCTCGCGGGCGAGTTCGGCGAGGCCGTACAGCGCGGAGGCGAAACGGTCCTCCGCACCATTGGCCCCGGCGTCCCCCGCCAGCACCCCGACGAGGTCCCGGTACCGCTCCAGCGCCTGCGCCCGCCGTCGGCGGGCCTTGCCGGGCCCGGCCCCGGGCCCTGGCCCCTGGCCCCACAACGGCAGCGTGCGTACGTGCCGTACCTGGGGCGGCAACGGCAGCATCCCCGCCGCCTCGGCCCGTTCGCTCCGGCCGAGCGCGTACACCGCGAACTCGTGCCCGGTGAGCCCGCGCACGAGCCGGTCGACCCAGGCGCCCCCCTCACCCCGGGCGTACGGATAACCACCCTCCGCGAGTAATGCGATACGCACGTCTGCCCCCTCTCGGCACCGGTCTGTTCGGGCGCGATGACCGTATTCCGGCGAAGTGGGGGCACGACGGACGGTTGTCCGCCGTGCCACCGAAAGGGGTGAAGAGACGTGACTTTCCCCGGCGTTGCGCGTTGGGACCGAGTAGACGTTCGCCGGATGGTCCCCAAGGGAACGGAGCGCGTCCGCGCGGCCGTGGACGTGCACGGCGTCGAGCTGTGGCCCGAGCCGGAGGACGCCGCCTGACCTCGCGCGAGGCGGGGCACAGGGGTGCGCCCGTCCGACCGGGCCGGGCGCGCCCCGGCCGCCTCAGGCAGTGGCCGCCAGGGCGCCGCGGGCGGCGCGGCGGGCGGCGGCTTCCTCCGGGTCGAGCACCGGGACCGCCGCGAGCAGCCCCTTGGTGTACTCGTGCTCCGGCGCCTCGTAGACCTGCCCGGCGGGCCCGTACTCCACGACCCGGCCCGCCCGCATCACCGCGACGTTGTCGCTGACCTGGCGCACCACGGCCAGGTCGTGGGCGATGAAGACCAGCGCGAGTCCCAGTTCCCGCTGCAGGTCGCCCAGCAGCGCGATGACCTGGGCCTGCGTCGTGACGTCGAGTGCGGACACCGGCTCGTCGCAGACGATCAGCCGCGGCTCGGGCGCCAGCGCCCGGGCGATGCCGACCCGCTGGCGCTGTCCGCCGCTGAACTCGTGCGGGTAGCGGTGGTACCAGCCGGGGTCGAGCCCGACCCGTTCCAGCAGTTCCCGCACCCGGGCGACGATCGCGGCGTCGTCGAGCACCCCGGCCGTGCGCAGCGGGTCCGCGATGGACTCGCCGATGCTGCGTCGCGGGTTGAGCGAGGACACCGGGTCCTGGAACACCATCTGCAGCCCCGGCGCGCCGGGGCGCGCGCCCGGCCGCCGCAGCTCGCCGCCCGTGGGCTCCAGCAGCCCCACGAGCATCCGCCCCAGCGTGGTCTTGCCGCTGCCGCTCTCCCCGACGACGCCGAGCGTCTCGCCCGCGCGCACGGTCAGCGAGACGCCGTCGACCGCCGCGACCTTGGCGCCGCGCCGGCCGAACTCGCGCCGCACGTCGACGGCTTCGAGCAGCACCTCGCCCGCGGCGGCGGCACGCGGCTTCGCCGTCCCCACCCGCGGGACGGCGGCCACCAGGTCCCGCGTGTACGTCTGCCGGGGCGCGCCCAGCACGCTGCCGACCGGTCCGCGCTCCACGGCGCGGCCGTCCTTCATCACCAGCACCTCCTCGACGCTCCCGGCCACCACGCCCAGGTCGTGGGTGACCAGCAGCAGCCCCATCCCGGTCTCCTGCCGCAGGTCGCCGAGCAGGTCGAGGATCTGGGCCTGGACGGTGACGTCCAGCGCCGTCGTCGGTTCGTCCGCGACGAGCAGCCGCGGTTCGCAGGCGAGCGCCATGGCGATGAGCGCCCGCTGGCGCATGCCGCCGCTGAACTCGTGCGGCCGCAGGCGGGCCCGTCGCGGGGCGTCGGCGATGCCGACCCGGTCGAGTACCGCGACCGCCCGCTCGCGGGCCGCCCGCCGGGACGCCTGCGGGTGGTGCACCCGGTACACCTCGGCGATCTGGTCGCCGATCGCGTAGTAGGGGTCGAGCGAGGACAGCGGGTCCTGGAACACCATCGCCGCCAGCCCGCCGCGCAGCCCGCGCAGTTCCTTCTCCCCCGCGGTCAGGACGTCGACGCCGGCCACGCGCACCGAGCCGCCGATCCGCGCGCCGCTGCCGCGGTGCAGTCCCAGCAGGGTGAAGGCGGTGGCGCTCTTGCCGCTGCCGGACTCGCCGACGATGCCGAGCGCCCCGCCCCGCGCCACGGAGAAGGAGAGCCCGTCCACGGCGCGGACGGTGCCCGTGCCGGTGGGGAAGTCGATCGTGAGGTCCTCGACCTCGATCAGCGGTGACGTCATGCCAGCACCACCCGTCGGTCGGCCACCGCGTACAGGACGTCCGCGAGGGCGTTGGCGAGGACCACGAAGAAGCCGGTGACGAGCACGAGCCCGACGACGACCGGCAGGTCCTCGGTCTTCACCGCGTCCACCAGGCTCTTGCCGAGCCCGGGGATGCCGAAGAGCGACTCGGTGAGCACCGCACCGCCGAACATCGTCCCCAGGTCCAGCGCGGTCAGCGCGATGACCGGCGGCAGGGCGCCGCGCAGCGCGTGCCGGCCGACGATGGACCGCTCGCTGACGCCGTAGGCACGGAAGGTGCGCACGTGGTCCTCGGAGAGCGTGTCCAGCATCGAGCTGCGGGTGAGCCGGGAGTACTTGGCGCTCTCCAGGATGGCGAGGGCGAGCCAGGGCAGCACCAGGTTCCACGCCCACTGCTCGGGGTCCTCGGTCAGCGGGACGTAGGACGGGAAGGGCAGCCAGCCCAGCACCGAGACGAACAGCAGCATCAGCAGGATGCCGATGATGAAGACGGGCACGGCGTTGCCGGCGAGGGTGAGCGCGGTCAGCAGGCGCTCGGTGAGCCCGCCGTGGCGCAGCGCCGAGAGCACGCCGGTACCGACGCCGATGACCAGCCACAGCACCATCGCGCCCAGGGAGAGCGAGGCGGTGGCCGGCAGGCGCTGCGCGAGCAGCGCGGTGACCTGCTCGCCGCTCTGGTACGAGAAACCCAGGCACGGGGCGCCGCAGTGCTCGGTGCCGACGCCGGTGCTGATGTCGGAACCGGCGAACAGGCCGTGCAGGAAGTGCGCGTACTGCGCGAAGGCGGGGTCGTCGAGGCCGAGCTGGGTGCGGACCTGGGCGACCTGGTCCGGGGTGCACTTGGGCCCGCAGGCCAGTTGTGCCGGGTCGCCGGGCAGGACGTAGAAGAGCGCGTAGACCGCGACGCTGAGCACGAGCAGGACCAGCGCGGCCGCGAGCAGCCGGCGGAGGGCGAAACGGGCGAGGAGCGTCACGACCGCGCCTCCTTCCGGCGGCGCACCACGGCCCGCAGGCGACTGCCCGCCCGCGGGTCGAGGGCGGTGCGCACCCCGTCGCCGAGCGCGGTGAAGGCGAGGACGGTGACGAAGATCAGGCCTGCGGGCAGCAGCACGTACGTCGGATCGGCCTGGTACCAGGTGGTCGCGGAGGAGAGCATCTGACCCCAGGAGGGCGTGGGGGGCTTGACGCCGATGCCGAGGAAGGACAGTCCGGCCTCCGAGGCGATGTTGGAGGGCACCAGCAGCGCGCTGTACGTCACCACGGGCGCGGCCAGCGACGGCAGCAGTTCGCGGCGGGCGATCCGCCACCAGCCGGCGCCGCCGAGCCGGGCGGCGGCGACGTAGTCGAGGGACTTCAGGCTCAGCGTCTGGGCCCGGACGATACGGGAGGTGCCGCCCCAGCCCAGCAGGCCGAGGACGAGGACCAGCAGCACCGGACGGGGGAAGCCGGCCGGCACGATCGCCAGCAGGGCGATGGAGAAGACCAGGGTGGGCAGCGCCAGCATGACGTCGGTGGTCCGGCTGAGCAGGTTGTCCAGGAAGCGGTTGCCGAGCCCGGCGGCGAGGCCGACGGCGACACCGACGGCGATCTGCACGACGGTGGCGGCGACGCCGATGCCGAGCGAGATGCGCGCGCCGTACACCAGCCGGGCGAACAGGTCGCGTCCGGTACCGGGTTCGACACCGAGCCAGTGGTCGGCGCTCACGCCTCCGAAGGAGCCGAGCGGGACGCCGCCGAGGGCGGAGTCGACGGCCGAGGCGTGGTACGCGTCCGGGTCCTGGCCCTCCAGCGCGGCGAGCAGCGGGGCGGCGACGGCCACCAGGACGAGCAGGGCGATCACGGCGACGCCGGCGAGGGCGGCGCGCTGGGCGCGCAGCCGCCGCCAGAGCTGCCGGGCGCGGCGAGCACGTCGGTGGTGGTCACTTGACCGCGACCTGCGAGACGTCGAGGACGCCGGTCCAGTCGCTGATGACGACGTTCTTGACGTCCTTGCCGTACAGGCGCTTGTAGACGGGGTACGCCAGCGGCACGGTCAGCGCCTGCTCACCGATCTTCTTGTCCAGGGCGCCCCAGCGTGCGGCGGCGGCCTTGAGGTCGGTGAGCTTGTTGATCTCGTCGATCTCCTTGTTCACGGCCGGGTCGTCGAGCTGGGCGCTGTTGTAGTTGTAGCCGTCCTCGACGATCTGCCGGCCGTCGAAGATCGGCGCCAGGAAGGGGCCGCCGGACGGCCAGTCGGCGCCCCAGCCGGAGAGGAAGAAGCCCGGCTCGGTCTTCACGCCGTGGATCTTCTCGCTGTAGGCGCTGGACTCCAGGCCCTGGAGCCGGACGGTGATGCCGGCCTTCTTCAGGGCGTCCTGCAGGGCGGTGGCGACCTCGGGGCCCTGTTCGTCGCCGGCGCTGCTGTCGTGGGTCAGCGTGACGGTCAGACCGTTCGGGTAGCCGGCCTCCTTCAGCAGCTCCCTGGCCTTGGCGGCGTCACCGCTCTTGCCGGCCGGGAAGGCGTCGTACGGGGTGTGGCCGAAGGCCTCCTGCGCGGGCAGGAAGGTGGTGGCCGGCTCGGCGAGCGAGGAGCCGCCGAGGGCGTTGACGACGGTGGTCCGGTCGACAGCGTAGGAGATGGCCTGGCGCACCTTGGGGTTGTCGAAGGGCTTCACCTTCGGGTTGAAGGCGATGTAGTCGGTGTAGCCGAAGTGGCCGGTGCCGACGCGGCTCGCGAGCTCCTTGTCGCCGGTGATCCTGGCGAGTTCGGCGGCGGTGAGGTTGGTGTCGGTGGTGACCGTCGCCGCGTCCTTGCCGGAGCCGGCGGACAGCCGCTGGTTGATCACGGCGGCGTCGAGGCCGGAGCGCACGTCGACGCGGTCCGGGTAGGCCCGGCGCTCCTCGTCGGTCCTGGGGTCCCAGTGGGTGTTGCGCTCCAGGACGAGGTGCTCGCCGTCGTTCTCGTTGCTGACGACCTTGTAGGGGCCCGAGGAGAAGGGGTGGTTCTCGTACTTGGTGCCGGTGTCCTTGGCCTTGGGCACCGGGGCGAAGGAGGTCTGGGTGGCCAGGAACGGGAAGTCGCCCTCGGGCTTGTTCAGGTGGAAGACGATGGTCTTCGCGTCCGGGGTCTCGATGGAGGCCAGGCCGGCCTTGTCCTTGTACGGACCCTGGTAGTCCTTGCCGCCGACCAGCCAGTCGCGCAGGTAGGGGGCGCCCCCGGACAGTTCGGCGGCGAAGGAGCGCTCGATGCCGTACTTGATGTCGGCGGTGGTGATCGGGCTGCCGTCCTCGTACTTCAGGCCGTCCTTGAGGCGGTACGTCCAGACGGTGGCGTCCTTGTTGGGCGTCCCGGTGTCGGTGGCGAGGTCGGGGACGACCTTCGCGCCGGGCGCGCCGTTCTCGCGGTTGCGGGTGGTCAGCGTGCGGAAAACCAGTCCGGGGATGTTGCCGCCGCCGGAGGTGTAGAGCCGGGCGGGGTCGAAGTCCTCCTGCGGGGACTGGTTGAGGACGTACAGCGTGCCGCCCTTGGCGGGCTTGCCGCCGGCCGCCTTGGCCCCGCTGTCCTCCGGACCGCAGGCGGCGGCGCCACCGGTGATCGCCAGGACGACGGCTGCCGCTGCGAGGCGGCGGGGTGTGACGGACGGGTGAGACATCGAGGATCCCTTTCGCGGCTGCGAGATGGCGGAGGCAGGGCTGTGGAAGGCCCGCAGGCAGCGGCGACGACCTCATGGGGAGGCCGTGAAGGATCGATCGTGTGTCGAGCACTGTGCCCACGGGCGGGAAGGACCGGGGCGAGGGGGAAACGTGCCCTTTAAGCGCCCGGCACCGTGGAACACCGACACAGGATGTCGGCCACGCTGTGCCCGGCCACACCGATGAGCGCCAGCTCGATGCTGGCGTCGGCGTCTGCGGCGGGGCTGTGCGGCATGCCGAAAACATTGAACGATTAATCGCCCGATGTCAAAAAGCTAGCCCCGGGGGTAGGGCCAGGCGTTGGGCTTGCAGGTCAGGCCGCCGTAGGAGAGGAACTTCGTCTGCTGCATCATCACCGGGGCCAGGGCGCCCTGCTTCGGGCAGAGGACATGGCCGTAGCCGAGCCGGTGCCCGACCTCGTGGTTGATCAGCATCTCGCGGTAGGCGAGCATCCGGCCGGGGCCGTAGGTCTCCGACCCCTGAGCCCAGCGGTATGCGTTGATCATCGTCCGGGGAGTCGACGCCGCGTCACATGACACGTTGTCAACTGTCGTGTCGAGATCGGACTTGGCGCACCACGTAGCCGTGGTGCCGGGGCTGGCGAGCGTGATCACGATGTCGGCGTGGCCCGTTGAGACCCGTTCGAAGGTGCGGGCGCCGGCGTGTGCCCAACTCCGCTTGTCGTTCAGCGTCCTGTAGACCGCGTCCGCGAAGAGCCGTCCGTCCAGCGGCAGCCCCTTCTCGACGTCCACCCGTACGCGCAACAGCTTGCCCTTGCCGGGGGCCTTCTCGTGGCCGCCCACGGTCTGGAACCTCCCGGCCAGCCCCAGGTCCTGGTCGAGCGGATAGCGCCGGGTCATCGCCTGGTCGTAGGTGAGCGGGGCGGCGACCGCGGAAGGTGAGGCCGAGGGGGTCGCCCGGCCCTGGGAACGGGACGCCGAGTCGTCGGCGCCCCGGCTGCCGCCCGGTGCCGCGGTGGCGGACGAGTGGCGCTTGTCACCCCCGGTGGCCATCTGGCCCGCGGCGACGACGGCGAGCACGGTCACGACCGCCGCCGCGGCGGCGCCGCTGAGGGCGCGAGTCCTGCCGGCCTTCTTGGGCCGTTCGGGTTGTTCCCCGCTCTTCTCGGCCTCCTCGGCGCCCCCGACGGGTGCCCCGGATCCGGTGGTGGCGGAGGGTGCGTCGAAGGCCGCGACGAACTCCCGCCTCGGGCCGGGGACGTCACGGGCTCCCGCGCCGGGCGCCCGGCGCGGGCGCGGGAAGCCGGATATTCGCGGCGCGGTGAAGACGCCGGGGTCGAGGGGGTCGTCGTCCTCCGGGTACTCGGTGCCGAGGGCGGTCTCCGCCAGTTCGGCGGGCCGGGTCCCGCGCGGCGTGCGGGGCGGGGCCCAGGAGCCGGCCCGGCCCCAGGCCGAGTGCTCCCGGTGCTCGGGGTGGGAGTGGCCCGGCACGTCGTGGTGACCGTGCCCGGGGTCCCCGGGCCCGAAGCCGTCCTCCCGGCCGCCCGGCACGGGACCACCGGGCACCCGGCCCGGTCCGCCCGGCCGCTGCGGGGTCGTCGCCGCCGGGCCGGGACGCCGGCGGCGTCCGCTGCCCCAGCCGCCGCCGCCTATGCCCGGTACGTCGTCGCGGCGGCCGTCCCGGCCGCCCGGTGCGCTGTGCCTGCCCATGAAGTCAGTGATCCGTCCGCGCGTCCGTGGCGTCCAGCAGTTCGCGGAAGGCCCGCTCCACCGTGTCGGGGTGCTCCATCATCGCGACGTGCCCGCTGTCGGGGAGCGTGAGCAGCCGCGCGTCACGGAACGTCCGGGCGGCACGGTACGCCATCCGGGGGGCGACCAGCTTGTCCCGGCCCCCGTACACCAGCAGGGTCGGCGCGAGCACCCGCTCGGCCTGCCGCCACAGGTTGTGCTGGCCGCCGAGCGTGTAGGCGTCGACGATGCCGCGCGCCGAGCGGGTCAGCGCGTCCCAGAAGTACGGCAGCGCCAGCCGGCGCTCGTACTCCGAGGCGTGCTCGGCGAAGGCCTCCTGGCTGACCTTGGCCGGGTCGCCGTAGCAGAGCGCCAGCAACTGCCGGGTGCGCCGCTCCACGGACCAGCCGCGGGTGGCACGGGTCACCAGCATGGTCGCGCCCGGCAGCCCGAGGAACGCGGTCGGCCAGGCGCCGCGCTGCGGCGGCACCTCCGGCAGGGCGGGCGAGATCAGCGTCAGGGTGCGGACCAGGTCGGGCCGGGCCGCGGCGACCTTGGTGGCGACGGCGCCGCCCAGCGAGTTGCCGAAGAGGTGCACCGGCCCGCGCCCGGAAGCCTCCAGCAGGCGCACGACGGCGCGCGCGTGCCCCCCGATCGAGTAGTTGCCGTCGTCCGGTGGCGGGGAGTACCCGAAACCGGGCAGGTCGAGGGCCTCGCAGGACACGCGGTTCGCCAGCAGCCGCATCAGCGCGGACCAGTTGGCGGACGACCCGCCCAGGCCGTGCACGAAGAGCGCGGGCGGCAGCCCTTCGGCCTGCTCCGTCCGCGCTCGTACGGTCAGTGTCCGCCCGGGCAGGGCCACGGTCAGCACGGTCTCCCCGTCCCCCGCTCTGGCTCCCGAAGGCGGTACGGGCACGGCGGCGAGTGCGGTTTCGGGCGGCTCCGTCGAGGACATGGGGCAATGTTACGAGGTGATCACGCGTGCGCTCGTGTGTTCGCCCTCACACGCGTCGTGGCGATTCTCCGCATCTTCCGTCACCCTGCAGACCCCGTCCCTGTCTCCTACGCTCGCAGAAGGGGAAAGAGGGAAACAGTGGGTAGCAGCGGGGGACCGGCAGCACACGACCAGACGGGAGGTGCCCGTGTCCGACGACATCGAGACCTTCGACGACGACGCCATCGACGACCTGGAGGACGCCGAGGCCGACATCGAGGCGCCCGAGGCGGACATCGCCGAACAGCACCTCGAACTGCTGCAGCACCGCGACGTCCCGATCACCGAACGCCCGGACGACGCCGATCCCGCGGACGTCGCCGAGCAGCACCGGGTGGTGGAACTCGACGAGGACGACTATCGCTGAGTTCCGCTTGGTGAGAATGTGCGTTCGCACAGCGCATGCCCCCGCTACCGAAAAGTACGATGGCACCCGCAGCGCAGAACGACATCACTTGGGAGGCGGCGTGACAGCCATCGAGCAGACTGAGGCGCGCCCTCGCGGCACACGCCTGCCGCGCCGGGCCCGGAGAAACCAGCTGCTGGGCGCGGCGCAGGAAGTGTTCGTCGCCCAGGGTTATCACGCCGCCGCGATGGACGACATCGCCGAGCGTGCGGGCGTCAGCAAGCCCGTGCTCTACCAGCACTTCCCCGGCAAGCTCGAGCTCTACCTGGCCCTGCTGGACCAGCACTGCGAGGCCCTGCTGGACGCGGTGCGCACCGCCCTGGCCTCCACCACCGACAACAAGCAGCGCGTGGCGGCGACCATGGACGCGTACTTCGCGTACGTGGAGGACGAGGGCGGCGCCTTCCGTCTGGTCTTCGAGTCCGACCTCACCAACGAGCCGGCCGTCCGCGAGCGTGTCGACAAGGTCGCGCTCCAGTGCGCCGAGGCGATCAGCGAGGTCATCGCCGAGGACACGGGGCTGACCACCGAGCAGTCCATGCTGCTCGCCGTCGGACTCGGCGGCGTCTCGCAGGTCGTGGCCCGTTACTGGCTCTCCAGCGGCAGCTCCATGCCCCGCGAGACCGCGGTGCAGCTGCTGACGTCCCTGGCCTGGCGCGGCATCGCCGGCTTCCCGCTGCACGGCGCCGAGCACTGACACCGCCCGGCGACTGTTCGCTCTGGGCGTGCCCGTCCAGCCCGTGCCCCGGGACCGGGCGCGGCTAATGTGTCCTGCGTACGGCGCGATTTCCAACCGCGCACACCGCAGACCGTTCGGAGGGACGAAAGCCGTGGAGGTCAAGATCGGCGTGCAGCACGCGCCGCGCGAGATCATCATCGAGAGCGCGCAGACGGCCGAGGAGGTCGAGAAGGCCGTCGCCGAGGCGCTGACGGGCACCGGCAAGCTGCTCAGCCTCACCGACGAGCACGGCAAGCGCGTGCTCGTGCCGGCCGACCGGCTGGCCTACGTGGAGATCGGCGAGCCGGCGGCGCGCCGGGTGGGCTTCGGGGCCCAGCTTTAAGGTCCTGTCGTCAAAGCAGGTCGCGAGCCTCGCCGCTCCCGTACGGGACGACGCACGGCGGGTCACCCCCGAATGGGGTGACCCGCCGTTTCGCTGGGCGGGTCCGGGGGGTAGGACCCGTGCGACCGAAGTCTCCGGGAGGGCCGCACGATGATGTGGGAAGCACTCGCGTTCGCCGCCGTCGGGCTGTCCGTCGCGTACGCCGCGACCCGGCTGCTCCCTCGTCGCCGCCTTCCCGCGGCGACGCTCGTGCTCGCCACGGGAGCGGTCGCCGCCGTCCTCGGCGGCCTGATCACCCGTACCGTCCTCGGCTCCGACCGGTTCCTGATCAACCTCGCCGTGTCGGTGGGGGTGGCGGCCGCCCTGCTCTCGCTGCTGGTGCGCCCGCCGCGGAGCACCCGCCGGCCGGCGCCGCGCACGGCCTGAGCCGTGCGGCCCGGGCCGCTCAGGCGGCCAGGCCCAGCGCCGCCATCCGCTTGGTGTGGGCCTCGGTGATCCGGGTGAACATCCGGCCGACCTCCGCGAGATCGAATCCGTCGGCGACCCCGCCGACCAGCATCGTGCTGAGCGCGTCGCGGTCCGCCACGACCCGCTGCGCCTGCGACAGCGCCTCGCCCATCAGCCGGCGCGCCCACAGCGCGAGCCGTCCGCCGACCCGGGGGTCGGCCTCGATGGCCGAGCGCACCTTCTCCACCGCGAAGCCGGCATGGCCGGTGTCGTCCAGCACCGCCAGCACCAGTTCACGGGTGTCGGCGTCGAGGCGGGCGGCGACCTCGCGGTAGAAGTCGGACGCGATGGAGTCGCCGACGTACGCCTTGACCAGGCCCTCCAGCCAGTCCGACGGCGCGGTCAGGCGGTGGAACTCGTCCAGCGCGGCGGCGAAGGGCTCCATCGCCGCGGTCGGGTCCGTCTCGATGGTGCTGAGCCGCGCGCGGAGCTGCTCGAAGTGGTGGAACTCGGCGGACGCCATCGCCGCGAGCTCCGCCTTGTCCTCCAGGGACGGTGCGAGCTTCGCGTCCTCCGCGAGCCGCTCGAAGGCGGCCAGTTCGCCGTACGCGAGTGCCCCGAGCAGGTCCACGACCGCCGCGCGGTACTGCGGGTCCGCGGACGCGGCGGCCCAGTCCTTGGCGGCGATGGTCGTCTCGGCGGGGGTCTCGGCGGGGGTGTCAGGCGTCTCCATGCTGCGCACAATAGCCAACCCCACCAGCGCGGCAACCCTCCCGCGCGGCCCGCGGCGCGGAAGTCGCGCCGTGACCTGTCGCTCCTACCGGAAAATCCATCCGCCGCAGGTGCGTGATTCCGGGGTACAGTGATATGGACCCGCCAGGTGACCCGGCGGGTCACGCATGAATGGATGCCCGGTCGGTGGCCCGATCGGCTCCTACCGACCGCCCTCCTCACATGGGGAGGGGACAGATTCGCGGCGCGCACGAGGGCAGTGGTCCCGCGCACCTCGGCCACCGAAGGCCGAACGACGCTCCGCGCGGTCAGCGCAGTTCCTTGCGCCCGACCCTCCCCGGAAACCGCTCGTCGCCGCGTCCCAACAGAAGAGGCAGCATCCTGACCACCACCACGACTTTCCGCGATCTGGGGATCCTCCCCGAGACCGCCGAGGCACTCGAGGCCGTCGGCATCACCACTCCCTTCCCGATCCAGGAGATGACGCTCCCCGTCGCCCTCGCCGGCAACGACGTCATCGGCCAGGCGAAGACCGGCACCGGCAAGACCCTGGGCTTCGGCCTGCCGCTCCTGGAGCGGGTCGTCGTCCCGGCCGACGTCGAGGCCGGGCGGGCGACGCCCGAGGACGTCGTCGACGGTCCGCAGGCCCTGGTCATCGTCCCCACCCGAGAGCTGTGCACGCAGGTCACCAACGACCTGCTGACCGCCGGCAAGGTGCGCAACGTCCGCGTCCTGGCGATCTACGGCGGCCGTGCCTACGAGCCGCAGGTCGAGGCCCTGAAGAAGGGCGTCGACGTGATCGTCGGCACTCCGGGCCGGCTGCTGGACCTGGCGGGCCAGAAGAAGCTCAGCCTGCGCCACGTCCGCGCACTCGTCCTCGACGAGGCCGACGAGATGCTGGACCTGGGCTTCCTCCCCGACGTCGAGAAGATCATCGAGATGCTGCCGGCCAAGCGGCAGACGATGCTCTTCTCCGCGACGATGCCGGGCGCCGTCATCGGCCTCGCCCGCCGCTACATGTCGCAGCCCACGCACATCCGGGCCACCTCGCCGGACGACGAGGGCGCGACCGTCGCCAACATCACCCAGCACATCTTCCGCGCCCACTCGCTGGACAAGCCGGAGCTCGTCTCCCGCGTCCTGCAGGCGGAGGGCCGCGGCCTGGCGATGATCTTCTGCCGCACCAAGCGCACCGCCGCGGACGTCGCCGAGCAGCTCGAACGCCGCGGCTTCGCCTCCGGCGCCGTCCACGGCGACCTCGGCCAGGGCGCCCGCGAGCAGGCGCTGCGCGCCTTCCGCAACGGCAAGGTCGACGTCCTGGTCTGCACCGACGTCGCCGCCCGCGGCATCGACGTCGAGGGCGTCACGCACGTGATCAACTACCAGACGCCGGAGGACGAGAAGACCTACCTCCACCGCATCGGCCGCACCGGCCGCGCGGGCGCGTCCGGCACGGCGATCACCCTGGTCGACTGGGACGACATCCCGCGCTGGCAGCTGATCAACAAGGCGCTGGACCTGCCGTTCAACGATCCGGAGGAGACCTACTCCACCTCCTCGCACCTCTACGAGCTGCTCGGCATCCCCGAGGGCACCAAGGGCGTCCTGCCGCGTGCCGAGCGCACCCGTGCGGGGCTCGAAGCGGAGGAGATCGAGGACCTCGGCGAGACCGGAGGCCGCGGTCGCGGCCGCGGCGGCCGCAAGTCCGGCCCGGCCGCCTCGGCCGAGGCGGAGGAGCGTCCGGCGCGCACCCGTACGCCGCGCCAGCGCCGCCGCACCCGCGGCGGGCAGGCGCTCGGCGAGGCACCCGCCGAGGCGGAGGCGGTCGTCGAGGCCGTCGAGGCCCCGGCTGCCGAGGCCACCGCCGCCGCTCCGCGCCGCCGTCGCCGCACCCGTGCGGGCGCGGGCGGCGCGACCACCGCCGGCACCGCGAGCACCGAGACCGCCACGTCCGCCCCGGCCGCCCCGGTGGCCGAGGAGGTCCCGGCCCCGCGCCGTCGCCGCACGCGGGCCGGTTCCGCCGCCGAGACTCCGGCCGCCGCGGAGGCGGCGACCCCGGAAGCGGCACCCGCCGAGGGCGAGGGCGCGGCCAAGACCGTCCGCCGCCGTCGCCGTACACGGACGGCCAAGCCGGCCGACGAGGCCACCGGCTGACGCGACACCCGTACGCGCACGGCCGGGCGCCCCTGAGGGGTGCCCGGCCGTCGGCGTTCCGCCTGGGTGGCGCCCGGGATCGGGTCCCGCGTCATGTGGGGGCAACCCGGCCCGGCTAGCCTCGGCGCATGAGCCGACCGCCGTTCCTGACGCTGCCCGAGAACGCCATCGCGTACCCCCTGGAGACGGACCGCGGCGCCTTCGCCGTGCTGGACGCCGTCCCCCCGGCCGGCACGCCGCGGCGCGGCACCGCCCTGCTGGTGCCCGGGTTCACCGGCAGCAAGGAGGACTTCGTCGCACTGCTGGCACCGCTCACGGCCGCCGGCTACCGCACGGTCGCCGTGGACGGGCGCGGCCAGCACGAGTCGCCGGGCCCGCGGGACGAGGCGGCGTACGCACAAGAAGAGCTGGCCGCCGACGTCGTCGCGCAGACCGCCGCGCTGGGAACCCCGGCCGGCGAGCCGGTGCACCTGCTGGGGCACTCGATGGGCGGCCTGGTCGTCCGCGCCGCCGTCCTGGCCGCGCACGGCGCCGGCGCCGCCCTGCCCTGGACGTCGCTCACCCTGATGAGCTCCGGCCCCGCCGCCATCGAACCCGCCCAGCAGGCCCGTACGAAGCTGCTGCTCGATGCGCTGTCCGGAATGGACATGGAGGGCGTGTGGCGCGCGATGCGCGACCTGGACGCCGAGGACCTGGAGGGCACGGCGAACGCCGGGGACGCGATCGAGGAGTTCCTGCACCGCCGCTGGCTGGCGACGGTGCCCGAGCAGCTGATCGTCACCGGTCGGCAACTGCTCGACGAGCCGGACCGGGTGGCGGAGCTCGCGGCGGTCCCGCTGCCGAAGCTGGTGGTCTCTGGGGCGGTGGACTACGCCTGGCCCGTCCCGTGGCTGGACGCGATGGCCGAGCGCCTGGCCGCCCGCCGGGTCGTGGTCGAGGGGGCCGAGCACTCCCCCAACGCCGAACGCCCGGACCCCACCGCCCAGGCCCTCCGGGAGTTCTGGGACGGTCCCGGTTCCGGGGCCTGAGCCCACCTACAGGCGCGCCTGCAGGTGCTCCCAGAAGCCGTCGCGCAGTACGCGCCGCAGGTCGGCGTGGCCGCGCAGCGAGATGTTGAGCATGCCCTCGGCCTCGACGAGCAGTTCCTGGTCGTAGGCCGGCGGCAGGTACGGGTGGCCGGGCAGCAGCTCGGCCAGGGAGTCGCGACCGCGCGTCGCCAGCCACTGCGAGGCCACCCGGGCCCCGACGAAGTGCACGTCCTCGCGGGTCGGGATGGGCCCGGTGGGGATCGGCGCGTCGCCGTAGACGGGGGCCGTGCGCCGGGTGATGTACGGCTTGCAGAAGTCGAGGTCGAGGGTGCGCAGGCTGTCGACCTCCCACAGCAGGGGGTCGGCCTGGTTGCGGCCGTCGGCGGCCTCGATGCCCCACAGGTGGACGCGGGCGCCGTACCCCTGAGCGGCCTCGACCGCGGACACCAGGTCCTCGTCGCCGCCGATGAGGACGGCGTCGCTGATGGCGCGGTGCCGGGCCAGTGACTCCAGGTCGCTGCGGATCAGGGAGTCGACGCCCTTCTGCTGCCGGCTGGCGTTGAGGTTGCCGAGCCGGACCTTGACGTCGGGCAGCTCGGCGATGCGTTCCTGCTCGGCGGTGTGGATGCGGCGGCGGGCGCCGTCGTACCAGTAGACGCGCAGCAGGCGGCTGTCGGCGAAGAGGGTGCGGGCCCGGTCGATGAAGGCCTCGATGATGCCCTCGGCGTCGAGTTCGAAGGCCCTCCGGTCCTCGGTGCCCGCGACGAGGCGACCGGCCGCGGCGTACACGTACCCGGCGTCCACGAACACGGCGTGGGTCGCCGGGGTCGTGGCGACCTCGGCGAGCACCCGCTGCAGGAGCTCGTTCGTGCGCTCGATGCCGGCGGCGATGGCGGAAAGGGCGTCGTCGTTCATAGAGATCACATTGTCCGGCGGTTTCGTCCGCACACACAACCGGAACCAGGACCGCCGGTACCGGTGGCTACCGGCCAGTAGATGCGTGGGAAAAGATTTCTTTAGGACAGGGAAGGTTTTCGTCGCGGCAACTGTTGTCGATACATGAATGACCCCGGCAAGTAACGGCTGCGAAGCAGCCCCGTACTCCAATGGAGGAGTGCCCGGACGAAGGGAGAAGCCGTGAACACCATGCGCTTCGAGATCATGCGCCTCAACGACCAGGACGGCCGCGCCGTCGACTGCACGGTCGTGGACGCCGCCTCCGTCGACCAGATCGTCCAGCAGGCCGCCGCGATCGGCCAGCGCATCTACATCCGCCCCGCCCAGTAAGGCTCCGTCACCCCGGCGTGGCCGCACGGCCGGACGCCATGAACGCGAAGGGCCCCGTACACCACGGTACGGGGCCCTTGTCGCGTCCGGATCGCGCCGACGGTCCGTCAGCCCTCGCCGCGGATGAAGCCGAAGACCCCGCCCGCGATCTGCTGCACGGCGATCGCCGAGAGCAGCATGCCGGAGAGCCGGGTGACCAGCACCACACCGCCGTCCTTGATCAGACGGATGATCACCAGTGAGTAACGCATCGTCAGCCAGAGCACTACGTGCATCGCGACGATGGCGCCCCACACCGACAGCTGCTGCCCGAAACCGTGCGCGCGCTGCACCGCGAGGATCACCGTCACGATCGCGCCCGGCCCGGCGAGCAGCGGCATGCCGAGCGGTACCAGCGCGACGTTGACGTCCTTGGTCTGGGTGGGCTCGTCCGCCTTGCCGGTGAGCAGGTCGAG
This sequence comes from Actinacidiphila sp. bgisy160, assembly GCF_965342435.1. Lineage (GTDB taxonomy): Bacteria > Actinomycetota > Actinomycetes > Streptomycetales > Streptomycetaceae > Actinacidiphila. The sequence goes on along the minus strand of NZ_CBDRCM010000006.1, from coordinate 100,593 downwards.
GGCGATGAGCAGCAGGAGCAGACCGCCGGCGATCATCAGGGCCGGCACCGAGACGTGCAGGTAGTCGAGGATCTGCTGGCCGCAGATGCCGAAGACGGTGACGACGCCCAGCGCGACACCGGCGGCCTGCCAGGCCATGCGGCGCTGGACCTTGGCCGCGCGGCCGGAGGTGAGGGCGAGGAAGATCGGGGTGATTCCGGGCGGGTCCATGATCACGAAGAGCGTGACGAAGACCGAACCGAACAGGGTGAGGGAGAAGAGATCCATGGGCCTAGCGGTGGTGCGGTTACAGGGGTCGCGGGTCAGGGGGTCACGGGGTGATGGGCGCCGCGCCGGTGGCCCGGCGGACGATCTCCCGGTAGACCTCGGGGTCGGTGGTGTACTCCCCGAGCCGGACGGTCTTGCGGGTGCCGTGGTAGTCGCTGGACCCGGTGGTGAGCAGTCCCAGCCTCGCGGCGAGGGTGCGCAGGTGGGCACGGGTCGGCTCGTCGTGGTCCATGTGGTCCACCTCGATGCCGTCGAGCCCGGCCGCGGCCAGGTCGTGGATGACGCTCTCGGGCACGCAGGTGCCGCGCTTGACGGCGGCGGGATGGGCGAAGACCGTCACCCCGCCCGCGCTCTTCACGAGCCGGATCGCCTCGAAGGGGTCGAGTTCGTGCTTCTCGACGTAGGCGCGGCCGCCGGGCCCTATCCACTGAGGCGTGAACGCCTCCGCGATGCTGTCCACCAGGCCCGCCTCGATCAGCGCCTGGGCGATGTGCGGCCGGCCCACGGCACCGTCGCCGGCGATCTCGGCGACGCGCTCCCAGGTCACCGGAACGCCGTGCTCGCGGAGCCGGGCGACCATGGCCTGCGCGCGGGGCACCCGGTCGTCGCGCACGAGTTCGCGCTCCCGGTAAAGCTCCGGTTCCTGCGGGTCGAAGAGGTAGGCGAGCATGTGCAGGCTCACCCCGTCGATGCGGCAGGACAGTTCGGCGCCGGTGACCAGGACCGGCGCCGCGGCGCCGGTGGCGTGCAGTTCCGCCAGCGCCTTCTCGGCCTCGGCGTAGCCGCCGACCGTGTCGTGGTCGGTGAGGGCCACGACGTCCAGCCCGGCGGCGGCCGCGGCCCGGACCAGCTCTGCGGGGGTGTCCGTGCCGTCGGAGGCCGTGGAGTGGGTGTGCAGATCGATTCGCACTCGGGTCACTCCAGGCGCTCGGTGCTCGGGCAGATTCAGGGGTTGTGATTACCAGGATAACTGCCCGGCCAACCTGTGAATCTCAGGAGAGCAGGCGAGGGGAGAGCGCCCCGCACGGTACGAGATCGACTTCGGCGCCGGCCTCGCGCAGATCGGTCAGTATCAGCTCGTCGTACATGAGCAGGCCCGACTCCTCCGGCCACACGATCGCCCACAGCCAGAGCCCGAAGGACTCGCCGGCGAAGACCGCGCGGTCCGGTGGCGTCCCGTTCACGTGCCACAGGCCGGTCGGCCTCCCGGCCGCGATCACCTTGGCGGCCGGCGGCTTGCCGACGCACATCGCCGGTCCGGGGTCCGGTCCCGGGATCCCGGCGAACCTCGCCCCGAGCCCGACCCCGAGCTCCTCCGCCACCAGCACCATCTCGCCCTGCCCGCCGAGCGGCCCCGGTCCCGAGCACGCCACCGCCGTGGCCCGTCCGCCGCTGCGGTCGTCCCCGGCGGACGCGACGCCGGTGAACAGCCAGCCGACGGGCAGCGGCCAGGGCATCCACACCGGGACGCGCGACCGGCTCACGACCACGCCGAGGGCTTCCACGCTCGGCGGCACGACAGGCTGCAGCGGATACACGGCGCCGTGCTCGTCGCACTGCCAGGAGTCGGCGAAGAGCCCGGGCGCTCGGACCCGGCCACCGCACTTCGGGCAACTGGGTTCGCCTCTCATACCGCCCCACGGTCCTCTGGCGGCGTGCGCGCGTCAAGGACGATCACCCGTCCGGGTTCGGCGCGTGGCGCCGTCGCGCGGCACACCTCCCCCGCGGGTCACATCGCTCCCGCGTCGGCGGGTTTGCCCGAACCGCTGAGGGGGCGTCACGGACCGCCGCGGCTCAGTCCGTCAGCGCCACCGCCGCGCGCCTCGGGTCGCGCAGATCGGTCCCCGCCTGCAGCCAGCGCTCCTGGAGCGCCCCCGCGCCCCGCACCCGCTTCCACGCCGCCTCGTTCGCCGTCATCGGCAGAAGCGGGAAGAAGCGGACCGGGTCCATCGGGGCGTCGAGTTCCAGGTCCGCCACGAGACCGCCGGGCTCGGCGACCATAACGGCCGAGAACGCCGCCCCCGGCCACAGCGGTTCACCCACGTCCAGCGAGTTCCCCGGCGCGACGACGACGCCTTCGACCTGAGGGGCGGCGGCCAGCACCGCGAGCGGCCGCAGGACCTTGTCCGTGTCGGCGCCGCGCCCGGCGCGCAGGCTGAGCACGAGCTCCGCGCGCGGGCCGCGCACCGGGTCCGCGACCACGGTGACGGGGTCGTTCATCGGCGCGCGCGACATGCCGAGGGTCACATAGCGCAGCAGCTCGCCGTCCCGGAAACGCAGCACCTCGATCCGTTCGGTGCCCAGGAAGGTGACCGCGGCACGGGCGTCCGGCTCACCGAAGGCCATGCGCAGCCGCGCCTCGACGAGCCCCAGTACGTCGACCATGAAGTGAGCATAGAGCGCGTATGGAACGTGCAAAGGCGCGGCTTCGCGCTGGAGCCGCCTGATAGGGTGGGCCGTCGGCTACGCCGGTAGAGGCGTGCCGCTTTCCCCCAGCGGGGATCGGCCGGAGGAGGTGGGGCTGCGATGGATCCTAGTCGACCGTGCAGTACCGGCAGCTCTTCCGCCCGGCAACCCTCCTGATCCCCCGCGTTCCGTACCCGGTCACCCGGGGCTGAAACCAAGGAACCACGGAACCCTCGGGGAATCCCGGAAATCTCCGCGAGCACGAGCGTGTGACGTCGAACTGTGCCCGCTTTCGAGGCCTGCCCGGGTCCGCCCCGCCGCTTCCGGAAGAGCTCCCTGAACTGCGCAGTGATCAACGGTGATCACCCCTGCCCTGATCCGCATTTCAGCCCGGCCAGTCCGTGAAGGAGCTTGCCATGTCGATGATCCGCGACCTGCGCGCAGTCGTCCGCCCCGCCCTGCGCAAGAGCAGCACGTCGTACGACTACGGACCGGACCGCTCCCGTATGTCGTCCGCCACGCCCAGCTCGGTCGTGGACTGCGCCGTCTACCGGGACGGCCGCCGCGGCAGCGACCACATCTCGCCGCGCGAGGCCCTGGAGAAGGTGCGCGGCGGCGACGGGTTCGTCTGGATCGGCCTGCACGAGCCGTCGGAGCGGGAGTTCGCGGAGATCGCCGAGGTGTTCGGACTGCACCCGCTGGCCGTGGAGGACGCCGTCCACGCCCACCAGCGGCCGAAGCTGGAGCGCTACGACGACACGCTCTTCATGGTGTTCAAGACCATCCGCTACGTCGAGCACGCCGAACTCACCGCCACCAGTGAGGTGGTGGAGAGCGGCGAGGTGATGGTCTTCACCGGCCGGCACTTCGTCATCACCGTCCGGCACGGCGGCCACGGCTCGCTGCGCGCCCTGCGCCACCGCCTCGAGGACGACCCCGAGCTGCTGGCCAAGGGCCCCTCCGCGGTGCTGCACGCCATCGCCGACCAGGTCGTGGACGACTACCTGGCGGTCAGCGAGGCCGTGCAGGACGACATCGACGAGGTGGAGATCGACGTCTTCTCCGCCCAGGGCAAGTCCCCGCGCGCCACCGACGCCGGGCGCATCTACCAGCTCAAGCGCGAGGTGCTGGAGTTCAAGCGGGCGGTCTCCCCGTTGCTGCGCCCGATGCAGATGCTCAGCGAGCGGCCGATGCGCGTGGTGGACCCGGAGATCCAGAAGTACTTCCGGGACGTCGCCGACCACGTCGCCCGCGTCCACGAGATGGTGGTCGGCTTCGACGACCTGCTCAACTCCATCCTGCAGGCCAACCTCGCCCAGGCGGCAGTGGCGCAGAACGAGGACATGCGCAAGATCACCTCATGGGCGGCGATCATCGCCGTCCCGACCATGATCTGCGGTGTGTACGGGATGAACTTCGACTACATGCCCGAACTGCGCTGGAGGTTCGGCTACCCGATGGTGCTGGTCGCCATCGGCGGGATCTGCTTCGCCATCCACCGCATCCTGCGCCGCAACGGCTGGCTGTAGGGCCCGGCCCTAACCGGCCCTCCGGCGGTCGGCCAGGATCACCAGGGCGAGCCCGGCGAGGATCACCAGGAGCGCCGGGTAGGCCGCCACGGGCGGGGTCTGGCCCAGCCAGACCGCCGCCACCAGGGCGGCACCCGGCGTCTCCAGCAGGATCGCGGTGGACGTGGTCGACGCCCCGAGCCCGCGCACCACGCGGTTGAGCAGGCTGTGGCCGAGCAGCTGCGCGGCCACGGTCAGGGCGGCGAGTTTCGCCCAGGTGCTCGCGTCGTAGCCGCCGAGCGCCGAGCCCGAGACCAGACAGACGGCCAGCAGGGCGACGGCCGTGGTGGTGTAGCAGACATAGGTGTAGGCGGTCGTGCTGACGGTCCGTCGAACCTCCGCGCCGAGCAGGACGTACCCCGCCGCCGCGATGCCGCCGCCCAGCGCCAGCGCGTCCCCGGCCAGGGCGCGCGGCGAGAGCGACAGGTCGACGCCGGTCAGCAGCACCACGCCGGCGACCGCCAGCGCGGAACCCAGCCACACCATCCGGGGCGGCCGGTGTCCGCGCATCCACAGGATCAGGGTGGTCCACACCGGCGTCGTCGTGCCCAGTGCCGTCGAGGACGCGACCGAGGTCATGGTCAGGCTCGGCAGCCACAGCCCGAAGTGCAGCGCCAGCACCAGGCCGGAGGCGACCGAGAGCCCGAGGGCCCGGCGGCCCATCCCCCGCAGCTCCCGCCCGTGCCGCAGCCAGGCGAACGGGCTCAGCACTCCGACGGCCATGGCGTTCCGCCAGAAGGCGATGGCCAGCGCGGGCGCGGCGGTGGCGGCGATCAGCGGCGCGGAAAGGGAGACACCGGCGATGGCGACGCCCAGGAGCGCGAAGTCCAGCGGCGCCTTCCCGTGCGCGGCTGCGCCGGACTCGGCGTCCGCCTTCGGTACGGCGGGCGTGGTTCTGGCGGACGGCGCGGCGGACACGCGGTGTCTCCTCGGGGCACGGTGGGCGGTGACCCCCTTAGCGTAAGGCCCGTCCGGGCCCCGAGCCCCTGTCGTCTCACCATGTGTGCGGCACCACGGCGGCGACGGGCGCGGCCCACGCCATAGGGTGGGTCGCATGACGGAGACCGTGACGCAGCCACAGCTGGACCAGGCCCTGATCGAGGAGGCCGTGAAGAAGTCCGGCCTGCTGTGGGTCGACGGTCAGGCCCTGTGGCACGCCTGGGTCGACGGCGCCGTGGTGGTCGTCGGCGGCGGCCCCGGCGAGCAGCCGCTGCCCGGGCCCGGACTCACCGACGGCGGCACCGCCACGGTCATCGTCCGCAGCAAGGACAAGGGCGGCCGGCTGGTCGCCTTCCCGGTCCGGGTCACCGAGTTGCGCCCGGAGGGCGAGGCGTGGACGGCCGCGGTGGAGGAGCTCAAGGGCAAGCGGCTGAACGCGCCGGACGCCGGGACCATGGCCGGACGCTGGGCCCGCGAGTGCCACGTGCTGCGCCTGGAGCCCGCCGGCCACCCCCTGGAGCGCCCCGGCGCGATGCCGGACGGCAGTGGCGCCGCGGCCCCCGTGCCGACGGCCGCGATCACCCGCCACCCGGTCCCGGCGGCCCTGCCGAAGCTGCTGCTGCGGCGCCGCAGGAAGGCCTGAACCCCGGGACCTACTGCGTCACGGCCTTGCCGTAGTCGACGACATCGTCCTCGTCCGGCGCGCGCAGCGTGAAGTCCTTGCCCCAGTCGTCCATGGTCAGCGTGCCCGCGCCGCCCGCGCGTTCGTAGCGCAGCGGGTACGGCTTGCCCTCCAGGGACACGTCGATCGTGCCGCCGTTGCCGCCGTCCGCGGTGACGGCGATGGTGCGGACGCCGCCGACCGAGCGGTGGTCCCCGACGGCGAGTGCGCCGTGCAGGACGAACAGGCCCTCCAGCAGCACCTCCTTGTCGGTGAAGCCGCTGAACTGGTCGTACGTGGGGTCTCCGGACGGCACCTTGACGTACTTGTTCTTGAGCTTGGCGCCGACCTGGTCGCCGTAGAAGCCGGCGCCCGCCTTGAGGTAGAGGTCGTCCCCCACCCGCAGCAGTTCGAAGGTGCTGCCATCGGAGGTGACCTCGCCCAGGCCGCCGTTGCCGCGCAGCCGCATGTCGAGCGTGTAGGTACGGCCCTTGCTGACGACGGTGCCGGCCAGCCGCACCGTGTCGGCCGCGTCGGCGGCGGTGCGGGCGCGCTTCTCGATGGTCTCGGCCGGCAGTTTGCCGACGCCGTTGGTCCCCGCGTCCGGGTCGCCCGCGCACCCTGTCGTTCCGGCGAGCACGAGGACCGCGCCCAGAAGGCTCACGAGGACGGCTGACCTGCGGCCGGGGATCACGTGTTCTCTTCCTCCTGCGGTTGTACGCGCCCGTCACACGAGGGGAGCGGCGAAGCGGAGCCGAAGCTACCGCAGCGTACCGCTGGCCGGGTGAACCCCTGTGAACACCGTGCGAAGCCCCCGTGGAGCATTACGACGCGCCCGGCCGGCGGGGGCGGCGTTAGCCTGGCGGCATGCCAGCGGGAACCTCCCGGGTCTTCGTCTCGCACCTTTCCGGGGTGCGGGTCTTCGATCCCAACGGCGACCAGGTCGGCCGGGTCCGGGACGTGGTCGTGATGCTGCGGGTCGGGGGCCGGCCGCCGCGTGTGCTGGGACTGGTGGTGGAGGTCGTCAGCCGGCGCCGGATCTTCCTGCCGATCACGCGGGTGACGGGCGTGGAGTCCGGTCAGGTGATCACCACGGGTGTCGTCAACATGCAGCGCTTCGAACAGCGCCCGACCGAGACCCTCGTCCTCGGCGAACTGCTCGACCGGCGGGTGACGCTGGTGGAGTCCGGCGAGGAAGTGACCGTGCTGGACGTGTCGATGGTGCGCCTGGCCGCGCGCCGCGACTGGGAGATCGACAAGGTCTTCGTCCGCCGCGGCAAGGGCGGCCCGCTGCGCCGCACCGGGGAGACGCTGACCGTCGAGTGGTCTGCGGTGACCGGCTTCTCGCTGGACGAGCACGCGCAAGGGGCCGCGGCGCTGCTCGCCACCTTCGAACAGCTGCGCCCCGCCGACCTGGCGAACGTCCTGCACCACCTCTCACCCAAGCGCCGCGCCGAGGTCGCCGCGGCCCTCGACGACGACCGGCTCGCCGACGTCCTGGAGGAGCTGCCGGACGACGACCAGGTGGAGATCCTCGGCAAGCTCAAGCAGGAGCGGGCCGCCGACGTCCTGGAGGCGATGGACCCGGACGACGCCGCCGACCTGCTGGCCGAGCTGCCCGAGGAGGAGCAGGAACGGCTGCTGGGCCTGATGGAGCCGCACGAGGCGGCCGACATGCGCCGGCTGATGTCGTACGAGGAGCGCACCGCCGGCGGTCTGATGACCACCGAGCCGATCGTGCTGCGCCCCGACGCCACCGTCGCCGACGCGCTGGCCCGGGTCCGCAACCCGGACCTGTCCCCCGCGCTCGCCGCCCAGGTGTACGTCTGCCGGCCGCCGGACGAGACCCCGACCGGCAAGTACCTGGGCACGGTGCACTTCCAGCGGCTGCTGCGCGACCCCCCGTTCACCCTGGTCAGCGCCCTCCTGGACAGCGACCTGCAGCCGCTGGCGCCGGACACGCCGCTGCCGGCGGTCACCAGCTTCCTCGCGACGTACAACATGGTGTCCGTGCCGGTCGTCGACGACAGCGGATCGCTGCTGGGCGCCGTCACCGTCGACGACGTCCTGGACCACCTGCTGCCGGAGGACTGGCGCGAGACGGAGCTGCACGAGGCGGCGCCGTGAGCGACGAACGCCCACGCATCCGCCTCGACCAGCCGCGGGTGCCGCGAATCAGCCTCCTGCCCTCCTACGACCCGGAGGCCTTCGGACGGCTGTCGGAGAAGATCGCCCGTTTCCTGGGGACCGGGCGCTTCATCGTCTGGATGACGGTCGTGATCGTGGCGTGGGTGTCGTGGAACGCGCTGGCGCCGCGCGATCTGCGCTGGGACTCGTACCCCTTCATCTTCCTCACCCTGATGCTGTCGCTGCAGGCCTCCTATGCCGCCCCGCTGATCCTGCTGGCCCAGAACCGGCAGGACGACCGCGACCGGGTCAACCTGGAGCAGGACCGCAAGGCGAACGACCGCAGCATCGCCGACACGGAATACCTGACCCGTGAGGTGGCCGCGCTGCGACTGGGGCTGGGGGAGGTCGCCACACGCGACTGGATCCGCTCCGAACTGCAGGAGCTGCTGAAGGACATCGACCAGCGGCAGCGGGCCGAGCTGGAGTGATCGCCCCCGTGTGAGCCCGCCCACCGGGGTCCTGCGGGCACGGTGCGGGACGTACCATCGACGCATGGCTACCGAACCCCCAGAGACTTCGGCCTGGGAGGCACCCCCAGGCTCCTCCCCCTCGCCCGACGCGGTGCGCGCCGCGCTCGCGACGGTGAACGATCCCGAGATCCACAAGCCGATCACCGACCTGGGCATGGTCAAGTCCGTGGACATCGCGGACGACGGCGCGGTGCGGGTGGCCGTGTACCTGACGGTGTCGGGCTGCCCGCTGCGGGACACCATCACCAGCCTGGTGACCACCGCCGTGTCGAAGGTCTCCGGGGTCACCGGGGTGACCGTCGAGCTGGACGTGATGAGCGACGAGCAGCGCCGCGAGCTGGCCACCTCGCTGCGCGGCGGGCAGGCGGAGCGGGAGATCCCGTTCGCCAAGCCCGGATCGCTGACCCGGGTGTACGCGGTCGCCTCCGGCAAGGGCGGTGTCGGCAAGTCCTCGGTGACGGTCAACCTGGCGGCCGCGATGGCCGCCGACGGCCTGAAGGTCGGTGTGGTCGACGCCGACATCTACGGCCACAGCGTGCCGCGGATGCTGGGCGCGGACGGCCGTCCGACCCAGGTCGAGAACATGATCATGCCGCCCTCGGCCAACGGCGTGAAGGTCATCTCCATCGGCATGTTCACCCCGGGCAACGCCCCGGTGGTGTGGCGCGGCCCGATGCTCCACCGGGCACTGCAGCAGTTCCTCGCCGACGTCTACTGGGGCGACCTGGACGTGCTGCTGCTCGACCTGCCGCCCGGCACGGGCGACATCGCGATCTCCGTCGCGCAGCTGGTGCCGAACGCCGAGATCCTCGTGGTGACCACGCCCCAGCAGGCGGCGGCCGAGGTCGCCGAGCGCGCGGGCACCATCGCCGTGCAGACCCACCAGAAGATCGTCGGCGTCATCGAGAACATGTCCGGGCTGCCCTGCCCGCACTGCGGCGAGATGGTCGACGTCTTCGGCACCGGCGGCGGCGAGCGGGTCGCCGAGGGCCTGACCCGCACCACCGGCGCCACCGTGCCGGTGCTCGGGCAGATCCCCATCGACGTGCGACTGCGCGAGGGCGGCGACGACGGCCGCCCGGTCGTCCTGACCGACCCGCAGTCCCCGGCCGGCTCGGCCCTGCGGGCCATCGCGGGCAAGCTCGGCGGGCGCCAGCGCGGTCTGGCCGGCCTGTCGCTGGGCATCACGCCGCGCAACAAGTTCTGATCCGGCACCTGCGATCACCGGCGGGCGGCCGCGACCGGCCCCGGAACACCTCAGGGGCGCCTCCCGGGCCGGGAAGCGCCCCTGAGCCGTCTGTCACGGCCGGTACGTGGTGATGTCCTTCACCTGGGCCAGGCCGAGGCCGTAGGCACTCATCCCGCGCCCGAAGGCACCCAGGTGCACCCCGCGCGCCGATCCGGCCATCACCCAGCCGTACTCGGACTCCCGGTAGTGGAAGGGCGTGGGGACGCCGTCCACCGGCAGGCTGAGCTCCGACCAGACGGGTCCCTCGAGATGGTCCGCGAGGTCCCAGGCGATGGCGGTCTGCTGGTCGAGCCAGTCCTGCCGCAGGTGCCGTTCCATCTGGGTGGGCCAGGTGCAGGACAGCAGTCCCGAGCCCGCCAGCCAGGCCGCCGAGGCGACCGAGGTGGCCTCCAGCACGCCGGTGCCGTCCGAGCTGTGCCGCACCGGGCGGTCGGCGACCGTGACGACCACCACGAAGCGGCGGTTGTCGGGCGTGGGCTCGACCTTCACGGACGGTTCGTCGCCGTGGCCGGTGGAGCCGTGCTCGACCGTGCCGTCGGCGCTCATGCCGACGGGGGCGAGCCAGCGGTCGCCGGTGAATGCCTCGTCCAGCCCGTACCAGGGGAAGTCGGCCTTGAGATGGCCGCCGACCGTACGATCCGCCGGGTCAGCTGTGGTCTCCATACGCGCGGCGCCTCCTCCATAAGGGCAAACAAAGGGAGAATAGCCACTCGCGCTGCGTGAACGGGGCAGGCCCCCGTCTCAGGTGGCGTCGGAATCGAACGGCGGGGCCTCGCCGGGCGTCAGGCCGTCGCGCTTGCGCAGCAGGTCAGGAGTGCCCGAGGAGCCCGAGGAGCCTGCGGAAGCCGAGCCGCCGCCGCTCTCGCGGCCGTGCACGGCGTCGGTGACCGCCGACATCTCCTCCTTGAAGTCGAACCCGTTGCGGATCTCCTTCAGGCCCAGCTCGTCGTTGTCCAGCAGCTGCTTGCGGACGAAGTTCTTCGGGTGCAGGTCCTCGAATTCGAAGTCCTTGAACTCCGGGCCCAGCTCGTTGCGGATGTCCGCCTTCGCGCTGTCCGAGAACTCCCGCACCTTGCGGATGAACTGCATCACGTCCCTGATGACCTTGGGCAGCTTGTCCGGCCCGAACACGAGCACGGCAAGGATCACGAGCGCGACGACCTCCAGCGCGCCTATGTCTGAAAACACCGTGCAGCTCCTCGTGGTCCTCGGCCGATGGACGGAATCCGGCGGATCTCACCGTACCTGCCCCAACCGTCCGCACGGGAGTGGGCACGGTCAACAGTAGGCCGCGGCCCGGTAAATCCCGAATGCGCCGTGCTCAGCTCCCGCCGGCTGAGCCCAGGGTCAGCTCCACGGCGCGCTGCTTGCCGTCCCGCTTCAAGGTCAGCTGCAGCGTGTCGCCGGGCCGGTGGGCGCGGATCCGCACGATCAGCTCCTCGCCGCTGTGCACCCGCTTGCCGTCGATGGCGGTGATCACGTCGCCCGGCTCGATGCCCGCCTTGGCGCCCGGGCCGTTCGGGGTCACCGAGTCCCCCTCGCCCTGGCCCTCGGGGCTGACCTGGGCGCCGTCGCCGGAGTACTGCAGGTTGATGCTGACGCCGATCACCGGGTGGGTGGCCTTGCCGTCGTTGATCAGCTGCTCGGCCACCCGCTTGGCCTGGTTGACCGGGATCGCGAAGCCGAGGCCGATGCTCCCGCCCTGGCTGCTGTTGCCGAAGGGGTCGGAGCCGCTGTCCGCCGAGCGGATGGCGCTGTTGATCCCGATGACCAGCCCCTTGGCGTCGACCAGCGGACCGCCGGAGTTCCCGGGGTTGATCGGGGCGTCGGTCTGGATGGCGTCGACGTAGCTGACGTCGCTGCTGCTGGTCTCCCCGCCCGCGGTGATCGGGCGCTGGGTGGCGCTGATGATGCCGGAGGTCACGGTGCCCTCGAGGCCGTACGGGGCACCGATGGCGACGACCGGGTCGCCGACCTGGGCCGCGTCGGAGTCGCCGAGGGTCAGCGGGTGGAGTCCCGCGACGCCGCCGACCTTGATGACCGCCAGGTCGTAGCCGGTGTCGTGACCCACGATCGTGGCGGGCTTCACCTGGCCGCCGTTGAAGGTCACCGAGATGGTGCCGCTCTTGGCGACGCTCTCCACCACGTGGTTGTTGGTGAGGATGTGGCCCTCGCCGTCCAGCACGAAGCCGGTGCCGGTGCCCTCGCCGCCGTCGCCCTTGACGTGGATGTAGACGACGCCGGGCAGGACCTTGGCCGCGATGCCCGCGATGCTGTCCGGGGCGCGGGTGCCGGCCCCCGCGGTGGCCTGCGGCAGGGTCACGTCCGGCGTGCCGCCGTTGTCGTGGACGTAGGCGCCCAGCACCCCGCCGACGCCCCCCGCGATCAGGGTCACGGCGATCAGGGCGGCCGCCAGCGGGGCACGGCGGCTCCCCGAGGGCTGGGCGGGACGCCGCGGGCCCGCGGCGGCGCCCGGGGGCGCCCAGGGGTCGTAGCGGTGCCACTGGCCGACGGACAGCGGGGCCGGGGGCGCCGGCGGGCCGCTGGGCGGCGGGGGTGCGGGGTGGTGCGGCGGTGCCGCGCCGGCGGGGGGCTGCACCGGCGGCGCGGGCGCCCAGGGGCCGGGCTCGCCGTACGGCGGGGTGTCGTACGCGTCAGTGGCGTGCCGGGGGGCCGCTCCGGCGGAGGGCCCGGCGGGTGCCTCGGGGACCGCGTCCGGGGCGGGCCCGTCCCGCGGCTCAGGGGGAACCGGCGCGACCGTCTCCGGCCTGCTCCACCACTTCGGCCCTTCGGCCTTCCCCTCGTCCACGGTGCTCCCCTACGACGACCAGTCCTCCCTGGATTGAACCAGGAGTCGGCGCCGCCCGCAGCCGACCGCTCAGCGGGTCACGGGGAAGTGGCCGACCAGGGGGACGACCGAGTCGAGCGGAACGGGCGCGGCCGGGGAGTCCGCCGCGCCGCTCGGCGGGGTGGCGGAGACGGACGGGCTCGCGGTCGCCGGCGGGGCCACCGCGGGTGCCGGGGTGACGCCGGGAAGCACGGATGCGGCCGGGGCGGGGAGTGACCGGCCGTCCCCGGACAGACCCAGCGGCCGGGTGAGCGTACCGGGGGGCACGTGGCCGTCGGGTGCGGCGACGCCGTACGGGTGCATGCCGCGGGAGACGGGGTGCAGCAGGTCGCTGGTGGCCGTGCTCCACACGTCGGCGGCCGCGCGGGCGGTCTCGCCGGTGAGTGGAGCCGCGGGGGTGCCCGCGCCGCTGCGGGAGAGCGGGGTGCCACCGGCTGCGTCGACCGCGGCTTCCAGCGGCAGGGCGCCGCCGAGCGCGATGGCCGCCATGGAGACCGCGCCCGCCGCGGCGAAGGCGAAGCGGCGCCGGCCGCGGACCGCGGCGGCGGACGAGGCGGGGCCGAGGGGTGCGGCCCCGGCGCCGGAGCGGCCGCTCTCGTGGATCCGGAAGCCGCGGGACACGGAGGCGGACAGGGGCAGCGAGAACTCCTCGCGCGCCTTTCCGAACAGGTCGCCGCCGAGGCGTTCACCGCCGAGGCTGGCCGTCTCCATCAGTCCGCCGTCGCCGAACGGCCCTCTTCCGCCGTCCCCGTCACCCCCGGGCAGCTCCTGGAGGCGGGCGAGCAGGCCGGCGGAGAGGGCGGGCGGCGCCGCGGCGGCCACCACGTCCTTCATCCGGCGCTGCTCGTCGGCAGCGGTCTTGCAGTCGGGGCAGGTCGCCAGGTGCGCGAGCACCCGGTCGCGGGCGTCGTCGTGCAGCTCACCGTCGACGAAGGCGGCGAGATGGTCACCCAAGTGCTGGTCGGCACACGTGAAGTGCCGGCTGACACCGCTGCTCACGTGCTCCCGCCCTCCAGGGCCGGCCGGCCGGTGGCCAGGACGGGCGCACGGCCCGGACGGGCGGCCGGCGCACGGTGCTCCAGCGCCTTGCGCAGGTGCGAACGACCGCGGTGGATACGGCTGCGCACGGTGCCCAGCTTCACGCCGAGCGTCGCGGCGATCTCCTCGTACGACAGGCCCTCGATGTCACAGAGCACGACGGCCGCGCGGAACTCCGGGGCGAGGGTGTCCAGCGCCTGCTGGATGTCCGCGTCGAAGTGGGTGTCGGCGAAGTGCTGCGCGGGGGACGGCTCGCGGCTCGGCAGCCGCTCGGCGGCGTCGTCGCCCAGGGCGTCGAAACGGATGCGCTGACGGCGGCGGACCATGTCGAGGAAGAGGTTGGTGGTGATGCGGTGCAACCAGCCCTCGAAGGTGCCGGGGGTGTACGTCGACAGCGAGCGGAAGACCCGGACGAAGACCTCCTGGGTGAGGTCCTCGGCGTCGTGCTGGTTTCCGGTGAGACGGTACGCGAGGCGGTAGACCCGGGCACTGTGCGTACTGACGATCTCCTCCCAGGAAGGGGGGGTCCATGCCTGACTGTCCCCGTCGGTGGCGAAGGTCGCGTTGGCGGCCACAGTCGCGGACTCGTCGGTGCGCGGACGTTCGTCAGCTGTATTGGTCACGGATTTCGGCTCGCCGGCCGACCTGCGGAAGCGCGAGAGCACTCCCCGGTGACCCGCCGCAGCCGCACCTCCCCTGTCGGCTCTGGTGGTGTCCAGTAGAGCCCCTACCATAGCCACCTCGCCCGTTAGCTCCGGATAAATGCCGGGCTCATCGCTCCCGGCTCCTGTGGTTCAGGTCTGTCGCAGGTACCAACGAGCGGTCCCATCTGCGGGTTCCCGACCGCAACGGATACAGTCGCCAGGCGGGCTGCAACCGTCAGGCGGACAGGAGAGGGCAATTACCGGCAACCGGCAGGCGAGCTGGGCGTTCGCGGACGCTTTCGTCGCCGAGGACGACGCGCTGATACGAGCCCGCGGGCGAGCTCGTGAGGCAGGGTTGCGCCCCGTCTCCCCCGGCACCGGCGCGGCGCTGCGTCTGCTGGCCGCCGCCACGGACGCCAAGGCGGTGGTGGAGATCGGCACCGGCACTGGGGTCTCCGGCATCCACCTGCTGCACGGCATGCGCCCCGACGGCGTGCTGACCACCGTCGACACCGAACCGGACCGCCAGCAGCTCGCCCGCACCGCCTACCGGGAGGCGGGGTTCGCGGGGAACCGCGCCCGCTTCATCCCCGGCCGGGCGCTGGACGTCCTCCCCAGGCTCGCCGACGGCGGCTACGACCTGGTGTTCTGCGACGGGGACCGGCTGGAGTACCCGGACTACCTGGGCGAATCGTTGCGCCTGCTGCGTCCCGGCGGACTGGTCTGCTTCGAGGGGGCCTTCGCGCAGGGCCGCTCCATGGACGCCGCCCACTCCGAGCCGGAGGTGATCCGGCTGCGCGAACTGATGCGGACGGTACGGGACAACCCGGCCCTCGCCCCCGTCCTGCTCCCGACCGACGACGGCCTGCTCTGCGCCGTACGGCGCGGCTGACCATTCCCCCGCCCGGAATGCACCCGTTTCCGGGCTGGCGCACCAAAGGGCAAACGCGGAACGGACAAACAAGTGGGCCCCCGGCGCATGCCGCCAGGGGCCCAAGGCTTGGATTGGCCGGTTGTCAGGCGATGGCCTTCTTCAAAGCCTCGCCGAGTGCATCCGCCTCGTCCGGAGTCAGCTCGACGACAAGCCGTCCGCCGCCCTCGAGCGGAACGCGCATGATGATGCTCCGCCCCTCCTTGGTCACCTCGAGCGGGCCATCACCCGTCCGCGGCTTCATGGCCGCCATGCTCGTTCCCCTTCCTGAAACCAGCTCTTCGCACACGGTGGCCCAGGCGCCACCGGACTCGAACACATTGGTTCTCGGCCATTATCCCGCATCGGGTGACCTGATGACCAACATCGGTTCCCATCCGTTCGAGAACCCTGTCCCGCAAAACCGTCCATTTCGGTGATCGCACTCTCCGGCGCGTTTGACGGAGGTCACATGTCCGCGCCGGGCGATCTCCGGCATGCTGACCCCGAACGTGAGCCGCGACGAAGGGGACCACATGGCCGACACCGTGCTGTACGAGGTGAGCGACGGGCTCGCCACCATCACCCTGAACCGCCCCGAAGCGATGAATTCGCTGAACGTCGAGACCAAGGTCGCCCTGCGGGACGCCCTGCAGACGGCGGGCGCCGACACCGCGGTGCGGGCCGTGCTGCTGACCGCGAACGGCAAGGCTTTCTGCGTCGGCCAGGACCTCAAGGAGCACGTCGCACTCATCGCCGAGGCCGGCGGCGGGCCGGGGGGCGTGATGTCCACGGTGCGGGAGCACTACAACCCGATCGTCACCGCGATCGCCACCATGCCCAAGCCCGTCGTCGCGGGGGTCAACGGGGTCGCCGCCGGAGCGGGCGCGGGCTTCGCCTTCGCCTGCGACTACCGCGTGGTCGCCGACACCGCCGCCTTCAACACCTCCTTCGTCGGCGTCGCCCTGACCGCCGACTCGGGGGCCTCCTGGACGCTGCCCCGGCTGGTCGGCCGCAGCCGCGCCGCCGATCTGCTGCTCTTCCCGCGCACGATCGGCGCGCAGGAGGCGTACGAGCTGGGCATCGCCAACCGTCTGGTGCCGGCCGGCGATCTGGCCGCCGAGGCCGTCTCGGTCGCCCGCCGGCTCGCCGAGGGCCCGACGGTGGCCTACGCGGCGGTCAAGGCCTCCATCGCGTACGGCGAGGAGCACTCGCTCCTGGACACCCTGGCCAAGGAGGACGAGTTGCAGACGGCCGCCGGCGCCTCCGAGGACCACCGGATCGCCGTCGAGGCCTTCCTGAAGAAGGAGAAGCCCCGCTTCCTGGGCCGCTGATCCGGGCGGCGCAGGCGCGCCGGGGCGCCCGGGGCGCTCAGCGGCGGGCGCAGCAGCCGGCCAGGTGGTCGTCCACCAGGCCGCAGGCCTGCATCAGCGCGTAGGCGGTGGTGGGGCCGACGAAGCGGAAGCCGCGCTTCTTGAGGTCCTTGGCCAGCGCGGTGGACTCCGCCGTGACGGCCGGCACGTCCGCGACGGTGCGGGGTGCCGGACGTCCGGCGGGATCCGGCGCGTACGACCAGACCAGGGCGTCCAGGCCGCCCTCGTGAGCCTCGCGCAGCGCCAGGGTGGCGCGCGCGTTGGCGACGGCGGCGTCGATCTTCGCGCGGTTGCGGATGATGCCGGTGTCGGCGAGCAGCCGCTCCCGGTCCTCGTCGGTGAAGGCGGCGACGGCATCCGGGGAGAAGCCGGCGAAGGCCTTCCGGAAGCCCTCGCGGCGACGCAGGATCGTGATCCACGACAGGCCCGACTGGAAGGCCTCCAGGGACAGCCGCTCGTAGAGGGCCCCCTCGCCGTGCACCGGGCGGCCCCACTCGGTGTCGTGGTACTCGACGTAATCGTCGGTGGACAGCCCCCACGGGCAGCGCGCCAGGCCGTCCGGGCCGGTCACCACGTCGCCGTCGCTCACAGCTCGCTCCCCGGGGCACGCGGGTCCTCGGGGGCTCGCGGAACGTCGTCGGCGTCCTTGACCAGCGAGTGGCCGCCGAGCCGGGTGGCGTGGGCGCCGGCCAGCGCGGCCTCCAGGTCGGCGATGTGGGCGTCGCGCTGGGCCAGTTCCGCGCCGAGGCGCTCCAGCACGTCGTCGACGTCCACCATGCGGTAACCGCGTACGGTCACCGGCAGGCGCAGCCGCTCGACGTCCGCGCGGCCCACCGGCCGCTCCGGCGGCAGCCGGTCGTCCACCCGGTCCGGCTCCACGTCACGGAGCACCCCGCCGTCGCCGAGCACCGCGAGGGCGACCGCGGCGACCACCGCGACCAACGCGATGAGCAAGAACCAGAACAAGACCTCTCCCGGGGTCGGCCCGACGTGTACGCCACGATCGTGCCACGTCGCGCCGTGCGCGCGGTGTGCGGTCGGCGACTATCTTCGATCGGCGTACGACATTTCGAGGGAGGCAGGCGCGACATGCTGCGGCTGGGCACACGGGAATTCGGCGAGCACGAGCCCGTGATCATGGCGATCGTGAACCGGACGCCGGACTCGTTCTACGACCAGGGCGCCACGTTCACCGACGCACCGGCCCTGGAACGCGTCGAGCGCGCGATCGCGGAGGGTGCCGCGATCATCGACGTCGGCGGGGTGAAGGCGGGCCCGGGCGAGGAGGTCTCGGCTCAGGAGGAGATCCGCAGGACCGCCGGTTTCGTCGCCGAGGTACGCAGGCGCCACCCCGACGTGGTGATCAGTGTCGACACCTGGCGCCACGAGGTCGGCGAGGCGGTCTGCGAGGCCGGCGCGGACCTGCTCAACGACGCCTGGGGCGGCGTCGACCCCCGGCTCGCCGAGGTCGCCGCGAAGCACGGCGCCGGCCTGGTCTGCACCCACGCGGGGGGCGCGCGGCCGCGGACCCGGCCGCACCGGGTGGGCTACGAGGACGTGATGGCCGACATCCTGAAGGTGACCGTGGGCCTCGCCGAGCGGGCGGCCGCGCTCGGCGTGCGGCGGGACGGCATCCTCATCGACCCCGGCCACGACTTCGGGAAGAACACCCGGCACTCGCTGGAGGCGACCCGGCGGCTGCCGGAGATGAGGGCCACGGGCTGGCCGGTGCTGGTCTCGCTGTCCAACAAGGACTTCGTGGGCGAGACCCTGGACCGCCCTGTCAAGGATCGGCTGATCGGCACCCTGGCCACGACCGCCGTCTCGGCGTGGCTGGGCGCCCGGGTGTACCGGGTGCACGAGGTCGCCGAGACCCGTCAGGTGCTGGACATGGTGGCCTCGATCGCGGGACACCGGCCCCCGGCGGTCGCCCGGCGGGGGCTGGCGTAGGGCCCGCAGGTCAGTCGCCGATCTCCTTGGTCACCAGCGCGACCGCCTCGTCGACATCGTCCGTGACGTGGAGCAGTTCCAGGTCGACGGGGGAGGCCTTGCCGCCGGCCACGACGGAGTCGCGGACCCAGTCGACCAGGCCGCGCCAGTAGGCGGAGCCGAACAGGACGATGGGGAATTGCGTGACCTTGCGGGTCTGGACCAGCGTCAGGGCCTCGAAGAGCTCGTCGAGGGTGCCGAAGCCGCCCGGCAGGACGATGAACCCGGAGGCGTACTTGACGAACATCGTCTTGCGGACGAAGAAGTAGCGGAAGTTCACGCCGATGTCGACATAGGGGTTGAGACCCTGCTCGAAGGGCAGCTCGATGCCCAGCCCCACCGAGACTCCGCCGGCCTCGCAGGCGCCCCGGTTGGCCGCCTCCATCGCGCCGGGGCCGCCGCCGGTGATGACGGCGAAACCGGCCTCGGCCAGGGCGCGGCCGATGCGGACGCCGGTCTCGTAGTCGGCCGTGCCCTCCGCCACCCGGGCGGAGCCGAAGACGCTCACCGCCCTGCCGAGTTCGGCGAGCGCGCCGAAGCCCTCGACGAACTCGGACTGGATGCGCATCACGCGCCACGGGTCGCTGTGGACCCAGTCCGATGGTCCGCGGGTGTCCAGCAGCCGCTGGTCGGTCGTCGACTTCTGCACCTGGCCCCGGCGCCGCACCACGGGACCGGTCTGGCGCTCGGGCCAGCCGCGCCCCATGGGGCGGCCCTCCGCCGCGGCTGTCTCGGCGGCGGCCGCCTCCTCCGCGTCACTGTCCATGTCGCGCTCCTTTCGCTGCCGTCCGGTCAGGGTACGACCGCGTCCGCCGGGCGGATCAAGAACGCGCCGCTGAATTGCTCGTTACGACAGCCAGGCGCGCAGCTTCTCCTCCGCCTCCAGGACGTCGGCGACGGCGACGTGCTCCTCGCGGGTGTGGGCGAGCCTGGGGTCGCCGGGGCCGTAGTTCACCGCCGGGACACCGAGGGCGGAGAAGCGCGCGACGTCGGTCCAGGCCTCCTTGGGCGCGGGCTCGGTGCCGATGGCCTGGACGAAGGCGGCCGCCACCGGGTGGGACAGGCCCGGCAGGGCTCCGGGGGCGCTGTCGGTCAGCCGCACGTCGTAGCCCTCGAAGACCTCGCGGACGTGGGCGAACGCCTCCGCCTCGGAACGGTCGGGGGCGAAGCGGAAGTTGACGATCACCGCGCAGGAGTCGGGGATCACGTTGCCGGCGTGACCGCCCTCGATCATGACCGCGTTGAGGCCCTCGCGGTAGGTGAGGCCGTCAACGACCGCCTTCCGCGGCTCGTAGGCGGCCAGCCGGGCCAGCACGGGCGCGGCCTTGTGGATGGCGTTCTCGCCCAGCCAGCTGCGCGCGGAGTGGGCGCGCCGGCCGGTGGTCTCCACGCGGACCCGCAGGGTGCCCTGGCAGCCGCCCTCGACCTTGGCGCCGGTGGGCTCCAGGAGGACGGCGAAGTCCCCGGCCAGCCACTCCGGGTGGTACTCGGCGAGCCTCCTCAGTCCGTTGCGCTCCGCCGCGATCTCCTCGGCGTCGTAGAAGACGAAGGTCAGGTCGCGGCTGGGCGCGGTGAGGGTGGCGGCCAGTCGCAGCTGGACGGCGACCCCGGACTTCATGTCGGAGGTGCCGCAGCCCCACAGGACCCCGTCCCCGTCGAGGCGGGAGGGCACGTTCTCGGCGATCGGCACGGTGTCCAGGTGCCCGGCGAGCACGACCCGCTCGGCTCTGCCGAGCCGGGTGCGGGCGACGACGGCGTCCCCGTCCCGGTCCACCGTCAGGTGCGGCAGGGCGCGCAGGGCGCTCTCCACGGCGTCCGCGAGCGGCTTCTCGGCGAGGCTGACGGAGGGGATGTCGACGAGTTGCGCCGTCACGGCGGCGGCGTCCTGACTGAGATCGAGCACGGGCCGTTCCATGCCGCCGACCCTACCGGGGGCCGGACGGGGCCCCGGCACAGCAGGCTTCGGTACGGTGTGCGCGTGCCGAAGCCACCGTCGACCTCGACACCCGCCGCACGCGCCCCCCGCAGGCGGGGGCGCGCAGCCCGTCTGGTCACCGCGGGCCTGGTCCTGCTGGGGGTCGCGGGCTACGCCGCGTACCACCTCGTCGGCGTCGGTCCGCGCCGCCCGGCCTGCACGGTCACCACGGAGGCCGGCAGCCTGACGCTGGAGCCGCAGCAGGCGGCGAACGCCTCGACGATCGCCGCGGTGGCGACCTCGCGCGGGCTGCCGGAGCGGGCGGTGACGATAGCGCTGGCCACGTCGATGCAGGAGTCGGCGCTGCGCAACCTCGACCACGGCGACCGCGACTCGGTGGGGCTGTTCCAGCAGCGCCCTTCGCAGGGCTGGGGCACGGCCGCACAGATCATGGACCCGGTCTACGCCTCCAACGAATTCTTCGACGGGCTGGTGAAGATCCACGGGTATTCCCGGCTCCCCCTCACGGTGGCCGCGCAGAAGGTGCAGAAGAGCGGCTTCCCGCAGGCGTACGCCAAGCACGAGGGGGACGCCGCGCTGCTGGCCGGCGCGCTGACCGGCCGGCACGCCGGGGCGCTGAGCTGCGTCACCGCGAAGGCCGCGGGGACGGTCTCCGGGGGCGACCCGGCGAAGGTGCGGGAACGGCTGGTGCGGGAGTTCGGGGCCGATGTGGCGCCGCGGACCACCGAGACGCCCGCGGACCCGGACGGCGAGTTCGCGCGGGACGCCAAGAACGGTGCGCGGGGCGGCCATCCGGCGCGGCGCACGGTGGCCGTGCCGTCCGCCCCGGCGGGGAACGAGGAGCGCGGCGACGAACGCCGGCGGGGCTGGGAGCTGGCCCAGTGGGCGGTGGCCCACGCGCATGAACTGAAGGTGGAGAAGGTGTCCTTCGACGACCGCGAGTGGTCGGCGAAGGCATCCGAACGGGGGTGGACGGCGTCGAATTCCGGCGCCGCGCGCGAGACCGCGGGCGACGTCAGGATCACCGTCGCGCAATAGTGCGGGCATTCACCCCCAGGCGGGTGATTGATACGCCAAACCCATCAGATGTGAATCCCCTCGTTCGGGGGTGCGAAAAAAGCTTCTGATCTAGGGCTGCGACGTTTCCGCGGCACTTCCGGCTCCGTCCGAATTGCTCCGCTTCACCACCCCGGGAATCCGTCCGCATTACCAAGTCTTTACTCTTGGCGGCCGCAACCTCCGACCCCCTTCACGCGGTAGTCACGACGTCCGCCCCGCGGACATGTCACGTCGAAACCGTCGTCTCTCCGTAAAAGGAGCACCATGTCTCTCCCCCTCGCGCGTCGGATCGCCCGGGCCGCCCTGCTGGTCGGCGCGGCCGCGGCTCCTCTCATCGGTGCCGGTGCCGCGTCCGCCGCCGAGCTGCCGCAGGTCGGCGACCTGGGTGGGCTGACCAACGTGGACAAGACCCCCGAGCTCACCGGCACCGTGAACGGCGTGGCCAAGCAGTCCGGCGCCGTGAAGACCGTGCAGGAGGCGCTGCCCGTCACGTCGGGCACCGTCGGCGGCCTGGCCAAGAGCGCCCAGCCGGCCGCCGGGGGCGCCGCGACGCAGGTCGCCAAGACCGTCGGCGGCGCCGCCCAGGAGCTCGGGAGGACCGCCGAGGGCTCCGGGCTGCCGGGCGGCCTGCCCTCCGCCGGCCGGCTGCCCGTGCAGGGGCTCCCCATCGGCGGCTGACCCCCCACAGCGGCGCCGAAAGGGCCCGGGGAGCGGTGCTCCCCGGGCCCTTCGCGCCGTCGTGGTGACCTCGCGGCTCAGGAGGACAGCCGGCGCACCGCCGCCGCCACCCGCTCGTCGGTGGCCGTGAAGGCAACCCGGACGAACCGCTCCCCCGCCGCGCCGTAGAACTCGCCGGGCGCCACGAGGATGCCCTGCTTGGACAGATCCGCGACGGTGTCCCAGCAGGACTCGTCGCGCGTCGCCCACAGGTACAGGCTCGCCTCGCTGTGCTCTATCCGGAAGCCGGCGGCCTCGAAGGCCTCCCGCAGGGCCGCCCGCCGCCGCGCGTAGCGCTCCCGCTGCCGGGCCACGTGGGCGTCGTCCCCGAGCGCGGCGACCGTGGCGGCCTGCACCGGGGCGGGCGTCATCATGCCGCCGTGCTTGCGGATCTGCAGCAGCTCGCCGAGCACCGCCGGGTCTCCGAGGAGGAAGGCCGAGCGGTAGCCGGCCAGATTGGAGCGCTTGGACAGCGAGTGGACGGCCACGATGCCCTCGTAGGAACCGCCGCAGACGTCCGGGTGCAGGACCGAGACCGGGGCGGCGTCCCAGCCCAGCTCCAGGTAGCACTCGTCGCTGAACACCAGCACGCCGTTCTCACGCGCCCAGGCGACGGCACGGGTCAGCTCGTCCTTGGACAGCACACGACCGGTGGGGTTGGAGGGGCTGTTGAGCCACAGCAGCCGCAGCCCGGCCGGGTCGGGCTCGGTCGGGTCGTCGTAGACCACCGGCTCGGCGCCCGCCAGCCGCGCCCCGACCTCGTACGTCGGGTAGGCCAGCCGCGGGTGGGCCACCTTGTCGCCCGCCCCGAGGCCCAGTTGGGTCGGCAGCCAGGCGACCAGCTCCTTGGAGCCGACGACCGGCAGCACGTGCGCGTCGGTCAGCCCGGCGGCGCCCAGCCGCCGGGCGGCCCATCCGGTGATGGCGGCGCGCAGCTCGGGCGTCCCCCACACGGTCGGGTACCCGGGGCTGTCCGCCGCCCCCGCCAGGGCACGCTGCACGATGTGCGGGACCGGGTCGACCGGGGTGCCGACCGACAGGTCGACGATGCCGCCGGGGTGCGCGGCGGCCGTGGCCTTGTACGGTTCGAGCCGGTCCCACGGGAAGACGGGGAGTCTGGACGAGACTGGCTGCGCCACGGTGGTGCTCACTTTCCGTTCCTCGCAGGCCCGCGGCCTGCCGCTGCCTGGAACACGGCGGTCCCGCACGGCGCCGTGCCGTGCGGGACCGCCCGCGATTCTCGGGTCACTCGCCCTGCGGGGGCAGGGCGGCGATGAAGGGGTGGTCGCGCTCGATCAGCCCGAGCTTGGAGGCACCACCGGGCGAGCCGAGCTCGTCGAAGAACTCGACGTTCGCCTTGTAGTAGTCCTTCCACTCCTCCGGGGTGTCATCCTCGTAGAAGATGGCCTCCACCGGGCAGACCGGCTCACAGGCTCCGCAGTCGACGCATTCGTCCGGGTGGATGTACAAGGACCGCTGGCCCTCGTAGATGCAGTCGACGGGGCACTCCTCGATGCACGCCTTGTCCTTGACGTCGACACAAGGCTGCGCGATGACGTAGGTCACGCTGTCGTTCCTCCTCGATAGGGCTGTCTCGCGCGGGAGCGCGGCGTCGTCGATGCCCGCCCCTAGTATCTCCGTTCTTGGGCAGCAGACGAACAGGAGGGGCGGTCATGAGCATGGATTTCACCGCCGGAGGCCGGCTCGAGGTGCGCATAACCCCTTCTGACGTGGGCAAACGCGTTTCGGTACGCAGGATCGCGGAGATCGTCGAGGGACGGCCGGTGTTCGCCGACGCCGTCGGTATTCTCACATCGTGGGACGAAGGGGTGCTTGTTGTCACCCGTCGGGACGGCGAAAACGTCCACATCGCGGAATCGTCCCTGGTGGCGGGCAAGATCGTGCCCGACGCACCGGCGCGTCGCGGCGCCCGCGCGCCCCGCGCGACGGCCCGGGAACTGCAGGAATCCGCCAGCCGCGGCTGGCCCGCACCGGAGACCGCCCGGCTGGGCGCCTGGACGCTCCGGGCCGCCGGCGGCTTCACCCGGCGCGCCAACTCCGTGCTGCCGCTCGGCGATCCCGGTGTCCCGCTGACGGAGGCCGTCGCGCGGATCGCCCGCTGGTACGGCGACCGCGGCCTGCCGGCGTACGTGCAGGTCACCACGGGTAGCGAGGACTCCGACCAGACTCTGGCGGAGGCGCTGGACGGCCTCGGCTGGACGGCGGAGGGCCACGCCCTGCTGCGTACGGCCGCCCTGGCGCCGATCGCGGACCTGCCGGGCGCCGAGGCCGTGTGCCTGTCCCGCGAGGCCGACGCGGCATGGCTCGCCCGCTACCACCGCACGGGTGGCCTGAGCGACGCGGCACTGAAGGTGCTGAGCGGTGGCCCCTCGGTGTGGTTCGCCACGGTGCCGGGAGACGGCGACATCGCCGGCACCGGGCCCGCGGCGATCGGCCGCTGCGTCGTCGACGGCCGGTTCGCCTCCTTCGGAGCCGTCGAGGTGGCCCCGTCCCACCGGCGGCGCGGACTGGCCCGGGCCGTGATGGCCGCGCTCGCCCGCAAGGCCCTGGACGAGGGCGCTTCCGGCGCGTACCTGCAGGTCGAGACCGGCAACGAGGGCGCGATCGCCCTCTACGACCTGATGGGCTTCACCACCCACCACGCCTACCACTACCGGCGCGGCCCGCTGTCCGCGGGAGGGTGAGCGACCCGGTATGGACGACGCCATCAGGCAGCGCTTCGCCGAGGCCGCCCGCGAGCCGCGCCCCGACCTCGCGGACCTGTGCCTGCTCATCGGGGCCGCGGCCGACCCTTCCCTCGACGAGGCCGGGACGGACGCCGCGCAGATGGAACTCGACCGCCTCGCCGGGCTCCTGCCGTACGGCCTCGCCGCCCCCGCCGACTGGGCCGCCGCCGCCGCCGAACTCCTCGGCCGCCGCTGCGGGTACCGCGGCTCCCCCGCCGACTACCAGCGGCTGGAGTCCTCGCTGCTGCATGAGGTGCTGCGGCGGCGGCGCGGGCTGCCGATCCTGCTGTCGGTGATCTGGATGGAGGTCGTCCGGCGGGCCGGCGGGCCGGTCCACGGGGTGGCCCTCCCCGGGCACTTCGTCGTGGGCTTCGGCGACCCCGCGGGCGGGTTCGTGCTGGCCGACCCCTTCAACGGCGGCCGGCGGCTCGGCGAGGAGGACGTGCGCCTGCTGGTGGCGGGCGCGACGGGGACCGCGCCGTCCCCGGCGATGCTGGAGCCGGCGGATCCGCTGGACATCGTGCTGCGCGTGCTCAACAACATCCGTGCCTGGGCCTCGGCGCGGCCGGAGCACCTGGCCACGCAACTGTGGGCGGTCGAGCTGGCGCTGCTGCTGCCGCACCATCCGGCGCGGCTGCGCTTCGAGCACGCGCAACTGCTGGTGCGAAAGGGGGACTTCGCGCGGGGCGCGGCGGAGATGGAGGCGTACGCGGACGTGCTCGCCGAGGCGGAGCCGTCCGCCGCGACGGCGTTGCGGCGACAGGCGCGGGCCGCCCGCGCGCTCCTGAACTGACCACGTAGGGGTGCGAACGGTGCTGGTGGTCCCGGTCGGCGGTGCTGGGTGCCGGGGTGCCGCCGGTTCTCGGGCACGGGTTCGTCTCGCGCCCTTCGGGCGCGAGTCGGACGGGGAGCCGAACCGGCTAGAGCCAGCCGCGCTCCAGCGCGATGCGGACCACTTCGGCGCGGTTGCGGGCCGCGGTCTTCTGGATCGCGGTGGACAGGTAGTTGCGGACGGTCCCCTCGGAGAGGTGGAGGCGGCGGGCGATGTCCGCGTTGAGGGACCCGTCGGCGGCCGCGCGCAGGACGTCGCGCTCCCGCGGGGTGAGGGGGTCGGCCCCCTCCGACAGCGCGGCCGCCGCGAGCACCGGGTCGATGACCTTCTCCCCCCGCAGCACCCCGCGCACCGCCTCCGCGAGTTCCCCCGCGGGCGCGTCCTTGACCAGGAACGCGTCGGCGCCCGCCTCCATGGCGCGGCGCAGGTACCCGGGCCGGCCGAACGTGGTGACGATGACGACGCGCACCCCGGGCAGTTCCGCCCGCACCGCGGCAGCCGCGTCGAGGCCGGTCATCGCGCCGGGCATCTCGATGTCGAGGAGGGCGACCTGCACGCCCGCGGCGCGGGCCGCGCCGACGACGTCCTCGCCGCGGGCGACCTGCGCGACCACCTCGATGTCGTCCTCAAGCCCCAGCAGCGCTGCCAGGGCCTCCCGCGCCATCGCCTGGTCCTCCGCCAGCAGCACCCGGATCATGGGCGTGAGCGTAGTCGGCCGGGACGACGGCGCGGAGGGTGAAGCCGCCGTCCGCGGCGGTCTCCAGACGGCCACCGGCGAGCTCCAGGCGCTCCTCCAGGCCCGTCAGGCCGTTGCCCCGCCGTGTGCCGCCGGGGCCGGCGCCACGGCCGTCGTCGGCGACGGTGAGCCGTACCGTGCCGTCGTCCTCGGCCACGGTGACCGTGCAGCGGGAGGCGCCGCTGTGCCGTACGACGTTGGTGACGGCCTCGCGCAGGGCCCAGGCCAGGGCTCCCTCGGCCTCCGGGGTGAGCGGGGCGGCCACCGTCGCGGGCAGCCCGGCGCGGACGCCGGCGGCCCGCAGGGCGCCGCGGGCGCCGGCGAGCTCGGCGGCCAGGGTGGGCATGCGATAGCCGCTGACGGCCTCCCGGACGTCCACCAGGGCCTGCCGGCTGACCCGCTCGATGTCGGCGACCTGCGCGGCGGCGTCCTCGGGGCGGCCGGGCAGCATGCGTCCGGCCAGTTCGCTCTTGAGGGTGATCAGCGACAGTGAGTGGCCGAGCAGGTCGTGCAGGTCGCGGGCGAGCCGCAGCCGCTCCTCCGTGGCGGCGAGCTGGGCCACCGCCGCCCGGGCCTCGCGCAGTTCGCGGGTGGTCCGCACCAACTGGCGCACCCCGGTCATGGCGTAGCCGCCGAGCAGGCAC
Organism: Actinacidiphila sp. bgisy160; assembly: GCF_965342435.1. GTDB lineage: Bacteria > Actinomycetota > Actinomycetes > Streptomycetales > Streptomycetaceae > Actinacidiphila. The sequence goes on along the minus strand of NZ_CBDRCM010000006.1, from coordinate 73,370 downwards.
GGCACGAGCAGCGAGATCACCAGGCCCTCGCCCGCCCCGGTGAGTCCCGCGACGCCCGCGAGCACCGCCGTGACCGGTGGGATCGCCCAGTGCGCCTGGCGGCTGGGCAGCACCGCCCCGCAGCCCACGGCGAGGTAGACGAACAGGACGAGGAAGTCGTCGCCGAGGGTGAGGGTCATCAGCAGGGCCAGCGCGCCGAGCAGCAGGAGCTGCCCGTACACCCGGCGCGGCTGGTGTTCGGCGTTGGTCCGCAGGAAGACGATGCCCAGGTAGACGGCGACGAACGCGGCGAGCCCGAGCCAGCCGAGCACGGTCGCGGTGAGGCCGCGGCCGCCCTCGGCGAGATCGCTGACCGGGGCGCCGAGGTAGAGCATCCACATGGCCACCCAGACCAGCTTGATCAGGGCCTGGCGGCGGTTCTCCGGGGCCCGGCCGATCGCCGGGGCGTTCCGGGCCTCGGCGGCCTCCGGCTGCTGCGTCGCTCCGACGGCCACGTTCCTTCTCCTCTCAGGTCCTCGCGGTGTCCTTGCGGTACATCCAAGCGGCTGTCCCGCCGGACACCAGCCCGTAGACCAGCAGCACGGCGATGTCCCTCGCGTGCGGGGCCCGGCCGAGTTCGACGGCCTGGCCGAGTGCCGCGTACGGGCGGGCCGGCAGCAGGTTCGCGATGTCGCGCAGCCAGCCGGGGAAGGAGTCGAAGGGCATCCACAGGCCGCCGAGCAGCGCGAGCCCGAAGTAGGCGATCATCGCGACGGGACGGGCGGTCTCCGCCGAGGCGACATAGCCGATGGCCACGCCGAGCGCCGCGAAGACGAAGCTCCCCGCCCAGCTGGTGAGCAGCACCCCGGCCCACTGCCAGGCGGCCATCCGTACGCCCTTCAGGGCGCCGCCGGCGAGCAGCACGAGCACGATGGAGGGCAGGCTGACCGTGGCGGCCGCGGCGATCTTGGCCAGGACGTAGCCGCGCCCGGGGAGGGCGGTGAGCCGCAACTGGCGCACCCAGCCCTTGTCGCGCTCCCGGGCGATCCGCTCGGAGTTGCCCATGAGCACGGCGGTCATGGCGCCGAAGGCGCACATGGCGACCATGTAGTACGGCACCATCGCCGCCTTCTGGCCCGCCGTCAGGATCATGAAGAGCAGCACCGGGTACAGCACCGAGAAGTTGCCGGCGCCGTTGGGGCCCAGGAGGGCGACGGTCTCACCGGGGTGGAGGGTCAGGCTCAGGTCGTCGACGGCCCGGACCTGACCGAAGCTCTTGCTCACGTGGGTGAACACTGTTGCGGTCATGGCAGCAGCGTCGCGGACGGCGGGGTGCGCGCGGCAGTGCCGGGCGTCCTGTCCCGCGGATGACAGATGTCATGGGTGTGGTCCCGGTACGGGTACCGGGGCCACACCTCTCACACGCGGATCGCGCGACCTGGGGTCAGGACGTGCCCTCGATGGTCACCGTCTTCTTGGCGGTGTCGGTGGTCTGCAGCGCGGGCAGCATCGCGGAGGCGACGTCCTCGGGGGTGACGGCGGTCTTGCTGCCGTCACCGCGTTCGACCAGCACACCGTCGAAGGCGCCGCCGTACAGGCCCTTGAGCACCTTGCGGTCGATGTACGGGGTCAGGTTGCCGTCCTGGTCCGGCACCATCGTGAGGATCTGCGACAGCGACTTCTGCGGGCTGAACGGGACGGGAGCCCCGGCGCCCGCCCGGACCATGACGAACCCGGACATGGCCGTCTTCCCGAAGCCGTTGACGGCCTCGTCGAGCGCCTCCTGGGTCACCTTGGGCTGGACGGTGGTGACCTTCAGGCTCACCGCGCCCGCCTTGCCGGTGGCGACCTGCGTGGCGTAGGCGGCGGTGACGGCGTCGATCGATGCGGCCGCGTCCACGCCCTGGTGGGGCTTGCCGGGGACCGCGACGGCCTTGCCGTTCACGAACTTGACCATGCCCTCGGAGCCGGAGCCGCCGAGCCCCTGGGAGAGCTTCTCCAGCTGGGCGCGGAGCTTCTCGCTGTCCGTGGTCAGCACGGGGTCGGCGGCGCGCGAGACGCCGAACAGAGAGCCGATGACGGTGACCGGGTTGTAGTCGCGGTGCGCCACGTTGCGGACGGTCGCGTCGGTGTCGAAGACGAGACCGGCGGCCGCGGGCTTGAGCGACTTGCGCTCGTCGCCGATGGTGACGGTGAGCGGGGCGTTCTTGCGGGAGCCGAGCGCCTGGTCGAGGAGCGCGACGGCCTGGTCCTTGGACTTGCCGCCGATCCCGACGCCGTAGACGGTGGTGCCGGCCGGCACGTCGGAGTGGTCCATCAGCAGTCCGGCGCCGTAGGCGATGCCGAGCAGGCCGAGCACGCCGACGCCCACCAGTATGAGCTTGGAACGGCCCTTGGCCTCGCGCTCCGCGGTGCTCTGCCGACTCGCCGGCGCCGCCGGCTCGTCCTGCTCGAAGCGGTACATCTCGCCGCCGGGCGGGGCCTGCCGGTTGGCGGAGGGCCCTGCGGGGGGAACCGCCGGGATGCCGCCGACGACGGTGTCGCCGGACAGCCGCTCGCCCGCGGAGGGCGGGAACGGCGTGGGGTAGGGCGAACGGCCGGCCGCGGGGGCCGCCGGGGGCACCCTCATCTCCCCGGTGACCGGGCCCGCGGTGGGCCCGGCCGGCGGCTGCTGCCCCGGGAAGGGCACGCCGGCGCCGGGACCCTTCGCCGGGCCCGCACCGGGGCCGCCGGGGAAGGCGCGCGGCGCCGGGGCGGGGCGTCCGGGACCGGCCGGGCCGCCGGGACCACCCGGGCCGCCCGGCGCCACGGGGCCACCGGGACCGGCCGGGCCACCTGGCGCCACGGGGCCGCCGGGACCACCCGGGCCCGCGGGGCCGACCCCGCCGTCGTTCAGGTACGGGATGCCGCCGCGCCGGGGTCCGGCGGGTGCGGCGCCCGGCCCGGGGGCCGGTCGGCGGTCCGCCGGGCCGGGCTGGGCGGGGATGTCGCCGCGTTGCATCGGCTGGGTGACCTCGGGGGCGGCGAACTCCTGCGCCGCCTCGGGACCGGGCGCCGGGGCCGGCGCCGGGGCGGCCTTCCGCGGCGCGAACCAGTCGCTCGTCGGCTTCTCGCTCTTCGGCGCGGGAGCCGGCTCCGCGGCGGGCTCCGGCGCGGGCGCCGGGGCGCCCTGACCGGCCCCGGTGCCGCCGCCGACGGTCCAGCCCGCCGGCAGGGGGGCCGACTCGGCCGCGGCGGCGGCCGGTGCGGACCCGGTGGGTGCCTCGCCCTCCGCGCCGCCCTCGACGGGGGTGCGGACGACGACCGGCGGGATCGGCCGGGACCCGGGGATGTTGATGCGCACCCGGGTGGTCAGCGTGGTCTCGGTCTTGGTTTCCTCTGCGGCGGGAGCGGCAGCGGGCTCCCCGGCCGCGGCCCCGTCGCGCGGGCCCTCCTGCGGATGCAGCGACGGAAACGGTCGGGTTCCGTACGGCGGGGTACCCGACGGGTACGCGGCTCCGCCCCGGCCCTGGGGGCCGGGGGACGGACGATCAGTTTCACGACTCAAAGCAGGCTCTCCCGGTTCGCTTCGCCACCCGTCACGGCCTTTCCGCGGGTGGCCCGGCGGCGCGCACCACCATACTGGGCGCCGCGTCGAAGCCGCCCGCCCGCCGGATGGAGACCGCCCTGATCAAAGGGGCTTATGTGACGCCAACCGCCAAAACGGGCGACGCTCGTTCCGCAACGGACGCAACGTGGCGCCTATCGTGCCTCAAGTGATCCACCGGCGGGAGGACGGGGTTGCACAAGGGTGGCCGACATCACGCCGGCCATCGCTCCGCCCAACAGGTAGACGTACGGGCTGATTCCGCTGGCGAACAGGAAGTCACCCTCCGGCCGGGCGGAGCTGAGCAGCATCACGGTGATCAGCCACACCGCCGCCGGCACCACCGCGCCCAGCCGCGTGCCGGTGAGCCTGGCACCGCCGTGGAAGAGCGCCGCGCTCCCGGCGAGCGCGAGCAGCAACCCGCCCGGGAACCAGGCGGCCTGGACCAGCGACCCCGCGACGGCGACCAGCACGCCCAGGACCGCGAGTACGGGGTAGGCGGCGCGCCTCATACCCCGGTCCCCGCGAACAGGTCGTCCTCCAGGCTCCCGGCCGGCGCGGGAACGCCCTTGACCAGCCGGTAGAACTCGGCGCCGAACAAGGGCTGTCCGAGGTCGTTGGAGAGCGCGAAGAACGGGCCGTCCACCGCGATCTGGGTCACGTGGGCCTTCATCGCCGCGGCCTTCCGCTCGGCGTAGCGGGCCTCCACGTCGATGGCGGCGGTCACCAGGTCGTCGTCCACCACGCCGGGGACGTCGTCGGCGGTCGCGATGCCCTCGAAGGGGATCTGCCGCCCGGCCCCGCGCAGCCGGGCGAAGCCCTCCTCGACCACGTGGCGCGGGATGCAGTTCCAGTAGATCTTGGCGACGGAGTGCGGGCCGCCGAGGTCACGCCGGTAGGACGGCTCGGCGGACAGTTCGGCGGCGCGCATGGCGACGCGGTGCGCCTGGATGTGGTCGGGGTGGCCGTAGCCGCCGTCGGGGTCGTAGGTGACCAGGACCTGCGGACGGACCTCGCGGATCACCTCCACGAGGTACGAGGCCGCCAGGTCGAGGTCCGCCTGCCAGAAGCTCTCGGGCCGGTCGTTCTGCGGCACGCCCATCATCCCGGAATCCCGGAAGCGGCCGGGGCCGCCCAGGAAACGGTGGTCGGTGACGCCGAGCTGCGCCATGGCGTCGGCGAGTTCGCCGGCCCGGTGCGCGCCGAGGGTGTCGTCGCGGTCGGGGGCCAGGTGTGCCAGCTCGGGCGGGATGACCTCGCCCTCCTCGCCGAGGGTGCACGTCACCAGGGTGACGTGCGCGCCCTCGGCGGCGTACTTGGCCATGGTGGCGCCGTTGTTGATCGACTCGTCGTCGGGGTGCGCGTGGACGAGCAGCAATCGGCGGGCGGGCAGTGCGGTCATGAGGAGAGCCTAGGGCAGGCCCCGCCGCTCACCGGGGCGCAGCCACGGGCTCAGAACTTGAAGTCCCCGATCATGCCCGCGACATTGTTGGTGAGGTCCCGGATCGTCGGCGCGATGGAGGAGCTCGCCAGATAGAACCCGAGCAGTACGCAGACCACCGCGTGCCCCGCCTTCAAACCGGCCTTCCTGACCAGCAGGAAGACGACGATCAGCAGCAGCAGCACCGCCGAAATCGAAAGTGCCACAGCGGCTCACCTCCAGGGCGTCAGGTTCCGACAGCAATTGCCAACCGGTTGTTACCCACTCTCGGCAGTGGATCATAACTTTGTGGCGTACCGCATAGCTCGTCGCACGGGAGCACGCGGGGGCGCATGGCCGGATCTCGCGGTTGGCGTGCGCCGGGCTCACCGGCGGGCGGTGGCACACTCCACCCATGACGCAAGCGCTCTCGTTCCCCCGGCAGTACGCCCGCACGCAGCGGTTCTCGCTCGGCGCCCCGCGCGCCTTCACCGTGTCGCCGGACGGCGGCCGGATCGTCTTCCTGCGCTCCCGTTCCGGCACCGACCGCTCGCACCTGCTGTGGGTCCTGGACCCGGAGTCCGGCGCCGAGCGGGTCGCGGCGGACCCCGCGGTGCTGTTGTCCGGCGCGGCGGAGGAGCTGTCGCCACAGGAGAGGGCGCGCCGGGAGCGCAGCCGGGAGGGCTCGGCCGGAATCGTCGGCTACGCGACCGACGACGCGGTGGAGCTGGCCGCGTTCGCCTTGTCCGGGCGGCTGTTCACCGCGGAGCTGCGGGCCGGTACGGCCCGGGAGATCGCCGTGCCGGGCCCGGTGGTGGACCCGCGTCCGTCGCCGGACGGCCGCGGGGTGGCCTACGTGGCGAACGGCGCGCTGCGCGTGGTGGCCGCCGACGGCGGCGAGGACCGGGCGCTGGCCGGGCCCGAGGGTCCGGACGTCACTTACGGGCTGGCGGAATTCATCGCCGCCGAGGAGATGTCCCGCAGCCGCGGCTACTGGTGGTCCCCGGACAGCGCCTGCGTACTGGCGGCCCGGGTGGACGCGTCCCCGGTCCGCCGCTGGTGGATCGCCGACCCCGCCAACCCCGGGCAGAAGCCGGCGGAGGTGGCCTACCCTGCGGCGGGCACGCCGAACGCCGAGGTCACTCTGGTGCTGCTGACGCTGGACGGTGCGGCCACCGCGGTGGAGTGGGACCGCGAGCGCTACCCGTACCTCGCGCAGGTGCACTGGTCGGCGGCGGGTCCGCCGCTGCTGCTCGTGCAGACCCGCGACCAGCGCGAGCAGCTGTACCTGGCAGTGGACACCGCCACCGGCGGCACCCGGGAGGTGCACCGGGACCGCGACGAAATCTGGCTTGATCTTTTCCCCGGGGTGCCTGCCTGGTTGCCCGGCGAGCGCCTCGTGCGGATCTCCGACGAGAACGGCTCACGATCGTTGTTCGTCGGCGAACAGCCTTGGACAGGACCGGAGTTGCACGTACGCGCGGTGCTCGGGACGGACGGCGACGGCGTGCTGTTCGCGGCCTCCGCGGGGCACGGCGCCAAGGACCCGGAGACCGGCGAGATTCATGTGTACCGCGCCGGCGAAGGCCCCGCCGGCGCGGTCCGGCTGAGCGGTGCGCCGGGCGTGCACTCCGCGGTACGGGCCGGGGCCGTCACGGTGCTGTCCTCCGCGTCCCTGGAGTCGGCCGCCACGGCGGTCCGGGTGCTGCGGGACGGCGAGCAGGTGGCGGAGATCGCCTCGCACGCCGAGACCCCGGTCCTCACCGCGCGCCCGGTGCTCGTCGGGGCCGGCGAGCGCGGCGTGCCGGTGGCGGTGCTGCTCCCCTCGGGGCACCGGGAGGGCGACGGGCCGCTGCCGGTGCTGATGGACCCCTATGGCGGACCGCACGGCCAGCTGGTGGTGAGCGCCCAGCGCGGCTACCTGCAGGCGCAGTGGCTGGCCGACCAGGGCTTCGCGGTGGTCGTCGCGGACGGCCGGGGCACCCCCGGGCACTCCCCCGCCTGGGAGAAGGCGATCGCCGGCGACTTCGCGGGTGTCACGCTCGACGACCAGATCCACGCGCTGCACGCGCTGGCCGGCCACTACCCCCTGGACCTCACCCGGGTGGGCATCCGCGGCTGGTCCTACGGCGGCTATCTGGCGGCGCTCGCGGTGCTGCGCCGCCCGGACGTCTTCCACGCCGCGGTGGCGGGCGCGCCGGTCACCGACTGGCGGCTGTACGACACGCACTACACCGAGCGCTACCTCGGCCACCCCGAACAGCGGCCGGCGGTGTACGCCACCAACTCCCTGGTCACCGACGCCGGTCTGGCCGACCCGGCGGACGAGGTCCGGCCGCTGATGATCATCCACGGCCTCGCCGACGACAACGTGGTCGCCGCGCACACCCTGCGCCTGTCCTCCGCGCTGCTGGCCGCCGGCCGCCCGCACGAGGTGCTGCCGCTGTCCGGGGTGACGCACATGACCCCGCAGGAGGAGGTCGCCGAGAACCTGCTCCTCCTCCAGGTCGCGTTCCTGAAGCGTTCCCTGGGGGTCGCGCGGGGTTAGGGCGGGTCCTGCAGGTACGCCGCCCGCGCCTCGGAGGAGGGGCCGGGCGGCGGCTGCTGCTGCCCGTAGGCGCCGAAGACGGGGAGGACGGCGGTCTGCTCGTACAGCGGCATCGACAGGGTGCCGGCGGCCGTGGGGACCTCCGCCTCCGCGTACGGGTCACCGCCGGACACGCCCACCGCCGCCAGGTCGCCGGGGGCCAGCAGCAGCGTCACCACCAGCGCGGCGCCCACCGCGAACGCGGCGGCGAAGTCGTCGGCGCCCGGGGCGTCGATCCGGGAGGTGCCGATCACCGGGACGGCGGTCGTGGCGAGCAGCCCGGCCACGCAGATGCCCAGCGGCCGGGCGAACGGGGCCCGCGCGAACGCGGCGAGGCCCGCGGCCGCGGCCAGCCCGGCGGTCGCCCAGACCAGCCACTCGTAGGGCGCCCCCAGTTGGGAGCCGACCAGGTAGCCGCCCTTGGCGGTGCGCCAGAAGAAGCCCGGCGGCCGCAGCGCCGCCGGGTCGGACCGCCGGGAGAACTCCAGGACGCCGGCGATGAGCGCGACCACCAGCAGCAGCATCCCCGCCAGCACGCCCGCCGCGGGCCGCGGCGGGGCGGGCGCGTCCTGGCCGGTGCGCCGTACGACCAGGAGCAGCACCAGGGCCCCGGCGATCTGCCCGCCCGCGGTCAGCAGCAGGGCCCCCTGCAGGCCGGGCGGACTGCCGCCCGAGGAGGGGGCCAGGAGGTACGCCGTGGGGGTGCGCAGCGCCAGGGTGATCACCGCGGCCGCCCCGAGGACCCCGACGCCGCCGGGCCTCAGGGACGCGACCGCGGCGGCCGCGTAGAGCCCGAGGAGCAGCAGGTCCACGGTGGAGGTCACCAGCGGCGCCCCGCCGGCCGGCACCGCCAGCCCCGCCCACACCCTGACGGCGCCCGCCGCCCGGAACTGCACGAGGTCCTGGCCCAGCCAGACCGCCTCGGCTGCCCCCAGGACGGCACAGACCATCCCTCCGAGTCGATACGCCTGCCGCATGGCCACCTCCCCGGCCGCTCCGGCAGCTGTCGTTCGGCCTTCCGGGGAGATACGCACCGGGGCGGTCCACCGTTCACCGGGGACGCACGGCGGCCGGCCGGGGTGACATGATCACCCCGGCCGGCCCACGGCACCCGCACGGCCGTACGCTGTTCAGCGTGACACGTCCGTATATCGGTGATGCGTCAATCAAGTTGCCTGCGTGTAAAAGAGTTTCATCCTGAATCCTCCGCATTCGCCGGAGCGACCCGGAAGCTGTCAAGCACGCGTTCGCGACAATATGCAAAACCTTGCCCCAAGATAACGGCGATCTCGCCTTCCGGTCGCTTCATCCTCTTGACTGGCCGCCAAATCCATTGCCCAATACCGGCTAGCTAGCCACGGGCGCCCACAGGCGCCACCAAAACTCTTTGGTGCGGGGGCAGATGACATGTCCAGTCCGAGCACGGCCGCAAACCGGCCGGAACCCGTTCCGGCAGAGGCCCCCGCCGATGTCGAGGGCACCGGGAAAGAACCCTCCGAACTCGTCGGGCGATCCCCGGGTCAGCTCGCCTGGCTGCGTTTCCGGCGCGATCGCACCGGAATGCTCTGCGCCGGCGTGGTGCTCTTCTACATCGTCATCGCGCTGGGCGCGCCGCTGATCTCCAAGCTCTACGGGAAGAACCCCTACGACCTGTACGGCCAGGACCTGGGTCTGCTCAACAGCTACGGGATCCCGCTCAAGCCGAACGGCGGCATCGACGGGGACTTCTGGTTCGGCCTCGAGCCGCAGCTCGGCCGCGATGTGTTCACCCTGCTGATCTACGGAATCCGCACCTCGCTGGGCATCGCCCTCGCCGTGACCACGGTCTCCGTCGTCGTCGGCGTGCTCATCGGGCTCGTCCAGGGGTATCTCGGCGGGCGTACCGACTACTTCGTGGGCCGGTTCTCGGACCTCATGCTGTCCTTCCCGCAGCAGCTGTTCTTCATCGCCTTCACGCCGGTGATCGTGGCGCTGTTCGTCTCCCCCCGTGACGAGGAGCCGACCTACGTCCGTATCGCGGCGCTGGTCATCGTCCAGTTCGTCCTCGGCTGGATGAGCGTGGGCCGGCTGGTGCGGGCCCAGGTGCTGAGCCTGCGCGAACGCGAGTTCATCGAGGCCGCGCGGATCAGCGGCGCCTCGTCGGCGCGGATCATCCGCAAGGAACTGCTGCCGAACATCTGGTCCACGATCCTCGTCCAGGCGACCCTGCTGCTCCCGGTGAACGTCACCGCCGAGGCGGGCCTTTCCTATCTCGGCGTCGGAATTCTGCCGCCCACCCCGGACTGGGGACTGATGTTCCAGCAGGCCGCGGCGTACTACGAGTCCGATGTCACCTTCATGTTCTTCCCCGGCATCGCCATGGTGATCTTCGTGGTCGCCTTCAACCTGCTCGGGGATTCGGTCCGGGACGCACTCGATCCCAAGACCGTGCGCTAGGTGTCCAAGCCGCCGCGCCGGGCCCCTGTGGGGGGAGACCGGGCACGCCGGTATCCGCAGTTCGGTTCACTGACAGGCAGGGATCAATGAGAATTCGCAAGGCGCGTTACGCCTCCGCGTTCCTGGCGTTGGGGGCTCTGACACTGTCCGCCGCGTGCAGCAGCGGTGGCGGCGGGGGGACGGGCACCGGCGGCGGTGAGGGCAAGAAGGCCACCGTGCAGAACTTCGGCATCGGCACGGCCGCCGACTCCAAGGGTCCCGCCCCGGAGGTCCCGGGGGCCAAGAAGGGCGGCACGGCCTACGACCTCTCCCAGGCGGGCTTCGACTACCTCGACCCCGGCCAGCAGTACGTCAGCGACCAGCTCTCGGTGCAGCTGCTCTACAACCGCTCGCTGACCGGCTACAAGATCGACGCGAAGACCGGCAAGACGATCCTGGTCGGCGACCTGGCCACCGACACGGGCAAGTCGTCCGACGGAGCGAAGACCTGGACGTACACCCTCAAGGACGGCCTGAAGTTCGAGGACGGCACCCCGGTGACCTCCAAGGACGTCAAGTACGGCATCGAGCGCCTGTTCGCCGACTACCAGACGCAGGGCCCGCAGTACATCCAGAAGTGGCTCTTCGGCCCCGACTACCGCAAGGCGTACGCGGGTCCGTACGAGGGCAAGGAGATCCCCTCCGACAAGATCGACACCCCGGACGACAAGACCATCGTCTTCCACTTCATGGAGGCGCACGCCGACGCTCCCTACGCGGCGGCGATGCCCAACATCTCGCCGGTGCCGAAGGCCAAGGACGACAAGCAGAAGTACAACAACCACCCGGTCGCCACCGGCCCGTACAAGATCGCGAGCTACAAGCCGGGCAAGGAGCTGGTCTTCGAGCGGAACCCCAACTGGGACCCGAAGAGCGACCCGATCCGCAACGCCTACCCGGACACCTGGAACTTCCAGCTCGGCATCGCCGAGCCGGGCCTGACCAACCGGCTGGCCGCCGAGAACGGCAACGACAAGTACGCGGTGAACCTCTGGGGTTCGTCGGACCCGTCGAAGATGCAGACCCTGACGACGGACGCCCAGTACAAGTCGCGCACGGTGAACGAGTACCAGCCGTACGTCGAGGTCATGAACATCAACACCAAGCGGATCACGGACCCCAAGATCCGCCAGGCCATCATGTACGCCTTCCCGATGACCCAGGTGCAGCAGGCCTTCGGCGGCGGCGCCCAGGGCGAGCTCGGCACCACCCTGCTCAGCCCGACCGTCGCCGGCTGGAAGAAGTACGACCCCTTCGGCAAGCTCGACAAGCCGGCCGGTGACATCGAGAAGGCCAAGCAGCTGCTGAAGGAGGCCGGGGTCACCGGCAAGGTCAAGCTCTCCTTCGCCTACGCCAACACCCCGCGCTGGCAGAACGTGTCACTGACCCTGGAGAAGGCCCTGGAGAAGGCCGGCTTCGACGTCCAGCGCAAGGCCATCGACCAGACCTCCTACTACACGGTGGTCGGCAAGCTCGACACCCCGTACGACCTCTACCGCACCGGCTGGGGCGCGGACTGGCCGAGCGCCTCGACCGTGGTCCCGCCGACCATGGACGGCCGCAACCTCGCCGACGGCACCAACAACTACTCGTTCCTCAACGACGAGCACGTCAACTCCGAGATCGACCGCATCCTGGCGATCACGGACATCACGAAGCAGAACGACGAGTGGCGCACCCTGTCCGAGTACGTGCTGAAGAACGACACGTCGCAGATCCCGTTCATCTTCGACAAGTTCTTCAACATCTACGGCTCGGGCCTCGGCGGCGTCAGCTACAACCAGGTCTACGGCGCCATCAACCCGAGCACGATCTACGTCAAGCAGTAGCTCCAGCGTACCCGCGCCGGTCCCGGCCCCTCCCCGGGCCGGGACCGGTGCCCCGACGGAAGAGCCTGTTCCATGCTGCGTTTCCTGGTACGCCGAGCGCTGGGCGCCGTGGTCATCCTGCTGCTCATCAGCGCCATCACGTACTTCCTCTTCTTCTTCCTGCCGTCCGACCCGGCACTGCTGTCCTGCGGCAAGAACTGCGATCCGCAGAACGTGGCCCTGATCCGCAAGAACCTCGGCCTGGACCTGCCGATCTGGACCCAGTACTGGCACTTCATGGTCGGCATCTTCGCCGGCCGCGACATGCCCGTCGGCCACTGCCCGGCGCCGTGCTTCGGCTACTCCTTCGCCGACCAGCAACTCGTCTGGGACACCATCGCCGACCGGTACCCGACCACTTTGTCGCTGGCCGTCGGCGGGGCCTCCGCCTTCCTGGCCATCGGCGTCGGCCTCGGGCTCGTCGCCGCCTGGCAGCAGGGCAGGGCCTTCGACCGGATCGCCAGCGGCGTCTCGCTGGTCGGCAACTCCGTTCAGATCTACTTCCTCGGACCGATCGCCATCGGCCTGTTCGCCACCAGCTGGCACCTCCTGGACCGCGGACACGACCCCGACTGGTCGCACGACCCGTGGGGTTCGGTGCGGGGGCTGATCCTGCCCTGCCTGGTGATGTCAGTGATCTTCTGGTCCAACTACAGCCGGCAGACCCGCTCGCTGATGGTGGAGCAGATGTCCGAGGACCACATCCGGGCGGCCCGCGCCAAGGGCATGTCCTCCCGCTACGTGTTCCTGCGCTACGCGCTGCGCGGCGCCGCCGCCTCCATCATCACCGTCTTCGGCATCGACCTGAGCTCCGTCCTCGGCGGCGCGATCATCACCGAGGTCACCTTCGGACTGCACGGCCTCGGCCTGCTGTCCGTGCAGGCCGTCCTCCGCAGCGACCTGCCGCTGGAGATGGCAGTGATGCTGATCGGCGCCACGATCATCGTCGTCTGCAACATCGTCGTCGACGCCGCCTACGCCCTCATCGACCCGCGGATCAGGCTTTCGTGAGCCGGGACGCCTGCCGGCACGCAGAGGAGAAGCACAGTTGAGCATCCTCACCAAGACCGAGGCGGGGCCGCCCGGGCCCGGGGACCCCGCACCGTCCGGGCCGTTCCTGTCGGTCCGCGACCTGTACGTGCAGTTCGCCACCGAGGACGGCGTGGTCAAGGCCGTCGACGGGCTCTCCTTCGACCTGGAGCGCGGCAGGACCCTGGGCATCGTCGGCGAGTCCGGCTCCGGCAAGTCGGTCACCAACCTGGCGGTCCTCGGCCTGCACAACCCCCGCAACACCACCGTCCGCGGCGAGATCGTGCTGGACGGGCAGGAGCTGACGGGCGCCTCCGAGCGGACCCTGGAACGGTTGCGCGGCCGGAAGATGGCGATGATCTTCCAGGACTCGCTCACCGCGCTCTCGCCGTACTACACGGTCGGCCGGCAGATCGCCGAGCCCTACATGAAACACATGGGCGCCTCGAAGAAGGCTGCCCGGGAGCGTGCGATCGAGATGCTCACCCGGGTGGGCATCCCACAGCCGCGGCTGCGGGTGGACGACTTCCCGCACCAATTCTCCGGGGGCATGCGGCAGCGCGCGATGATCGCGATGGCGCTGGTCTGCGACCCGGAGCTGGTCATCGCCGACGAGCCGACGACGGCGCTGGACGTCACCGTGCAGGCGCAGATCCTCGACCTGCTGAAGGATCTGCAGCGGGAGACGGGCACGGCGATCATCATCATCACCCACGACCTGGGCGTGGTGGCCGACACGGCGGACGACGTGATGGTGATGTACGCGGGGCGCTGCGTGGAGCGCGGCGCGGTGCGCGAGATCCTGCGGACTCCCGAACACCCCTACTCCTGGGGCCTGCTGGCGTCCATCCCGCGGCTGTCGGCGCCGGTGGACCTGCCCCTGTCCCCGATCCCCGGCACCCCGCCCAGCCTGCTCGACCCGCCCTCCGGCTGTCCCTTCCATCCGCGGTGCGCCTTCGCCGAGGAGGTCGGCGGCGGGCGCTGCGCAACCGTGCGGCCCGGGCTGCCGGAGGGCGAGCGGCGCGGCTCCGCCTGTCACCTGGGCCAGGAACGGAAGCGGGAGATCTTCGCCGGGCAGATCCGGCCGCGGCTCGGCGGAGGTGCGCCGTGAGCATCCCGCAGCAGGACGACGCGCCGAGGGAGACCATGAGCACGCTGCTCGAAGTGACCGGTCTGCGCAAGTACTTCCCCGTGCGGAGCGGCTTCCTGATCAAGCGCCATGTGGCCGACGTACGGGCCGTGGACGGCATCGACTTCAGCATCGCCGAGGGCGAGAGCCTGGGCCTGGTCGGCGAGTCGGGCTGCGGCAAGTCCACCACCGGGCGGCTGGTGACCCGGCTGCTGGAGCCCTCCGCGGGACGGATCAGCTACCGCGGCAAGGACATCGCGCACTCCTCGCGCAAGGAACTGGCCCCGATCCGCTCCGAGATCCAGATGATCTTCCAGGACCCGTACGCCTCGCTGAACCCGCGGCAGACCGTGGGGCACATCGTCTCGGCGCCTTTGGAGATCAACGGGATCAACCCGCCGGGCGGTCGCGAGAAGCGGGTGCGCGAGCTGCTGGAGACCGTGGGCCTGAGCCCCGAGCACTACAACCGCTTCCCGCACGAGTTCTCCGGCGGCCAGCGGCAGCGCATCGGGGTGGCCAGGGCGCTGGCGCTGGAGCCCAGGCTCATCGTGGCGGACGAGCCGGTCTCGGCACTGGACGTGTCGATCCAGGCCCAGGTGGTCAACCTGCTGCAGCGCCTGCAGCGGGAACTGGGGATCGCCTTCCTCTTCATCGCCCACGACCTCGCGGTGGTACGGCACTTCTCGCAGCGCGTGGCGGTGATGTACCTCGGGCGGATCGTGGAGATCGGCGACCGCCGGGACATCTACGAGCGGCCCCGCCACCCGTACACTCACGCGCTGCTGTCCGCCTCCCCCGAGCCGGACCCGGACGAGCGGGTGGCCAACGAGCGCATCCGCCTCGCCGGCGACGTGCCCTCGCCCGTCTCTCCGCCGTCCGGCTGCCGCTTCCGTACGCGCTGCTGGAAGGCGCAGGACAAGTGCGCGACCGAGGAACCGCCCCTGGTCCGGCTGGAAGGGAACCGGGACGGGCACCTGAGCGCGTGCCACTTCCCCGAGGAGCCGACGACCGCGGCACGGGGCGAGGACGTCGTCCTCGACCCCGCGCTCGCCGCGCTCGAGGAGACGCCCGCCGACAAGACCCCTTGACCCGGGCCGACAGACGTCTCCGCTCCGAGCCCGGCCCGCGCCCACACCCCTGCACCACCGGGCGCGGGCCGGGTTTCTCGTGGCTCGGTCCGCCGCCGGGGCGCCCCGGCCGGCGATGGGGGCACCCCCAGCCGCCGGGCCGGGGGAGGCCGGCCGTGCTCGGTCCCTCGTCCCCGGGACCTTGGCGTGCTCTCCCTTCCGGCACCGGCCGCGCCCCTTCGGCTCACTCGCCCCGGGGCTCCGGCGGCACCACCGTCCTCTCCTCGGCGAAGTGGCACGCGCTGTCGTGTGCCGCCGGGGAGTCCACACCGCGGAAGACCGCGGGCACCGCCAGCGCCGGCACCTCCAGCGTGCAGCGTTCCCGCGCCTTCCAGCAACGGGTGCGGAAGCGGCAGCCGGACGGCGGATCGGCGGGTGAGGGGACGTCGCCGCTGAGGATGATGCGCTCGCGGCGCCCGCGCGCGCCGGGGTCCGGCACCGGCACCGCCGAGAGCAGCGCCTGGGTGTACGGGTGGGTGGGGTGCTCGTAGATCTGGGTGTCGTCGCCGGTCTCGACGATCCGCCCCAGGTACATCACCGCCACCCGGTCCGAGATGTGGCGGACGATCGACAGGTCGTGCGCGATGAAGACGTAGGAGAGGTCGAACTCGTCCTGCAGCCGCTCCATCAGGTTGACGACCTGCGCCTGCACCGAGACGTCCAGCGCCGAGACCGGCTCGTCGGCGACGATGACCTCGGGCCGCAGCGCCAGGCCGCGGGCGATGCCGATGCGCTGCCGCTGGCCGCCGGAGAACTGGTGCGGATAGCGGTTGACGTGCTCCGGGTTCAGGCCGACGACGTCCAGCAGTTCGCGCACCCTGCGGCGCCGGTCGCCCTTGGGCGCGGCCTCGGGGTGGATCGCGTACGGCTCGCCGACGATGTCGCCGACCGTCATCCGCGGGTTGAGCGAGGTGTACGGGTCCTGGAACACCATCTGGATGTTCCGGCGCACTGCCTTCAGGGCCCGGCCCGACAGCTTGGTGATGTCCTCGCCCTTGTAGAGGATCTGCCCCTTGGTGGCCCGTTCCAGGTGGACCAGGAGCCGGGCCACGGTGGACTTGCCGCACCCGGACTCGCCGACGACCCCGAGCGTCTCGCCCCGGTACAGGTCCAGGTCCACACCGTCGACCGCCTTCACCGCGCCGGTCTGCCGCTTGAAGAGGATCCCCTGGGTGAGGGGGTAGTGCTTGTACAGCCCGCGCACCTGGAGCACGGGCTCACCGCCGCCGCTCACCGAGGCACTCCCTCCAGAAGTGGCAGGCGCTGCCCCGCCGGGCGCTGATCCGGTAGAGCTCCGGCTCGTCGGTGGCGCACACCTCCCGGGCCAGCGGGCAGCGCGGATGGAAGGCGCAGCCGGACGGGATGCGCAGCAGGTTCGGGGGCAGGCCCTTGATCGCGTAGAGCTCCTGGCCCTTCTGGTCCAGGCGCGGGATCGACTCCAGCAGGCCCTTGGTGTACGGGTGCGCCGGCCTGCGGTAGATGTCGTGGACGGGCGCGGTCTCGACGATGCGCCCGGCGTACATCACCGCGATGTGGTCGGCGACGTCGGCGACCACGCCGAGGTCGTGGGTGATGAGGATCAGGCCCATGCCGTACTCGCGCTGCAGCTCGGCCAGGAGCTCCATGACCTGTGCCTGCACGGTGACGTCGAGGGCGGTGGTCGGCTCGTCGGCGATGATCAGTTCGGGCTCCAGGGCGAGCGCCATCGCGATCATGATGCGCTGGCGCATGCCTCCGGAGAACTGGTGCGGGTACTGCCCGACGCGATCGCGCGCCGCCGGGATCCGCACCCGGTCCATCAGTTCCACCGCCCTGGCCCGGGCGTCCTTGCGGGACATCCCCCGGTGGACCCGGAACATCTCGCCGAGCTGCTCGCCCACGGTCAGCACCGGGTTGAGGGCGGACAGCGCGTCCTGGAAGATCATCGCCATCCTGGCGCCGCGCACCTTGCGGCGCTCCTCGGCGCCCATGGTGAGCAGGTCCTCACCGTGGAAGAGGATCTCGCCGCGGGTGACGAACCCGGGCGGCGAGTCGAGGATGCCCATGACGGCCTGCGCGGTCACCGACTTGCCGGAGCCGGACTCGCCCAGCACCGCGAGCGTCTGGCGGGGGCGCACCGCGTAGGAGACCCCGTTGACGGCCCGGGCGACGCCGTCGCGGGTGCGGAACTCCACGTGCAGGTCGCGTACCTCGAGCAGCGGCTCGTCCTGGGCCGCGGTGGCCGTCGCTCCCGCGTCCATCAGCGCAGCCTGGGGTCGAGGGCGTCGCGCACCGCGTCACCGAGCATGATGAAGGCCAGCACCGTCACGCTCAGCGCCCCGGCCGGCCAGAGCAGCATATGCGGGGCGTTGCGGATCTGCGTGGAGGCCTGGGAGATGTCGATGCCCCAGGAGACCGTGGGCGGTTTCAGCCCGACGCCGAGGTAGGACAGGGTGGCCTCCAGGGAGATGTACGTGCCGAGCGCGATGGTCGCCACGACGATGACGGGCGCGACGGCGTTGGGCGCGATGTGCCGCAGCAGCACACGGGAGTTGCCGGCGCCGAGGGCGCGGGCGGCCTGGACGTAGTCGTTCTGCTTGGCGGTGATCACCGAGCCGCGGGCGATGCGGCCGATCTGCGGCCAGCCGAGCAGCACGATGAAGCCCACCACCGGCCAGACGGTGGTGCTGGCGACGACGGACAGGAAGACCAGGCCGCCGAGGACGATCGGGATGCCGAAGAAGATGTCGCTCACCCGTGAGAGCACCGCGTCGGCCCAGCCGCCGTGGTAGCCGGCGAGGCCGCCGAGCAGCGCGCCGAGCAGGGCCGCTCCGACGGTGGCGCAGATGCCCACGGTGACCGAGGCGCGCGCCCCGTGGACGACGCGGGTGTAGACGTCGCACCCCTGGGTGTCGAAGCCGAAGGGATGGCCGGGCGACGAGCCCTTCTGGGAGTTGTCCAGGTTGCAGCTGAGCGGGTTGCCGGGGGCGATGAGCTGCGGCCAGAGGGAGATGACGACGAGGAAGACGATGATCAGCGCGGCGATCACGAAGACCGGGTTGCGCCGCAGGTCACGCCAGGCGTCCGACCACAGGCTGCGCGGCCGTTCCGGCCCGGGCCCCGACGGGGACGGTGCCCCGCCGGAGGCCGGCGCCCGCTCCAGGGTGCGTGCCTCGTCCTGGCCCAGCCCCATCGAGGCTCCCGTCCCGCCGGCCGGCTCCACGGCCTCGTCGGGGTGGTTGCGCGGCTCAGGCATAGCGGATCCTCGGGTCGAGGACGGCGTAGAGCAGGTCGACCAGCAGGTTCGCGAGGAGGAAGACGATGACCAGGATGGTCACGAAGCCCACCACGGTCGCCGAGTCCAGCCGCAGGATGCCCTGGTAGAGCTGGTAGCCCACGCCGTGGATGTTGAAGATGCGCTCGGTGACGACGGCCCCTCCCATCAGTGCCCCGATGTCGGTGCCGATGAAGGTGACCACCGGGATGAGGGAGTTGCGCAGCAGATGACGGGTGATCACCCGGCGGCGCGGCAGCCCCTTGGCGACGGCGGTCCTGACGTAGTCGGCGCGGACGTTCTCCACGACGGAGGCGCGGCTGAGCCGGGTGACGTAGGCGAGCGAGGTCAGGGCCAGCACGAACGCCGGCACGATCAGTTCGTCGAACCGTGCCTGCGAGGAGACCGAGGGCGAGATGACGTTCCACTTGACGCCGAGCAGGTACTGCAGCACATAGCCGGTGACGAAGGTCGGCACGGAGATGACGACGAGGGTGCCGAGCAGCGTCGCGGTGTCCGCGGGGCGGCCGCGGCGCAGGCCGGTCAGGACGCCGAGGGTGATGCCGATGACGATCTCGAGGAGGACGGCCAGGATCGTCAGCCGCAACGTGACCGGCAGGGCGGAGGCCAGCAGCTCGGTGACCGGCTGTCCGTTCCATGCGATCCCGAAGTCGCCCCGGAAGATCTGCCCCATGTAGCGCAGGTACTGCTGCCACAGCGGGTGGTCGAGATACAGGTCGTGACGGATCTGCGCGGCCGTGGCGGGGTCGCAGGCGCGCTCCCCGCAACGGGCCTGGACCGGGTCGCCGAGCGCGTACACCAGCACGAAGATCAGCGCGGTGGTGCCGGCGAAGACCGGGATCATCTGCAGCAGACGGCGGACGACGTACCGTCCCATGGGCGTCAGCTGACCTTGATCTGGTCGTAGACGGGGACGCTGAAGGGGTTCAGCGTGACGCCGGAAAGCCGCTGCGACCAGCCCGCGCTGCCGTTCTGGTACCACAGGGCGATCGCCGGGACCTGCTGCGGCAGGATCCGCTCGGCCTCCTTGAAGGTCCGCACGGCCTTGGCGGGGTCGCTCTCGGCGTTCGCCCGGTCGACGAGCCGGTCGAAGCGGGCATCGCTGAAGTGCGCGTCGTTGGAGGAGGCGTCGGTGTAGTACAGCGGCTGCAGGAAGTTCTGGATCAGCGGGTAGTCCATCTGCCAGCCGGCCCGGAACGGGTTGTTCATCCGCCGGCCCACGATCTGGTTGCGGAAGTCGGCGAAGGTGCCGACGGGATCGCCGACGCAGGCGTCGTCCTTGCCCAGGGCGTTGTTGATGCTGTTGCAGACGGCGTCGACCCAGTCCTTGTGGGAGCCGCTGTCGGCGTTGTACGTGATCCTCATGGTGCCGCCGGGCAGCCCGCCGCCCTCCTTGACCAACTGCCTCGCCCGGGCGGGGTCGTAGGTGCAGACCCGGCCGCACAGGGTGTCGTCGAAGCCGCCGTCCGCGCCCAGCACGGGTGAGGTCCAGTCCCGCGCCGGGATGCGGGTGCCGTGGAAGATCTGCCGGGTGATCTGGTCGCGGTTGATCGCCATGGAGATGCCCTGGCGGAGCTTCTCGGAGTTCTTGCCCGACCAGGCCTTGTCGTAGAGCGGGAACGCGAGGGTCTGGATGATGCCGGCCGGGGTGTTGAGGTAGCGGCCGCCCAGGTCGCTCCTCACGTTCTGCAACTGGGCGGCGGGGACGTCGTCGACGAGGTCGAGGTTGCCGGCCTGCAGGTCGGTGTAGGCGGTGTTGTTGTCCGTGTAGACCTTGAGGTCCACGCCGTCGTTGACGGCCGCGTCGGCGCCCTTGTAGCCGTCCCACGCCCGCAACTGCATGCCCTGGCCCTTGGTGTAGGACTCCACGCGGTACGGGCCGTTGCCGACGGGCTTCCTCACCCAGGCGGCGTGGTCGGTGAAGAAGGCCCGCGGCAGCGGCATGAAGGCGGCGTAGCCGAGGGTGTCGGGCCAGGTGGAGAACTTCTGGTTGAGCGTGACGGTGAAGTTCAGGTCGTCCTGCCTGGTCAGGCCGGACAGCTTCCGGGCGGCCGGTTTCCCGGACTCCGGGTGGACCTTGTCGTAGCCCTCGACGTACCGGAAGAAGGACGCGTTGATCTGCTTGTTCGTCACGAGCGCCCCGTAGTTCCAGGCGTCGATGAACGAATCGGAGGTGACCTTCTCGCCGTTGCCGAAGGTCCAGCCGTCCTTGATCTTGATCTTGAAGGTCCGCTGGTCGGTGGTCGTGATCGAGTCGGCGATGACGTTCTCGGCGGCGGCCGTCCGCGGGTTGTACTTCTTCAGGCCGCGGAAGATCATGTCGAGCACCTTGCCGCCTTGCACCTCATTGGTGTTGGCGGGCTCCAGCGGATTGCGCGGGTCGGTCCACGAGGCGCTGAACACGCCGGAGCCGTCGCTCGCGCCGCCCCCGTCCCCACCCCCGCAGCCCGTCGCCACCAGGGCGGCCGCGGCCGTGCCGACGGCCCACCTCGCCGCGCTCCGTCGCATCGGATGCCTCCTCGGGGAGCTCTACGCCATGAAGGACACGAGGCTCACCATGACATCGCAAACCCTGACATATTGCACAGCGGCTCACCGGCCCGGGGCCGCCCCGAGGGGGACAGAGGGTTTTCCCTATGTGCCGGTCCGTCAATGAGGGTCATCCCGATAGTCAGGTTAAATTTCGACCAAAAAAATAAAGGATCCATCACGACGAACCGGTGCTCGTTGACGCGGCCACAATTCGGTTGCGAAAGTCCCATCAACCCTGCAAGCCCGGCCGGAATACGCACGACCTGCGCAGACGGCCGGGGCAAATGTTTCGGCCGTGCTACACCAGTATGTCAGAAGCGGCCGGTGAACAAAGTTCAATCTTGTTATTCGTTCGAAACGAACCGACTGAGAGTGTGAGCCGTGGGCCGTTACCTGCTGCGCCGACTGATCAACCACGTGGCGCTGGTTCTCATCGCGGCCTCCCTCACGTACTTCCTGGCGGCGATCAGCCTGAACCCGCGCGCCAATTTCGCCGGCCGGAACCCCCCGGTGGCGGCCTCCTCGGTGACGGCCACCCTGAACGACTACAATCTCAACCCCGACACCCCGGTCGTGGTCCGCTTCGCCCACTGGGCGAACGGCGTGGCGCACGGGGACCTCGGACGGACCGTCACCGGCGGCGAGGTCAACGATGAGTTCGGCCGCCGCGTCGGGGTGAGCACCCGCCTGCTGCTGATCGCCACCATCCTGGGCTCCATCGGCGGTGTCCTGATGGGTGCCTGGGGGGCCATCAGGCAGTACCGGACATCGGACCGGGTCACCACACTGGCCTCCTTCTTCGTCCTGGCCATGCCGGTGTTCGTGATCGCGGTGACCTTCAAACTCTGGGCGATCGACATCAACGACGCCGTGGGACACAAGGTCATCGAGTACACGGGTGAGTACGATCCCGGCCTGACCGGGACGGGGGAGATCCTCGCCAGCCGGCTGCAGCACCTGCTGCTGCCCAGCCTGACCCTGATCGTCATCCAGATCGCCCTGTACAGCCGCTACCAGCGCAGCACCATGCTGGACGTCCTCGGCAGCGACTTCCTGCGCACCGCCCGGGCCAAGGGCCTGTCGCGGCGGGCGGCGCTGATGAAGCACGGCCTGCGCACCGCGGTCCTCCCGGTGGTCCCGCTGCTGGTCTACAACGTCGTCCTGCTCTTCACCGGCGCGACCTTCACCGAGAAGATCTTCGGCTGGCACGGCATGGGCGAGTGGCTGGTCAACTCCATCAGCACGAACGACGTCAACGCGGTCGCCGCCGTCGGCATGTTCACGGCGTTCGTGGTCCTGATCGCCGGCCTGCTGTCCGATGTGCTCTACGCGGCGCTCGATCCCCGCGTACGGGTGCGCTGAGACCCACCGCACCCTTCCGCCGCCCCGATCCCGCGTTCCAGGAGCGTCCACCCATGGCCGTCCAGACCCCCTCCGTACAGCCTCCCGCGCAGGCGCCCACCGCATTGGCCGACCAGCCCGCCAAGCGCCGCGCGAGCAGCCGGCTCCGGCTCACCGCCGTCCGCTTTTCCCGCAACCGCATGGCCCTGTTCGGGCTGGTCATGCTGGTCCTGCTCTTCCTGATGGCCTATGTCTCGCCGCTGTTCTACAAGTGGGACTACACCGAGCTCGACTTCACCGCCTTCCAGAAGCCACCGTCGGCGAGCCACTGGTTCGGCACCGACCAGACGGGCTCCGACCTCTTCGCGCTCACCGCCCGCGGTATGCAGAAGTCACTGGTGATCGGCATCCTGACCGGTCTCATCTGCACCTTCGTCGCCGCCGCGGTCGGCGCCTGCGCGGGCTACTTCGGCGGCTGGACGGACCGCTCTCTGATGTGGGTGGTCGACCTACTGCTGGTGATGCCCAGCTTCCTGATCATCGCGGTGCTGTCGCCCCTGTTCCAGGGCACCACCTGGCTGGTGTTCGTGGTGCTGCTGGCGGGGTTCAGCTGGATGATCACCGGCCGAGTGGTCCGCAGCATGACGCTCACCCTGAAGGACCGTGAATTCGTCAAGGCCGCCAAGTACATGGGCGTGCCCGCGCCGGTCATCATCTTCCGGCACATCCTGCCGTCGATGGCCTCGATGCTGATCATCGACGGGACGATCCAGGTCGGCGCGGCGATCATCGGCGAGACCAGCCTGTCCTACTTCGGCTTCGGTGTGCAGTCCCCCGACGTCTCGCTGGGCACGGTCATCGCCACCGGCACCCCGGCGGCCCCGTCCTTCCCGTGGCTGTTCTACTTCCCGGCCGGCTGCCTGGTGCTGATCTGCCTGTCCATCGCCTTCATCGGCGACGGCCTGCGCGACGCACTCGACCCCAACTCCAGCGGCGCCAAGGCCCGCGCCCCCCGCACCTCCAAGAGCACCACCAAGGAAGGACGCACGTCGTGAGCGAGACGCCCCCCGCCCTTGAGGTCACCGACCTCCACGTCTCCTTCCCGAGCGAGGCCGGGCCGGTCAGGGCCGTGCGCGGCGTGTCCTTCTCCGTGCGTCCCGGCGAGGTCCTCGGCATCGTCGGCGAGTCCGGCTCCGGCAAGTCCGTCTCCTCCCTCGCCGTCCTCGGACTGCTCCCGGAGACCGCCGACATCAAGGGCTCGATCAAGCTGCACGGCCGTGAGCTGCTGGAGCTGGACGACCGGGACATGACGGAGATCCGCGGCAAGGACATCGCGATGGTCTTCCAGGACCCGCTGTCCGCGCTGACCCCGGTCTACTCCGTCGGCGACCAGATCGTCGAGGCGCTGCGGATCCACCAGGACCTCGACAAGGACGCGGCCCGCAAGCGCGCGATCGAGCTGCTGGACCTGGTCGGCATCCCGGACCCGGCGCGGCGCGCCGACGCCTTCCCGCACGAGTTCTCCGGCGGCATGCGCCAGCGCGCGATGATCGCCATGGCGATCGCCAACGACCCCGAGGTGATCATCGCCGACGAGCCGACGACCGCCTTGGACGTGACCATCCAGGCGCAGATCCTGGACGTGCTGAAGAAGGCCCAGGAGGTCACCGGCGCCGCCATCGTCATGATCACCCACGACCTGGGCGTGGTGGCCGGCTTCGCCGACCGGGTCCAGGTGATGTACGCGGGCCGCCCGGTGGAGACCGGGACCGTGGACGACGTCTACTACTCCCCGCGCATGCCGTACACCATCGGCCTGCTCGGCTCGATCCCCCGGCTCGACGACGGCGGGCGCCACGCGCTGACCCCGATCGACGGCAACCCGCCCTCGATGGTGGATCTGCCGACCGGCTGCCCCTTCGCGGCCCGCTGCCCCATCGTCACCGACGTGTGCCGACGCGTCGAGCCCGAGCTGACGTTGCGCGAGGGGGGCAACCACCCCACGGCCTGCCACCGCAGCCACGAGCTGGTGGCGGGCGGCGCCCTCGACCCCGCGACCATCTATCCGGTGCCGGCGCTGCCCGAGGTCCCGGCCGACTCCGTGCCGCGCGCGGACCGTGCCCCGGTGCTGGAGGTCGACGGGCTGGTCAAGCACTTCCCGCTGCTCCAGGGCGCGGTCATCAAGCGCAAGGTGGGCGAGGTGCGCGCGGTCGACGGCATCAGCTTCGACATCCGCGAGGGCGAGACCCTCGGCCTGGTGGGCGAGTCGGGCTGCGGCAAGACCACCACGCTGCTGGAGATCCTCGACCTGCCCTCGGGGCAGTCCGGCACGGTCACCGTCTTCGGCAAGGACATCCGGGGGCTGAAGGGCGCCGAGCGCAAGGCGCTCCGCCGCGACCTGCAGGTGGTCTTCCAGGACCCGATGGCCGCGCTCGACCCGCGGATGCCGGTCGGCGACATCCTCGCCGAGCCCCTCAAGACCCACGGCTGGTCCCGGGACCGCATCGCCGCCCGGGTGCCGGAGCTGCTGGGCCAGGTCGGGCTCGACCCGGACCACGTGGACCGCTTCCCCGCGGAGTTCTCCGGCGGGCAGCGCCAGCGCATCAGCATCGCCAGGGCGCTGGCGCTGGAGCCGAAGCTCGTCGTCCTGGACGAGCCGGTGTCGGCCCTGGACGTCTCCATCCAGGCCGGTGTGCTCAACCTGCTGGACGAGCTCAAGGCGCGCATGAACCTGAGCTACCTCTTCGTGGCGCACGACCTGTCGGTCGTACGGCACATCGCCGACCGGATCGCGGTGATGTACCTCGGCCGGATCGTCGAACTCGGCTCCGCCGAGGCGGTCTTCGAGGCGCCCTCCCACCCGTACACCCAGGCGCTGCTCTCCGCGGTGCCGCTGCCCGATCCCCGCAAGGAGCGCGAACGCAGGCGCATCCTGCTCACCGGCGACCTTCCCAGCCCCGCGGACGTGCCGACCGGCTGCCGGTTCCGCAACCGCTGCCCGAAGTTCGCCTCCCTCGACGAGTCCGACCGCGGCCGGTGCCGCGAGGAGGACCCGGCACCGACCGGACTGGCGGGCGACCACACCGCGGCCTGCCACTTCGCCGCCGCCGTCACCGTCGTGTGATTTCCCACCCCGCAAGAGGAGAGAGAGTCCGTTGAACAGAACACGTATGTCCGTCGCCGTGGTGGCGCTGGCCACGGCGAGCGCGCTGACCCTGACCGCATGCGGCGGCGGGGACGGGAAGAGCGACGCCGCGTCCAAGAAGAACTCGGTGCCCAAGTCCAGCGTCAACAACATCAAGGCCACCGACCGCGACCAGCTCAAGCAGGGTGGCACCCTGAACTGGCCGCTGGGCGAGATCGCGGAGAACTTCAACTACAACCAGATCGACGGCACCCTGGCCGACGGCTACGACGTCGAGCGCGCCGTGATGCCGATCATCATGATGTCGGACGCCACCGGCACGGTCACCCCGAACCCGGACTACCTGACCTCGGCGGAGGTCGCCGACAGCTCCGGCAAGCAGGTCGTCACGTACAAGATCAACCCCAAGGCCAAGTGGTCCGACGGCACCCCGCTGTCCTGGAAGGACTTCGAGGCCAGCTGGAAGGCGCTGAACGGCAAGGACGCCAAGTACAAGATCTCCTCCAGCACGGGCTACGAGCTGATCAGCGGCGTCGCCAAGGGCGCCAACGACCAGGAGGCCGTGGTCACCTTCTCCAGCCCCTTCGGTGACTGGAAGAGCCTGTTCAGCCCGCTCTACCCGGCCAAGGTCATCGGCACCCCGGACGGCTTCAACACCGGCTACCTGGGCAAGTTCCCGGTCACCGCGGGCGCCTTCAAGTTCCAGGGCATCGACAAGACCACCAAGACCCTGACCGTCGTGCGCGACGACAGCTGGTGGGGCAACAAGGCCATCCTGGACAAGATCATCTACCGCGCCCTGGACTCGGACGCCACCGCCGGCGCCTTCGCCAACGGCGAGGTCGACTTCTTCAACGTCGGACCCGACTCGGCCGCCTACAAGCAGGCCAAGGAGGTCAAGGGCGCCGACCTCCGCAAGGCGGCCGGCCCCAACTACCGCCACGTCACCTTCAACGGTGCCCGCGGCCCGCTGAAGGAGGTCAAGGTCCGCCAGGCCATCATGTCCGCCCTGAACCGGCAGGCCATCGCCGAGTCCGACCTGCAGGGCCTGGACTGGGACGCCAAGCCGCTGAACAACCACTTCTTCGTCACCAACCAGAAGGGCTACAAGGACAACTCCACCGGCATCGGCACCTTCGACCAGGCCAAGGCCAAGAGCCTGCTGGACGAGGCCGGCTGGAAGCAGGACGGCGAGTTCCGCACCAAGGGCGGCAAGACCCTGGAGCTCGACTTCGTCATCCCGGCGAACGTCAGCACCTCCGCCAACGAGGGCAAGCTGATGCAGCCGATGCTCAAGGCGGTCGGCATCAAGATGAACATCAAGTCGGTGCCGCTGCAGGAGTTCTTCGACAAGTACGTCAACACCGGCAGCTTCGACCTGACGGCCTTCTCCTGGCTCGGCACGTCCTTCCCGGTGTCGTCGACCAAGTCGATCTACGCCAAGCCCGTGGGTGACAACATCCAGCAGAACTACACCGGCGTCGGCAGCGACGAGCTGGACGCGGCCATGAACAAGGCCGCCGCCGACACCGACCCGGCCCAGGCGATCGACGACGCCAACGCCGCGGACCTGCTGATCTGGCAGCAGGCCAACCTGCTCCCGCTGTACCAGCGTCCCGACATCTACGCGGTGAAGAAGAACCTGGCCAACATCGGGGCCTACGGGTTCCAGGACCTGCGCTACGAGAACATCGGCTTCCTGAAGTAGGCCGCGCCGGCTCCCGGCACCGCGTCCGCCCCGTCACCGCCCGGTGACGGGGCGGACGCCTTCCTATTGCGTGGACCAAGTGACCCTCGCTGTGGCACAGTTGACCGCCCCGCACCCACCGGCCCGCGGCCCGCCCCCGCGAAGGACAGGATCCCCGCCATGCCGCTCGCGAGCTCCCTGCCCTACGCCGATGTCTTCGCCCATTTCGGGGTGGCGCGGGCCGATCGTCCCGCCCGCTCGCTGCACCCGCACTCACCGGTCTTCCGGTGCCGAGTGGACGGTACGGAAGCGGTGCTGAAGAGGGCCGCCTCGCCGGAGCCCGCGGCGGCGGCCGTCGCCGGCTGGACGCGCGCCCTGGCGGCCCGCGGCGTACCGGTGGTGACCCCGCTCGACGGGCCCGCCGCGAACCCGGCCACGATCGGCGAGGAGGCCTGGGTGGCCTACCCCTGGGTGGAGGGCCGCCCCTACTCCGGCGCGGAGGCCGACATCGAGGCGGCGGGCGACCTGCTGGGACGGCTGCACGCGCACAGCGCCGAAGGCCCCGCCGGCGTCCCCGCCTTCACCTGGCCGGACCACGAACCGGCGGACCTGGAGGCCGACCTCGACGCGCTGCGCCCCGCCCTGGAGCAGTACGCTCCGGCGGTCCGGCAGGCCGCCACGGCCCGGCTGGAGCGGTGGTCGCGGTCGCTGATGACGCGGCTGATGCCCGAGCTGCGCGACGGGGGCCTGCCCCATGTCGTCGCGTCGATGGACTTCAAGGCGAACAACCTGGTCTACTCCGGCGGCGGACCGGTCCTGGTCGACCCCGAGAACGCCGAGTACGCGCCCCGGCTGCTCGACCTCGCACTGGCGCTGCTGCTCTTCCACACCGAGTCGCCGGGCGCCCCGCCACGGCCGTTCACGCCCCGCGAATGGGCCGTCTTCCACGGCGCCTACCGCCGCCACTGCACGCTGACCGCGGCCGAGGTGGCCGCGTGGCCGGCGGCCGTGCGCTACATGCAGGTCGAGTGGGGCGTCTGGACGCTCCTGGACGCCACCGAGAGCGGCGACTGGGCCGACCCGCACCAGCGGGCCTTCCTCACCGCGCTCGCGCTCGCCGGGCCGGACGACCGTCCCGTACGGCCGTGAACAGCCCTGCACGGCCCCTGAACGCCGAGGGGCGCCCGCGCGGTGTTCGCGCGGGCGCCCCTCGTGGGCGGTACGGCTGGTGCTCAGTGCACCGCGTGGACGACGTCCTTCTCCTCGGCGAAGTGGCACGCCGACTCGTGCGCGGCCGGGGTGTCGTCACCCTGGAAGCGCTGCGGGATGGCCAGCAGCGGCTCCTCGGTGGCGCACCGGTCCTGGGCCTTCCAGCAGCGGGTGCGGAAACGGCAGCCCGACGGCGGGTTGGCCGGCGACGGGACGTCACCGGTCAGGATGATGCGCTCGCGGTGCTCGCGCGCCTCCGGGTCCGGCACCGGCACCGCCGACAGCAGGGCCTGGGTGTACGGGTGGGTCGGGTGGTCGTAGATCTCGGTGTCGGTACCGATCTCGGCCATCTTGCCCAGGTACATCACGCCGACGCGGTCCGAGATGTGGCGGACGATCGACAGGTCGTGCGCGATGAAGATGTAGGAGAGGTTGAACTCGTCCTGCAGCTTCTCCATCAGGTTGATCACCTGCGCCTGCACGGAGACGTCCAGCGCCGAGACCGGCTCGTCGCAGATGATGATCTCCGGGTTGAGCGCCAGGCCGCGGGCGATGCCGATGCGCTGCCGCTGGCCGCCGGAGAACTGGTGCGGGTACCGGTTGATGTACTCCGGGTTCAGGCCGACGACGTCCAGCAGCTCCTGCACCTTGCGGCGCCGGTCGCCCTTCGGGGCCACCTCGGGGTGGATGTCGTAGGTCTCGCCGATGATGTCGCCGACCGTCATCCGCGGGTTCAGCGAGGTGTACGGGTCCTGGAACACCATCTGGATGTTCCGGCGCACGGCCTTCAGGGCGCGGCGGGACAGCTTGGTGATGTCCTGCCCCTTGTAGAAGACCTCGCCGGCGGTGGCCCGCTCCAGGTTCATCAGCAGCTTGGCGACGGTCGACTTGCCGCAGCCGGACTCGCCCACGATGCCCAGGGTCTCGCCCTGGTACAGGTCGAAGGAGACCCCGTCGACCGCCTTGACGGCGCCGATCTGCTTCTTGAAGAGGATGCCCTGGGTCAGCGGGAAGTGCTTGACCAGGTTGCGCACCTGGAGGATCGGCTCGCCGCGCTCGACCGGCTTGGCGATCGCGGCCTCCACCGCCGCCACCTCGTCGGAGACGGCCTCGTCGTTCTTGGTGACGTCAGCCATGGATCGTCTCCTTCCAGAAGTGGCACGCGCTGCCGCGGCCCGGCAGCTCGCTGCCGTCCTGCTCGGTCACCCGGTGCAGCGCGGGGACCTCGGTGCGGCAGATGTCCTGCGCCATCTCGCAGCGCGGGTTGAAGGCGCAGCCGGTGGGGATGCGCAGCAGGTTCGGGGGCAGGCCCTTGATCGCGTAGAGCTCCTGGCCCTTCTGGTCCAGGCGCGGGATCGACTCCAGCAGGCCCTTGGTGTACGGGTGCGCCGGGCGCTTGTAGATCTCGTGCACGGGCGCGGTCTCCACGATCCGGCCCGCGTACATCACGGCGATCTTGTCCGCGACGTCGGCGACCACGCCGAGGTCGTGGGTGATGAGGATCAGGCCCATGTTGTACTCGCGCTGCAGGTCCGCGAGCAGGTCCATGACCTGCGCCTGCACCGTCACGTCGAGCGCGGTGGTCGGCTCGTCGGCGATGATCAGCTCGGGCTCCAGGGCGAGCGCCATCGCGATCATGATGCGCTGGCGCATACCGCCGGAGAACTGGTGCGGGTAGTCGTTGACCCGCTCCTTCGCCGCCGGGATGCGGACCCGGTCCATCATCTCGATGGCCTTGGCCTTGGCTTCCTTCTTGGACAGGCCCTGGTGGACCCGGAACATCTCGCCCAGCTGGTAGCCGACGGTGAGCACCGGGTTCAGCGAGGACAGCGCGTCCTGGAAGATCATCGCGATCTTGCGGCCGCGGATCTTCCGGCGCTCCTCGCCCGACATCTTGAGCATGTCGCGGCCCTGGAAGAGGATCTCGCCCTGCGGGATCCTCCCCGGCGGCATGTCGAGGATGCCCATGATCGCCTGCGCGGTGACGGACTTGCCGGAGCCGGACTCGCCCAGCACTGCCAGCGTCTCACCGGCCGACACCGTGTAGTTCACACCGTTGACGGCCTTGGCGACGCCGTCCCGGGTGTGGAACTCCACGTGCAGGTCGCGCACTTCCAGCAGCGGAGCGGCGGCGTCCCCGGTACGGGGCGCGGGCACGTCCGCGTTCTTGTCGATGATGGTCACGTACGCCTCCCTCAGCGCAGCTTGGGGTCGAGGGCGTTGCGGACCGCATCGCCGAGCATGATGAACGCCAGGACCGTGATGCTCAGCATGATCGACGGGTACAGCATGATGTGCTGCGCCGTACGGATCTGCTGGGCACCGCCGGAGATGTCCTGGCCCCAGGAGACCACGGACGTGGGCAGACCGAGGCCGAGGTAGGACAGGGTCGCCTCGGCCGAGATGTAGCCGCCGAGCGCGATGGTGGCGACCACGATCACCGGGGCGACGGCGTTCGGAAGGATGTGCTTCATCAGGATCCGGGTGGTGCTCGCGCCCAGGGCCTGGGCAGCGTGCACGTAGTCGGCCTGCTTGATCGTGATCACCGAACCGCGCATGACACGGGCGATCTGCGTCCAGCCGAGGAAGGCCAGGGCGCCGGAGACCACCCAGACGGTGCGGTTGGTGAAGGAGTTCAGGACGACCAGCGTGCCGAGCAGGAAGGGGACCGCGAAGAAGATGTCGGTGATCCGGGAGAGGATCGTGTCGACCCAGCCGCCAAAGTAGCCGGCGATCATGCCGACCAGGCCGCCCAGCACGGTGACCAGGACGGTCACGCTGATGCCGACCGTGATCGAGGCCCGGGTCCCGTAGATCACTCGGGCGTAGACGCTGCGGCCCTGCCCGTCGTAACCGAGCCACTCCGCCGAGAACACCTTCCCGTACTCGGGCTTGCCCAGGTAGTGGTTCCGCAGGTCGGCGTAGGTCGGCGAGGCGCTGGTGAACAGGCCCGGGAAGATCGCGATGATCAGGAGGAGCAGGATCAGGATGCCGGAGACCACGAAGTAGGGGTTGCGGCGCAGGTCCCGCCAGGCGTCGCCCCACAGGCTGCGCGCCTTCTCCGCCTGGGACACGGCCCCGGTGACGGCAGCGGCGTCCGCGGCCGTGGTGGCCGCCGGGTCCGCGTTCTCGACGGCGGTCTTGGTGACGTCAGGCATAACGGATCCTCGGGTCCAGGACCGCGTAGAGCAGGTCGACGATCAGGCTGGTGAAGAGGAAGACCAGCACGAGGACGGTGACGAGGCCGACCAGCGTGGTCCCCTCGCGGCGCAGGATGGACTCGTAGATCGTGCCGCCGACACCGTGGATGTTGAACAGACCCTCGGTGACGACCGCACCGCCCATCAGGGCGCCGATGTCCGTGCCGAGGAAGGTGACCACCGGGATCATCGAGTTGCGCATCAGGTGCACACCGACCACCCGGCGCCGGGGCAGGCCCTTGGCGACGGCGGTCCGCATGTAGTCGGCGCGCAGGTTCTCGGCTATGGAGGTACGGGTGAGGCGCGCCACGTAGGCCAGCGAGAGGCTGGCCAGCACGATGGCCGGCATCAGCAACTGGCTGTAGTTCGTGTCGTCCTGGACGTTCGGCGTCATCCATCCGAGCTGGAAGGCGAAGACCAGCTTGAAGATGAAGCCGAGGACGAAGACCGGGACCGAGATCAGCAGCAGGGTGAAGATCAGCACCAGCGAGTCGGCGAGCTTGCCCGCCCGCATGCCGGCCCAGACACCGAGGGCGATGCCCACGACCAGCTCGATCACGAAGGAGAGCCCCGCGAGCCGGAACGTCACCGGGAACGCGTCGCCGAGCACGTCCCGCACCGGCCGACCGCTGGCAATCTGATTGCCGAAGTCGAAGTGCAGGATGATGCCCGTCATGTAATCCCAGTACTGCTTCAGGATCGGCTGGTCGAGACCGAGCTCGTGACGGATCCGCGCCACGGTCGCCGGATCGATGCCCTTGTCACCGCCGAGCGCCCGTACGGGGTCGCCGGGGAGGGCATAGACCATGAGAAAGATCAGCAGAGTCGTCCCGATGAAAACCGGGATCATCTGGAGCAGTCGCCGCGCGACGTAACGCCCCATCGTGCCTCCATGTCAGTCGCTGTGGCAGCAGAGACGGGCCCTTCCCCCGTCCTCCCCTTCGGGAAGACGGGAGAAGGGCCCCCCAGCCGTTGCCTGCACCCCGCGCGTCTGACGTCTCCGTCAGCCCCGCACCGGCGTGCTCACTACGCGATGGTTACTTCTTGACCTCGACGCCGGTGAGGATCGGGTCACCGTTCTGGGCGTACTGGACGTTCGAGACGTTCTCCGAGTAGCCGGCGTTGACCTTGTAGTACCAGAGCGGGATGGCGGGCATGAGCTCGACCATCTTCTTCTCGACCGCCTGGTACTCCTTGACCGACTCGTCGAGCGTGGCCGCGGTGTCGGCCTTCTTGATCATCGCGTCCAGCTCCTTGTTGGAGAAGCCGGACTGGTTGCCCGCCGAGGTGGTGGCGTACAGGTCGCGGATGAAGTTGGCGTTCACGGGGTAGTCGAGCACCCAGCCACTGCGGTAGATCGACTTGACCTCCTGGGCGTCGCGGGCGTCCAGGTCGCTCTGGAAGTCGGCCTTGGAGTCGCCGGAGCACTTGACGCCGGTCGCGTTGGTGATGCTGTTGCAGACGGCCTCCACCCACTCCTTGTGGCCGCCGTCGGCGTTGTACTGGATGGAGATCTTGTTGCCGGGGACGCCGCCGCCGGCCTTGATGAGCTCCTTGGCCTTCGCGGGGTCGTACTTGAAGACGTCGCCGCCCACGTTGTCCTGGTAGCCGAGCACGCCCTTGGCGACGAAGCCGGTGGCGGGCTCACGGGTGCCCTGGAGAACGGTCTTGGTGATGGTGTCGCGGTCGATCGCCATCGACAGACCCTGGATGACCTTGGGGTCGACGTTCTTCCACTGCTTGGAGTAGAAGGCCGGGACGATGGACTGGATGGCGGAGTACGCCTGGTCCACGGCGCGGTCGCCGAGGTCGTCACGGTAGACCGGGAGGTCCTTCGGGCCGATCTGACGCAGGACGTCGACGTTGCCGGACTTCAGGTCCTCGTACGCAGCCTCGAGGCCGGTGTAGTTCTTGAAGATCACACCGCCGTTCTTCGCCTTGTCCGGGCCCTTGTAGCCGTCGAAGCGCTTGACCTCGATCTGCTTCTTGTGGTCCCACTTGACGAACTGGTACGGGCCGTTGCCGACCGGGTTCTCACCGGCGGCCTTCGGGTCCTTGTAGAAGGACTCCGGCAGCGGCGAGAACACCTCGTAGCCGAGCTTGTACACGAAGTACGGGATCGGGGTGGTGAGCTCGATGGTGAAGGTCTTGTCGTCGACGACCTTCAGGCCGGACATGGTGTCGGCCTTCGGCTTCGCACCCTCCTTGTCCGGGTGGACGTCGGCGAAGCCCTTGATGTCGGCGAACCACGACGCGTTGGTCTGGGCGTTGTTGATGTTGGCGGCCCAGTTCCACGCCTTGACGTAGGACTCGGCGGTCACCGGAGTGCCGTCGTGGAAGGTCCAGCCGTCCTTCAGGGTGACCGTGAAGGTCTTGTTGTCCTTGGTGTCCACCGACTTGGCGTTCACCATGACGATGTTGCCCTTGGGGTCGTAGTCCACGAGCTGCGCGAACAGCGAGCGGACGACGATGCTGCCGTTGGACTCCATGGTGTTGGCAGGCTGCAGGGGGTTCTGCGGCTCGCCGACCTCGACGGAGAACTTGCCGTTGGGGTTGACGCCGCCAGCGTCGTTCTTGCTGCCCTTGTCACCACCGCCGCCACCGCAAGCGGTAGCAGCCATGGCAACGATGATCGCGCCTGCGACCCAAGTGGCGCTCTTGGCACCGCGCATGGGTTTGCCTCCTCAGGAGTCACTGTTCTTACGTGAAAGGGCCGGCCTCACTGACACCCCTGACAGTGATACCGGTCACCTGTGCTCGTGAGTCGGCGCTCCCCATAAGCGCTTGGACCCATTGACCCGAGCTCAACGGCTCCAACTATCGGTCACGTTGGGCCTACGAACCACACACTTACGATCTCGTTTTGGTCACAACCGGCCCAAAACAATCCCGCAATTCGGACATTTGGATTGTAGACAGACACCGACGAAACGGACTTGTAACACAAGTACCGGTGAACGCCGTCCGGTATCCGGACGTCGCCGGACTGAAATCCGGTTGCCCTCAAAGCGCGTAGATTCCTCGCGAATGTACGTGCCTGACGGGCCGACAGGGAACGAGGTGTCGCGCCCACGCCACTGGCGCAACCGCGACACATCGCCACTCCAGGGGCCGAACCGCGCACAGTGGGCGCCGCCGCGGTGAGTTCGGTCACATCAGGCCCCGCAAAGGCCCCGTGATGTGACCGGCCTCACGGGAGACTGCGCTCCGCTCGCACGGGATCGACGTGGATGTCCGGCGATGTCGTAGCTACGCCACGGCCGTCCGGAACCGGCTGCGAAGCGGCCCGGCCGCCCCCGTGTGACCGGGGACGGCCGGGCCGGTGTCGCACACCGCCGAGGAACCCGTCCGCGCCGCCGGCGCGGACCGCGGGGCCTCAGCGCTTGGCGCGGGACGCGGCGCGGCCGCGCTCCTTCTGGTCCAGGACGACCTTGCGGATGCGGACGGTCTCCGGGGTCACCTCGACGCACTCGTCGTCGCGGCAGAACTCCAGGGACTGCTCCAGGGAGAGCTTGCGCGGCGGCACGATGGACTCGGCCACGTCCGCGGTCGAGGACCGCATGTTCGTGAGCTTCTTCTCCTTGGTGATGTTGACGTCCATGTCGTCGGCGCGGGAGTTCTCGCCGACGATCATGCCCTCGTACACCTCGGTGCCCGGCTCCACGAAGAGCACGCCGCGCTCCTGCAGGTTGGTCATCGCGAAGGCCGTGACGGCACCGGCACGGTCGGCGACCAGGGAGCCGTTGTTGCGGGTCACCAGCGTGCCGAACCAGGGCTCGTGGCCCTCGTGGATGGAGTGGGCGATGCCCGTGCCGCGGGTGTTGGTCAGGAACTCGGTCCGGAAGCCGATCAGACCGCGGGACGGCACGATGAACTCCATGCGGACCCAGCCGGAGCCGTGGTTCGACATGTTGTCCATCCGGCCCTTGCGGGTGCCCATGAGCTGCGTCACCGCGCCCATGTGCTCCTCGGGCACGTCGATGGTGATCCGCTCCACCGGCTCGTGGACCTTGCCGTCGATCTCGCGGGTGACCACCTGCGGCTTGCCGACGGTCAGCTCGAAGCCCTCCCGGCGCATCGTCTCGACCAGGATGGCCAGCGCCAGCTCACCGCGCCCCTGCACCTCCCAGGCGTCGGGGCGCTCGGTCGGCAGCACACGGAGACTGACGTTGCCGATCAGCTCGCGGTCCAGCCGGTCCTTGACCAGACGAGCGGTGACCTTGCGGTCCTTGACCGCCGACTTGTCGGCGCCCTTGCCGCCGGGGCCGCGGCCGACCAGCGGGGAGGTGTTGGTGCCGATCGTCATGGAGATCGCCGGCTCGTCCACCGTGATCAGCGGGAGCGCGACCGGGTTCTCCGGGTCGGCCAGCGTCTCGCCGATGGTGATCTCGGGGATGCCCGCGACGGCGCAGATGTCGCCGGGGCCGGCCTTCTCGGCGGGCTTGCGGGTGAGCGCCTCGGTCATCATCAGCTCGGTGATGCGGACGTTCTGGATCGAGCCGTCGCGCTTCATCCACGCGACCGTCTGGCCCTTCTTGAGCTCGCCCTGCTCGACGCGGAGCAGCGCGATACGGCCCAGGAAGTTGTCGGCGTCCAGGTTGGTGACGTGCGCCTGCAGCGGGGCGCTCTCGTCGTAGGACGGGGCCGGGACGTGCTCCAGCAGGGTGGAGAAGAAGGGCTCCAGGCTGTCGCTGTCGGCCGGGACGGTGCCGTCCTCCGGCTTGGTGAGAGAGGCCACACCGTCACGCGCGCAGGCGTAGACGATCGGGAACTCGATCTGCTCCTCGGTCGCGTCCAGGTCCAGGAACAGGTCGTACGCCTCGTTGACGACCTCGTCGATCCGGGAGTCCGGGCGGTCGGTCTTGTTGATGCAGAGGATGACCGGCAGCTTCGCGGCCAGCGCCTTGCGCAGCACGAAGCGGGTCTGCGGCAGCGGGCCCTCGGAGGCGTCCACGAGCAGCACGACCGCGTCGACCATCGACAGACCGCGCTCGACCTCACCACCGAAGTCGGCGTGGCCGGGGGTGTCGATGATGTTGATCGTGATCGGCTCGCCACCGTCCTTGGGGTGGTACTTCACCGCGGTGTTCTTGGCGAGAATGGTGATGCCCTTCTCGCGCTCCAGGTCGTTGGAGTCCATCACGCGGTCGTCCACGTGCTGGTGCGCTGCGAAGGCTCCCGCCTGCTTGAGCATGGCGTCGACCAGTGTCGTCTTCCCGTGGTCGACGTGGGCGACGATGGCGACATTACGAATGTCGTTGCGCGTGGGCATACTGCGGCGCTTCTCCCGGGTTGGTGGGTGTGGCGGCATACCCTCGTCGGCACACCTGCCGCCGGGCGAGTCGAGCCACGGCCTCACTCCATGGTACGGGGCTCGGGCGGCGGAGACCGCCCGGGCATGATCGCCGCTGTCGTCACGGGCTCACGCGGTGGCCGTGTGCGGGACCGGTTCCGCCCGTGGGCCGAGGCCGAGCGCCTGCGCCAGGCGCTCGAGCACGGGCAGCGCCGGTTCGGTGCCTCCCGCCTCGGAGCGGGCCACGGCGGACTGGGCCAGCCGTGCCCGGCGGCGGAGATCCGACCGGGCATGGACAGCTCAAGGCGACGGTGACGCACTGCGGCCCGAGCTCGTGCGGCAGCCGGGCCGCCGCGTACTCCTCCTCGATCTCAGGGGTGACCTCGCGGCCCCTTCGCGCCTCGGCGAGCGTTGCCGGGGGTGGCCCTCTGGAGGAGGCCGAGCAGTCGCTCACCCGGAAGAAGAGGTCACTTCCTGAAGCCGATGTCCTGGAAGCGCGGCGTCGCGAAGCCGAAGGCGCCCGCGTTGAGGACGTCCTTGCGCAGCGCGACCAGCTCGGGGCGCTGGTAGAGGGGGATGGACCCGGCGGCCGCCCAGATGCGGGCGTCGGCGCGGGCGGCGAAGTCGCGGGCCTTGACCGGGTCGAGTTCGCCGGCGGCCTGGTCGAAGAGCTGGTCGATGAGGTCGGTGCCCACCCGGGGATAGTTCTGCGCGACCACCAGCGAGCCGTCCGGCGCGGGCTCGGGCTTGGCGAAGATGGGGCGGGTGTCGGTCGCCGGGAAGGCGGTGCCGGGCCAGCCGTAGAGGGTGAGGTCGAAGTCTCCGGCCGCGATGTGGTCGCGGAAGAAGCTGTCGTCGGCGACCCGCTGCAGCTCGGTGCGCACGCCGATGCCGGAGAGCATGGTGGCGATGCGGTCGCCGACCGCGTTCAGGGTCGTCGAGGACTTGGGCAGCACGAAGCGCAGCGTCAGCGCCTTGCCGTTCTTGCGCAGCACCGTCTTGGCCGGTTCGACGACGCTGACCTCGACCTTGTGCACGGGCGCCGCCTGGTTGCGCTCCGCCGCCCCGGCACCGGGGCGGGCGCCTGTCCCGGCCCCGGGATCCAGGGCGGTGCGCTGCCAGCCCGCGTCGGCCAGGAGGGCGCGGGCGGCCTTCGTGTCGGACGTGCCCAGGGCGGAGCTGTGGTCGGCGTACCCGGCCTGGGTGAGCAGCAGCAGATGGTTGCCGAGCGGTTCGTCGGGCAGGCCGAGCGGTCCCAGCACCGACTTGGCGATGGCCCGGCGGTCCACCGCGCGGGCCACGGCGTGCCGCACCTGCTCGTCGGCGAGCGGCCCGGTGGAACCGTTGAGGGCGAGCTGGGTGTAGGAGGCGGCGCGCGTCCGGTAGACGGCCACGTGCTTGCCGGTCACGTCGCGGTCGACCTCCGCCACGTCCAGCTTGCCGGAGGCCAGGTCGGCGGCCCTCTGGTGGGCGGGCGTGGCGGCGAGGACCAGCTGGGACAGCTTGGCGCGGTCGCCCCACCACTTGGTGTTGCGGACCAGCGTGACGGACTTCCCGCTCACGCTGCCCAGCGCGAAGGGCCCGCCGGCCACCGGCAGGGTCCGGCGCGCCCCCTCGTTGAAGGCCTTGGATGTGCCGGTGACGCCCTTGGGGTAGAGAGGGGTGAACAGCGACTGCCAGTCCGCGTACCGCTTGCCGAAGGTGACCTTCACCTCGTGCGCGCCCTTGCCGGCCGTGACGGAGGAGATCCGGTCGTACCCGGCGTTGCGCGCGGTCCAGTACGCGTCGTCGGTGCCGCGCAGCGCCTTCCACTGGGCGGCGAAGTCGGCGGCGCCGATCGGGCGGCCGTCGCTCCAGACCGCCTTCGGGTTGAGCCGGTACGACACGACCTGCTGCGGCTCGCTCCGCACCACCTTCGCCGACCGCAGCAGATCGGTGTCCATCTGCGGGCGGCCCTTGCCGTCCAGCCGGAAGGCAGCCGGCAGCACGGCCCCGGCGACCAGGGCGGTGGCCTCGTTCGCCCCGGCCTGGAACGCGTTCAGGGTGCCGGGGGCCGCGTCCACGGCCCAGCGCAGGGTGCCCCCGTCGCGTACCCCGTCCCGGGGCGCCGAGGCGAGGTCGGTCCCTGCGAGGGGGTCGTCCTTGCCGGCGGAGCACCCGGCGGAGGCGGCGACCGCGGCGGCCAGTGCCACGGCGGTCGCGGAGCGGATCAAGGTGGCGCTGCGGGCCATGCGTGCGTACCTCCGCGAGGGGGCCGTGATCACGGGACGGTCTATTTGCCGCTTATCGCACCTACTGAAAGCCATTCCGCGGCCCCGGACGCCTTCGACACGTCGCGCGCCCCCTCCTCCCACCCACCCGGCGCAACGCCCCCGCGACCCCCGCCCCGGTGCGCCGGTCGCCACCCCCGCACGGGTGCGCGGCCTTAGGGGGAATCGCGCGCCACGGCGCGTTCGCACCGGGCGCGCGCCACCCATAGGTGGGAGAATCCCTGCAGATCTCTTCCCAAGCGCGACTGTGACGCGCGACACTCGCTTGGCGCTAGCGTCGTGCACCCGCAACGTGGCGGAGGTGAGGACAGCCATGTCCCTGCAGGACGAACTTGCATCGGTACAACGCCGGCTCGATGAACTGGGCCGGGCCGTGTCCAAGCTGGAGCAGCACGTCGGCGACAGCCTGGACATGAGACGCGTGCGTGCCGACACCAAGCACCTCAGCGACGATCTCGCGCTGCTGCGCGACAGCGTCGGCACCACCACCCCGGCCGGTCAGAAGCCGCGCCAGGAGATGGTGACGATCCCGGATACGCCGTACGACCCCAGTCTCTGGTCCGGCGCGGAAGACGAAGGGCTGGGGGCGCCGGACCGCCGAGCGCCCTAGGGAGTAGTCCTTGGCCACCGACACACAACCCCCCGCTCCACCGACTCCGCCCGCTCCACCCGCGCGCCACGGCGTCCTTTCCGCCGGGCGCGCGGCCATTCCGGCACGGCATCTGCGCACCGACCGCTGGTGGCTGCAGCCCCTGCTGACCGCGCTCGGGCTGAGCGCCTTCGTCGTCTACTCGACGTGGCGGGCCTTCGCGAACGCGCACTACTACGCCGAGCCGTACGTCTCGCCGTTCTACTCGCCCTGCCTGGGCTCCACTTGCGTGGACATGCCGCTCGGCGCCCGCTGGCCACTCTTCGGCGACTGGTGGGGGCTGTCCCCTGCCCTGCTGGTGCTGATCTTCCCGCTGGGCTTCCGCCTCACCTGCTACTACTACCGGAAGGCGTACTACCGCGGCTTCTGGGCCTCGCCGCCCGCCTGCGCGGTCGCCGAGCCGCACGAGAAGTACACCGGTGAGACGCGGTTCCCGCTGATCCTGCAGAACATCCACCGGTACTTCTTCTACTTCGCCATCCCGGTCGCCGCGATCCTGACCTACGACGTCGTGCTCGCCTTCCGGGACGAGCACGGGGCGTGGGGCCACATGGGCCTGGGCACCCTGGTGCTGCTGGTGAACATCGCCCTGATCTGGGCGTACACCGTCTCGTGCCACTCCTGCCGGCACATCGTCGGCGGCCGCCTGCGGCACTTCTCCAAGCACCCGGTGCGGTACCGCATGTGGACCTGGGTGGGGAAGCTCAACTCCCGCCACATGCTGCTGGCCTGGCTGTCGCTGGCGAGCGTGGCGCTCGCCGATCTCTATGTCTACCTGGTCGCCAGTGGGGCGTTCGACGATCCGAGGTTCTTCTGATGGCACAAGTCGAACGGCACGCGTACGACGTCGTCGTGGTCGGCGCGGGCGGGGCGGGGCTGCGCGCCGCCATCGAGGCGCGCGAGCAGGGCATGCGTACCGCCGTGATCTGCAAGTCGCTCTTCGGTAAGGCCCACACGGTGATGGCCGAGGGCGGCATCGCCGCGAGCATGGCCAACGTCAATCCGCACGACAACTGGCAGGTCCACTTCCGCGACACCATGCGCGGCGGGAAGTTCCTCAACCAGTGGCGGATGGCGGAACTGCACGCCCGGGAGGCGCCGGACCGGGTGTGGGAGCTGGAGACCTGGGGCGCGCTCTTCGACCGCACGAAGGACGGGAGGATCTCCCAGCGCAACTTCGGCGGCCACGAGTACCCGCGCCTGGCGCACGTCGGCGACCGCACGGGCCTGGAGCTGATCCGCACCCTGCAGCAGAAGATCGTCTCGCTGCAGCAGGAGGACCACCGCGAGTACGGGGACTACGAGGCCCGGCTGAAGGTCTTCCAGGAGTGCACGGTCACCCGGGTGCTCAAGGAGGACGAGCGGAGCGAGATGGGGGTACCCCCCGGCCGGAGTCCCGGGGGGAGGGTCTCCGGCGTCTTCGGCTACGTCCGCGAGTCGGGGCGCTTCTTCGTCATCGAGGCGCCCGCCGTGGTGCTGGCGACCGGCGGCATCGGCAAGTCCTTCAAGGTGACGTCGAACTCCTGGGAGTACACCGGCGACGGGCACGCCCTGGCGCTGCTGGCCGGGGCACCGCTGATCAACATGGAGTTCGTGCAGTTCCACCCGACGGGGATGGTCTGGCCGCCGTCGGTGAAGGGCATCCTCGTCACCGAGTCGGTCCGCGGCGACGGCGGGGTGCTGCGCAACTCCGAGGGCAAGCGGTTCATGTTCGACTACGTCCCGGACGTCTTCAAGGAGAAGTACGCGCAGAGCGAGGACGAGGGCGACCGCTGGTACGAGGACCCGGACAACAACCGCCGGCCGCCGGAGCTGCTCCCCCGCGACGAGGTGGCCCGGGCGATCAACTCCGAGGTCAAGGCCGGTCGTGGTTCCCCGCACGACGGGGTGTTCCTGGACGTCTCGACCCGGTTGCCCGCCGAGGTCATCCGGCGCAAACTGCCCTCGATGCACCACCAGTTCAAGGAACTGGCGGACGTCGACATCACCGCCGAGGCCATGGAGGTCGGCCCCACCTGCCACTACGTGATGGGCGGCGTGGACGTCGACCCGGACACGGCGGCGGCGACCGGGGTGCCCGGGCTGTTCGCGGCGGGCGAGGTGGCCGGCGGCATGCACGGCTCCAACCGGCTGGGCGGCAACTCGCTCTCCGACCTGCTGGTCTTCGGGCGCCGGGCGGGCCTGCACGCGGCCGAGTACGCGGCCGGGCTCGGCGGCACGCGGCCGGCCGTCGCGGAGTGGCAGGTCGAC
Organism: Actinacidiphila sp. bgisy160; assembly: GCF_965342435.1. Taxonomy (GTDB): domain Bacteria; phylum Actinomycetota; class Actinomycetes; order Streptomycetales; family Streptomycetaceae; genus Actinacidiphila. The sequence goes on along the minus strand of NZ_CBDRCM010000006.1, from coordinate 31,320 downwards.
ACCGCCGCGGCGGAGGCGCTGCGGCCGTTCAGCGCGGAGGCCGGAGCCGTGCCGGACGGGGTCCCGGAGAATCCGTACACGCTCCACCAGGAGCTGCAGCAGACGATGAACGACCTGGTCGGCATCATCCGCCGGCAGAGCGAGATGGAGGAGGCGCTGATCCGGCTGGAGGCCCTGCGGGTGCGGGCCCGGCGGGCCGGCGTCGAGGGGCACCGGCAGTTCAACCCGGGCTGGCACCTCGCCATCGACCTGCGGAACATGCTGCTGGTGAGCGAGTGCGTGGCCCGGGCGGCGCTGGAGCGCACCGAGTCCCGGGGCGGTCACACCCGGGACGACTACCCGGAGATGGATCGCCGCTGGCGCAAGCTCAACCTGGTCTGTGCACTGGCCGACCCGGCGGACGCGTTCGGCGAGGTGTCGGTCAGGCGGCGCGAGATGGACCCGATCCGGCCCGATCTGCTCGCGCTGTTCGAGAACGACGAGCTGCTGAAGTACCTGACGGACGAGGAGCTGGACCGGTGAGCACGTACACGGCGCACTTCAGGGTCTGGCGCGGCGACGCGGACGGCGGCGGGCTGCAGGACTACCGGGTCGAGGTCAACGACGGCGAGGTGGTCCTCGACATCATCCACCGGCTGCAGGCCACCCAGGCGGGCGACCTGGCGGTACGGTGGAACTGCAAGGCCGGCAAGTGCGGCTCGTGCAGCGCGGAGGTCAACGGCAGACCGCGGCTGATGTGCATGACCCGCATGTCGGTGTTCGACCGGGACGAGACCATCACCGTCACGCCGATGCGGACCTTCCCCGTGGTGCGGGACCTGGTGACCGACGTGTCCTTCAACTACGAGAAGGCGCGGGAGGTGCCCTCCTTCGTCCCGCCCGAGGGCGTGGCGCCGGGCGAGTACCGGATGCTCCAGGAGGACGTGGAGCGCTCGCAGGAGTTCCGCAAGTGCATCGAGTGCTTCCTGTGCCAGGACATCTGCCACGTGGTCCGTGACCACGAGGAGAACAAGAAGGTGTTCGCCGGTCCGCGCTTCCTGATGCGGGTGGCGGAGCTGGACATGCACCCGCTGGACGCGGCGCAGGAGCAGGGCCTGGACCGCAAGCGGTCGGCCCAGGACGAGCACGGGCTCGGGTACTGCAACATCACCAAGTGCTGCACCGAGGTCTGCCCCGAGCACATCAAGATCACCGACAATGCGCTCATCCCGCTCAAGGAGCGCGCGGTGGACCGCAAGTACGACCCGCTGGTCTGGCTCGGCAACAGGATCCGGCGCAGGACCTGAACCGCCCGGTCCGCTCCCGCGGTGGAGGCGCTGCTCAAAAGAGGCTGAGCAGCGCCTCTATCGTGTCCTCGCCCGTGCTGCCGCCGCCGTCCGAGGGCAGGTCCAGCTCGAACCAGACGGTCTTGCCGCGGTGGGTGCGGCGGGAGCCCCAGCGGCTGCTGAGCAGGGAGACCAGTTGCAGTCCGCGGCCGCCCTCGTCGGTGGCGCGGGCACGCCGGCGGCGCGGCTGGACGAGCGCGTCGTCCCAGACCTCGCAGACCAGGGTGCGGTCGCGCAGCAGGCGCAGCCGGATGTCGCCCTGGCCGTGCCGCAGGGCGTTGGTGACCAGTTCGCTGACGAGCAGTTCGGTGGTGTCGACCAGCGCGGCCAGGTCCCAGGCGAGCAGGCAGTCGCGGGCCAACTCGCGGGCGCGGGCCACGGAGCGGGGGTTGGGCTCCAGCGTCCAGTCGCCGACGGAGTCGTCGGGCAGGCCGTGGACGCGGGCCATGAGCAGGGCGATGTCGTCCTCGCCGTGGGCGGTGTCGAGCCGGGCGAGTATGTGGTCGCAGACGTCCTCCAGCGGGCGCTGGGGTTCGTCGAGCGCGGCGCGGAAGGCGCGCAGGCCCTCGTCGAGGGGGTGGTTGCGGGACTCGACGAGGCCGTCGGTGTAGAGGGCGAGGAGCGCGCCGTCCGGCAGGTCGACCTCGACCTCCTCGAAGGGCTCGCCGCCGACGCCCAGCGGCATGCCGGTGGGCACCTCCAGCATCATGGCCTGCTCGCCGGGTTCGACCAGGACCGGCGGCAGATGGCCGGCGTTGGCGATGGTGACCCGTCGCGTTATGGCGTCGTAGACGGCGTAGACGCAGGTGGCGAGGTACACCTCGGACAGGTCCGAGCCGTCGGCCTCCTTGCCGCGCCGACCGCTGCGGCCGTCGCCGCTGCCGCCGAGGCCGCGGGCGACCTCGTCGAGGGCGGAGAGCACGTCGGCGGGTTCGATGTCCAGCAGCGCCAGGGTACGTACGGCGGTGCGCAGCTCACCCATGGCGACGGCGGCGCGCAGTCCGCGGCCCATGACGTCGCCGACGACCAGCGCGGTGCGGTGGCCGGGGAGTTCGATGACGTCGAACCAGTCGCCGCCGACCTCGGTCTCCATGTTGCCGGGCAGGTAGCGGCAGGCGATGTCGAGTCCGGCGGCCTCGGGGTTGCCGGGCGGGAGCAGGCTGCGCTGCAGGATGAGGGCGCGTTCGTGCTCGCGCCGGTAGAGCCGGGCGTTGTCGATGAAGACGGCGGCGCGGGCGGCGAGTTCCTCGGCGAGCATCCGGTCGCGCTCGGAGAACGGTTCGCTGCCCTTGGCGCGGGCGAACTGGACCAGCCCCAGGACGGTGTCGCGGGCGACGACGGGCACGGCGAGGGTGGACTGCACCAGGCCCCCGCCGAGTTCGCCGAGCTCCACCTCCGGGTCGCCGCCGTCGGCGCCCATGACCTGGGTCTGGGCGGTGCGCAGGGCCCCCGCCCAGGGCGAGTTGAAGGGGTAGCGGTGGACCGCGCCCACCGAGACCGGGCCGCCGGCGTGGCCGCCGTCCAGGGGGGCCACGGGCGCGTCGGAGACAGCGCTGGCGAAGGCGACCCGCCGGACCTCGCCGCTCCCGTCGGCGGTGCCGACGGGGCCTTCCTCGCCGACCAGGAGCGCCTGGTAGAGGTCGACGGAGGCCAGGTCGCAAAAGTGCGGAACGGCGACGTCGAGCAGTTCGCGGGCGGTGGTCTCCAGATCCAGGGAGCTGCCGATCCGCCTGCTGGCCTCGTTGAGCAGGGCCAGGTTGCGGCGGGTGTGCGCGGCCTCCCGCTCGGCGCGCTGGCGCCCGGTGACGTCCTGGGCGAGACCGGCGACACCGATGGGGCGGCCGCTGCCGCTGTGCAGCCGGTACAGCGAGATCGCCCAGCGCCTGCGGTTGTTGGCGCCGGACCCCGAAGGGACGGTGCCGACGATCGTCATGTCCAGGACCGGGTCGCCGCTGTCCAGCACCTGCTTGAGCGCGGCGGTGAGCCGGTCGGCCTCGACGCGGGAGAGGAAGTCGTGCGGGGTGCGGCCGCGGTGGTCGCCGGGGCTGCGTCCGAAGACGGTGGCGAAGCGCTGGTTGACGCGGAGCAGCTTGAGGTTGGTGTCGAAGAGGATGAAGCCCATCGGCGACTGGCCGAAGACAGCCTGCGAGGAGGCGATATCGGTCTCGATCTGGCGCAGCACGCGGACGTCCACGGCGATGCAGAGTGCCCCGCGCCGGCCCGTCTCGCTGCGCGAGGGCATCACGTAGACCTCGGCCAGCCCCTCCTGGCCCGCCTTGTCGCGGTAGGGCACGGTGCCGATCCACTCGCGGCCGTCGAGGATCTCCGCGATCCGCTCGTGCGCCCGGGTACGCCGGTCCTCGGGGACGAAGGCGGCGATCGGGTCCTGGCCGAGCGCCTCGGACGCGGGAACGCCGAAGAAGTCCTCGGCGCGCTCGCTCCATTGCTCGATCCGCCCGTCCGGGCCGAGGGAGAACGAGGCCACCCGGATGTAGTCGTAGAGGGAGCCGGGCGGACTGGACTGCCAGGCGCTCTGTGTCACGGCCTCAGGGTTCCGGGGCCCAACAACCCCCGACGGCTCATCGTTCACGCCCGACCCCTCCAGCTCACACATACGGACCGGCTGGTGCCGAGTATTCAGCATTACCCCCGTTCCGCACATGCACTTGTCGATCACAGCATCATCTCGAGGCGTATGAATTCCGCTGACGCCCCACTTCAACTACCCTGCTCCGGCCCGCCGAACCGTGCGTGACCGGTCATCCGAGGGGGCCGCCCGCGACGGTCGCCGGGGCGGGGAAGGCAAGCTCGAACCAGACGGTCTTTCCCAGCGGGCCGTGCCGGGTGCCCCAGCGCCGGGAAGCGTGGGCCACCAGTTGCAGCCCGCGGCCGCCCTCGTCCTCCTCGCCCGTGGCGCGGCGGCGGGGCGGGTCGGGCAGCGGGTCGGAGACCTCGACGAGCAGCGAGGTGCCGCGCACCATGCGCACGCCGATCGGACCGCGCGCGTACCGCAGGGAGTTGGTGACGAGTTCGCTGACGAGCAGCACGGTGACGTCGGTGAGGTCGCGCAGCCCCCACTCCGCGAGGGTCTGCCGTACGTGCCGCCGGGCACGGCGGACGGCGCTCGGCTCGGCCCTGAACGTCCAGTGGACGGTGCTGCCCTCCGGGAGGCCGCCGAGACGGGCCATGAGCAGGGCCACGTCGTCGGGTTCACGGCCCTGGGCGAGGGTGGCCAGCAGGTCGTCGCAGGCCTCCTCCAGGGAGCGCAGCGGACGGCGGGCGAGCACCGACCGCAGCCGGTCCATGCCGACTCCGATGTCCTCGCCGCGCGCCTCGACCAGGCCGTCGGTGTAGAGCACGAGGACGGAGCCGTCGGGCACCTCGAGTTCGACCGACTCGAAGTCCACGCCGCCGACGCCGAGCGGCACCCCGGCCGGGGACTCCAGCAGCCGGGCCCGGCCACCCCCGTGGGCGCCCGGCTCCACCAGCACCGGCGGCGGGTGCCCGGCGCGGGCCACGGCCAGTCGCAGCGTGGAGGGGTCGTAGACGGCGTAGACGCAGGTCGCCGTCCAGCCCTCGGCGGTGCCCGCGGCGAGGTCGTCGCCGAGGTCGTCGACACGGCGCAGCAGTTCCTCCGGCGCCATCTCCAACGCGGCCAGGGTCCGTACGGCGGTGCGCAGCCGGCCCATCGTGGCGGCGGCGCGCAGCCCGTGGCCGATGACGTCCCCGACGACGAGGGCGACCCGGCCGCCGGCGAGCGGGATGACGTCGAACCAGTCGCCGCCCGCCGCCGCCCCGGTGCTGGCGGGCACGTAGCGGAAGGCGAGGCCGACGCCGGGCGGCTCGGGCACGCTGCGCGGCAGCAGGCTGCGCTGCAGCATCAGGGCGCCCTCGCGTTCGCGGATGTAGAGGCGGGCGTTGTCCAGGGCGGCGGCGGAGCGGTCGCACAGTTCCATGGCGAGGTCGACGTCGTCCTGGTCGAAGGGTTCGCGCCCGCCGGCGCGGCTGACGACCAGCAGCCCGAGGACGATGCCGCGGGCCCGCAGCGGGGCGACCAGCAGCGAGCGGACGCCGAGGTCCAGGGCGGCCTGCACCTTGGGGTCGCCGGGGAAGGTGGCGACGGAGTCGCGCAATTCGTCCGCGCTGCTCACCAGGGCGGGCCGCGCGCTGTGCAGCACGGAGCCGAAGACGGACGCCCGGTCGACCTGGATCACCTTGCCGATGCCGAGCATCCTGTCGACCAGGGGGCCCTCCTTGACCGCGCCGATGCCGAGCTGGCGCATCTCGGTGCGCTCCCCGTACGGGGCCCCGGGCAGTTCCCCGCCGTCCGGCACGGCCGGGTGCAGGATCACTCCGCTGTAGTCGCAGAACCGCGGTACGACGGTCGTGGCCAGTTGCTCGGCGATCCGCCGTACGTCCAGCAGGTCCGCCAGGCGCGAGCCGACGTCGTTGAGCAGCGCCAGCCTGCGCCGGGTGCGCTCGATCTTCTCGGCGCTCTGCTGACGCTCCGTCACATCCATCACGCTGCAGCTGATGCCCAGCACCCGGCCAGCGCGGTCCTCCAGCCGGTGGTACGACACCGAGCGCCAGCCGCCGGACGGACCCGGCACGACGACGTCGATGACCGGGCGCCCGGTGGCCAGCACGTGCCGCTGGAGGGTGGTGAGCTCGTCGGCGGCCCCGGCGGTCACGATCTCCTCGACGCGGTGGCCGAGGGTGTCCTCGGCGGGGACCGCGTTCATCCGGGTCAGGGCCTCGTTGACGCGGACGTAGCGCAGCTCGGTGTCGAAGATCGCGACCCCGAGGGGCGAGGAGTCGAAGAGCGAGTCGAGTGCCGCCAGGTCGTGCTCCATGCTGCGGACCCGGCTGGTCTCGGCGATCGACACCAGGACGAAGGGCCGGCCGTCGCCGTCCACGAGGAGCGAGGCCCGCGCCTCGACCTGCACCTGGTGGCCGTCGCGGTGCCGGACGGAGAGGATGCCGTCCCAGCCGCCGGTGCGCAGCAGCTCGGCGAGGATGCGTTCGGAGGGGCCGGGGCGGGGCACGGAGGCCGTCCGGCGGGTGGCGGGCGGTGCCTGGCGCGGCCGTCCTTCCTCGCCGAGGTCGATCAGGGCGGAGACCCGGCGGCCCACGATGTGCTCCCCCGCCCAGCCGAGCATCTCCTCGGCGAGGGGGCTCCAGAGCAGGACGCGGCCCGAGGTGTCGAGCATGACGACGGCCAGCCGCAGGGTGTCCAGCAGCGTCCCGGAGGCGGTGGGCCCGCCCGGTACCGGTCCCGTGGGCCCGGGCCGGAGCCCGGCGTGGGCGCGCTCGCGCGCGGCCGCGGACTCGGGGTGTCCCGGTCCCTCGCCCTTCCCTGTACCGTCCTCGCTCCCGCTCACGCGTGGGGACCCCAGACCATTGCAGGGTCACCGGCTCCAGCCGGCCGACCACCTTCGGATCAATCCCCACATACCCGATATTCCTCGCCGCATATCCGTCCTGGTGCGCCGCGGGGGTGGTCCCGGGTGGTGCGGGGCGGTCAGCCCGAAGTGGGGCCCTGGGTGGCGGCCCGGGCTGCCGCCCAGGCGGCCGCGGGGCGGTCCTGGTCGAGCCAGTCGACCTCGCCCAGGCGGTCGGGGGTGAGCCAGCGCAGCTCGTCGTGGTCCTCCAGGGGCCGGGGCTCCCCGGACAGGATGCGGGCGGTCCACACCTGCAGGACGTAGCCGGGCTTCAGCGGCCATTCGCCGGGAACCCTCTCCAGCGCCTCGGCCTCCACGCCCAGTTCCTCGCGGAGCTCCCGGATCAGCGCCTGCGGCGCCGTCTCCCCGGGTTCGAGCTTCCCGCCGGGCAGTTCCCACCGCCCCGCCAGCTCCGGCGGCGCGCTGCGCCGCGCCGCGAGCAGCCTGCCCTGGTCGAGCACAGCGGCGCCGACCACCACCGTCACGTCACGCGTCGTCATGGGCGGCACCCTATCCGTGGCGGACCGGCCAGGGCGTGTCGTCACATGCCCGCCTGCCCCGCGGCGCCTGGCACGGCACCTGGCTGCGTTGTCGAATCGTCCGAGTAGCCCACTACGAGGACGACTCTCCGCCTTGCGATGCACCGCACCAGACACCGCGGGGCCCGCCCTCCGGGCGGCCGGCGCTCATGCGACGACACGCCTAGGACGCGCGCCGGTCGATCCGCTCGACGAGGTAGAGCTGCTTGTGGCCGCGCGCGTCGAGGGTGTCGGCGACGCGTTCGGCCTCCCGCCGGGTGGCGTAGCGGCCGACCCGGTAGCGGTTGCCGTTGTCGTCCTGGCGTATGACGACCCAGACCAGCTCACTCATCGGATCTCCTCCAGGTGCGCCACGTTGGCCCGGTCGTCGTCCTCACCGCTCGGGGCGCCGGCGAACCAGGCGTCGAGGATCTCCCGGAGCAGGGGCTCACTGGTCAGACGCAGGCTCAGGGCGAGGGCGTTGGCGTCGTTCCACTTGCGGGCGCCGTCCGCGGAGTACGCGTCGACGCAGAGCGCGGCGCGGACGCCGGGCACCTTGTTGGCGGCGATGGAGGCCCCCGTGCCCGTCCAGCAGCACACGACGGCCTGATCGGCGCGGCCCTCCGCGAGGTCCCGCGCGGCGCTCTCCGCGCTCCAGGCCCAGTCCTTGCGGTCGCCGGCGCGCAGGGCACCGTGGGTGCTCACGGTGTGCCCGCGGCGGCGCAGTTCGTCGACGACCAGCCGCGCGACCGGCTCGTCCATGTCCGAGGAAACGGCGATGCGCATATGCCGGAGCCTACGCCCGAACGTGACGCGCCGGACACGTTCGGGCAGCATTCGACACGATCGGGCCATGTTCGATTGGGAGTTGACTCAGAAAGGGCGCTTGTCCGCGCTCTCCGCGCATCGGCGTGCGCCCCGGCGCCGCCCGCCGTGGACCGCGCACCTCCCGCGCCGCATGACCACGCCGCCCACCAGCGCGCTCGCGGGCCCCCGGCGCGCGGGCGGGGTCACTTCACGGGCATCCGGTACGACACCCGGTAGCGGTCGGCCGGGATGACGATGTCCGCGGTCTCGACGGGCAGCCCGGAGGCGTAGTACGTCCTGCGGATCTCGATGACCACGTGCCCGGGCACCCCGCCCAGCACCGCGGTCTCCTCCGCCAGGCCCGGCCGCGCGCCGACGTCCTCGGCCACGTTGTCGACCACGATCTCGAGCGCGGCCATCCGCTCCACCACGCCCTGGCCGGCCAACGGGCCCTCCTCCGGCAGCAGGACGGGCGAGCGCCCGGTCACCGACAGCGGCTCCCAGGAGGTGGCGAGCATCATCGGCTCGCCCTCCGTCCGGTAGAGGTAGCGCGTGCGCATGACCCGGTCGCCGGGCTTGATGCCCAGCCGCTCGGCGATACGCGCGTTCGCCGAGTCCTGGAAGCTGCCGGCCTCCCAGGTGCCCTTGAAGCCCTCGTCGGCCTGCTCCTGCCGGAACGGCGTCGCCTGGCCGCTGCCCGGCCGGTAGCCCGTGCGCACGACCAGCCGCGGGTCGGGGCGTTCGCGCACGTACGTCCCCGAGCCGGAGCGGCCCTCGACGAAGCCCTCGGCCATCAGCACCTTGCGGGCTTCCAGGGCGACGGTGTCCGACACCCCGTACTCCGCCCGGATGCGGGCCTGCGAGGGCAGGCGGGTGTGCGGAGGGAGGCTGCCGTCGAGGATCTTCCGGCGGAGATCCTCGGCGACGCGCAGGTACGCGGGCTGCTCACCGAAAGGCACGTGCCCCTCCCTCGGGTTGACTGTGCGCAACAGCTTGACAACTCAGGGTTGCCACCCGCAAGCCTTCCGCAAGGCTTTACCCGTGTCGTGTCACCCGGGCAGCAGATCGAAGGCCGCGAGCACCACCCGGGCGTGCTGCTCCGCCTGGTGGCGCACCGGGATCCAGCGGGCCCGGTGCGCCGTCTCGTACGCCTCGCACCAGTCCGCCACCAGCCCCTCCAGCAGCTGCCGCACCGCCACCAGCGGAGCGGGTGCCTGTTCCACGGTACGGACCACCCGCAGCAGCATCGCGGCGGCGCGCAGCGGCAGTCGCTGCGCGTAGATCTCGACGCTGCTGACCCGGGCCCGGGTCATCGCGGGCAGCGGCGGCGCGGCCGCGGTGCGCAGGGCCGGGTCCCAGTCCGCGGCGAGCGCCGGGCCGACCGCGACGATCTCCCGCGCCGCGCGCAGCAACGGCCCGCCGTCCCCGGGCAGGTGCGGCCGCACCTGCCCGACGAGGCCGCCGACCAGCAGGCTGGACCGGCGCAGCGCCTCCCCCGCCGTGCGCAGCGCGCCGTCGGCGCCCGGATGCGGCGAGGTGTCGGCGGCGCGGTCGCACGCCCACATGGGCACCTCGGCGATCGCGGTGACGCCGCCGTACCGGTGGGCGTACGTCCACGTGGAGTTGGAGGCGTCCTCGCGCGGGCCGCCGGGCGGCGGCAGCACGTACACCCCCGGTCCGGGGCTCGGCCAGTGGAAGGCGTCGGAGGAACCCGCCTCCAGGGGGATGTCGAACTCGGCGGCGGACTTGGCGATCCGCTCCGCGAGCCGCGGGATGTCCCGGGTCACCTGGATGAAGGTGCCCCCCACGTCGATGCCGTGCAACGAGCACTGCAGCACCGGTCGCAGTTCGTCGATGACCCCGATCAGCGCGCGGGTCTCGGGCAGCGCCCCGTCCAGCGTGCCGTCGTCCGGCAGCCACTCGGGCTGCTCGGCGGCGCGCGGCCGGAAGAAGTGCCGGTAGTGGCCGAGCATGGTGAACCGGCCGTCGGGAACGGCCTCGTTGAGCCGCGCGCCGTCCGGGTCCGCGCAGAGCAGGAAGTGCCAGGCGGCGTCGGCGCCGTCGCGCAGCACGGGGTCGGCGGCGACCCGCCCGGCCAGCAGCAGCACGGTGGCGCCGCCGACCATCTCGTTGGCGTGCGGGCCGGCCACCACCAGGACGTTGCGCGACCCGTGCCCGACCGAGAGCAGCAGCAGCGGCTCCCCGGCCCGGGACAGACCCACCGTCCGCAGCCGGCAGACGTCGGGCCGGCGCAGCGCCAGTGCCCTGGCCGCCGCGGCGACCTCGTCCACGGTCGGATAGCGCTCGCCGACGGCGGTGTCCCCCGGAGATGTCATGCAGCCCCCCGCATCCGTCCCTACGGTCAGGTTCGGATTGTTCCAATCCGTACGGAGCGGGGGCTAGGCCCTGTCGTCAAAGTAGCTCCGGCCGACCGAAGGGCGGGCCCGGCGGTTCCCCCGGCTCCGCTGGGAGGCGGCCCCAGGTGCGGTGCGTCGCAAGACGGAGGGTCGTCCTCGTGGTGGGCTGCTCGGACGATTCGGCAACTCCTCCCGCGAAGGCCGGGGAGTGCCGTGTTACGGCAGGGCATCAAGCGCGTCAGGCGGCTGTCGGACCCGGCATGACGGAGGGGTACGACTGCTGACGCAGTCGTACCCCTCCTCCGCTCGGCGGGTGTCAGTGCCGGCGGGCGGCCTGACGGCGACGGGTCGCGAGGACCACACCGCCACCGGCGGCCAGCAGCACGGCCGCGGCGGCCGAGAGCATGCCCACGTTGCCGCTGCCGGTCTCGGCGAGGTCGCCCGAGCCGCCGTTGGGGGACTCGGAAGTCGCGGCCTCGACGGACTCGGAGGCCGAGGCGGACGCCGAAGCCGACGCCGAGGCCGACGCCGAGGCGGTGGCCGACGGGGTCTCGGTCGCGGCGGGGGTGGTCTCCTCGCCGCCGGCCGGGGTGGTCTCGTCACCGGCGGGGGTGGTCGGGGTGGAGTCGGCGGGGGTGTTCGGGACGGTCTGCGTGGTGCAGTCCTTCGTGCCGCCGTTCCACCAGGCGATCTTCTTGTCGCCGATGACCGCGTGGTTCGGGCCCTCGGGCAGGTCGCCGTGCTCGTAGCCGTCGTTGGCGTCCAGGACGCCGTCGTACTTCTTGTTGCCGTAGTACAGGTCGACCTGCGCGAAGCAGGTGACGTCCGGCACGGCGACGTCGAGCGTGTCGGTGCCCGTGCCGGTGGTGATCTTCACGGTGTCCCAGTCGTGGAACACCTGCTTGCCGGAGGTCTGGAAAGTGGCGCCGTGGGTGCGGTACGAGGCGAGGGACACGGTGCAGGACGAGGAGCCGTCCGCGACCCGGACCTTGACGTGGACCTTGCCGTCCTCGCCCGGCTTGAGGTTGACGTCGTCGACCTTGACCGACGGGTACCAGGCCGTGCCGTCGAGCGAGAACTCGCAGCGGTCGGTGGAGGTCTTGGTGCCGCCGCCCTGGCCGGGCTCGTAGCCGTGGTGGCCGCCGCGGTCCCAGCCCTTGCCGCCCGGGCAGTCGCCGGCCCAGGCGGAGGTGGCCCCCACGGCGGTGAGGGCGACGGCCGCGGCGCTCACGCCCAGCAGCCGTCCGACGGTGACACGTCGCGATATGGACATGCAGAACCCAATCTTGGCGTTGCGTGGCCCGGCGGGCGCGGCTGACGGCAGCTCTCCCCGTTCGTGAGCAGGCCGAGGCGTCACCGGGCGAGTGGTCGAAGTGCACACGGGGCTCATCGGCCCCAGCGGCACCACGCATCGTCGTGGCTCTGTCAATGGGCTGTCAACCTGGGGCGAGGCGAAGGCTCGTGGAGCGAGGTCTCGATCCGGCTCACCGCGGTCATGGCGCCGAAGGCCAGCACCCGCACCAGATCGGCGTCGTACGGGTCGGGATCGGCGATCCGCCAGGCCTCCGCGTCCGCCTCGGTGATCCGGTACGGGGCGAGGGCGGCGAGCAGCGCCAGCCGGGCGCCGGGGCGTTCGGCGGAAGGCACCGCGGCGAGTGGCGCGGCGGTGGGGTCGCCACCGAGTGGCGCGGGCGTGCCGTCCCAGGCGTCGACGGCGGCCACGACCGCCTCCCGGGCCGTGTCACCGAGCCGCCGTCCGCCCATGGCGGCGGCCCGCCGCAGCGCGGCGAAGGCGGTGCCCACCGGGGCGTTCGCGGCCCACTTGGGCGCGGGCCCCGCCGGGCCGCGCAGCAGTGGCAGGCTGGCCCCGGGCGGCAGCGGCCTGCGGACGGTACGGGCCAGGGCCCGGCCGCCGACGCTGCGTACCAGGCGCAGCCGTTGCAGCCCGCCGGGGAGCAGGTCCTCGGTCAGCAGGGCGGACACCATCCGGTTGACGAAGTGGAAAGCGAGCGCGGTGCCGACGAACTCCGGCGCGTCCCGCGGGCCGAAGGGGTGTGCCGCGGCCGCCGGCGCGCCGGGGGTCGCGGTCGCCCCGCCCCAGGCGAGCAGGGCGGCCTGGGCGGGGTCGCCCGGCGTGCCCCCGCGGGCGACCGTCTCGGCGAGGCGGTGGTCACCGGTGGCGTGCAGCAGGACGGTGTGCGCGTCCACGCAGAAGGGGCAGCGGTTCGCCGCCGACACCCCCAGGGCGACGAGCTCCTTGTCGGTACGCGGCACGCGCCCGGCGAGCAGCGACTCGCGCAGCACCGCCCAGGTCGCCGCCAGCAGGTCGGGGGCGGCCGACAGCGCGACGAAGGTGGGCGCGTGGCCGATGCCGAAGTCGCCCGCGAGCTGGGCGTAGACCTCGGCGGTCCGGCCGGTGGCCTCGCCGGGCGGCGCGGGAGTGGTGAGACGGAAGGGCGTGGCCATGGCCTGGCCTCCTCGCTGACGGCTCGTGGACGGTGGTGTCTCGACGGGTCGATCGTGGCCGACCGGGGGCCCTGCGGTCGTCGTCCGGGGGAAGGGGGCCGCCACTGCTGCCGGGGCCTTGGCCGCGGGCCGGACTACTCCGCCGGGAGTAGCCGCGGAGCCGTCTTCGGGGAGGAGGTGCCGCCCGGCGCGGCGGCGTAGGGTGCGGGCATGGGTGGCACGCTGATCGGGCGTCAGGAGTGGGCCGGGCTGCGGGGGTGGCGGGGTGTCGCCTTCGACGTGGTGATCGGCGCCGTCCTGGCCGTCGACGTCCTGCTGCTGCCGGGGGTGCCGCGCCCCTCCGGCGCCCTCGACCTGGCACTGGGCCTGGTGGGCGCGCTGGCGGTGGCCGGGAGCCGTCGCCGGCCGGCGACGGCGCTGCTGCTGTGCACCGGCTGCATGCTGGCGTACGCGCTGCGGGTGCACCCCGGTCCTTCGGCGGCGTTCCCGGTGCTGGTCGCGATCCACATGGCGGTCAGGGCGGGCGGGAAGCGGCTGCCGGTGCAGCTGTCGGCCCTGGCGTTCCTCACCGGCTACCTCGCCTCCGGGCAGCCCGCGCCGACGTTGGCGCAGTCCACCGCGCTGTTGCTCGGCTGGTTCCTGGCCTCGGTCGCCATGGCCGTGGTGGGCAGGCACCGACGGGCCTACCTGGAGCAGCTGGAGCGCCGGGCGCTGGACGCCGAACGCACCCGCGAGGAGGCGGCGTTGCGCCGGGCCGGCGAGGAGCGGCTCCGTATCGCACGGGAGTTGCACGACTCGCTCACCCACAGCATCTCGATCATCAAGCTGCAGGCCGGGGTCGCCGTCCACCTGGCCCGCAAGCGCGGCGATGAGGTGCCCGACGCGCTGCTGGCGATCCAGGAGGCGAGCGGAGAGGCGATGCGGGAGCTGCGCTCGACCCTGGAGGTGCTGCGCGGCACCGGCGGCGGCCACGGCCTGGACCGGATCGAGGATCTGGTGGTGCGCTCGCGCACGGCCGGGCTGCCGACCAGCGTCACGGTCACCGGGCGGGAACGGCCGCTGGGCGACGGGGTCGACCGGGCCGCGTACCGCATCGTGCAGGAGGCGCTGACCAACGTCACCCGGCACGCCGGGCCGGAGTCCCGGGCCACCGTCCGCATCGAGTACGGCGACCGGGAGCTGGTCGTCCAGGTCGACGACGACGGCACGGCGTCCCCCGGGGAGGGCCCGGTGCCCGGGGTCGGGCTGACCGGGATGCGGGAACGGGTGACCGCGCTCGGCGGACGGCTGCGCGCCGGGCCGCGGCCCCAGGGCGGCTTCTCCGTACGGGCCGAACTCCCCCTGGACGCCCTGCAGGCGGCCGACGGCAGGACGGCCGCCGGGCCGGCCGGGGCGCCGCTGGAGGAGGTGCGGTGATCCGCGTGCTGATCGCCGACGACCAGGCGCTGATGCGGGCCGGTTTCCGCGCGCTCCTCGACGCCGAGGAGGGCATCGAGGTGGTGGCCGAGGCGGGCGACGGGCAGCAGGCCGTCGAACTCGCCCGGCGGCACGTGCCCGACGTGGTGCTCCTCGACGTCCAGATGCCGGTGCTCGACGGGATCGGCGCGACCCGGCTGATCGCCGCCGATCCGCGGCTTGCCGGGGTGCACGTGGTCATCCTCACCAACTACGGCCTGGACGAGTACGTCTTCGACGCGCTGCGCGCCGGCGCCAGCGGCTTCCTGCTGAAGGACACCGAACCCGCCGACCTCGTCCAGGCCATCCATGTCGCCGAGCGCGGCGACGCCCTGCTCTCCCCCGCCATCACCCGCAGGCTGATCAGCGAGTTCGTCTCGCGGCCGCCCGACGCCACGCACGCCGCGGGCCTGGAGGCGCTGACCAACCGGGAGCGGGAGGTGCTCGCGCTCGTCGCGCGCGGGCTCAGCAACGACGAGGTCGCCGGGCGGATGGTCATCAGCCCGCTGACCGTCAAGACCCACGTCAGCCGGGCGATGACCAAACTGGGCGCCCGAGACCGTGCCCAACTGGTCGTCTACGCCTACGAGTCCGGGCTGATCACACCGAAGGGTTCGCCGCCGCGACCGTCGTGGCCAGCCCCAGCGCCTCCCGGGCCCTGACGGCCTCCTGGTGGCCGCTGTGGGCGTCCGCGGCCTCGTAGTGCTCGTAGTAGGCGTCCGCGTCCTTCGCCGCGGCGGCCTTGGCCCAGTGCGCGCGCGCCTTGCCGGCCTCCGCCACGAGCGCGGCGACCGGTTCCTCGGCGCCGGCCGGCCAGTCGTGGGCCTGGAGCGCACGGGCCTCGGTGGCGAGGGCGACCGTCACCTCGCCGGCCCACTTCCGGTATCCCTCGAGGTCGTCCTCGACGTACTCCTCCTCGGGCCCCTCGGCCATCGCCTCGTTGAGGGCGTTGGCCGCCTCAAGGTAGGCGGCCTGGTGCGCGTCGAGCGTGCTCGCGTCCTGCCGCAGCGTGCCCTTGAGCGTGCCCTTCTCCTTGCCGAACACGCAGGTCACCTCGCGGTCGCCGTGCTTCCAGGTCTTCCGGTCCGGGGCGTAGTAGTACACCTTGACGTCCCCCGGCACCGCCCAGCTGTCCATGGCGTAGGTGTCGGCCAGCCGTTGGCAGCGGTCCTCCACGCGGTCCTTGAGCTCCGCGTCGCCCGGGTAGGCCCGGGCCCCGGGCAGCCTGAAGACCCCGACGACCTCTCCGGCGTGGCGCCGCGCGCAGGGCACGGTGTCCATGTCGGCGGTCGGGGCCTCCAGGTCGCCGCCGGGGGTGTCGAAGCACTCGCCCCGGCGCAGCGAGAAGGCGCCGTCGTCCCGCGCCCCTTCCCTCACGCCCTCCTTGAAGCCCTCGACGAAGGCGGCGGCGCCGCCGGCGAGCACGAGCGCGCACAGCAGCGTGCCGACGGCGGACAGCACCAGCCCGGTCACGGCCATGCCCTTGCCGCGCGCGCCGGTCCGCTTGATCTGCATCAGCGCGATCGTCCCCAGCACGACGCCGACCACCGGCAGCACACACAGCAATCCGGTCACCAGCGCGGCGACGGCGAGCCCGTTCAGCGGTGCCCGCTGCGGCGCGGGCGGCAGCGCCGGCTGGAGGGGGTACGACGGATACGGCGGAGGCTGCACGGAACGGCTCCTCGGGGGACGGATGGGGTGGCGAACGGCCGCGCGAATATATCCCGGGCCGGGCCGCGCGCCGTCAGCGGCTGCCCTCTGGTCCCCGGCTCGACGCGCCGGCGTCCGTGGTGCGGCCGGAGGACGGATCGGCCGCGGCTCACCCCCGCCGGGACCGGACGGCGGTATCTGCGCCATGATGGACAACCACGGGACAGGCGGGGGCCATTGGGGCAGGGACATGCGCGTGATGTCACGGCGGGCAGCACTGGCCGCGGGAGCCGCTGCGCTGGCGACCGCCTGCACGTCCACCCGGCCGCAGGCCGGCCCGTCCAAGGTGCCCGAGGGCCCGGTGCGGACGGACACGGCCCCGCTGGAGCGGCGTTTCCCGCTGCTGGGGCCGCTCAGCGACGCCCACTGGCTGGGCTACGACCTGGTCGCCGGGAACGACGGGAGGTCGGTCCCCGGTCCCTCGGACATCCGGGTGGTCGGCGTCGCCGCCCTCGCCGCGGGCGGGGTCGCCGGGCTCACCGCCCACCGCGACTTCCGCCCGGCGCGCCTGCCGGTGTTCCCGGACCGGCTCGCCGCCCTCCTCCCGGCGGACGCGCGATGGGTGCGGAGCGACTCCTTCGACGCCGAGATCACCGCGGACCTCTACAGCGGCTCCTTCTTCCTGTCGAAGGCCCGGGGGCTGGTCTGCTTCGACAGCGTCAACCCGGTGGCCGCCGCCCCGTCCCCATAGGCCGGGACGGGGCGGGTCAGGACGTGCAGAGGGTCCGCTCCAGCACCTCGTTGATGGCCTTGGCCCGCGCCTCGGTGACCTGGTGGTCGGCGCTGCCGAAGCGTGACTGCGCGGCGGCCACGGCGTTGCCGCCGCCGGTGATGGTGGCGCACTGCTGACGGGCGTTGGCGACGGCCTTGTCCGCGTCGGCGGCCAGGGCCGGGTCGACGGCCTTGAGCGCGGCCAGGAGCGCCGCGCGCCTGGCCCCGGTCGGCTCCTCGGGGATGCCCTCGCTGATGTCCGGCACCTTCGACCCGGACGCCTCGACGGACGGCGTGGCGCCGCCTTCGGGCTTGCCGCCGGTGTCGTCGGTGCCGGAGCCGCAGGCGGGGACGGCGAGGAGCACGGCCGCGAGGAGCACTCCGGTGCTGAGGCGTGTACGCATGCCCGTCATGGTGGCCCGTGACGCCCCCGGCACTCGCCGGTGCGCGGTTTCCGTCGCCGTGCTGTGACCTACGAGCCGCTTGAAGCTTGGTCATGCGTTCCAGCAGCCCGGCCAGGATCGGCCGGACGAGCTCGAAGGCGGTGGAGCGGATCGGCGCGGCGGCCCCGCGTACACCCACCGACTACTGCCTGGCATGTACGCGTTCATGCGTTGGCTCCCGACGGTCGCTTACGGGTGTCCTGCGGACTGGTTGCGGACCGGAGGACTCCCTCACTCGTATGCCGTGGGCCTCCCGTCCGTCATACCGAGACGCGCCTGCTCCTCCTCGACAATCCGGCGGGCCAGTTCGGTGTCCGACACGTCGACCGCGTCCGGGGTGGCTTCGGCCACGGCGCTGCGGCGGGCGTAAGCATCGAACAGGCGGGTCTTCTCCTCCAGCATCTTCACCATGCGTTCGTCCACTCCCCCGACGGCGAGAAGACGATGCACGTGAACCGACCTGATCTGGCCCATGCGGTGGGCCCGGGCCGCGGCCTGGTGTTCGATGGTCGGCTTGATCTGCGGTTCGCAGATGATGACGACGGAGGCAGCCTGCATATTGAGGCCGACTCCGGCCGCCTGGATCTGTGCCAGGAGTACCGCTGGTCCCGAAACCCCGGCGAAGTCGTCGACAATCTGCTGCCGTCGCCCGGCCGGGACGCTGCCGGTGAGCGGACCAAGGATAGGGGTACCGGCAGTAGGACCCGCAGCGAGCGCCGCCTTCACCACGCCCAGCACGTCCTTGAAATTGGAGAAGACCACGGTCTTCTGCCCGTTCTCGCAGGCCTCCTGGACGATCTCGCGCAGCCGCTCCAGCTTGGCCGACTTCTCGGGGCGCATGTACGCGGCCCTGCGCATCGCCATGAAATTGCCTGCGCGCACGGCCTCACGGTACGCCTCCTCGTCCGTCGCGCTCAGCTCCCCCCACTCATCGGTCTGCTGAAGACTCGGGAGTTCCGTCAGCACGTCTTCCTGGTTGCGCCTCAGGTAGACCGGGGCGACGGCCTTGCGGAAGGCGACGGATCCTGCCAAGGCGTTCCGCTCGCCGAGGGAGTCCGCCACCCCACCATTGAGCATCTGGACCAAGTTGCGGAACTCCACCACCCGGTTCTCCATCGGGGTTCCGGTCATGAAGAGGCTGCGCTCACAACGCTCCGTCCACAGGGCGACCGACTGCGACCGTTTGGTCTTCGGGTTCTTCACGGAGTGCGCTTCGTCGACGACGAGCAGTCCGACCTCCCCGCGGCGCGGCGCCGGAAATCCGCGCAGTGCGTCGAACGTGGTCACCCCCACCCCGCCCCGTCCCTTCCAGTCGGCGAACGCGTAGTGCCGGTCGGGGCCGTGCAGCACCATGACACGAAGGGCGCTGCGGGCCTCGATCTCCCGAGTCCAGTTCACGAGAACGCTCGCCGGGCAGACGACCATGAAATGGCTCTGCCCCTCGGCGGCCAGGTGTGCCAGCACGGCAATCGCTTGGATGGTCTTCCCGAGACCCATCTCGTCGCCGAGTATCACCTTGCGCTGTGCAAGGACGAATCCCGCGCCGAACGCCTGGTAACCGCGAAGGGAGACCCGCCGGTGCGAGTCGTCGAGCCGTTGCGTCCGTACCCGCTCGGCGATCTCCTCCGGCAGGAACCCCTCGGCGGCTGCCGCGTCCGGCAGCCGCCCGGAGATCTCGGCGAGCAGGCTGTAGTACTCCGCGGAGCGGAGTTCGAAGTCCGCCCATGCCGCGATCTCGGACGAAGATCCACGCAGCAGGTCCACCGAGGCTTGGGCAAGCAGCTCAGGCAGGCCGGCCTGCTCTGCTTCGTCCACCAGTGAGCGGATCTCGGCAACCGACGCCAGAGCACGTGCCTTCTTCTCCCGGCCGGCCAGCAGCATCCTGAAACGCCCGGCGGCGGGCCTCGCGTCGACCAGCAACGGGCCGAGCCGTTGCGACAGGGCCGCTGCTCGGTCCACCGCGCGCCGGGCGTCCGGGCCGGCTTCCACCAGTACGTGCAGCGCCATGACGAGCGCGGTGGTGCTCGGCTCCGGCCGGTCCACGTCCATGTGCACCGCCACCGTCTCGTGCACCGCTTCGGAAAGGCGGCGAGCAGCGGCAAGGATCTGGTCGACAGTGCGCCGCCCGACACCGGGAATCTGCCGCAACCGATACGGGCCCGCTTCGAGAACACGGCCCACCGTGCCAAGGCCGTTCTTCTCGACGTTCCCCAGCCGCAGGCGTCCTTCGGTAACGTCCTGCAGCCGGGCGACGGGGATGGCGTCGAGCTCCCGCGTGACTGCAGCCTCGTGAATCGGCTTCAGCGCCGCCTGCACCGCCTCGACCGCCCTACCGTGGTCACCGGCCACTGCCTGCGCTGCCTCGTACAGTCGCGCTCCCCTCGCGACCGCGTCCCGCTCACCGCGCCCCACGCGTCCCGCCCCTCTCTCGCAGTCCCCGCATCCTCCCACCACCCACCCCGGCCCTGGACGGGGTGCCCGTCCAGTCCGGGCAAGATGCCGGTGTCCCATCGGACGGGGGCTCCCGGCCTGCGTTGCCGCAGGCCAGAGACCACCCTCTCGCGATCTCGGGGATGCGGAAGACCTGCGGCGCTTTTCACCGCCGAAAACTTACGACCACCGGTAGGATCGGCAGCATGAGCGGTAGCAGGAAGTACTCCATCAGTCTCCCCGAAGACCTCGCCGAGGCCGTACGCGCCCACGTCGGCCCGGGCGGTTTCTCCGCCTACGTCGCCGAGGCACTCGAACAGCGGGTCGCCATGGACAAGCTCCGGGAGATCGTCGTCGACTTCGAGACCGACAACGAAGCCCTCACCCGCGAGGAGGTCGAGGCCGCCCGGGCGCTGCTGCGCCACGACCACCGGCAGGCCGGCGGGGCCGCCGCCTGATGCCCGGCACCCTCCTGCTCGACAGCGAAGGACTCTCGAGGCTCTACCGCAAGGACCGCACCGTCGTGGCTCTGGTCCAGGCGGCGTCGGAGGAGGGCGTCCGCGTCGCCACCAGCGCCATGACCACGCTTGAGGCCGACTACGAGCGCATCCACCCGGCCCGCATCAAGTGGGTCCTCTCCCGCGTCGACGTTCAAGACGTCACCAAGGAGATCGCCGACCAGGCCGCCGCGCTCCTGCGCGCTCATCACCTCCATGGCCACGAGTACGCCATCGATGCCGCCTTCGCCGTCATCGCCCGCAACGCACCCCGGCCGGCCACCGTCCTCACGTCCGACCCCGAGGATCTGACACTCCTGTGCGGCCCTTCCGTGGAGGTCGTCAAGGTCTGAGACCGCGTCGCCGCCACGGCCGCCAGCCAAACGCTGTCACCGCATCGCGGGATCGAGGACTCACTGCGGACGCGACAGCTGTGCCCGACCCTCCAACAGGCGGATCGGGCACAGATATTGACATAGCGTCAGACGTTGAAGCGGAACGTTCAAGAAGTCGCACACTCCCCAGTATTTGCAAGGGTTCCTGCCGTCCACGAGGGTGCTGGGTCAGCACCAAGTCAGCACCGTGTCGGCCGGTCAGCACGTCACGCCGCCAGCTCGGTCGCCGACGCCTGGCGGGGAAGCCCGGGGCGCAGCGCCTGCTGCATCACATCCCGGCAGCGGTCCCACGCCTCCGGTACGAGGTGCCCATAGGTGTCGACAGTCGTCTTGATGTTGCGGTGCCCGAGCCAGCGGCTCACCTCGTGGATCGGCACGCCGTTCGCGAGCGCCGTGGAGGCGAAGAAGTGCCGCAGGGAGTGAGGCGTGTACTTCGACTTCCCGTCCGGCGTCAGCACGCCAGCCGCCTTCAGCGCCTTACCCCAGTGATGGCCGTACGTCGAGGCCGTGGGCATCTTGCCCTTGCCCCGCTCGCGAGGGGCGAAAAGCACCTCCAGGCCGTCGAGCTGCACAGTCCCCCAGCGTTTCAGGTGCAAGCCGATCTCTTGGTCGAGGAAGAGCGGCGTGGGGACGTCTCGAAACTCCTCGGGCGTCCGGTGCTTGAGCGGGACGAAGCGGGTGACACAGTCGCCCTGGTTCGCCTTGGCGCTGATCTGCCGGCGCAGCCGGAGGAAGCCGTCTCGCTGGCAGTCCACCGAAAAACCCAGCGCTTCGCTGATCCGCAGCCCAGCGCCAGCCTGGAGCCAGACGGTCAGCCGGTACTGGTCGGACATGGCAGCCGCGATGGCATACACCTCGGCGAGCGTCGGGATCTTATCCGGGTCGAGCGCGGCGCCCGCCGCCTTGAGTGGCGGTACATCGTCGCAGGGGTTGTCCGGTATGCGGCGCTGCTTCACGGCCGCCATCATCATGCTGCGCAGGATGTTCATGCGGTCGTTGATCGTGGCGGCGGTCAGTCCGCGGGCCGCCATGGCGGCCTGGAGCTTCTTCACGTCAGCGACGGTGAGGCCGGCGAGGTCCGGGAGCCCAACTCGGGTATCAGGTGGTTGGAGAGAAAGCCCTGGTAGTTACGCCGGGTGGACTCGTTCGCGGGGTGCTGCTTCAGCCACTCCTCGGCCCACCTGCGGAGCGAGACCTGGCCTAGCTGGTGATCGATGTAGACGCCCTCGCGCTTGTCGTTCTCCGCCTTGATGCCGAAGTTCTCGGCCTCCTTCTTCGTGGGGAACGAGCGCTCCCGCTGGCGCCCACTCCGCCCGCCGGGCTCCCGGTAGCGGACCGTCCACAGGTGCGCGCAGCGGGCCTTGTTCCGGCAGTCACACTTCTTCAGTACCTGCGCCACGCTTCATCCCCCTGAGTGTCTGCTCTGCCTTGTCCGTGAGCTGCCCGCCCGCCTTGCCTTCGACCTTGGTCAGGAAGCCCCGCTGCCGCGCGGCGCGCAGGTACCCCTTCACAGTGGCCGGATTCAAGTCGAATCCCACCGCCAGACGCTGCGCCGCAGCTCGCGGATGGCCGGCTCGACCGCGTCGACCGCCGATCCCTTCAACGGCCGCTGGTAGACCGGCGGCCGGTCGGTCGCCAGCGCCCGCTTCACCGTGTTCTTCGAAATCCCCAGATACCGGGCGATCGCCCGGATCGGCATCTGCTCGGCCCGGTGCAACCGACGGATCTCAGCCCAGTCCTCCACGCGGATCACCCTCTCCTCCTGACCCTCGATGAAGATCAGGATGATCAGAAGATCGCGAAGCGGGTCCCGTTTCATCCGCCGATCAGCGGTCAGTTTTCACCCGTCGCCGACACGGCCAAGGAGTCGCAGAAGCTGGCCCGCATGTGGCTGTTCCTGCATAACCAGCCGGGAGCACGCCGTGAGCTGATCACTCCGCCCAACGCCGCATAGAGAGGGAGCCCCGCCCTCTCCCCACGGGGTCGCTACCCGCTTCAACGAACGGGCCTCAGTTCCCCGACACGATCGCTGTCTGTCGCCTCGGGTGGGCTGCGGCTCTGCTGCAGGAACAGAGCCGCTCGCTCACGACATGCCACTCACATAACGGGACGATTGGAAGACGCGTACTCATCCGCAATGTTGAAGACGCTGGCACAGCGGGGGCATTCTGCATGGCCGAAGAGATGGGCGATACCGTCGGCGAGCACGGCTTCGCCATCGCCGACGGCAGTCTCATACATCCATCGACCGATGCCGGAGAGGCCCTCAGGGGACGCCGGCCGTAGTCCCCGTCGGTCCACGTCGCCCAGGTTCCAGTCCCGGATCGCTGAGTAGCGACCGTAACCGCCGATGGCGATCGTCACCTCGACAGCGCAGTGAGGGCAGGCGACCTGGTAGAAGTCATCCGAGAAGTCACCCAAGGCCGCACTCCAGTGGTACTGCTCTTCGACCGCGAGCAAGTCACGGAAGGTCGCGAAGTAGTCGTCCGGCCGCGACCGCAGGTGCCGATCCAGCAGCTCACGGAACTCCGCGATCGCGTCGGCGCAGCCCGCCAGCAGATCGTCGCACCCGTGGCCCCCTGCGGCGCACCGCACGATCGCCCCGGCCAGCCCGCGCGCCCGCGCGCTCCGCGACGCGAGACGCACCAGATGCGGCAGTGCGGCGAAACTCGCGGGGAACACCAGGTCGTGCTCGAGGACCAGCCGGTAACCCAGCTCGTCCCATGCCTCTGCGTCGTCCTCGCGCTCGACCCGCGCCAAGAGCTCGGGGACGCGATCAACATCCCCGTGACAGTCGTACATCTGCGCCCAGTCCACCACCTGAGCATTCAACCGTCCCGAAGCTGCCGGGGACGACTCCGCATCCATGAACGCCTCCGGCAGGACTCATCGACCTAGCTCCGCACTTCGCACGTCGCCGAAAAGGGACCCCGAGCAGCATCAGCAACCGGCCGGGCCGGCCGGGGCTCACAGCTCCGCGAGGACCTCCGCGACGGCGCGGCGTCCCAGTTCCGCCATGGCGGGGTTGGTGACGCGGTAGTAGTCGATGGCGCCCACGAAGGTGAGTGCCCAGCCCCGGCCGCGGGCCCAGGTCGCGTCGTCGAAGCCGACCGTCTCACGGAAGGCCGGCCGTGTCCGCGCGGAGAGCAGGGTCCACGCCGGCATGGCGTCGCACGCCGGGTCGCCCGTACCAGCGGTGCCGAAGTCGATCACGGCGCGGAGCCGTCCCGCGTCGACCAGGACGTTGCCGGGGATGAGGTCGCCGTGCGCCCAGCGGGGCGGGCCCTCCCACTCCGGCTGGGCGAGGGCCTCCTCCCAGGCGGCGAGGACGGCATCAGAGTCGATGACGTCCGCCGCCTTCGCGGTCGTCTCCCGGACGAACGGGTCCCAGTCATGCAGCGGCCCGCCACGGTAGCCCCTCGGCGCACCGGTGGTGTCGGCCGTGTTCAGCGCCGCGACGAACTCGCCGAGGTCCACGGCGAATCCGGGTTCGTCGCGGGTCTCTTCCGTAGGGTGCGCCCCGTCGATCCAGCGGCCGACCGCCCAGGGAAAGGGGTATCCCTCTCCCGGCTGTCCCTGGGCGATCGGTTCGGGTACGGCGGTGGGCAGGCCGGGGGCGAGCCGTGGCAGCCAGTCGTGCTCGAACGCGACCTGCTCGACGGCGTCCTTGATCCGGGGCAGGCGGACCACCAGCTCGTTGCCGACCCGGTAGATGGCGTTGCTGGTGCCCGCCGAGAGTACGGCCTCGATATGCAGGTCCGCCCATCGCGGGAACTGCCGGACCAGCAGCCGCCGCACCAGCGCGGCGTCGGTCCGTACCTCGTTCTCATGCATCACCACCAGGGACCCTAGCACCTAGCCCTAGCGTCGAGCGAAGGGCAGACTCTCCATTCCCATACACTCGGGCCGCCGACGGATACAGCCCCGACACTGCTCTGGCCTGCGGATACAAAACCCCTATCAAGTCATCGGCTGAGGGCCAGAGCGGGTCTGGAACCGTGGCGGAATCTGCGCTGCTAAGACGAGGCGGTCGGGGAGGGGGGACTTCAGGGGTCATACCCCACCCCCTCCGCTCTCTTCCTGCTCTTCGCCGTCGCCTCTACGATCCGCGCATGATCAAGCTGTCCCCTCTGTTGGATCTGTGGCGGGAGCGGCTCGACGCCGGGGACCTTGAGGGCGCCGAATCTGTGTTCCGACAGGCCGCTGAGGCCAACAGCGGCCCCACCCATGCCCACTTGGCACGGACGCTGGAGCAGGCTGGGACCAAGAAGGCGCCGAAGCCCTCTACGGACACGCCGCCGACGCTGGCCACATCCGCTCACTGTTGGGCCACGGAAGGTGGCAGTACGGGCTGGACCCGACCGGTTCACCTTCATCTCCGTGGATCTCGGAATAGGGGCAGCAGTTCGACCACAGGGGATCCGTGATGGCTCACTCGGTCCGCACCACCAACGCGAACGACGTGCACACGCGTCGGAAGCTCACGTGTCCCGTACGGCCTGTGTGGCTCATGCACTCGACGTCCACGGCCGCACCGTCCGTTGACGGCTGCGCCGACCATCCGCACGGGTAGGTCAGACACTCCGCCTCGAACGTCACGTCTGTGCCCGGGTGCTGGGTGATCCGGTGCTCCGCGAACCGCAGCACAGCCCGCGTCATCACCGACCTCCGTGCACCGAGTGCAGGTGCGCCCGCAGGGACACGTTCACGTCCGACGCCTTCGAGTGGTCTCCCGTCGAGACGGCGTTGACTCGCCGCACCGCGAGGTCGAGACAGTCCCGGCACCCGGAGACAGGTTCCGGTCGGACCGTCGGCAACGGCAGGTGAACCGGCCCGGACATGGTGGTCTGCTCTCTGCGCATGCTGTCCGCCTTCCCACGCGTTCTTCCGTGGCACGGAATCCTTGCCGGGGGCAGCGGTGGAATCACGCTTCAGTCGCGATGTGGACTAAAGCTCACGGGCGGAAGGCGGCCGCCCACTCGGCCAGCCTGTCTTGCGCTGCTTGCCCGAACAGCGCGCGGTCGTCGTAGCCGGAGAATTCGTCGAGGTACATCCGGACGTCCCTCGGGTCGCGGAAGACCATCACTCCCGTTGTCGTCTCGACCGTCGCGAGCGCTTCGTCGTAGACGGTAAAGGTGTTCAACGGGCACCCCGGCAGACGGGTGCCCATGGGCAGAACGCCGAGGCGCACGTGGGGCAGTCGAGCGAGGGAAGCCAGCCGGTCGAGCTGTACGGCCATGGCGTCGGCGGAGACGAACGGGGAGCGTGCGGCCTGCTCGGTGACCAGGAAGGTGAACCGCTTCCGACGGTCGTACAGGACTTCCTGCCGCTCCAGCTTCTTCGCCACGGTCTTGCTGTGGTCGCCGGGGATGTGGGCGAGGCTGGCCCGGATGTACTCCGGAGTGGAGAGCAGGGCGGTGAGCATCGAGAGCAGGAAGAACCGGAAGTCGGTCGAGGCCGCTTCGAGTCCGGCCAACTCCAGTTGCTTCTTGTCCAGGCCCTTCCGGCGCATCGAGCGTGCGTCCTGCCACTCGGTGGCTGCGATGCGGGCCAGCGCGGAGACCTCTGCCACCAGGACCGGCGGAGCCTCCAAGGCCCTGAGGATGCGCTCTACGTCCACCAGGGACGGGCGCACCTTCCCGTTCTCGATGCGGCTCACCTTGGACTGCGACATGTTGCAACGCGCGGCAAGCCGGTTCCCGGAGAGACCAGCCTGTTTCCGCAGGTTGCGCAGCATCGCGGCGAGTTCTCGGGAAGACTGCCCCAGCTGCCCGGGCTCGACCGTCACTCGGCTACGTACTCCAGGAACGGGACCGACTCCGCGAGGGCGATGCGCTGGTATTCGAGGAATGGGGCAGGATCGCCCTTGTACAGCTCACGTTCGGTTTGCGTGCCGTCTGCCTCGTACTTCATGAGGACGATCGTGGAGCGGTCGAACATCCAGAAGTCGTCGATGTCGGCGAGCGGGTTCTCGCGCTCCGTCACATCGAGGATGCGGATGTCCTCGCCGACAGGTGCCTGATGGCGGTAGTACCGCTCGAACTCGAAGCGGAGGTAGTCCGAGAGCGGGCGCGTCACGATGTGCACGCGGCCGATCGTGCCGCCCGTCTCCTTGTGCTTGCGGATCAGGGCCGTCCAGTCGTCCTCGTACGGGCCGGGGAACCGCTCCCCCGCGAGGAACCGGGCGAGCTCGTCGGCTTCCTGTGGCACCCGGTAGACGGGCCGTGTCTCCAGCCGCCACGCCTCCTTTCGGAAGTCGCGGAACTGCGCCTGCCACGCCTCACCAGCCAAGAGCACGGACGGCCTCCCTCAACACGCTCTCCGGAATCTCCACCAGGCCCTCGCCCTGCGGGGGCGCGAAGCCGTCGAACAGGTCGCCCTGCACGACGAACGTCCCCTTCTCGGTGCGGTATACGTTCGGGCAGTCGCCCTGCCCGCACTCTCCGTTCCCGTTGCCTGTCAGTCGGGTCAGCCCGGCACGTTCGGACATGCGCAACCCCCTGGTCTCCGGCCCCAGCGGAGCCGCCCACAACGACCGTAGGGGCGTCATGCACGACCGTCTATGCGGTCTCGCGACTATGCGCGTTCTTGCATAAAGAGAGGTCGCAAGAGACCCGTGCAGGGACGCCCTGGCACCCCTGGGGCTCCCGTTTCCGTAGCCGCCTACGGAAACCGGAAGAACACCAGGTCAGTGACGGTACGGGCACCGCCAGAGAGTCAGCACCAAGTCAGCACGCTCCCCAGAAAAGGCCGGAATCAGGCAGAGAAAACAAGAAGGGGCCAGACCTTGCGATCTGGCCCCTGACCTGGGGCTTCTTCCCTCTGACCTGTCGAAGGATCAGCCGTCACACGTTGAAGCGGAACTCCACCACGTCGCCGTCCTGCATGACGTAGTCCTTGCCCTCCATGCGGGCCTTGCCCTTCGCCCGGGCCTCGGGGATGGAGCCGGCCTCGACCAGGTCGCCGAAGGAGACGATCTCCGCCTTGATGAAGCCCTTCTGGAAGTCGGTGTGGATGACACCGGCGGCCTCGGGGGCGGTGGCGCCCTTCTTGATCGTCCAGGCGCGGGCCTCCTTGGGGCCCGCGGTCAGGTACGTCTGCAGGCCGAGGGTGTCGAAGCCGACCCGGGCGAGGGTGGCCAGGCCCGGCTCGTCCTGGCCCATGGACTGCAGCAGTTCCAGGGCCTCGTCGTCCTCGAGCTCGATCAGCTCGGACTCGATCTTGGCGTTGAGGAAGATCGCCTCGGCCGGGGCGACCAGGGCGCGCTGCTCGGTCTTGAAGGCCTCGTCGGTCAGCTCGTCCTCGTCGACGTTGAAGACGTACAGGAAGGGCTTGGTGGTCAGCAGGTGCAGCTCGTGCAGCAGCCGGCCCTTCTCCGTGCCGGCGGTGATGCCGGCGGAGAACAGGGTGCGGCCTTCCTCGAGGATCTGCTGCGCCTCCTGGACGGCGGCGAGCACCGGCGCCTTGTCCTTCTGGAGGCGGGCCTCCTTGGTCAGCCGCGGCACGACCTTCTCGATGGTCTGCAGGTCGGCGAGGATCAGCTCGGTGTTGATCGTCTCGATGTCCTCCTTGGGGGACACCTTGCCGTCGACGTGGACCACGTCCGGGTCGACGAAGGCCCGGATGACCTGGCAGATCGCGTCGGACTCGCGGATGTTCGCGAGGAACTTGTTGCCCAGGCCCGCACCCTCGCTGGCGCCGCGGACGATGCCGGCGATGTCCACGAAGTCCACCGTCGCCGGGAGCTTGCGCTGCGAGCCGAAGATCTCGGCGAGCTTGTCCAGGCGCGGGTCGGGGACGCCGACCACGCCGACGTTGGGCTCGATCGTGGCGAACGGGTAGTTGGCCGCCAGCACGTCGTTCTTGGTCAGGGCGTTGAACAGGGTCGACTTGCCGACATTCGGCAGGCCGACGATTCCGATCGTGAGCGACACGTGACGACTTCCCGTAGCGAGATGTGGGTGAAATGGGCCGCCCCGCCCGGGCGGGGCGACCGGCGGACCGATCCACCAGTCTACGGAACGCACCGGCCCCCGGAGGGCCCGCGCCCCGAGCGGCCCCCTGAGGCACTGAAAAGTCGTGTCCTGCCCCTGTTTTCCCCCTCCTCGGCCCCTACGTTGGGTGCGTGGAGCAACACAGTGCGCGCACACCCCACAAGAAGAGCGGTGCACCCACCGCCGCCTCCCCGCTGCCGCGGCCGGTACGCCCGCAGCGCCGCCCGCAGGGCGCGACGGCCGTCCGGGGCGGTCTGCCCCGGGGGCCGCTGCTGCTGCGGGCGGCCCGGCTGCGGCGGACGGAGCCCCGGCTGACCGGACTGGGCACCTTCGTCTTCATCACGCTCACCGCGCTCGCCGGCGGGGCCGCGGACTCGCTGATCACGGGCGAGCCCGGCACCCTCTTCGGGGTCGTCTTCCTGCTGGCCTGCCTCGCTGCCGCGGGGTTCGTACGGCCGTACGACCTGTCGGCGGCGCCGGTCAGCGCGCCCATCGCCTTCACCCTCGCGCTGGCCGTGACGGCCGACGGCGAGGGCGGGGGCTTCACGGGCCATCTGATGGGCCTGCTGACCGGGCTCGCCACCCAGACGGGCTGGCTGTACGGGGGCACGGTCGGCGCCGCGGTGATCGCGGCCGCGCGGAAGGTGGCCTATGTGATGCGTGAACGGCGCCGCTGAGCGCCCGCCGTCCCCCGGCCACGTCCCGCCGGCCGCCGCGGTCAGGAGCGGACCGCGGCCGCCGCCATGCCCGCGCCGACGATGCCCGCGTTGTTCTGCAGCGCGGCCGGCACGATCTCGGCCCTGATGCCGGTCAGGAGCGGGAGGAACTTGTCGGCCTTGCGGCTGACGCCGCCGCCGAGGATGAACAGCTCGGGCGAGAACAGCATCTCGACGTGGGCGAGGTACTTGTGCAGGCGCTTCGCCCAGTGCTCCCAGGTGAGGCCCTCGTCCTCCTTGGCCTTGGTGGAGGCCTTCGTCTCGGCGTCGTGGCCGTGCAGTTCGAGGTGGCCCAGCTCCGTGTTGGGCAGCAGGTTGCCGTCGATGAAGACGGCGCTGCCGATGCCGGTGCCGAGGGTGAGCACGATGACCGTGCCCTTGCGGCCGCGGCCCGCCCCGTACTCCATCTCGGCCATGCCCGCAGCGTCCGCGTCATTGAGCAGGGTCACCGCGCAGCCGACCTTCTGGGACAGGAGCCCGGCGGCGTCCATGTCGATCCAGCCCTTGTCGACGTTGGCCGCCGTGCGTGTCATGCCGTGCGTGACCACTCCGGGGAACGTGGCCCCGACGGGGCCCGTCCACCCGAAGTGGTCGACGACCTGTTTCACGCTTGCCGCGACGGCGTCGGGGGTCGCGGGGTGGGGGGTGAGCACTTTGAAGCGCTCCTCCGCCAGGTCACCACGCCCGAGGTCGACCGGGGCACCCTTGATGCCCGATCCGCCGATGTCCACACCGAAAACGCTCATGCCCCAACGCTACGACGTGGCATGGTCGGTCACCCCTCGGAGGTGCCGCCCCGCATCAGTTCGGCGGCCTCGGCGCGCAGGTCCCGGCGGAGCTCCTTGGGCAGCGAGAAGGTGATCGACTCCTCGGCGGCCTTGACGATCTCCACGTCCTCGAAGCCGCGGGCGGCCAGCCACTCCAGTACCTGTTCGACGAGCACCTCGGGCACGGAGGCGCCGGAGGTGACACCCACCGTGGAGACGCCCTCCAGCCACGCCTCGTCGATCTCGTCGGCGAAGTCCACCAGGTAGGACGCGCGGGCCCCGGCCAGCTTGGCGACCTCGACCAGGCGCACGGAGTTGGAGGAGTTGCGCGAGCCGACGACGATGACCAGTTCGGCCTCGGCGCCCATCTGCTTCACGGCGAGCTGGCGGTTCTGCGTGGCGTAGCAGATGTCGTCGCTCGGCGGCGAGACCAGCAGCGGGAACTTCTCCTTGAGCGCGTCGACCGTCTCCATGGTCTCGTCCACGGAGAGGGTGGTCTGGGAGAGCCAGACGACCTTGGAGGGGTCGCGGACCTCGACCTTCTCGACGTCGCCGGGGCCGTCGACCAGGGTGATGTGGTCGGGGGCCTCGCCGGAGGTGCCGATGACCTCCTCGTGGCCCTCGTGGCCGATCAGGAGGATGTCGTAGTCCTCATTGGCGAACCGCACGGCCTCCTTGTGGACCTTGGTGACCAGCGGGCAGGTCGCGTCGATCGTGGCGAGCCGGCCCCTGGCGGCCTCCTCGTGGACGACCGGGGCGACGCCGTGGGCGGAGAACATCACGATCGACCCCGGCGGCACCTCCTCCGTCCGCTCGACGAAGATCGCGCCCTTCCGTTCCAGGGTCTGCACGACGTACTTGTTGTGGACGATCTCGTGGCGGACGTACACGGGGGCCCCGTACTGCTCCAGGGCCTTCTCGACGGCGATCACGGCACGGTCCACACCCGCGCAGTAGCCTCGCGGGGCGGCGAGCAGGACGCGGCGGGAAGTCGTAGCGGTCATGTGCCCATCGTACGGGGCCCGGACGGCGCCCCACCGCTGACCCGGGTGCTCCGGGCGGGGGTGCGGGGGCGGTGCCGGAGCGTCCCGGGGCGCACGGGGCACGGTGCTCAGCGACGGCGCCGCGCACCCCGTGCGGCGCGGCGGGCGGCGACCGCCCACCCGGTCACGAGGGCGGCGCCCGCCAGGGGCAGGCAGCTGAAGCAGCCGCAGCCGGGGCCGTAGCGGCCGACGCGGAACCCGGCCTGGACGCGGGGCGGGCGTTCGGACGGGGGGCAGCCGTGCCG
>NZ_CBDRCM010000005.1:0-211639 GCF_965342435.1 Actinacidiphila sp. bgisy160 | reverse complement strand
CCCCCCCCCCCCCCCCCCCCCCCCCCCCCCCCCCCCCCCCCCCCCCCCCCCCCCCCCCCCGTCCGGCCGCGGCCGGACGCTCAGGCGAGCTCCGCGAGCATCGCGGCCCTCAGGCGCAGGGTGCCGAGCAGCCGCTGGAAGGCCTCCGCCCAGTACGCCCCGGCGCCCGGTGAGGTGTCGGCGGACTCCGCCGGCACCGCGGCCAGCGGCGCCGCCCGGTCGGCCTCCGCGGGGTCCATGCAGCGTTCGGCCAGGCCCATCACCCCGCTGAAGCTCCAGGGGTAGCTGCCCGCGTCCCGCGCGATGTCCAGGGCGTCCACCACCGCCGCGCCCAGCGGCTCGGCCCAGGGCACGGCGCAGACCGCGAGCATCTGGAACGCCTCCGACAGGCCGTGCGCCGCGATGAAGCGGGCCACCCACTCCGCCCGCTCCGGGGCCGGGAGGACCGACAGCAGCTTCGCCGGGTCCCCGACGGGGCTGACCGCCGTCGCGGGCGCCGGGGTGGGGCCCAGCAGGGCGCGGGCCCAGGCCGCGTCCCCCTGGCGCACCGCGGCCCGGCACCACGCCGCGTGCAGATCCGCCTGCCAGTCGTCCGAGACCGGCAGCGCGATGATCTCCTGCGGCGTCCGGCCGGCGAACCGCTCCCGCCATGTGGCGAGCGGCGCCGCGTCCACCACCTGGCCGAACCACCACGCCCGCTCCCCGCGCCCGGCGGGCGGTATCGCCACCACGCCGTCGCGCTCCATGGCGGCGTCGCACTCGTACGGCGCCTCCACGCCGATCCGGCCGCCCCCCG
Organism: Actinacidiphila sp. bgisy160; assembly: GCF_965342435.1. Lineage (GTDB taxonomy): Bacteria > Actinomycetota > Actinomycetes > Streptomycetales > Streptomycetaceae > Actinacidiphila. The sequence continues at coordinate 210,843 of NZ_CBDRCM010000005.1, read as the reverse complement.
GATCCCACGCGACACACGTTCTGGCCCGTGCGGCCATCCGGGCGGCGAGGGCGGAGCCAGGGAGGGCCGACAGCAGCTCGGCGGCGGTGGCCCGCACGTTGCGGCTGCGGTCGGTGAGGGTTTGCTCCAGGAACGGCTCGTCCTGCGGCGACAGGCCCTCCCGGAGTGTGTCCAGGAACATCAGCCGGTCCTCGGCACGCTCGGCGGCCCACCCCGAGCGCAGCAGCTCCCGTGCCTGGCGTGGGTCGCGGGCCCGCAGCCGGGCCAGCAGGGCCACCCGTTCGGCGAAGAGCCCCTCCTCCCACAGCGTCCGCACGGCGACCGGGTCACCGGTGTCCGGCACGACGCCCGGCGCCCCGGCGCGCAGCGCGAACCGCCAGTCCGCGTTCAGCTCCGCCAGCCACAGCCCGCGCGGTCCCGCCAGGGCCAGGGCGTCCGGTCGCAGGTCGGTGCGTGCGCGGGCCGCGTCCAGCAGCGCGGGCAGCAGCTCCGGCGGGGCCGCCCAGCCGCGGGCGTTCGCCTCGGCGAGCCACTGGGGCAGCAGCTCGGCGAGGTTGGGAGCGGCGCCGCGCCGGCTGGCCCCACCGCCCCCGACCGAGCGGTCCGCCAGCAGCAGGGACAGCCGCCGTCGTGCCGCCTCGGGCAGCGGTGGCCGCGGGTCGGGCGGCGCCGTGGCCGGCCGCGCCCCGGCCGTGGCCGCACGCACGCCGGCGCGGCGCCGTACGACGGCGAGCGCGGCGCAGTCCAGCAGCTCCTCGGGCGTGCCGCCCCTGCGGTCGGTGCCGAGGAGCGCGGTGCCGACCAGATCGGCCCAGGTCGTCGTCATCGGTCCTCCTTCGTCGTCTCCGTGCGCCCGACCGCCAGGCCCGGCCGGGATCACACCGTCAGCGGCACCGGTTCCGCGCCCGCGCCACCCCAGGCGGTGAACGGCCGGAAGCCCTGGTGGCCGAGCTCGCCGAACACCGTCACCGGATGGCCGCCGGAGACCGCCGCGAGGCGCCACAGCCCCGCTCCGGCGCCGGCGCCGCCCGCCGTGACCGGGACGGCGTCGCTCCCGTCCGCGTCCGCCACCTGCCAGACCGTCCCGCCCGGTATCGGCACGACGCCGGCGAGCACGACCGGCCAGGCGTCCAGCCACGGATCCCCGGCCAGGGCCTCCCCGTAGGCGCCGAGCGCCGCCGCGACCGGCACGCCCGGCGGCACGCGGCCGGGCAGCGGCGCGCCGTGTCGCGACCCGAGCGCTGCCCGCAGCGGACGGGCCCCCGGGTGGAAGGCCAGCTCCGCGTCGAGATTGAGGCCGACCGGCAGCGCCGGCTCCGGTGCCCGGCCCCCCGCCCCGAAGGACAGCAACAGCGCGGTACGGCCGGTGCTCTCCCCGTGCAGCCAGGTCCTGCGGGTGGTGAGGCGGTCGTCGGCGGCGTCGTGCCGCGCCAGGACCAGCCAGCGGTCGCGCACCCTCGGACCGGCGAGGACCTCCGCCGAGTCCACGGTGAAGCCGACCCGGGACCGGACGGTGGCCGCCAGCGGTCCTGGCAGCGCCTCCTGCCGCAGACAGCCCCGGGCCAGCAGATGCAGCAACGCCGTCTCCTCCAGCAGCCGCGACGGCCAGTCGCCCCCGGATCCCGCCAGTGCGCCCAGCTCCCGCACCCGTGAGGCGAGCCCGGGTGCCTGGGCGTCCACCATGCGCGCCGCCGTCTCCTCCCACTGCCGGTACCCCTCGCGGTCCGCGCCCGCCAGGCCGCCCCGCAGCAGATCCGCCAGCCGCTGTTCCAGCTCTGTGGCCCCGGCGGCCACCCGTCCCGCCCGGCGCTCGGCCCGCCTGCGTGCCGCCTCCGGGTCACCACCGCCGGACGCGCCGCGCCGGCCCGGGGACGTCCGCTCCCCGCGCGCGCGGCGCGCGTCCAGCCACTCGGTGACCCAGCCGGGCCGGCCGCCCCCGTGCGCGGCCGACCCGACCTCGCCCCCCGCCCAGAGCAGGAGCAGAGCGAGTGTGTGCTTGCACGGGAACCTGCGGCTGGGGCAGCTGCACCGGAAGGCGGGCCCCGCCGTGTCGACCACCGCCTGGTACGGAACGCTGCCGCTGCCCGCGCACAGCCCCCACACCGCCGTGCCGGAGACCCCCGTCCCGGACCAGCGGGCGGCCGCCGCCAGGACCGTCCCGGCCTTGCGCGACGACGCGTCGGGCGCGAGTGCCAGGACCTGGTCGGCGGTCCACCGCTCGGCGCGCTGTTCGTCCATCCCGTCCATGGCCACGACGCTACGGGCAGGCACTGACAAACCGCCCTGAGCTGCGGCTTCCTGACGGGAAGCCGGATTGTCAGTGGGGTGCGCGATGGTGGGGACGCGGACGCCCCGCGGGGGGCTGACGGGGCGTCCGCGCCATTCGCTCCACGTGAGAACAGGGGAGAACCATGTCCGTGGACACCGCACTCCGGCCGCACGCCGAAGACGCGTTCGCCCATGAGCTCAAGGCTCTCGCGGCGGCCGACGACCGGCCGCGCCCGGCCCGGTGGAATCTGTCGCCGTGGGCGGTCGCCATGTACCTGATGGGCGGCGAGCTGCCCGACGGCACCGTCGTCACCCCCAAGTACGTGGGTCCTCGGCGGATCGTGGAGGTCGCGGTCAGCACGCTCGCGACCGACCGGGCGCTGCTGCTGCTCGGCGTCCCGGGCACGGCGAAGACCTGGGTCTCCGAGCACCTCGCCGCCGCGGTCAGCGGCGACTCCACGCTTCTCGTGCAGGGCACCGCGGGCACCTCGGAGGAGGCCATCCGCTACGGATGGAACTACGCCCGGCTGCTCACCGGCGGGCCGAGCCGGGAGGCCCTGGTCCCGGGCCCGGTCATGCGGGCCATGGCCGAGGGGCGCGTCGCCCGTGTGGAGGAGCTCACCCGAATCCCCGCGGACGTGCAGGACACCCTCATCACCATCCTCTCGGAGAAGACGCTGCCGATACCGGAGCTGGGCACCGAGACCCAGGCGGTGCGCGGGTTCAACCTGATCGCGACCGCCAACGACCGGGACCGCGGCGTCAACGACCTGTCCAGCGCGCTGCGCCGGCGCTTCAACACGGTCGTGCTGCCGCTGCCGGCGACCGTGGAGGAGGAGGTCGACATCGTCGGCCGCCGCGTCGGCCAGCTCGGCCGCTCGCTGGAGCTGCCGGCCGTCCCGGAGGGCGCGGACGAGATCCGGCGGGTGGTCACCGTCTTCCGGGAACTGCGCGGCGGGGTCACCGCCGACGGGCGCACGAAGGTGAAGTCGCCCTCCGGCACGCTCTCCACGGCGGAGGCGATCTCCGTGGTGACCAACGGGCTCGCCCTGGCCGCGCACTTCGGCGACGGCGTGCTGCGCGCCGGGGACGTCGCCGCCGGGATCCTCGGCGCGGTGGTCCGCGACCCGGCCGCCGACCGCGTGGTGTGGCAGGAGTACCTGGAGACCGTGGTCCGTGAGCGGGAGGGCTGGAAGGACTTCTACCGTGCCTGCCGCGAGGTGACGCCGTGACAGCCGCGGACGGGGTGGCGCTACTGGGGGTGCGGCACCACGGCCCCGGCTCGGCCCGCGGCGTGCGGGCCGCGCTGGACCGGCTGGAGCCGCGGATCGTGCTCGTCGAGGGCCCGCCGGAGGCGGACGCGGTGCTGGCACTGGCCGCCGATCCCGGGATGCGGCCGCCGGTCGCGCTGCTCGCCCACGTCGTCGACGAGCCGTCCCGGGCCGGTTTCTGGCCCTTCGCCGAGTTCTCCCCCGAGTGGGAGGCGATCCGGTGGGCGGCCGGCCGTGGCGTGCCGGTGCGCTTCATCGACCTGCCCGCCGCGCACTCGCTCCTGCTCCGTGACGGGGACCAGGGGGACGTACCGGCGGGAGCGGACAGGGAACGAGAAGGAGGACGAGAAGGAGAGGCAGGGGACGGGGGTGCGGGGGAGGCCGGCGCCGCGGACGCGCGCATCGACCCGCTCGCCGTGCTGGCGCGCACGGCCGGCCACGACGACCCGGAGCGCTGGTGGGAGGACGCCGTCGAGCACCGCGGCCGGGCCGGTGAGGGTGATGGCGATCCGCTGGCCGCGTTCGGGGCGCTCGCCGAGGCGATGGGCGCGCTGCGCGAGACCTACGGAGACGGGGGCCATCCGCAGGACGTGGTGCGCGAGGCCCACATGCGGCTGCGGATACGGGAGGCACGCCGCACACACGAGGAGGTGGCCGTGGTGTGCGGGGCCTGGCATGTGCCCGCGCTCGCCCGGGGCGGCGGGGTCACCGCCGACCGGGCCCTGCTCAAGGGCCTGCCCAAGGCGAAGGTCGAGGTCACCTGGGTGCCCTGGACGCACCGCAGGCTCTCCCGGGCCAGTGGCTACGGCGCGGGCATCGACTCGCCCGGCTGGTACCGCCATCTGTTCACCTCGCCCGACCGGCCCGTCGCCCGGTGGATGACCAAGGTCGCGGGCCTGCTCCGCGAGGAGGACCTCCCGGTCTCCTCGGCGCACGTGATCGAGGCGGTACGGCTCGCCGACACCCTCGCGACCCTGCGCGGCCGCCCGCTGCCCGGACTCGGCGAGACCACGGACGCGGTACGCGCGGTGATGTGCGACGGCTCCGAGGTGCCGCTGGCGCTGATCCGGGACCGGCTGGTGGTGGGGGACGTGCTGGGCGAGGTCCCGGAAGCCGCGCCGGCCGTGCCCCTCGCCCGCGACCTGGCACGCGAGCAGCGCAGACTGCGGATGAAGCCGGAGGCCCTGGAGAAGGAGGTGGACCTGGACCTGCGCAAGGACACCGACGCCGGACGCAGTCGCCTGCTGCACCGGCTGCGGATGCTCGGCATCGGCTGGGGCGAGCCGGGCCGGTCCCGTACGGCCGCCACCGGCACCTTCCGGGAGAGCTGGCGGCTGCGCTGGGAGCCGGAACTCGCGGTGGCGGTCGCGGAGGCCGGGGTGTGGGGCACCACGGTGGAGTCCGCCGCGACCGCCCGGGCCCAGGACGCGGCGGTGAACACGAGGGTGCTCGCCGAGGTGACGGGCCTCGCCGAACGCTGCCTGCTCGCCGGGCTGCGCGACGCCCTGCCGACGGTGATGCGGGTGCTCGCCGATCGCGCGGCGCTCGACGTGGACGTCGCGCACCTCGCGCAGGCACTGCCGGCGCTCGTGCGCTCGCTCCGCTACGGCGACGTGCGGGGCACGGACGCGCGGGCGCTGCGCGAGGTCGCCGAGGGGCTCGCGGAGCGGGTCTGCGTCGGACTGCCGCCCGCGTGCGCGGGGCTCGACGCGGCCGGCGCCGCCGAGATGCGCGGTCATGTCGCGCAGGTGCAGCAGGCCTTGGTCCTGCTCGGTGACGACGCGCTGCGCGACCGCTGGGCGGGCGTGCTGCGGAGGCTGGCCGTGCGCGACCGCGGGGTACCGGGGCTACTGCGCGGCAGCGCCGCACGGCTGCTCCTCGACGACGCGCGCCTGGAGCCCGGGGAGGTGGCCCGGCTGATGGGGCTCGCCCTGTCGCACGGCACGGCGCCGCAGGAGGCGGCGGCCTGGGTGGAGGGTTTCCTCGCCGGCGGCGGGATGCTGCTGGTCCACGACGAACGGCTGCTGGCGCTGGTCGACGGCTGGCTGTCCGCGGTGCCGGCGGCCGCCTTCGACGATGTGCTGCCGTTGCTCCGGCGCACCTTCGGCGGCTTCGACCCGGGGGTGCGGCGCACGGTGGGGGAATTGGTGCGACGCGGCCCGGGAGGCGGGAGAACGGGCGAGGGTGCCATGGGGGAGGGCCTGCCGGGCTTCGCCCCACGGCTCGACGAGGAGCGGGTGGAGGCGGCGCTGTCCACCGCGCGGTTGCTGCTCGGGCCCGGCGGACAGGACGGGGGTCAGGACACATGACGGACACGGACACGAACACCCGCACGAACACGAACACGGACACGAACACCGGCACGGACGCCGACGAGCGGCTGCGGCGCTGGCGGATGGTGCTCGGCGGCGGGCCCGCCGAGGGCACGGGACGGCGGCTCACCGGCCGGGACGCGGCGATGGACCAGGCCCTGGAGGCCCTGTACGGCAGCGCCCCGCACGGCGGTGCCGGCGCGCCGCCCCCGCGAAGCGCCGGCCTGGGCGGCTCGGCGCCCCAGGTGGCGCGCTGGCTGGGGGACATCCGCAGATACTTCCCCAGCAGCGTCGTGCAGGTGATGCAGCGCGACGCCATCGACCGGCTCGGGCTGTCCGCGCTGCTGCTGGAACCGGAGATGCTGGAGGCGGTCGAGGCCGACGTCCACCTGGTCGGCACGCTGCTCTCGCTGAACAAGGTGATGCCGGGGACGACGAAGGAGACGGCTCGGGCGGTCGTCCGCAAGGTCGTCGCGGACCTGGAGCGGCGTCTGGCGACCCGCACCCGGGCCACCCTCACCGGCGCGCTGGATCGCTCGGCCAGGGTGAACCGCCCCCGCCACCGGGACATCGACTGGGACCGCACGATCCGTGCCAACCTCCGGCACTACCTGCCCGAGCACGGCACCGTCGTGCCCGAGCGGCTGATCGGCCACGGCCGCGCCTCGCGGGCGGTGCGGAAGGACGTCGTGCTCTGCATCGACCAGTCGGGCTCCATGGCGGCGTCCGTGGTCTACGCATCCGTGTTCGGCGCAGTGCTCGCCTCCATGCGCGGCATCGGCACCCGGCTCGTCGTCTTCGACACGGCGGTCGCCGATCTGACGGAGCATCTGGACGACCCCGTCGACGTGTTGTTCGGCACCCGACTCGGCGGCGGCACCGACATCAACCGGGCGCTGGCCTACTGCCAGTCCCTCGTCAGCAGGCCCGCCGAGACCGTCGTCGTCCTCATCAGCGACCTGTACGAGGGCGGCATACGCGACGGGATGCTCAAGCGGGTCGCGGCGATGAAGGCGTCCGGAGTCCAGTTCGTGGCGTTGCTGGCGCTGTCGGACGAGGGCGCGCCCTCCTACGACCGCGAACACGCCGCGGCGCTCGCGGCGCTGGGGGCGCCCGCCTTCGCCTGCACCCCGGATCTCTTCCCCGAGGTCATGGCGGCCGCCATCGAGAAGCGGCCGCTGCCCGTGCCCGCCTCCGGCGGGTGACGCCGGGACCCGGATGGGCGGAGCGGCGTCGTCACCCCGGGTGAGCGGGCTCACCCGGGCGAGCCCACCTCCGCGGCCGTGGCCGGACCGCCCGTTCGGCTGGTCTGTGACTGTTCTCACCGCTCTCGCGGCAGCTCCGATTTACCCGTGCCGCCCGCGCGGCGATAACCTGCGAGACGGACATGCCGCGTGCTCGGCCGACGTGTGCGCCCCCCGTACGACCGTTCGTAGGGTTCGTTACGAAGACGTCAGCGACGACCGCCCCCGGCACGCACGCAGACAACGAACCGCGATTACCAAGGACGGACGCGCGTGGACCTGTTCGAGTACCAGGCGAGGGACCTCTTCGCCAAGCACGGTGTACCGGTGCTGGCCGGTGAAGTCATCGACACGCCTGAGGCGGCGCGCGAGGTCGCGGAGCGGCTCGGTGGCAAGGCTGTCGTCAAGGCGCAGGTGAAGACCGGTGGCCGTGGCAAGGCCGGCGGCGTGAAGGTGGCGTCGGACCCGGAGGACGCGGTCGCCAAGGCCGGCCAGATCCTCGGCATGGACATCAAGGGCCACACGGTCCACAAGGTGATGCTGGCCGAGCTGGCCCCGGAGATCGCCTCCGAGTACTACGTCTCCTTCCTCCTGGACCGCGCCAACCGGACCTTCCTGGCGATCGCGTCCGTCGAGGGCGGCATGGAGATCGAGGAGGTGGCGGCGACCAACCCCGCGGCCGTCGCCCAGATCCCGGTGGACGCCATCGAGGGCGTGACCGCGGAGAAGGCCCGCGAGATCGTCGAGGCGGCCGCCTTCCCGGCCGACGTCGCCGACCAGGTCGCCGAGATCCTGCAGACCCTGTGGAAGACCTTCGTCTCCGAGGACGCGCTCCTCGTCGAGGTCAACCCGCTCGCCAAGGTTGCCGACGGCCGCGTCATCGCGCTCGACGGCAAGGTCTCCCTGGACGAGAACGCCGACTTCCGCCAGCCGGAGCACGAGGCGCTGGTCGACCACGCCGCCGCCAACCCGCTGGAGGCCGCGGCCAAGGCCAAGGGCCTCAACTACGTCAAGCTCGACGGCGAGGTCGGCATCATCGGCAACGGCGCGGGTCTCGTCATGAGCACCCTGGACGTCGTCGCCTACGCCGGTGAGGGCCACGGCAACGTCAAGCCCGCCAACTTCCTCGACATCGGCGGTGGCGCCTCCGCCGAGGTCATGGCCAACGGCCTCGAGATCATCCTGGGCGACCCGGACGTCAAGTCCGTGTTCGTCAACGTCTTCGGCGGCATCACCGCCTGCGACGCGGTCGCCAACGGCATCGTCCAGGCCCTGGAGCTGCTGAGGTCCAAGGGCGAAGAGGTCACCAAGCCGCTCGTCGTCCGACTGGACGGCAACAACGCGGAGCTGGGTCGGCAGATCCTGACCGACGCCAACCACCCGCTGGTCGAGCAGGTCGACACCATGGACGGCGCCGCCGAGCGCGCCGCCGAGCTGGCTGCGAAGTAAGGGACAGGTCACCACATCATGGCTATCTTCCTGACCAAGGAGAGCAAGGTCATCGTCCAGGGGATGACCGGTTCCGAGGGCACCAAGCACACCCGGCGCATGCTCGCCTCGGGCACCAACATCGTCGGCGGCGTGAACCCGCGCAAGGCCGGCACCAGCGTGGACTTCGACGGCACCGAGGTGCCGGTCTTCGGCTCCGTCGCCGAGGCCATGGAGAAGACCGGTGCCGACGTCACCGTCATCTTCGTCCCGCCGAAGTTCGCCAAGGACGCGGTCATCGAGGCCATCGACGCCGGGATCCCGCTGGCGGTCGTGATCACCGAGGGCATCGCGGTGCACGACACCGCCGCCTTCTGGGCCTACGCCGGCAGCAAGGGCAACAAGACCCGGATCATCGGCCCCAACTGCCCCGGCCTGATCACCCCCGGCCAGTCCAACGCGGGCATCATCCCGGCCGACATCACCACCTCCGGCCGCATCGGCCTGGTGTCGAAGTCCGGCACGCTGACCTACCAGATGATGTACGAGCTCAGTGACATCGGCTTCTCCTCGGCGGTCGGCATCGGCGGTGACCCGATCATCGGCACCACCCACATCGACGCGCTGAAGGCGTTCCAGGACGACCCCGAGACCGACCTGATCGTCATGATCGGCGAGATCGGCGGCGACGCCGAGGAGCGTGCCGCGGCCTTCATCGCCGAGCACGTCACCAAGCCGGTCGTCGGTTACGTCGCGGGCTTCACCGCGCCCGAGGGCAAGACCATGGGCCACGCCGGCGCCATCGTCTCCGGTTCCTCCGGCACCGCCCAGGCGAAGAAGGAGGCCCTCGAGGCCGCCGGCGTCAAGGTCGGCAAGACCCCGTCGGAGACGGCCCGCCTCGCGCGCGCCATCCTGCAGGGCTGATCCCCGCCTCCCCCGCGGAGGCACGCGCACGGGCCCGCTCCCTCCGGGGGGCGGGCCCGTGCGCGTGCGCGGGGAAGGGCGGGGCGCGCTCAGGGCGCGGGCGCGGAGGTGCCCTGCCCGACCGGGTCGTGATCGGCCGCGACCCGGTCGCTGAGCGGCCCGAAGACCAGCCCGACCGCGGTCACCAGCGCTATCACCACCGTCGCCGCCACGGCGCCCACCGTGCGGATGCGCAGCCACTGTTCGCTCAGCTCGCGCACCATGGCCGCCGGGTACTCCGGCTGCGGCTGCTCGTCCAGCAGGTCGCCCAGCCGGGCCGCCGCCCCCTCGCCCAGGGCCTCACGCCCCCGGACGATGCGCCGCCTGGTCATGGAGGTGGTGGCCATGCTCTCCGCCGCCGTGCGCCGCAGGCTCAGCCCCAGCCCGTCGTGGAGCAGCACCGCGTGCCGGGTGCCGCGCGGCAGTCGCTGGAAGGCGCTGCGCTCGCGTGGCGGGGTGCGGAACCAGGGCAGCAGTTGCTGCCAGGGCGCGAGGGCGTGGTGGTGCGCCTCCGCGCGGATCCACCCGGCCGGGTCGGGGTCGACGGCGACCTCGGGCCACCGCTGCCAGGCCAGGTCGAAGGCGCGGTGCACGGCGTGCCGGGCCAGCTCCATGTTGCCGGTGAGCAGTTCGACCTGGCGGAGCAGGGCCGGGGCGTTGCGGGTGTACAGCCCGTCGAAGGCGGCCTGGGCCGCCTTCGCGATCCGTACGGCCTCGGCCGCCGGGTCCTGCGCCTTCGGTTCCGGGGCCGCCCGCCCGCCGGGCGGAGCGGACGCGGACGGGGACGGGGGCGCGGGCGCGTGGGGGCCGCCGGCCTCCGTGGGCGCCACCTGTTCCGCGGGCACATCGGATGGCCCCAGGGCGACCGTCCGCGCGGCCTGCCGGTCCTGCGCGGCGTTCCCGGCCTGCGCCGCCCCGGAGGCCTTCGCCTGCCGGGGACGCCGTCGCTTCCCGATGGCCTTCCCGGCCTTCGTCGTGGAGGTGCGGCTCATGCGATCGGCCACTCGGATCGAATGAAGAAACGCATAACGCCATATTCCGCGACACGACGGGCATTCGCATGCTGCCACGGCGAAAGGGGATGTTCTTGGCAGCATGAGTTCCGTGAGTGCCGCAAGCGCCCTGAGTCACGCCGTGCGCCGGATCCGGAGCGCCCACGAGACCCTGCGCAGCTCCGAATCCGCCCCCGCCTTCACCGGCGGCGTGGTCGCCGCGGGCCTGGGCCTGGGCGGCTTCGCCATGCTCGTGCTCTGCCTGTGGGTCATCTCGCCGTTCCCCGACAGCGGGCTGGACGGCGCCCTCCACGTTGCCGCGGACTGCTGGCTGCTCGCCCACGGCGGCGGCCTCGTGCGCACCGAGACCCTCTCCGGTGTCGCCGCTCCCGTCGGCGTCACACCGCTGCTGACCATGGCGTTCCCGGTGTGGCTGCTCTACCGGGCGGGGGCGGACGCCGTCGCGCCCGCCTCGGACGGCAAGGTCGCGCGGTCCGCCGTCGCGTGGCTGATCGGCGGCTACCTCGCGGTGGGCGCCGGGGTGGTCGTCTACACCTCGTACGGGCCGGTGAGAAGCGACCTCCTCGGCGCCGCGCTGCACCTGCCCGTCGTCGCCGGCCTCGCGGCGGCCGCGGGGGCCTGGGCGGAGCGGGGGCGGCCGCGCATCGCGTTGCCCGCCCGGCTGTCCCGGGTGGCCGTGCCGGTGACGGTGCCGCCGCAGGAGGTCGCGGCCGTGCTGCGCTCGGCGGGGGCGGGGGTCTGCGTCCTCGTCGCGGGCGGCGCGGCCCTGACGGCGGTGACCCTGGCACTGCACCCCGGTGCCGCCGGGGCGTCGTTCACCCGGCTCAGCGAGGCGCTGTCCGGGCGGCTGGCGGTGCTGGCGGTGGCCATCGCGCTCATCCCGAACGCCGCCGTGTGGGGCGCGGCCTACGCGCTCGGGCCCGGTTTCGCGCTCGGCACCCAGGCCGCGGTGCGTCCGGCCGGGGTGGTGGGGGAACCGGTGCTGCCGGACTTCCCGCTCCTGGCGGCGCTGCCCCAGCCGGGGCCCGGGACGTCGCTGACCTGGGTGGCGCTGGTCGTTCCGGTGCTCGCCGGGGTGGCGGTGGGGGTGCTCGCCGTCGGCCGGCGGGAGCCGTACGGCCTCGGTCGCACCGCGGCGCACGCCGCCCTGGGCGGACTGGTGTGCGGGATCGCCATGGCGCTGCTCACCGAACTCGCGGCGGGGCCGCTGGGCACCGGGGCACTGGAGGACTTCGGGCCGTCCTGGTGGCTCACCGCCGCCGCGGCGACGGGGTGGACGGCGGCCGCCGGCACGCCGACGGCGTTGCTGGTGCGCTGGGTGCGGGTCCGCCGCGCGGCCGCCGCGACGGAACGCGAGCAAGCGGAGCGCGAGGCGGTGGAAGGCGCACAGGCGCAGGCAGCGGAACCGGAGGGTGACGTGGTGCCCGACGCCGCCCCGTCGGAGGCCTGAGCCTCCGCCGCGGGCCGGCGCGGAGGTGCGTCAGGGCGTGTGCAGCACGTCGCGGAGCGGCGTCGGCAGCAGCTGCTGGCAGGCGTCGCGCGACGAGGAGGTCAGGGCGTCGCGAGTGCAGGAGTAGTAGTCCTGGTAGACCAGCTGGGTCGTGAAGGCCGTCGCGACGACGCACAGGGCGAGCCCGCCCATGATCAGACCGCCGAGCGCGGCCGGGCGCTGCGGCTTGCCGCGGGGGTCGGTGGGCCGCGGCGGCGGAGGGGTGGCGCCGCCCTCGGCCAGCAGGGCGGCCGCCTCGGCGCGGGCCTTGGCCCGCTCCTCGGGCTTCATGCGCAGCGCGTTGATGCTCCAGTACAGCGCCAGGGCGCCGAGCAGCAGCCCCGCGTACGTCCATCCCAGGAAGAGCGCGAAGAAGAGCCCCCACATGCCGCAGATCAGGGCGTAGCGGGCACGCCGCTGGGCGGGGTCGGTGGGGTCGAAGCGCGGCGCGTCCGGGCGCCGCCCGCCGTACCCGCCATCGGGGCGGTCGCCGTAGCCGCCGTCCTGCCGGCCGGGCTGCCGCTCGCTCCACTGGCCGCCCCATCCGGGAGGCGGCGGGGGCGGAGTGGGAGTGGGCGGCTCGTCCCCGGAGTCGGACGGCTGCTGCGGCCGGCGCGGCTGCCAGGGCTGCTCGGGCGCGTTCTCCGGCGGCGGGGCGAACGGGTTGTCCTGCTCGTGGCCTCGGCCACCGCTCATGTTTGCCTGGGTCATCCCCTTGCCGTCGACTCCTCGTGTTGTCGGACGCGTGACTTCGCCGTTCTCACCCCAGACGCTACCGCCCGCGCGCTTCCCCGTCCCGTGGGGGCCCGGTGGGTGTGCCGGTATCGTTGCTGACGGTCGACGGCCTCGTAGAGTTCCCCGGAATTCCGGCGATCTTCGAGTCGTACGATCCTCCAAAGCGCCGGCTCCCCGAGAGATGACCCGCAGTGGCCACTGTCTTCCCGCCCCTTTCCCGCCCCGCACGACTCGTCGTGCTCGTCTCCGGTTCGGGTACGAACCTGCAGGCGCTGCTCGACGCGGGACTGCACGTCGTCGCCGTCGGCGCGGACCGGTCAGGCATCGCCGGCCTGGAGCGCGCCGAGCGCGCCGGGGTGCCGACGTTCGTCTGCCGGGTGACCGACCACGGCGACCGCGAGGCGTGGGACGCCGCGCTGACCGGGGCGGTGGCCGCACACGAGCCCGACCTGGTGGTCTCGGCCGGATTCATGAAGATCGTGGGCAAGGAGTTCCTCGCCCGGTTCGGCGGCCGCTTCGTCAACACGCACCCGGCGCTGCTGCCCAGCTTCCCGGGCGCCCACGGGGTGCGTGACGCCCTCGCGTACGGCGTGAAGGTCACCGGCTGCACCGTCCACTTCGTCGACGACGGCGTCGACACCGGCCCGATCATCGCCCAGGGCGCGGTCGAGGTCCGGCAGGACGACACGGAGGAAGCGCTCCACGAGCGCATCAAGGAAGTCGAGCGCACGCTGCTCGTCGACGTCGTGGGGCGGCTGTCCCGCGACGGCTATCGCATTGAGGGACGAAAGGTTCTGTTGCCGTGAGTACCAAGCGGGAGATCCGTCGCGCACTGGTCAGCGTCTACGACAAGACCGGTCTGGAGGAGCTGGCCCGCGGCCTGCACGAGGCGGGCGTCCAGCTGGTCTCCACCGGCTCGACGGCCGGGCGGATCGCCGCCGCCGGGGTGCCGGTCACCAAGGTGGAGGAGCTGACCGGGTTCCCCGAGTGCCTGGACGGCCGGGTCAAGACCCTGCACCCGAAGGTGCACGCCGGCATCCTCGCCGACCTGCGGCTGGAGGACCACCGCCGGCAGCTGGAGGAGCTGGGCGTCGAGCCCTTCGACCTGGTCGTGGTCAACCTCTACCCCTTCCGTGAGACGGTCGCCTCCGGCGCCTCGGAGGACGAGTGCGTCGAGCAGATCGACATCGGCGGCCCCTCGATGGTCCGCGCCGCCGCCAAGAACCACCCGTCCGTGGCGGTCGTGACCAGCCCCGAGCGGTACGCGGACGTTCTCGCCGCCGTCCGTGAGGGCGGCTTCGACCTCGGCACCCGCAAGCGCCTGGCGGCCGAGGCGTTCCAGCACACCGCGGCCTACGACGTCGCGGTCGCGAGCTGGTTCGCGAGCTCGTACGCCCCCGCCGACGACAGCCCCTTCCCGGACTTCATGGGCGCCACCTACGAGCGCAAGAACGTGCTGCGCTACGGCGAGAACCCGCACCAGGCCGCCGCGCTCTACACCGACGGCGGCGCCGGCCTGGCGGTGGCCGAGCAGCTGCACGGCAAGGAGATGTCCTACAACAACTACGTCGACACCGAGGCCGCGCGCCGGGCGGCGTACGACCACGACGAGCCCTGCGTCGCGATCATCAAGCACGCCAACCCCTGCGGCATCGCGGTCGGTGACGATGTCGCGCAGGCGCACCGCAAGGCGCACGCCTGCGACCCGCTGTCGGCCTTCGGTGGCGTCATCGCCGTCAACCGGCCGGTGAGCGTGGCCATGGCCGAGCAGGTCGCCGAGATCTTCACCGAGGTCATCGTGGCGCCGGACTTCGAGGAGGGCGCGGTCGAGGTCCTCGCCCGCAAGAAGAACATCCGCGTGCTGCGCTGCCCCGAGGCGCCCGTCGCGCAGACGGAGTTCCGTCCCGTCGAGGGCGGCCTGCTGCTGCAGGAGAAGGACCGGTTGCAGGCCGCCGGCGACGACCCGGCCACCTGGACGCTGGCCACCGGCGAGCCGCTGACCGCCGATGAGCTGGCCGACCTGGCGTTCGCCTGGCGGGCCTGCCGGGCCGTGAAGTCCAACGCCATCCTGCTGGCGAAGGACGGCGCGACGGTGGGCGTCGGCATGGGCCAGGTCAACCGCGTCGACTCCGCCAGGCTCGCCGTCCAGCGGGCCGGCGAGGAGCGGGCGGCGGGCTCCTACGCCGCCTCCGACGCCTTCTTCCCCTTCCCTGACGGGCTGGAGGTGCTCACCGGAGCGGGCGTCAAGGCCGTGGTGCAGCCCGGCGGTTCGGTGCGCGACGAGGCCGTGGTCGAGGCCGCGCGCAAGGCCGGCGTGACCATGTACCTCACGGGGACGCGGCACTTCTTCCACTGACCGACCGCTGTGCCGGAACGCCGAAGGCCCCCGCTCGCGCGGGGGCCTTCGGCCTGCGGGCGGGCCCGCTCAGTACCGCGGGCGCTTGAACCAGGCCGCCGTCTCGGCGCGCGCCGCGAAGACGATCAGCAGCACGCACAGCACGACCGGCACAAGCAGCACGAAGGCGCCGGTGGCCATGGCGACGACACAACTCGGTGCGAAGAGCGCGCCGGTCAGGATGGAGCCGACACGGGTGCCATGACCGCCCGTCCTGTACCTGGCGCCCAGGGAGAACGACAGGACGGCGAACGCAAGGAAGAGGATTCCCAGGGCGCCCACCAGCCAGATGGGCAACATGTTCAGTGACTCGCTGCCGTCGGCGATCTTCAGGGTGAGAGCTGCGACGAGCAGCGACAACCCGGCCAGGACCTGCATCACGCCCAGCACGAAGAGCATCGTCCGGGCCGCCTTCGCCGACGACGGCAGCACCTCGGGCCCGCCGGGGTACGCCGCGAACGGCGTGTGCTGCTGGGGCTGCTGGGGGTATCCGTACGGCGGCTGCGCCTGGGGCTGGGGCTGTACCGGGTAGCCGTAGCCCGGCTGGGCCGGGGGCTGCCGCGGGTGTCCGTACGGCTGCTGCGGTGGCTGCTGGCCGTAGGGATTGCCGGGGCCGGGCGGATAGCTCACTTGTGACCTCCTTCGCGGGGACGGGACCGGGGATGTGGGCTCATTCTCGCCGGGGCCTGCCGGGCCTACCGGGCCTTGACGACGACGGTGTTGAGGATCTTGTCGGCGAAGGTCTGCTTCTTGTCGTCCCACAGCGGCCACAGGTAGCCGATGTAGCAGGCGGCGCCGTCCAGGCCGTGGCACAGCCGGCGGACGAAGGCCATGCCGAAGCCGAGCGGACGGCCGTCCAACTCCCGCAGCACGCTGATGCCGAGGGCCTTCTTGCCCGGCGTCTGGCCGGTCTTGCCCTCGCGGTAGCACAGGAACAGGCTGCCGGCGAGGGACAGCAGGAAGCCCAGGCCGATCAGGGCGAGGGCGCCGCCCGGCATCGCGGGCGCGGGGCACGAGTAGGCGCCGCTCTGGTCGCAGTCCCGGGCCGCGTCGATCACCACGGAGATGAACTGCCCGTAGCCGATGCCGATGAGGATCATCGGCACGAGCCCGACGACCAGGAAGTCGATCAGCGTCGCGCCCACGCGCGCACCCCAGCTCGCGAACGGGGGCATGCCCGGGACGGGACCGGCGGGACCCCCCGGGTAGCCGTAGCCGTAGCCGTACGGGCCCTGGGCCTGCGGCGGAACGGCGCCGTAGGGCGGCTGCGGCTGCGTCGGGTAGCCGTAACCGGGCTGGGCCGGGGGCTGCTGCGGGTATCCGTAGGGCTGCTGCGGGGGCTGCTGGCCGTACGGATTGCCGGGACCGGGCGGGTAGCTCACGTTGGCTTCTTTCGAGCGGATGGGACTGGGGACGGCCCACATCGTCGTGGGCGGCGTCATCCGCTGTCCAGCGTTGGTGTGCGGACCTGAGAGGATGGAGGTATGACCGCCCAGATTCTCGATGGCAAGGCCACTGCCGCCGCGATCAAGTCAGAACTGTCCACCCGCGTCCAGGCGCTCAGGGAACGGGGTGTCACCCCGGGGCTGGGGACGCTGCTGGTCGGCGACGACCCGGGCAGCCGCTGGTACGTCGCGGGCAAGCACCGTGACTGCGCGGAGGTCGGCATCGCCTCCATCCAGCGCGAGCTGCCGGAGTCCGCCTCCCAGGAGGAGATCGAGGCGGTCGTCCGCGAGCTGAACGAGAACCCGGCGTGCACCGGCTACATCGTCCAGCTGCCGCTGCCCAAGGGGATCGACACCAACCGCGTCCTGGAGCTGATGGACCCGGCCAAGGACGCCGACGGACTGCACCCGACGAACCTCGGGCGGCTGGTGCTCAATGAGCGCGGCCCGCTGCCCTGCACCCCGAACGGCATCGTGGAACTGCTGCGGCGGCACGGCGTGGAGATCAACGGGGCGCATGTGACCGTGGTCGGCCGCGGCGTCACCGTCGGCCGGTCGATCGGGCTGCTGCTGACCCGCAAGTCCGAGAACGCCACCGTCACCCTCTGCCACACCGGTACCCGCGACCTGTCCGTCCAGCTGCGCCAGGCCGACATCATCGTGGCCGCCGCGGGCGTGCCGCACCTGGTGAAGCCGGAGGACGTGCGGCCGGGCGCGGCCGTGCTGGACGTCGGCGTCAGCCGCGACGAGAACGGCAAGATCGTCGGCGATGTGCACCCGGGCGTGGCCGAGGTCGCCGGCTGGATCTCGCCGAACCCCGGCGGCGTCGGCCCGATGACCCGGGCCATGCTGCTGGCGAACGTCGTGGAGGCCGCGGAGGGCCGGTACGCATGACCGGGACGGGCCCCCGTACGGGAGCGGAGGCGCAGGAGGAGGCCGGTGACGCCGGCCGCAGCCGCCGCTTCCAGGTGCTGACCCGCGGTACCGCGCGCCCCGAGGGCGGCGGCAGGGCCATGGGCGCGCACGCCCCGGCCCCGGCGCGTCAGTGGCCGATCCTGATGGTCTCCGGCCTGGTGCTGCTCGGCCTGGTGCTGGTGGCGGCGGACGTCGCCCGGGCCGGCCTGGTGCTGGTCGGCTCGGCGCTGCTCCTGGGCGCGCTGATGCGCTGGCTGCTGCCCTCGGTCGGCATGCTGGCGGTCCGCAGCCGTTTCACCGACATGATCACCTACGGGGTGCTGGGCGTCCTGATCGTGCTGCTGGCGCTGATGGCGCAGCCGAACCCGGTGCTCGAGATTCCCTTCCTGGAGGATGTCGTCCGTTTCTCCGTGCGTTGATCCGGTTACGCTGTGTGGCGAGTGTCCTGACGTGCGACGTGTACCCCGGGCACACGTCACGGCGTGAGAGGGAGAACGACTCCCATGGCCAAGATCAAGGCAAGGAACCCGGTCGTCGAGCTCGACGGCGACGAGATGGCGCGGATCATCTGGCGTTTCATCAGGGACGAGCTGGTCCTGCCGTACCTCGACATCGAACTGGTCCGCTTCGACCTGGGCATCGAGCACCGGGACGCCACCGGCGACCGGGTGACGGCCGAAGCGGCGGAGGCGGTCGGCAGGCACGGTGTCGGCGTCAAGTGCGCCACCGTCACGCCCGACGAGGCGCGGGTCGCGGAGTTCGGCCTCAAGGGGATGTACCGCTCCCCGAACGCGACCATCCGCGACCGCCTCGGCGGCGGGATCTTCCGCGAACCCGTCGCCCTGCGGAACGTGCCGCGGGCCGTGCCCGGCGGGACCCGGCCCGTGGTGATCGCCCGGCACGCCTTCGGCGACCAGTACCGGGCCACCGAGCTGAGGATCCCCGGTGCGGGCACCCTCGCCCTGAGCTTCACCCCGGCCGACGGCTCCGACCCGGTCGACCTGGAGGTCCACCACTTCCCGGGCGCCGGCGTGGCGCTCGGCATGGTCAACCTGGACGACTCGATCCGCGAGTTCGCGCGCGCCGCATTCCGCTACGGGCTGGCGCGCGGGCTCCCGGTCCACCTGTCCACGAAGAACACGGTGCTCAGGAAGTACGACGGCCGCTTCAAGGACCTCTTCCAGGAGGTCTTCGACACCGAGTTCCGGCGCGAGTTCGAGGCGTCGGGCCTGGGCCACGAGCACCGGCAGGTCGACGACATGGCGGCCTCGGCCCTGAAGGGCGCCGGCGGTTACGTCTGGGCGTGCAAGAACTACGACGGCGACATCCTGTCCGGGGTGCTCACCCGGGGTGTCGGCTCGCCGGGGCTGATGACCTCGGTCCTCATGACCTCCGACGGCAGGACCGTGCTGTCGGAGGCGGCGCACGGCACGGTCACCCGCCACTACCGCAGGCACCAGGCCGGACGGCCGACCTCGACCAACCCCATCGGCATGGTCTTCGCGTGGAGCCGCGGCCTCGCCCACCGCGCCCGGCTGGACGACACCCCCGAGCTCGCCCGGTTCGCGGGGACGCTGGAGAGCGCCTGTCTGGAGGTCGTCGAGTCCGGCCGGCTGACCCAGGACCTGGCGGTGCTGGTCGGCCCGGAGCAGCCGTGGCTGACGACCGAACAGTTCCTCGCCGCCCTCGAGGAGAACCTGCGCAAGCGCATGTCCGTCTGAGGCGGACGTCCGCCGCCGCGCGGCACGCGCACGACCCGGTGTCCGTCCTCCCCCGTCGCTGGCGGTGCCCCCTCGTGGTCGTCGTCACCGAGCGCATCCTGGCCGCAGTGGCCGACCCGCCGCCGCCGATCCTCGTCCTCACCACCTCCGACCTCGACGCGGACGTCCACACCGCGCCGCGCGCCCGGGCCTCCGTTCTTCCTGCTCAAGGGCGCCCCCGAACCTGGTCGCGGCCGTCCTCGCCCCGAGCGTGCCCCGCCCGCCGGCGCCGACCGCGCACCGCCCGCCGAACCGGCGGCGCTGACGGCGCGGGGACGGGAGCTGCTGCGGCGGAGCGCCCGCGGCCTGTCGCACCCGGAGATCGCGGACCTGCCGTCCATCTCCGAGGCGACCGCCGCGACCCACCTGTACCGCACGAGGGCCAAGCTCGGCCTCGGCAGCCGCGCCCAGGCCGTCGTCCCCGCCTATGAGACCGGACTCGTCACCCCGCGAGGGGGCATGAGGATTCTTCGGATTTCATGCATCGAGCGTATGTGCGTCGCTACCGTGGGTTGACCAAGGGAGCCGGGGGGTGCGTGGTGGCACGATGGGAGCCATTGCCCGAGACACTGGACGGCGCGGCGCGCCGTCTCGCCGTGCATCTGCGCCGCATGAAGGACCGCAGCGGGCTGAGCGTCCCGGCCCTGGCCGCGCGTACGGCGAGCAGCACCGGGGCGTGGGAGCAGTACCTCAACGGCGTGAGGATCCCCCCGCGTGACGCGGTCGAGGTGCTGGGGCAGCTCAGCGGCGCCGACTACGACCGGTTGATCGCCCTGTGGGAACTGGCCGACCGTGGGGTCGCCGACACCATGAAGGGCTTCCCGTACGCCGACCCGCTCGACCCGCTGGCCCCCGTCGAGGGGATGCCCCGGCACGCCCTGCGGCGGCGGCGCAAGGCGCTGCTGGCGGCCGCGGGCGGGCTGGTGCTGGGCGGGGTGTTCGCGCTGCTCGTGGCGACCGGGGTGGCCACGGACGGGACCGGGCGGGCCGAGGCGCCGCTGTCGGCCCGCCCCACGGCCAGCGTGCCGGCCGGCCCGGCGCCCTCCGCCACGGGCTCCGCCGGCTCCGCCGGCTCCGCCGCCACCTCCTGGCCCGGATCGGCACCCGCGGCGAAGGCGACGGACACGAAGGCCTCACGGACCGCGGGCGCCATGTCCCCGGACGGCGGCACGCCCGCTGCGCAGGTGGCGGAGACCGGCGCGGTGTCCTCCGCCCCGGGACGGGGCCCGCACACGGCGCCCGGCACCGGCGGGGCGACGACGACGGCACCCGGCGGCGTCCCCACCACCCAGGCACCGCCGCCCCCGACGATCGCCCCGGCGGCGCCCTCGCCTTCCGCCTCCCCGAGCCGCAGCCGCGGCAAGGGGCTCTGCCTGGGCCTGATCATCCTGGGCATCTGCATCGGATGACGGGCGCGACCGGGCGGGCCGCCCGAAGCATCCCCCATCGGTAGCCTTCCGGGACGGGACGGCAACAACGCGAGGGAGGAGGGGAGATGGCCCCCCGGCGGTCACCGACAGATGACCTGGACCGGTGGGTACGGGAGTTCACCGGGCAGCCGCGGCGCCAGGCCGACCGCCACGGCCTGGGCGTCGCGGCGCTCGCCGAGGCGACCGGGTACAGCAGGAGGTCGTGGGAGCGGTATCTCAACGAGCGGTTGCTTCCGCCCCGTTACGCCGGGGTCGCCCCCGCCGGGGCGACAGGTGCCGACCCGGCGCACTTCACCACGATGTGCCGCATCGGCCGGGGCCCCGCCGTGTACACCTCGATGCCGGCCGTCCGCCCCCCCGGGGGCCGCCCGCGCCTGCGCCACCCTCACCACGGGCCCACGCAGCCGCGCCACGCCCACGCCCGGGCTGACGAGCGCGTGAGGTTCGCGTCAGCCGGCGCCGCGCTCGGTCGCGTGTCTCGCACCGCGACGGCCCACCCCGGAGCGGCCCGCCGGGTCGTCCGGGGATGTGTGCGGGGCGGTGACCGGGGCCACACTGGTGGTGGCATCCGCCACGACGGCGCGGGTATAGCCTGGCGTGGGTCTCTTGACGCCGAGAGATCCCCGTTCCGGGGCAAGGGACGCTGCCGGGGCGGCAAGGGATCCAGCAGGAGAAGGCCAGGAGAAGGCAATGACTCGCACTCCCGTCAACGTCACCGTAACCGGAGCGGCCGGCCAGATCGGCTACGCGCTGCTCTTCCGCATCGCCTCCGGGCACCTGCTCGGCCCCGATGTCCCGGTGAAGCTGCGCCTGCTGGAGATCACCCCGGCCCTGAAGGCCGCCGAGGGCACCGCGATGGAGCTGGACGACTGCGCGTTCCCGCTGCTCCAGGGGATCGACATCTCCGACGACCCGAACGTCGCCTTCGACGGCGCCAACGTGGGCCTGCTCGTCGGCGCCCGCCCCCGCACCGCCGGCATGGAGCGCGGCGACCTGCTGGAGGCCAACGGCGGCATCTTCGGCCCGCAGGGCAAGGCCATCAACGACCACGCCGCGGACGACATCCGCGTCCTCGTCGTCGGCAACCCGGCGAACACCAACGCGCTCATCGCGCAGTCCTCGGCCCCGGACGTCCCGGCCGACCGCTTCACCGCGATGACCCGCCTGGACCACAACCGCGCCGTCTCGCAGCTGTCGAAGAAGACCGGCGTGCCGGTGAGCGAGATCCGCCGCCTCACCATCTGGGGCAACCACTCCGCCACCCAGTACCCGGACATCTTCCACGCCGAGGTCGCCGGCAAGAACGCCGCCGAGGCCGTGGGCGACGAGAAGTGGCTGGCCGAGGAGTTCATCCCGACCGTCGCCAAGCGCGGTGCCGCGATCATCGCGGCCCGTGGCGCCTCCTCCGCCGCGTCGGCCGCCAACGCCGCGATCGACCACGTCTTCACCTGGACCAACGGCACCGCCGAGGGTGACTGGACCTCCGCCGGTGTCGTCTCCGACGGCTCCTACGGGGTGCCGGAGGGCCTCATCTCCTCCTTCCCGGTGACCGCCAAGGACGGCAAGTTCGAGATCGTCCAGGGCCTGGAGATCAACGAGTTCTCCCGTGCGCGCATCGACGCCTCGGTCAAGGAGCTCGAGGAGGAGCGCGACGCGGTCCGCGGCCTCGGCCTCATCTGAGCCCGGGACGCGAAGCCCCACGACCGGCCCCCCGCCGCCCCGCACGGGCGCGGCGGGGGGCCGTTGCGTGTGCTCAGCCCGTGTGCGCCGCGAGCAGCGCGCACAGTACGTCCAGGGAGCCGGCGAAGGCGTGCTCCGGCGGGGCGCCGTAGCCGACGACGATCGCGTCGCTCTCCGTGCCGCCGAAGTCGGCGAGGCTCTCCAGGGCGAGACCGTGCTCCCACGCCCGTGCGACCAGCGCCTCGGCCGAGGTGCCGGGCGGCAGCCGGAGTACGGCGTGCAGGCCGGCGGCGATGCCCGACACGCGTACGGCGGGGGCGCGGGTGGCGAGCGCGGTCACGAGGCGGTCGCGGCGGCGGCGGTAGTGCAGCCGCATCCGGCGCACATGGCGGTCGTAGCCGCCGGAGGCGATCAGTTCGGCGAGGGTCAGCTGGTCGAGGACGGGGGACTGGTGGTCGGCGAGGACCTTCTCGGCGAGTACCGGCTCCACGAGGGCCGGCGGCAGGGCGAGCCAGGCCAGCCGCAGTCCGGGGGCGAGGCTCTTGCTGGCGGTTCCGGCGTAGACGACGTGCTCGGGCGCGAGGCCCTGCAGGGCGCCGACCGGCTGCCGGTCGTAGCGGAACTCCCCGTCGTAGTCGTCCTCCACGACCACGCCGCCGGTGTCGCGGGCCCAGGACACGGCCGCCGTGCGCCGCGCGGGGGAGAGCGAGGTGCCGTACGGGAACTGGTGCGCGGGCGTGAGCAGCGCGGCGTCGACGCCGGCGTCGAGCGCGCCGACCTGCGCGCCGTCGTCGTCGACGGGCAGCGGGACGGTGGTGAGCCCGGCCTTCCGCAGGATGCGCAGGGTGTGCGAGTAGCCGAGCGCCTCGACGGCGACGCGGCGGGCACCGCGCGCCCGCAGGACACGGCCGATCAGCCCGGCTGCCTGGACGAAGCCCGTGCACACCACGACGTACTCCGGGGCGGTGCGCACGCCGCGCGCCCGGCCCAGGTAGGCCGCGAGGGCCTCGCGCAGCTCGGGGCGGCCGCGCGGGTCGGTGTAGCCGAAGGCCTCGTTGGGGGCGGCCGCCAGGGCGCGGCGTGCGGCGGCCGACCACGCGGCACGGGGAAACGAGCCGAGGTCGGGAGAGCCCGGCCGCAGGTCGTACGCGGCGTGTTCCCGGTGCCACGGCGGCCTCGCCGGCTCCGGGGTGCCGGCGGGCGCCACGGCGCCGTTCGCATGCGGCGCGGTGATGCGGGCGCGGCCGCCGCGGGGCGGGACGGCCGGGCGCCAGCCGTCGCCCACGCTTGTGCCGGAGCCCTGCCGGGCGGTCAGCCAGCCCTCGGCCACCAGTTGCCCGTAGGCGTCGGCGACGGTGTTGCGGGCGACGCCCAGGTCCTTGGCGAGCGTCCGGGAGGACGGCAGCCGGGTGCCGGGGGCGAGCCTGCCGTCGCGTACGGCCTCACGCAGCGCGTCCTCCAGCCCGGCCCGCGCGCCGGTGCCGCCGGTGAGGTCCAGATGAAGGTCGACTCCTGAGATGGCCCACTCGTTCACCCTCCAAGTGGACCACGGGCCGAGGCCACCTCGTCACCAAGTTTGCCCGCATGACGGTGATCACGACCTCCGCCGTCGCGCCGTCCGGCCTCGGTCCGCACGACCTGGTCCCCGCCCACGCGCCCCGCAGGGTGCTCGGCAAGGCCGCCCCCGACTTCCACAAGGCGATGACGGCCCTGGACGCGGCGGCGGCCGGCGGCCTCGATCCGGTGATGTCCCCCGCGGCGCGCCCCGACGGCGTCTGACCGCCGGGACGCAGCCCTCCCCGGGGTCCGGACACCGGACCCCGGGCCTCCGTTCTCAGACCGACAGCACGGCCCGCAGCTGGTCGAGACCCCAGTCCAGGTCCTCCTTGGAGACGACCAGCGGCGGCGCGAGCCGGATCGTGGAGCCGTGGGTGTCCTTGACCAGGACGCCCCGCTCCAGGAGCCGTTCGGAGACCTGCCGCCCGGTGCCGTGCCCGGGGGCGATGTCCACGCCCGCCCACAGCCCGCGGCCGCGGACCTGTGTGACGGCCCCGCTGCCGGTCAGCAGAGCCAGTTCGTGGTGCAGGTGGTCGCCGAGTTCGGTGGCCCGCTGCTGGTACTCCCCGGTGCGCAGCATCGCGAGGACCTCCAGCGCCACCGCGCAGGCCAGCGGGTTGCCGCCGAAGGTGGAGCCGTGCTCCCCGGGCCGGTAGACCCCGAGCACCTCCGCGGAGGACACGACCGCCGAGACGGGGACGACACCGCCACCGAGAGCCTTGCCCAGCACGTACATGTCCGGGACGACGCCCTCGTGCTCCGACGCGAAGGTCCGGCCCGTGCGGCCCAGTCCCGACTGGATCTCGTCGGCGATGAAGAGGATCCCGCGCTCCCCGGTGAGCCGGCGCACGCCCGCCCAGTACCCGGCCGGCGGCACCAGGACCCCCGCCTCGCCCTGGATGGGCTCCATCAGCACGGCCACCGTGCGGTCGTCCAGGGCCGCCTCGAGCGCCGCCAGGTCGCCGTACGGGACCACCTCGAAGCCGGGGGTGTACGGGCCGAAGTCCGCACGGGCCTCGGGGTCGGTGGAGAAGCTGATGATGGTGGTCGTCCGCCCGTGGAAGTTGTTCGCCGCGACGACGATCCTGGCCTGGCCGTCGGGCACGCCCTTGACCTTGTAGCCCCACTTGCGGGCCGTCTTCACCGCCGTCTCGACGGCCTCCGCGCCGGTGTTCATCGGCAGCACCATCTCCATGCCGCACAGCTCGGCCAGCTCCGTGCAGAAGCGGGCGAAGCGGTCGTGGTGGAACGCCCGCGAGGTGAGCGTCACACGGTCGAGCTGGGCCTTGGCGGCCTCGATGAGACGGGCGTTGCGGTGCCCGAAGTTCAGCGCCGAGTAGCCGGCGAGCATGTCGAGGTAGCGGCGGCCCTCGACGTCCGTCACCCAGGCGCCTTCGGCGGAGGCGACGACGACCGGGAGGGGGTGGTAGTTGTGGGCGCTGTGCGCCTCGGTGGCGGCGATGTGCTCGGCGGCGGTCGACACGTGAGTGCTCCGTTCGTGGTACGTCGGGAGATGTGGCGCTGGGCCCGGTGGGGCCCCTTTCTATCGTCGCTCGCCCGGGATGCGAAGAAACCTCGCGTCGGGCGGCGCCCCGACGGGCGTTGCTAGGCTGGCCACGGGTCGTGACTGGCGCGCTGGGATGGGACTGACCATCGGGGAGCGGCCCGTGAACTGTGTGCCGTGCGCCTGGGCCGTCCCGTATGCCGTGCCGTGCAGCAGGAGGTCTGACATGCCGAGTGGTTCCACCGAATCCACCGCCTTCCGCAGTGCCCTTGAGGTGATCAGGGGTGTCGAGCCGCGCGTGGCCGATGCCATCGGCCAGGAGATCGAGGACCAGCGCGCCTCGCTCAAACTCATCGCCAGCGAGAACTACGCCTCGCCGGCCGTGCTGCTGGCCATGGGCAACTGGTTCAGCGACAAGTACGCCGAGGGCACGGTCGGCCGCCGTTTCTACGCCGGCTGCCGCAACGTCGACACGGTCGAGGCGCTCGCCGCCGAGCACGCGCGCGAGGTCTTCGGCGCCGAGCACGCCTATGTGCAGCCGCACTCCGGCATCGACGCCAACCTCGTCGCCTTCTGGGCCGTGCTCGCCGCCCGGGTCGAGGCACCCGCGCTGGAGCGGGCCGGGGCCCGGCAGGTCAACGACCTGACCGAGGAGGACTGGGCGCGGCTGCGCCAGGAGCTGGGCGACCAGCGGATGCTGGGCATGTCGCTGGACGCGGGCGGCCACCTCACGCACGGCTTCCGGCCCAACATCTCCGGCAAGATGTTCGACCAGCGCAGCTACGGCACCGACCCCGCCACGGGGCTGCTGGACTACGAGGCGCTGCGCAAGACGGCACGCGAGTTCCGGCCGCTCATCATCGTGGCGGGCTACTCCGCCTACCCGCGGCTGGTGAACTTCCGGATCATGCGGGAGATCGCCGACGAGGTCGGCGCCACGCTGATGGTCGACATGGCGCACTTCGCGGGCCTGGTCGCCGGCAAGGTCCTCAACGGTGACTTCGACCCCGTGCCGCACGCGCAGATCGTCACGACCACCACGCACAAGTCGCTGCGCGGCCCGCGCGGCGGCATGGTGCTGTGCGACTCCTCGCTCGCCGAGCAGGTCGACCGCGGCTGCCCCATGGTGCTCGGCGGCCCGCTGCCGCACGTCATGGCCGCCAAGGCGGTGGCCCTCGCGGAGGCCCGCCGCCCCGACTTCCACGACTACGCGCAGCGCATCGTCGACAACTCCCGCGCCCTGGCCGAGGGGCTGCTGCGGCGCGGCGCCACGCTGGTGACCGGCGGCACGGACAACCACCTCGTCCTGATCGACGTCGAGTCCTCCTACGGGGTCACCGGCCGGCAGGCCGAGGCCGCGCTCCTGGACTCGGGCATCGTCACCAACCGCAACTCCATCCCCCAGGACCCCAACGGCGCCTGGTACACCTCCGGCATCCGCATCGGCACCCCGGCGCTGACCACGCGCGGTCTCGGTACGGATGAGATGGACGAGATCGCCGGGCTCATCGACCGGGTGCTCACGGCCACGAGGGCCGGCGTCACCTCGGCCGGAAAGCCGTCCAAGGCGAAGCACGTGCTCGACGAGAAGGTCTCCGACGAGATCGCGCAGCGCGCGGCGGATCTGCTGGCCGGCTTCCCGCTCTACCCCGGGATCGACGTGAGCTGCTAGGGCCTCAGCCGGCGGTGGCGCCACGGCGCCACCGCCATCCCAGCGCCGTCGCTCCCGACCCGGCGGCGAGACCCGCCAGGGCCCACCACCAGCCGTCCACGGGACCGTCGCCGCCAGCCGGGGTCTCACCCCGCCCCGCCGTCCCCTTCAGCCCGCCCGGCTCGAACAGGCCGAGCCTCGCGAGCAGCGGGCCGAGGGACGCGGACGCGCGATGCCACAGCACGTAGTCGTCGGCGGTGTAGGGCGCCGGGTCCGTCCGCACCCAGACGCTGTCCCCCGTGGCGCCGGGAAACACCTGGTCGATCTGGGACAGGGGGCCGTCGGGGGCGAAGTGCCAGCGAACGGTCACGCCGGCCGCCACGGCCGCGTCGCTGATGGGCTCCGGCGGGTCCAGTGTGCCGTCGTACTCGGCGAGAACCAGGGTCATGGCGAGCGGCATGAACTCCGGCGCCGACCCGCCCAGTGCCACCGTGCGGCCCGTCGCCACCGAGGTCAGCACCACATCGCTGGGCACTTTGGCGGCCGCCGGACCGGCTGCGAGCAGCACGGCCGGTATCAGCGCGGCGAACGCGGCGAGCGACACGCGCAGAAGACGTCTCATACGTCGACCAACTCCTGGCGTGGGCCCGGCTCACGGGGCGTCCGGCGGGATATCAGGCGCAGGGCCAGCACGGTGCCGGAGCAGCCGGCGGCCAGGCCGACGCCGAGGCCCGCCAGGGAGAGCCACCAGCCGTCCGCTCCGCCGCCGTCACCGGCCGCCGCGGCCTGCGGGGCCGCCACCGGGGTCTCCTCCACGACCGCGGCGTCGTCCGGGCCGGGCAGGTAGCCGGGGGCGCTCACGCCGAGGCCCTTGTCGGCGCCCATCAGGCCCAGCCGGCCGAGAAGGCGGCGGAGGTCCTCGGAGCGGGCCGCCTTGCGCCACACACCCTCCTCCGGCAGATCCGTTGCCGTCAGCGGGAGGGAGTGGACCCAGACGCCGCCGGGGCCGTCCGGGTAGACGTAGTCCACCTTCCAGACCGACACGTCGTGGATCAGCCAGGTGAGGGTGACCTGGCGATGCTGGTCGTTCATCACGTCCGACAGCGACTTCGGCGCCTTCTCCTTCGGCTCGTTCCCGATGGACTGCTCCAGTTCCCGGTAGTCGGGTGAACTGGTGTAGATGCCCGCCGCCTTGCCGCTGGCCGGAGCGACCAGCATCACGCTGGTCGGCCCACCCGCGGCGGCCGGCCCCGACCCGCCGATCACGGCGGTGACCGCCGTCACGGTGACTCCGGCCCAGGTGACGAACCCTCTTACCCGCATCCGGTCCCCCTCTCGCTCGGTCCTGCTCCTGTTACACCGCCCGGGCCCGCGAGGTTCCCGTCCGCGTGAGGAGACGTGAGGAGACGTGAGGAGACGTGAGGAGACAGGGCCTGACGCCGCCGGGCGGAGTTCGCGACGGCGACCGCGCGTGCCAGGTCCGGCAGGCCCTCCAGGCGCAGCGTCGTCTGCCCGTACTGCCAGACCAGGGTCGGCCCGGCGGTCCGGGGGGCCGCACGGCGGGTACGGCCTTCGGGGTCGATCAGTTGCACGTAGTGGGGCTCCGCGAACCACACCCCGTAGTCGGCCCCGGCGCCCAGCTCGACCCATTGGGCCGCCCCCGCGACCTTCTTGAGGAAGACCGCGTCGAGCGTGGCCCGGAACTGGTCGAGCCGTACCGTGCGCCCGTCCACCTGCCAGCTCATCGACAGCACCCGCCCCCCGTCGACGACCGCCACCCCGTCCGGCTCGCCCAGCTCCGCCGGTACGTACGCCCCGTCCAGCGGCGCGTCCCCCCCTACCGGCGGCGGGGCGCCCGTGCCGGGGCGGGCGGCAGGTTCCCGGTGCACGACCACACCGCCGAAGCCGAACCAGTCCGAGACCGCGGCCCGCACCGGCGGGGTCAGCACGAGCACCACCAGCAGCCCGCACAGCGCCGCCGTCAGGGTCCGCCACCGGGCCGCGGCCCACGCGCGCGCCCGAGCGCCGCGGCCGGGTGCGGGGACGGCCGGGGCCGGCACCGCCTCGGCCAGCAGCCGGGCCAGCACCTGCTCGGCGACGGAGTCGGGTGACGGCGCCGGGATCTCCAGCCGCCGGCCCGCCTCGCGCAGCTCCTCCGGGAGCCGGTCGGTCATGGGCGCCGCCCCCCGTCGTCGCACCGGGCGGCCAGCACCGGCTCGCCGAGCCCCGCCCGCAACCGGGCCAGGGCCCGGTGCAGCCGGGACTTCACCGTGCCACGCGGCCAGCCGAGCACCGTCGCCGTCTCCTCCTCGTCCAGGTCCAGCAGATAGCGGCAGGTGACCACCATCCGGTGCGGTTCGCTCAGCGCCTGCACGGCGGCCAGCAGCTCCGCCCGGCGCTCCCGCGACACCGCCAGCGACTCCGGGTCGTCGTCCGCCGCGGGGGGCAGGGCCTCCAGCGCGGCGTTGCGCTCCACCGCCGACCGCAGGCGGCGCGCCGCCCGCCCGGCGTTCCGCGCCTCGTTGGCGACGATCCGCAGCAGCCACGGCCGGAAGGCCGCCCCCTCCCGGAAGGTCGCGAGCGCGCGGTACGCCTTGACGAACGAGACCTGCACCACGTCCTCCGCGTCGGAGCCCGCGCCCAGCAGCACGGCGGTGCGGTGCGCGACGTCCGCGTGCAGGCGCACCAGCTCGGCGTACGCCTCCCGCTCACCGGCGCGTACGCGCGCGATCACCGCCGCCTCCCCCTCCGTGGCGGACCCCCTCCCGTTGCCCGGCGCCGCCCCCGTGCGGCCCCCGTCACCCCTTCTACACCGCTGCCCGCCCCCGGGTTCCCACCGCGGCCATGGAATCCGCGCGGACCTGAGAGAATGAGTGCCATGGCTCTCGATCGTCCCCGTGTGCTCTCCGGCATCCAGCCCACCGCAGGTTCGTTCCACCTGGGCAACTACCTGGGCGCGGTCCGCCAGTGGGTGGCCCTGCAGGAGTCCCACGACGCCTTCTACATGGTCGTCGACCTCCACGCGATCACCGTGCCGCAGGACCCGGCCGAGCTGCGCGCCAACACCCGGCTCGCCGCAGCCCAGCTGCTGGCCGCCGGTCTCGACCCGGAGCGCTGCACCCTGTTCGTCCAGAGCCACGTCCCCGAACACGCGCAGCTCGGCTGGGTGTTCAACTGCCTCACCGGCTTCGGCGAGGCGTCCCGCATGACGCAGTTCAAGGACAAGACCGCCAAGCAGGGCGCCGACCGGGCCACCGTCGGCCTGTTCACGTACCCGATCCTGCAGGTCGCGGACATCCTGCTGTACCAGGCGAACGCCGTCCCCGTCGGCGAGGACCAGCGCCAGCACATCGAGCTCACCCGCGACCTCGCCGAGCGCTTCAACAGCCGGTTCGGCGACACCTTCACCATCCCCGACGCGTACATCGTCAAGGAGTCGGCGAAGATCTACGACCTGCAGGAACCGCTGTCGAAGATGAGCAAGTCGGCGGCGTCCCCGAAGGGTCTGATCAACCTCCTGGACGAGCCCAAGACCTCGGCGAAGAAGATCAAGAGCGCGGTGACCGACACCGACACCGTGATCCGCTACGACGAGCAGGAGAAGCCGGGCGTCAGCAACCTGCTGACCATCTACTCCACCCTCACCGGAACCGGAATCCCGGAACTCGAGCAGAAGTACGAGGGCAAGGGCTACGGTGCGCTCAAGACCGACCTTGCGGAGGTCTTCGTGGAATGGGTCACGCCGTTCCGCGAGCGCACCCAGGAGTACCTGGGCGACCCGGAGACGCTGGACTCGGTCCTCGCCAAGGGCGCCGAGAAGGCCCGGTCCGTCGCCGCGGAGACCCTGGCGAAGGCGTACGACAGGATCGGCTTCCTGCCCGCCAAGCACTGACGGCTCCTTCCGCGCCGGGAAACGCCCGGAAAGTGGGGCCTTAAGTCCCGCGCAGGTGTGACGGACGACGCTCGCGCGAGAGGCCGCGCGCGCGTCACACTGGCAGCTGACGCAGTGGTGTCGTACGGCGTGCGTACGATGCCGCGAACCGACCCGGGGAAGGGGTGAACGCGTGGGAAACCGCATGATCGGCGTGTCGATCGCGGTCCCCGAGCCTTACGGCAGCCTGTTGCAGCAGCGCCGTGCCGGCTACGGAGACCCGCTGGCGTACTGCATCCCCACCCACGTCACGCTGCTCCCGCCCACCGAGGTGGACACGGCACAGCTCCCGGCCTTCCGGGAGCACCTCGCCGAGGTCGCCGCCACCGGCCGCGCCTTCCCCATGCGGCTGCAGGGCACGGCCAGCTTCCGGCCGGTCACCCCGGTCGTCTTCGTCGAGCTCGTCCAGGGCGGACCCGACTGCGCCGAGTTGCAGGAGCGGGTCCGCTCCGGCCCGGTCCGGCGCGAGCTCCAGTTCCCGTACCACCCGCACGTCACCATCGGCCACGGCATCCCCGACGAGGCGCTGGACCGCGCCGAGACGGAGCTCGCCGACTTCGTCGCCACCTGGACCGTCAGCTGCTTCTCGCTGTACGAGCAGGACGACGAGGGCGTCTGGCGCAGTGTGCGGGACTACCCCTTCGGCGGCGCCGGGCAATCCCTCGTGCCGCACCAGCCGGGTGCCTGCGAGCCGCTCAGCCCGGCTCCCGCAGGAGGCCCCCCGCACGCCTGAGCGCGTCGGGCGGAGCCGCGCGCGACGGCACGCCCTCGCTGCCCCCATGCACCCCCCACTCGCCGCGGACCGCGCACACCTTGCCGAACTCCTCCAGGCGGTAAGGGACCTGGCCGACCGTGAGCCGGCCGCCGTCGACGACCCCCGGCCGCCCGCCGCGGGCCCGCGCTCAGGACCCCACGGCCGAGCGCGTCGACGCGTTCGGCCGTGGGGTCGCCGCCTCCGGGGAGCCTTCCTCACCCCGAGGGTGCTCCACGGCGTGCCCGCTCGTGCGGGCCGCCTTCAGCAACTGGCGTACATCCGGGGCCGACACGGACCGCGTCCTGGACGCGATCACCGCCGCGACGGGAACCGCCACCTAGAGTGCACGTGGTGACGGAGGGTAGGCGCGCGCTATGGAATGGCTGACTCGGCTCCCAGTGATCGGACCGTGGATCGCGCGGCTCATGCGCACCCACGCCTGGCGCACCTACGAGCATCTGGAGAGCGTGCACTGGACGCGGCTCGCCGCCGCCATCACCTTCGTCAGCTTCGTCGCGCTCTTCCCGCTGCTGACCGTCGGCGCCGCCGTCGGCGCGGCCCTGCTGTCCCCCAGCCGGCTCAAGGAGCTGGAGGACAAGCTGGCCGAGCAGGTTCCCGGCATCGCCGACCAGCTCGACATCGGCGGGCTCGTCGACAACGCGGGCACGGTGGGCGCCATCGCCGCCATCCTGCTGGTCCTCACCGGCGTCAGCTGGGTCGGCTCTCTGCGCGACTGCCTCAGGGCGGTCTGGCACAAGGACGACGAGCCCGCGAACCCACTCGTCCAGAAGCTCAAGGACTTCGGCGTCCTGGTCGGACTGGGTGCCGTGGCGCTGCTCTCCGCCGTCTGCTCGGCCCTGGCCGGGACGGCCGTCGGCCGTCTCGGCGACGCCCTCGGCCTGGACCGGCACGGGCCCGGGCGGGCGCTGTTGTCGCTGGCGGGCTTCTGCATCGCCGTCCTCGTGGACCTGCTGATCCTCGCCTACCTGCTCACCCTGCTGCCCGGGGTCACGCCGAACCGCCGCGACGTCGTCGTGGCGAGCCTCATCGGTGCGATCGGCTTCGAGGTGCTGAAGCTGCTCATCAGCGGCTACCTGCAGAGCGTGGCCACCAAGAGCATGTACGGCGCCTTCGGGGTGCCCATCGCGCTGCTGCTGTGGATCAACTTCACGGCGAAGCTGCTGCTGTACTGCGCGGCCTGGACGGCCACCCCGCACAGCGCGGAACTCGCCGCCCGTGGTGAGGACGAGCCGGCCGGGCCGCCCGAGCCGGAGCGTGGGCGGCCCGAGCGGCCGGAGACCGCCTGACGCCGGGGAGCGTCCCCGCCGTCAGAAGGCCGGTGTCGTCGGCCAGGCGCCCCGGCGCGTCAGGTCGACGACGAGGGCGGCGACGTTCCACGCGTCGTCCTCGCCGCGGTGGTGGCGGCCTTCCAGGGGCAGCCCGACAAGCCGGAGCGCCTCGGCCATGCCGGGGCGCTTGGTGAGGCGGTGGGCCTGGGTGAAGAGCGTCTTGACGTTGGTGTGCCGGCTGCCGAAGGGATACGTCGTGTCGGTGGCCCGGCACTGCCGGTTGAACTGGTGGCGGTCGTAGTCGCCCCAGCTCGCCCACGGACGCGACCCCGCCCGGTGCTCGACGGCGAGCAGCTTGCAGGCGTCCGCGAAGTCCAGGCCGGAGTCCACCTCGGCCTGCGTCAGACCGGTCAGTTGGGTGCAGAAGGGACTCACGGCGGAGCGCGCCGGCCGCACGAGGACGCGGTGGCGGGCGACGCGCTCACCCGCGACGAGGTCCACGACGGTCAGCCCGATCTCGATGATCTCGCTCGCGGAGCCCTGCGGCGGCTCGCCGTCCCAGCACGTCGCCTCGACGTCGATGACGTTCAGGAGTCCCAGGTCACTGTCCATGGCGCGAACCTTACGTCGGGATCCGGCCACTGGTCACTACTGTTTACGCAGGGTTTTGTCACTCTGAGTTCGAACCAGACCGTTTTACCGATGCCGTACGGCCGAGGTTGAACGTTCCAGGCGTCGGCCAGTATCTCCACGAGCGCCAGCCCGCGTCCCGACTCGTCCGTCTCCGACGCCTGCCGCGGTACGGGCGGGTCCTCGCCGGCGTCGCAGACCTCCACCCGCAGGATCCCCGGGCCCAGGGCGGCCCGCGCGGCGATCCTCCGGTCCCGCGGGGCCCGTGCGTGACGGACGGCGTTGCTCATCAGCTCGCTGAGCAGCAGGACCGCGGTGTCCGTCGCCTCGGCGGGCAGGCCCCACACCAGGGCCTGTTCCCGCAGCCTGGCCCGCGCCCGGCCGACGCTGCGCGGGTGGCGCGAAAACCACCACTCGGCAGGGGGAGTTGTCTCGTTCATGGCTCAAAAGTGCAGGTCGCGGCGTACCGTCGGAAGTAGCGGCGCGAGTACGGAGGGTGGTTGTACCCCAGTGGCCAGTGATGTGTCCCCGCCCCCGATGGCGTGGCGGTACTGCGGCAACCAGGTCAAGCTCTGGCGCGAACACGCGGGCGTCACGCGCGAGCAGTTGGCCGACGAGGCGGGGTACGGCTACGAGACCGTCAAGTCGATGGAGCAGGGGCGGCGCCGCCCGACGCAGCGGCTGCTCCAGGTCGCCGACGGGCTGTGCGGGGCGCAGGGCAAGCTCACGGCGGCGGAGGCGTTCCTCAAACCCGAGCGGTTCCTGTCGTACGCCCGCGACTTCATGCGCTACGAGGCCGAGGCGATCGCCCTGAACACGTACGAGCCCCAGTTCATCCCGGGGTTGCTCCAGACCGAGGAGACCGCGCTCGCGCTGTTCCGCACCCATTGGCCCCCGTTGGACGACGAGACCATTGAGGAGCGCGTGGCCGCGCGCATGGCGCGGCAGGCCCTACTGGACAAGCAGACACGGGCGTTCAGCTTCACCATCGGGGAGGCGGCGCTGCGCTACCCGGTGAGCAGCGGGGAGGCGCACGTCCGCCAGCTGGAGCGTCTGCTGGAGGCCGGGGCCCGTCGCAACGTGAACATCCAGGCGATGCCCTTCGGCGGGGCGCATCCGGGCCTCAACGGCCCCTTCGTCCTGCTGGAGACGGCGGAACACCTCCACCTCGCCTACGTCGAGGGACACGAGACCGGTGTGCTGCACTCGGATTCGGAGAAGGTCAGCATCATCGCTCAGCGGCATGCCATGATCCTCCGGCGGGCGCTCGGCCCGGAGGAGTCGGAAGCGTTCATCGGGAAGCTTGCGGAGGAGCTGCGGCCATGACCGGCGAGCTGACGTGGTTCACGTCCACCTACAGCGACACCGGCGGAGGCAACTGCGTCGAGGTCGCGTTCGGCCCCGGCGCGGTCCTGGTGCGGGACTCCAAGGACCGGGCCGGGGCTCGGCTGACCTTCACGCCCGGCGCGTGGGCGGACTTCGTGGCGTACGCGGTCACGCGCGGCGCAGACGACGCCAGGCGATGACGCCCAGCAGGGCCGCGATGACGATCGGCGTGGCCGCGTTCCGCCCGTCGAAGTAGACGACCTGGAAGGTGAACGCGCCGACCATCAGGCCGATGAAGGCCACCGCCGCGATCCCGGCCAGGCGCGGGACGACGAGGCCGATGGCACCAGCGAGCTCCAGCGCCCCGATGAGGTACATGAACCAGCTGCCGTAGCCGATGACGTCGAAGCTCTCGACGGCCGAGGAGTGCGCGACGAGCTTCGGCGTCGCGCTGGCGATCGCGAAGAAGAGGCCGAGCAGGATCTGGAGCGCCCACACGGCGGTGTCGGCGCGGCTGCGGTCGTGGGACGGGGCGGTCGTGGCGGTGGCGGTCATCGTGGTCTCCTCCGGTGTCGGGTGTACGCGGAGGTGGACCGTCGGGCCGTCCGGAACTCATCGGCTCAGCGGTTCAGCGCAGGAAATGCGCGACGGTGAACCACGCCGCGGCCAGCACCAGCACGGTGACGAGGATGTAGCCCACCAGGTAGACCCCGGTGAGCACGGCCGCCGGGGCGGCGATGATCCAGCCGGCGCGTCCGGCGGGGGTCTTGGCCCGGAAGGCCGAGCGGAGACAGTAGGCGACCGCGACGAGGCCCAGGACGAGCCCGATGACCGACAACATGCCCATGGCGTGCTCCCTTCCCGTACCGGTTCGTGGTTCCTGGGTACTTGGTCGGGGCGCCCGCGCGGCAGGGGGCGGTCGCAGCGGGGTGGGCGCACGAGCCGCACGTGCGCCGTCGAGCGCCCCCTGGCCGGGGGCATGTGCGCGTGGCACGACACGACTGCGGCCGGTGGCGGGAGCCACCGGCCGCAGTCTGGCCGCAGGACCGACGGGAACGGTCTTCCGGCTCGGGCCGACCGTACTGGGGCGCCGCCGGCCGGCGAAGCGGGACGTGGCGGATCAGGCCACGTCCCCCGGCGGTCAGACCGGGCGGTCCGCCGTGGCCTCCTTCGGCCCGGCCCCCGCCTCGGACTTCGCGGCGTCGGTCTTCTCGCCGTCCGTATTCGCGGCGTCCGCGTCCGTGTCCGCCTTCACGGCCTTCACGGCCTCCACGGCCTCCACGGCCTCCACGGCCTCCACGGCCTCCACGGCTTCCATCGGCTTCGCGGACGCGTCGTCATTAGGCTTGGCCGGGGCGGGGATGGTGGCCTTGGCCGTCCGCTGCGGCAGCGGCCAGCGGCGCCGGACGAGGAAGGCCAGGGCGGCGACGACCAGGGCGGAGCCCCCGGCGAGCGCGAGGGCGGTCCACGCCCCGCCGCCACCGGAGGAGGCGGCCGCGGCTGCCTGCTGCCGCGCCTGCTTGGTGGGGGAGGCGGAGGGCGAGGGGGAGGCCGACGCGATGGCGGACTTCGGGGGCACCAGGGTGCCGACGGGGGTGACCATCCCGTCCGCCTTGAAGCCCCAGTCGAGCAGCTTCGCGGCCTCCTTGTAGGCCATGTTGTGGCCGTCGCCGGGGTGCATGACGGTCACCAGCAGCGTGCGGTCGCCGCGCTGCGCCACACCGGTGAAGGTGTTGCCCGCGTTGGTGGTGTAGCCGTTCTTCACGCCCGCGATGCCCTGGTAGGTGGAGAGGTCGTAGTCGCCGGAGAGCAGCCGGTTGGTGTTCTGTATCTCGAAGGTCTTGCGCTTCTTCGTGCTCTTCTTGCCGTTCTTCCCCTTGACCGTCTTCCACCCGCCGGGGAACTTGGCGCGCACCGTCGAGCAGTACTCGCGGAAGTCCGCGTTCTGCAGGCCGGCGCGGGCGAAGAGGGTCAGGTCGTACGCCGAGGAGACCTGGCCGGGCATGTCGTAGCCGTCCGGGGAGATGACGGTGGTGTCGTCCGCCTGCAGGTCCTCGGCCTTGCGCTGCATCTCCAGGACGGTCGCGTCCACGCCGCCGTTCATGGAGGACAGGACGTGGACGGCGTCGTTCCCGGAGCGGAGGAAGACACCGAGCCACAGGTCGTGGACGGTGTAGGTCAGGTTCTCCTTGACGCCCACGAGGCTGCTGCCCGCGCCGACGCCGTCGAGGTCGGAGGGGAGCACCTTGTGGGTCTGCGACTTGTCCAGCTTCGGCAGCACCGTGTCCGCGAACAGCATCTTGAGCGTGCTGGCGGGCGGCAGCTTCCAGTGCGCGTTGTGGGCGGCCAGCACCTGCCCTGTCTCTGCGTCGGAGACGATCCACGACCGTGAGGTGAGCTTCTGCGGCAGGGCGGGAGCGCCGGTCAGCGGGCTGATCTGGGTGCCCGGTTGTCCCAGCCGTTCCCCGCCGACCGTCGACATCTGCGCGGGCGGCGTCGGCGTGGCGGACGGGGACGGGGTCTTCGCGTGCGCGACAGGTGCGGTGGTCAGGGCCGTACCGCCGGCGAGTGCGAGGGCGGACAGCACCAGGGCGGAACGGCGCGCGGCGCGGGGGGAGGAGTTCGGCACGATGAGAAGTTACAGGCCGCCCGGGGCCTGCGGCAGGCGTGGTGGGCGGATCGGGGCCGTGACCGATCCCACGTCCCCGATGCGCAACCGTGCGGTGTCCAGGGGCGTCTTGGGCGGCGGCCCGTGATGCCGGGGCCGGGAGCGACCCCGGCGCAGGGGACCGCGCGGCGGCCCGCATACTGGTCGCATGAAGCTCAGCCGCCCCGTGTCCTGGTTCCTGACCGCCTTCGGGGTGTGGAGCTGGATCGTATGGACGACGTTCGTCAAGAATCTGTGGAAGGACGCCGGCGGGCTCGCCTTCGAGGGCGGTGACCACGGCTCGCCCACCCCGTACTTCTGGGTGCACCTCACGCTGGCGGTCACCTCGCTCGTGCTCGGCACCGCGATCGGCGTCATCGGCGTGCGCGGCCTGAGAGCCTTGCGGGCGACCCGGTGATCCTCGTGGCGGTCGCCGTCGTCGCGGCCGTCCTGGCCCTCTTCGGCGGGGTGCACTACTACCTGTGGCGCCGGCTGGTCCGTGACGTGTCCGCGGCGGGCGGCTGGTGGCGCCGGACGGGGACGGTCCTGGCGGTCGTTCTGCCACTGCTGAGCGTGGGCGCCCTGGCGGGCGGGCGGGCGCTGCCGTCGGCGGCCGAGCGGTGGGTGGCCTGGCCGGGCTTCCTGTGGCTGGCGGCGCTGCTCTACCTCACGCTGGCGGTGCTGGCCGGCGAGGCCGTACGGCCGCTGCTGCGGGGCGCGCTGGAGCGCAGGGAGCGGTCCCGTGCTGCGCGGGCCGCCGAGCCGTCCAGGGCCTTCGAACCGTCCAGGGCCTTCGAGCCGGCCGGGGCCGCCGAGCCGGCCGGGGCCGCCGGGGAGACCGCGGAGCCCGTGACCTCGTCGGAGCCGCCGGCGGAGCCCGCGTCCGCCGAGCCGACGAGGCGGCTGTTCGTGGCCCGTACGGTCGGCGCCGCGGCGGCCGTCGCCGCGGGGGTGACGGTCGGCCAGGGCACGTACGGCGTGCTGCGAGGTCCGCGCCTGAAGTACGTCACCGTGCCGCTCGCCAAGCTCCCCGCGAGCGCGGACGGCTACCGGATCGCCGTGGTGAGCGACATCCACCTCGGCCCGATCCTCGGCAGGGCGCACACCCAGCGGATCGTGGACACGATCAACGGGGCCCGCCCTGACCTCGTGACCATCGTCGGCGACCTGGTCGACGGCTCGGTGCCGGATCTGGGCGCCGCGGCCGAGCCGCTGGCCCGGCTCCGGGCGCGGGACGGGAGCTATTTCGTCACCGGCAACCACGAGTACTTCTCCGGGGCCGCGCCCTGGATCGACTTCGTGCGCGACCTGGGCGTCCACCCGCTGGAGAACGCCCGCACCGAACTCGCCGGCTTCGACCTGGCCGGGGTCAACGACATCAGCGGCGCGGACCACGGCCACGCCCCCGACCACACCAAGGCGCTCGGCGGCCGCGACACCTCGCGAGCGGTCGTGCTCCTCGCCCACCAGCCGGTGACCATCCACGAGGCGGTCCGGCACCACGTCGACCTGCAGTTGTCCGGGCACACCCACGGCGGGCAGCTGTGGCCGGGCAACTACCTCGCGGAGCTGGCCAATCCGACGGTGGCCGGTCTGGAAGCGTACGGTGACACCCAGCTGTACGTGACCCGGGGCGCGGGGGCCTGGGGCCCGCCGGTCCGTGTGGGTGCGCCCTCGGACATCACGATCGTGACCCTCGCCTCACCGCGCGCCTGAATTTGGCCGGAAAGTTCTCACCGAGTGCGAACAATCTGACACGGAGCGCATTCCCCGCGTCGAAACTGGTAAGGGATGGCGCAACGGAAGGGGGGCGTTCGCTCATGGGGAGAGTGACCTGTTGAGGCGCAGTGCGTTCCGGCTGCCCCGGCACCCGACGTCCGTCGGGCTGGCCCGGCACCGGGTACGTGACCACCTCGAGGGCTGGGAGCAGGAGGGCGAGACCGTCGAGTCCGTCGTCCTGGTCGTGTCGGAGCTGGCGACCAACGCCGTACGGCACAGCCCGCTGCTGGAGCGGGAGTTCGAGGTGGCGGTGACCGTCCACTCCGACGGCTCGTGTGTCGTGGAGGTCTCCGACGGCGGGGCCCAGGCCCGTCCCGTGCCGCGCGACGCGGGGGACGGCGACGAGTCGGGGCGCGGGCTGCGGCTGGTGCAGGCGCTCTCGGACACCTGGGGCGTCCGGGAGCGCGGCCGGTACGGCAAGACGGTCTGGGCGGTGCTGGCCGAGCCCGCCGTGGGCTGACGGGGCGGGCCGCGCACGGCGGGGGCGGTGGGCCGGCTCAGCGCCGGAAGAGGAACTCCGAGAGCAGTTCGCGGATCTCCCGCACGATCGGCCGCAGCAGTCGGTAACGGGAGAGCCTGAGGATCCGCGCGCCCAGCGGCGCGGTGCGCGCGACCAGCCGGCGGGTGCGCTCGGTGTCGGGGGAGTGGTCGAAGACCCAGTAGACGACGATGCCCATCTGGTACATCCACATCAGTTCGGGCAGCACCTCGGCGAGTTCCGCGTCGACCTTGATGTCGGAGCCGGAGAGCACCTGTTCGTGGATGGAGATGGCGGCGTCGCGGGCCGGGTGCGACTCTGGGGAGAAGGGGCTGAGCGGGCTCGCCGGGTCGGCGGCGTTCTTGAAGAACTGCGCGGCGAACTGGTGGTAGGGACGGGCCACGTCGATCCAGGCGGTCATCACCGTGAGCAGCCGCGTCGCCAGGTCCCGGTCCCCGCCGCCGTCCAGGAGGCCCTTGACAGCGGCCGCGTGTTCGGCGGCGAGGCGGTCGTAGAAGCCCTGGACGAGGTGTTCCTTCCCCGCGAAGTAGTAGTAGGCGTTGCCGACCGAGACCCCGGCCTCCTTGGCGATGGCGCGCATCGTCGTCTTGTCGTAGCCCCGTTCCTCGAACAGCCGCATGGCCGTTTCGAGGATCAGGGCGCGCGTCTGCTCGCTCTTGGGGGGCCGGGGGGTGCCGGGGGTCGTGCCAGGGGGTGCTTCTTCCACGTCCGTGAGCCTAGCCGGGCGGGGCGCAGCCGTCCGCGCAGGCGTCCGGGGCGGTGTGCGGGGCGGTGCGCGGGGTGGTGTGCGTCCAGCCCTCCCTGGGGTCGTAGGACCAGCCCTCGGCGCCGTGGTACACCCGGCCGCCCCAGCCCGTCGCGGCGGCCCCGCGGCCCCACTGCGCCTCGCGGTATCGGGCGGCGGCGAGCACGGCTGCCCGGGCGACGGGCGCGCCGGCACGGGTGCTGAGGCGGTGCGCCATCGGCCGGTACTCGGCCAGGGCCCACAGGCAGACCAGCCAGGCGGCGTCGTCCCGGTAGACCTGACCCGAGTCCCCGACGACGGTGATCTCGCGCAGGGTCGAGGCGTGGTCCAGTTCCGGGAAGCGGCGCCGGGCCTCGTCGGAGCCGGCCGGGACGAGGTCCAGCCGCACCATCTGCCGCTGGCGTTCGAGCCAGCGGCGGACGAAGGAGCAGAGCGAGCAGTCCGGGTCGTACAGGACGGTCAGCTGGCGGACCGGCACCGGAGCCGCCGGAGCGGCCCCGG
Organism: Actinacidiphila sp. bgisy160; assembly: GCF_965342435.1. Lineage (GTDB taxonomy): Bacteria > Actinomycetota > Actinomycetes > Streptomycetales > Streptomycetaceae > Actinacidiphila. Next base: position 169,682 of record NZ_CBDRCM010000005.1, on the reverse strand, counting down.
TCACTGGGGTGCGGTCCATCGCCGTCACGCTCCGGGCTGCGCGGGGGCGGTCCAGCCCTGCGGGCGGACGGGCGGGATCTGCTCGCGGTCCATGACGCCCCGGCGGCGGATCTTGTTGAGGACGTACACGTTGCCCAGGTGCAGCACCCCGAGGACGAGCAGGACGACACCGAGCTTGACCGACAGCGCCTCGAAGAGCTCGCGGGCGTCCCCGACCGGATCCGCGTTCTTCAGGTACAGCGCCACGAAGCCGAGGTTCACGAGGTAGAAGCCGACCACCAGGAGGTGGTTGACGGCTTCCGCCAGCTTCTCGTTGCCGTGGAGCACGTCTTCGAGGAAGACCTTGCCGGCCCGGCTGAGGGTCCGGGCCACCCACACCGTCAGCGCGACGCTGATGAGCAGGTAGATGACGTACGCGACGACCGTGAGGTCCATGGGTCCCACCCTTTTCGAACGTGTTCAAAACCCGTTGCCGATGACTGTAGACCTGTTTTTGAACATGTTCAAGCGAGAAGTTCCTTGACACACAAGGGCCGTGGGGCGGGTGCGCCACCGCCCCGGCCGTTCCCTCTGCGCCGCCCCCTCTGGGCCGTCAGCCCTTCGCCGTCCGGCCGGTGGCCGGGGCGGGCGCGGCCGGATCCGCGCGGGCCGTGCCGATCGTCCGCACCCCCGGCACCACCGCCGTCGCCAGGCAGGCGGCGGCCACCAGCGCCGCGGAAACCGCCAGCGGGACCGCCGGGCCCCACAGCCGCTCGGCGAGCGGGGCCAGCGCGTAGCCCGCCGGCATCGCGGCCAGCGACAGCAGCCAGTCGTACGACGTCACCCGGGCCAGCGCCCCCGGCGGCACCTGCTGCTGGACGACCGTCTCCCAGACCGGGTTGAGATAGCCGAGCGCGGTCAGCGCCAGCCCGTACGCCGCGATGAGCAGCGGGGCCGGGGCGGCGAGGGCCAGCAGGGCCAGCGGCAGCGCGTACGTCGCCAGGCCCAGGTTGGCGACGAGCACGGGGCGCCGGGGCCGCGCTCGCGCGGCCAGCAGGGAGCCGAGGACCAGGCCGATCGCCCCGGCCTCCAGCACCCAGAACCACACGCCCTCGCCGCCGAGCCGGTGGATCGCGACGGCCGGGCCGAGAGTGGTCAGGACCGCGGCGGAGCCGTTCCATGTGGCGTGCGCGACCAGGCTCGTCCAGTACCAGTCCCGGGAACGGACCTCGCTCCAGCCCTCTTTGAGGTCGGCGAGCATCGACGCGCGCGGCAGCGGCGTCCGCTCGACCCGCAGCGCTGCCAGGAGCGCGGCGCTCACCGCGAAGGAGGCCGCGTCCAGCACGAAGGCCGGCCCGGGGCCGGCGGCCCAGATCAGAGCCGCGGCGAGCGCGGGGCCGCACAGCCGGGTCGCGCTGTTCGCCACGCCCATCAGGGCGTTGGCCCGCTGTCGCGCCGCCCCTTCGGTCACCGTGCCGGCGACCAGCGGCGACTGGGCCGGCATCGCGAACGCCGAGGCGGTGCCCCCCACCGCCTCGGCCAGCGCGATCGGGGCCAGCGACGGGTCGCCGCCCAGCAGTTCGAGCCCGACGAAGAGCTGGGCGGCGCAGCGTACGAGGTCGGTGGCGAGCGCCACGCGACGGGCGTCGAAGCGGTCCGCCACCACCCCGCCGAACGGCAGGAGCAGCAGCCTCGGCACCATCGCGCAGCCCAGGACGAGGGCGAGGGCCGAGACGTCACCGGTCGCCCGGGTCACGGCGATGACCAGCGCGGCGGGTACGACCCCGTCGCCGAGCAGGGACAGCGTGCGTCCGGCGAACAGCAGCCGGAAGCCATGGAGCCGGAGGGGATGTGTGGGCGTCATGGCACCGCAATGTATTTCGGCACCGAATCATTCGCCACCGAAATATATCCCGCCGTAGGATTCGGCCATGGAAGCGGACGCCGATACCGACACCGACACGAACACCGAGGGCGTCACGGTGGAACGGGACTGGACCGACGGGCACGTGGAGCGCTGGCTGCCCGTTCTCCCGGACCTCGACCCCGACATCGAGGGCGCCGTCACCCGCATGAAGCTCGTCACCAGCCACCTGCGCAAGGTCCGCGAGCAGTCGCTGGTCGACTTCGGCCTGCAGCGGCACGAGTTCGACACCCTGCACGCCCTCGCCGGCCGCGGCGGCCGCGCCGCCCCGTCCGAACTCGCCGCGGACCTCGACCTGGCCCCCGCCTCGGTCACCGGACGCCTCGACACGCTGGAGGCGCGCGGCCACGTCCGGCGCACCCACTCCACCGCCGACCGCCGGCGCGTCGACGTCGAGCTCACCGACGACGGCCGCGCCATCTGGCTCGGCGCCATGGACGTCCTCGGCCACGAGGAGTACCGGCTGCTGGGCGCGCTCGACGCCGGCGAACGCCGGTACCTCTCCGACCTGCTACGACGCGTCATGATGAGGGCAGAGGGCGGCTGAACACAGGATCCCGGGAGGATCCGACATCCTGTGCGAAATTTGTGAGCGTTCCCCGCTGACAGGCCTCCGAACCGCCCAGTAGCTTTACCTTCTCTTCGGCACGCAACCGCTCCGTCCCTGCCGAAGGCCCGACCTGGGGGCAGCATGTTCAACGAGGACCGTTACCGGACCCTCCCCTACCCGCGGGGGCCCTTCCCGGGCTTCCCCGTCTCCGGGGGCGTGGGACTCGCCACGCCGTCCGGTGACATGCGCCGCCCCGGGACCGTCTGGCTGCTGGGGCCCCTCACCTTCGGCGTGTACTGGCTCGTCTGGTACTACCGGGCCAACAAGGAACTGCGCGACTTCGATCCCGGTATCAAGGTCCGCCCCGCCCTCGCGGTGGTCGCCGTGAGCCTCGGGGCGCTGCTGCTCGTGCCCGCCGTCGTCTCGCTCTACAACACCGGCTGCCGCATCGCCCGCGCCCAGCGCCGCGCGGGCCTCCACGACACGGTCTCCGGCCTCAAGGGTTTGCTGCTGGCGCCCGCCTTCGGGTTGACGTCCTTCTACTACCAGGAGCAGCTCAACCAGGTCTGGGTCGCCCGGAACTGACGCTCGGCCCGGCGCGCGGTCCCCCGCTCCCGGGTCCCCGGCGCGGTCGGGGCGCGTGAACTGCTCCGTCACCTGGATGAAGGACGGTGCGGCTCCGGCCCTCAGCGGGCGCGGCTCGAGCCGCGCCCGCGCCGCCGGGCGTCGTCCCGGGCGGCGGCCGCCCGCTGCGGCAGCGGGCGGCGCCTGATCGCCAGGACGAACGCCGCGACCGCCGCCACCAGGACGGTCTCCGCGGCCGGGCCGACCCACGAGGACCCCTTCGCTGCGTCCCTCGCCGCCGTGGGCCGCGGACCGTGGCTGTCGCCAAGCGGCCCCCCGGCCATCGCGCGCACCTGGCTCAGCGTCGGCACGAGTTCCCCGACCGGTTCCACGCGGCCCACCGCGTCGAAACCCCAGTCCAGCAGGTCGGCCGCCTCCCGGTACACCTCGTCGTACCCCGACTCGGGGTGCATCACGGTCACCAGCAGCGTCCGCCCGTCGCGCTCCGCCGCGCCGGTGAAGGTGTTTCCGGCGTTGGTGGTGTAGCCGTTCTTCACCCCGATCATGCCGTCGTAGTCGCCGAGCAGCCGGTTGGTGTTCTGGATCTCGAAGGTCGCGCCCTTCTCCCCGGGGAAGCGCGCGACCTGAGTGCGGCAGTAGTACCGGAAGTCCGGGTTCCGCAGCCCCGCCCGCGCGAAGAGCGTCAGGTCGTACGCCGACGACAACTGCCCCGGCGTGTCGTAGCCGTCCGGGCTCACCACGTACGTGTCGTTCGCCTGCAGCTCCCGGGCCCGCGCCCGCATCTCCCGGACGGTCTTCTCCACCCCGCCGTTCATCGAGCACAGCACGTGCACCGCGTCGTTCCCCGAGCGCAGGAACACCCCGAGCCACAGCTGCTCGACCGAGTAGGTGATCCCTGCCTCGATCCCGACCAGACTGCTCCCGGCTCCTATGTCCGCCAGGTCCGCGTGCGTCACCTTGTGCCGTGTTCGCCGGCCGAATCGGGGCAGCAGCGTGTCCGCGAACAGCATCTTCAGCGTGCTGGCCGGCGGCAGCCGCCGGTGCGCGTTGTACGACGCCAGCACGTCACCGGAGTCGGCGTCCGCCACGATCCACGACAGGGAGTTCGTCTCGGGCAGCTTCGGCGCCCCCGCCACCACCTGCACCCCGTGCCGCCCCAGCCGCTCGCCCCCGACCACGGTTCTGCCGGCCGCCACCGCCTTCCCGGCGGGGAGCAGGGCGGCGGCGACGCCGAGCCCGAGGACGGCACGTCGCGGCGGTGTGGGGGGTGTCGCAGCCATGGAGGGACGGTACAAGCCGCGACCCCCCGCAGCCGAACCGGGGGCACCGCTGTGGACACCGGCCGGCCCAGCGCATACTGGGTCCCTTGATGCGAATGGGGGAAGGGCGGGAACCCGTTGCGCCGGATGCTGGCCGTGCACTTCGCGCCGGGCGCCCTCTTCGTCACGTACGCCTGGACCCTCACCCGTGCGGGCGCGTTCTCCGGCCGCACCCGATGGCACGACGCCCTCCCCGCCACCCCCGCCACGGCCGCGGCCGCACTGCTCGCGATCTTCGCCTCCGCCGTACTGTTCGGCCTGCTGCTCCACCCCTTCCAGGTGCGCGCCGTCCGGGTGCTGGAGGGTTACTGGGAGCGGTGGGCGCCGACGTCGCGGCTGGCGGGGGTGCTGGTGGAGTACCAGCGGCGCAGGTGGCTTGTTCTGTTCGACGCCACCAGGCGCGAGACCCCGGCCACGGAGGGCTCCGCCGGCAAGAGCCTCGGCGAGCAGATACGCGAGCGGGACGCACACTCCCGCCTCGAACGCGACCGCCATCAGGCGGTCCGGCGACTGGCGGCGCTTCCCCCGGGCAACGTGCTGCTGCCCACAGCCCTTGGAAACGCCCTGCGGGCCGGCGAACTGAGAGCCGGTGAGCGCTACGGCCTGGCGACGCTGCCCTCCTGGCCGCGGATCCTCCCGCAGGTGTCCGACCGCCTTGCCGCCGCGCTGAGCTCCGCCCGCGACTCCCTCGACACCGCGGTGAACCTCTGCCACTGCCTTCTCGCCTGCACCCTGCTGGGGGCGGTGGCCCTCCACGACGAACCGCGCCAGTGGTGGCTCCTCGCCGCGTCCCTGGTGGGCGCCGCCCTCGCGTACAAGGGGGCGGTGACGGCGGCACAGGCCTACGCGGGGCTGATGTACGTCGTCTACGACCTGCACCGGCTCGATCTGGCAAAGGCGCTGGGCCACGAACTCCCCGACCACGACGGTGAGTGGGACCTGTTCCGGCTGATATCCGACCGGCTGCGGTGACCGCCGGCTATGCCCGTACGAGGCTGACCGCGCCGCCCAGCCCCAGCAGGTGCAGGCCAACGCCGCCGGAGTCCGCGTCGACGGCGTCCCTCGGCCCCGAGTCGGTGACCCGCGTGAGGACCATGCCGGTCGTGCGGACCGTCACCGGCCAGCTCCGGGGAACGGTCAGATGCACGTGTCCCGCGACCGCAGTGATGTGGACGGTCACGTCGCCGTCGAGTGCCGAACCGGTGAGGTCCGCCCGTATCTCACCGGCGACGGCCCGCAGTTCCAGCCGCGGGTGCCGGGTGCGTTCGCCGATCGCCCCGGGACCGTGGATGCGGCCCGTGGCCAGGAACCGCGTCCACCGTCCTTGCTCCGGTCCGCCGAAGGGGAGCAGCATCGCGACGCCCACCAGCGCGACGGAGGCCGGCAGTACGACGTTCACCAGGACGCGGCCGCTGACGGCGTGACCGTGGGCCAGCCCCACGAGGGCGATCCCGGCCAGGACGCCGGGGGCTATGAGGGAGCTGACGGCGACGAAGGACCGCACGAGGTTGAGCACCGCCAGCACCAGCAGCAGCCACGGCCACCACACGTGGGCCCACTCCACCGCGGCGCGCACCCGGTGCAGGGTGTCCCCGGCGGCGAAGCTCCCGAGCGCCAGCGCGCACAGACCCAGCCACGGGGAGGCACGACGCCCCCGTTCCCTGTCCGTCCGAGCCACGCGCGTCATCGTAGTGGCGGGCGTGGCTCAGGCTGCCGGACGGGTGGCTAGCCCTCGCGGTTGCGGGCCTCCTTGAGTGCGGCGAGGGCCTTCTCGAGGTGGGGATCCGGCCTTCGGCCTCCGGCGGCGGCCGCGATATGGATCGAGGGCGGAAGCTCTCGGTATCGGCAGCCCTGTGCGTGGTCGGCCTTGTATGTTTCGAGGTACGCCGAGATCGCACCTTTCCCCTGACGCAGTGCATCGGCCCACGCCGCTTCGGTGTCCCCGGCCTCCGCGCGGGTGGGAATCTGCCCGAAGCATTCTTGGCCGGAACATTCCATGGTCCCGCGTCGGCGACGGGGGCCGGCGAACCCTGGAAGTGTCATGGCGTGCATGTCCATTGTTTTATTCCTCGCTGGGTTCGTCGGGAACTGCATTGAGTTCATTCAAGGCGGCATCGCGATCGGCGTACTGAGCCCTCTTGCCATAGAGGTGGGCAATCCATGCCATGTCCGCCACAGTGCCTACGAGCACCATGGAGAGAGCGATCCAGCGCCAGCTTTCCTGCTTGTCTCCCGATGTCGGGACAAGTGCGAGGGATACGCCGAATCCCAGTAGCAGGGCGCCCGTATTGAAGCATGTCGCGGCTCGCCGTATGTATCGTTCCCAGATTTCGAAGTCTCGTTGCTGGCGGTGGCACAGTTCTTTGAAGACTTCGGATCCGCGACGGACGTCGAGCCCGTACCAGAAGTCGATGTCCTGTACGGAGTAGTAGAAATGGCGTGCGTGATAATGCAGTTGAATGCTGGCCACCAAGAACAGCGACGCCGCCACCAGGACGAGCAGGGTCGGCCCGGACCAGACAAAGGTGTTCGGGTTCGCGCCCGCCACCACGCCGGCCAGGGCCAGTGCGGCGGCCGCCAGCATCGGGGCGGCGATGGAATGGACTTCCTGGGCCGCGTGTCCGAGTCCGAGCGGTTGCGGCCGCCCCAGCTTTGCCATGCCCACCCCCGGAGCTCCCCGCATCCTGCTCGGAGCATGACAGATCATCAATAAGTGCACCATAGGGCGAATCAAGCCACGCACAGGAGCAGATGGGGTGTTGTCAGAGGCCGGTCCTACGCTCGGCGGGGATGGCGACGGCGGGGGCCGCCGCACAGGGGGTGGACGGTGAGCGTGATCGCGTGGGGGGACGTCGAGGAGCCGGTCGTGCCCGGGTACGGGCTCGGGGTGGCGCAGCCGGTGGGTGGGGTCACCGCGGAGCTGGGGATCCGGGACGGGCGGGCCGTACTGGGGTGGCGTAATGCGGCGGGCAAGGCGCTGAAGGTCGCCCCGGCCGCCGTTCGGCGGGAGCACGCGGGGGAGTTGACGCGGCTCAGGATGACCGTCAGGGACATCGACCGGACGCTGGCGGCGCAGGCCGGGTGGCTGGAGCGGCAGTTCCTGGAGCGGCGCAGCTGGGCGTACGCCGTGTGGCGGGAGCGGCTTGCGGGCCACCCGCTGCTCGGCACCCTCGTCCGGCGGCTGCTGTGGACGGTCGACGGGGTGGCCTGCGGCTGGGCCGAGGGCGGCCTGCGCGCCCTCGACGGCGAGCCGGTCCAGCACATGGGGGAAGGCGCCGTCGAACTGTGGCACCCCATGGGGCGCGACCGCGCGCAGATCACGGCCTGGCGGGAGTGGCTGGAGCGGTACGGCGTCACGCAGCCCTTCGCGCAGGCCCACCGCGAGGTGTACGGCCCCGCCGATGCCGCCCGCCTCTTCGCCACCCCGCACGTTCTGAGGCAGCACCAGTTCGCCGCGCTGGCCGCCACCCGCGGCTGGCGGTACCGCGTGCGCCTGCCGGCCGCCGACGACACCTTCCCGCCCGCCACGCGCGAGCTCCCGGCGTGGGGGCTGCGGGCGGAGCTCCGGGTCGAAGGCGTGGACGGCGACGACCTCAGCCACTGCGGCAGCTTTCTGCACGTCGGCACGGACCGGGTGCGCTTCCATCCGCTGGACGCCCCCGGGAACCGGGCCGACCCGCTCCCGCTCGCCGACGTGCCGCCGCTCGTCCTCAGCGAGGTCCTGCGCGACGTGGACCTCTTCGTGGGCGCCGCCGGCATCGGCAACGACCCCACCTGGCAGGACGGCGGGCCCGACGGCCGCTTCCGCGCGTACTGGGCGTCCTACGGCTTCGGCGAGCTGACCCCCCGCGCGCGGACCCGCCGCGAGGTGCTGTCCCGCCTCACGCCGCGCCTGGCCGTCGCCGGTCGCTGCGCCGTCGAGGACCGCTTCCTGCACGTCCGCGGCGACCGGCACACGTACCGGATCCACATAGGTTCCGGCAACGTCCTGATGTCCCCGGACGACCGCCACCTGTGCGTCGTCCCGCCCGCGCGCCCCGGCGCGGTCCCGGGCCCCCTGCCCTTCGAGGGCGACCCCCTGCTGCCGGTGATCCTCGCCAAGGCGCTGCTCCTCGCCCGCGACACGGAGATCACCGACCCGACGATCGTGAGGCGACTGTGAAACATGTCCGGATCCCCGAATGTTCGCCGTGGGAGGACACGGGCCGGATCGACCACATCGCCCGGCTCGCAGCCGAGGGGGATCTCACCGAACTGGCGGAGGCGCTCCTGCAGCCGGCCGAAGGGTGGGACGAGGGTTACGGCGCCGTGTCCCGGCTGCGGGCGATGCCCCAGGAACGGCGCATGGCCCTGGCCGCCCTCCTCGTCGAGCAGCGCAAGGCCTCGCACCAGGTGCCGGACAAGACCGTGAGGGTCTGGCTCGTGCTCGCGGCGGTGTCCCCTGGCTTCGCCGAGGACTCCTGGTGCGCGCAGTGGAACGGCATGCTGGAACGCCACGCAGCGGACTTCTGGTGGTCGCAGACCAGTGACGACATGCCCACCCTCGCCGAGGCACTGCTGGACGCCGGACGGCCGCTGTCCGGCGAGGTGGTCGGCCTGCTCCGCAGATCCGCGCTCATGGGCCTCGGCTGGGCGCAACTCCTCCTGGACCGCATCCCCGAGCCGCCTCTCAACCCCGGTGAGCTCTGGACCGACCGCGTCCTGGCCGAGCTGCCGGAACTCGGCGACCCCTGGCGGCGGCTGATCCCGCATCTGCGTGCCGCGGGGCCGAACCCGAGCGCGCGCTGGGACCGGGCGGCCGCCGCGGTCCTCGACGGAATCGACCCCGAGGCGGTACGCCGCACCGCCACCCCCTGGCTGGCGCTCGCCACCCACGGCAGCCGCGACCCCTGGAACGTCACCGCCGTCCGGGGCCTGGCCTGGCTGCTGTCGTCCCCGTCCGTGCCGCCCCACCTGGAGACCATCCGCGTCCTGGGCGCCCTCGTCGAACGGCCCCCGGTCAAGACCGTCGTAGCCGCTGCCGGCATACGCGCCCTGGCCCGGCTGGACGGCGGCGCCGCCCGGGACGAGCTGCGCAGGCTCGCGGGGTGCGTCGACCACACGGTCACCCGCAAGCAGATCCACCGGGTGCTGACCCCGTGAACGCCCGAGGCCCCGCGCCCGGTGGGAACCGGGTGCGGGGCCTCGGGGGAGCCTCGGCGGAGGGGATCAGAAGCGACGCGTGATGAGCGCGCGCTTCACCTCCTGGATGGCCTTGGTGACCTCGATGCCACGCGGGCAGGCGTCGGTGCAGTTGAACGTGGTGCGGCAGCGCCACACGCCGTCCTTGTCGTTCAGCACCTCGAGCCGCTGCTCGCCCGCCTCGTCACGCGAGTCGAAGATGAAGCGGTGGGCGTTGACGATGGCCGCCGGGCCGAAGTACTGCCCGTCGTTCCAGAAGACCGGGCAGGACGACGTGCACGCGGCGCACAGGATGCACTTGGTGGTGTCGTCGAAGCGCGCGCGGTCCTCGGGGGACTGCAGGCGCTCGCGGGTCGGCTCGTTGCCCTTGGTGATGAGGAAGGGCATCACGTCCCGGTAGGCCTGGAAGAACGGGTCCATGTCGACGACCAGGTCCTTCAGCACCGTCAGGCCCTTGATGGGCTCGACGGTGATGGGCTTGTCCGGGTTGATGTCCTTGATCAGGGTCTTGCAGGCCAGCCGGTTGCGCCCGTTGATGCGCATGGCGTCGGAGCCGCAGATGCCGTGGGCGCAGGAGCGACGGAACGTCAGCGTTCCGTCCATGTCCCACTTGATCTTGTGGAGACCGTCGAGGACCCGCTCCTTGGGGTCGATCTCCAGCTGGAAGTCCTGCCAGGTGGCCTCGTCCGAGATCTCCGGGTTGAACCGGCGGATCCGGAAGGTGACCGTGATGTAGGGCGAGGCCTCGGCCTCGACCTTGTCCAGGGTCGCGGTGCTCATCAGTACTTACGCTCCATCGGCTGGTAGCGGGTCTGCACGACCGGCTTGTAGTCGAGCCGGATCGACTCGGTGCCGTCGGCACCCACTTCGCGGTACGCCATCGTGTGCCGCATGAAGTTGACGTCGTCGCGGTTCGGGTAGTCCTCGCGGTAGTGGCCGCCGCGGGACTCCTTGCGGGCCAGCGCCGAGACCGCCATGACCTCGGCGAGGTCGAGCAGGTTGCCGAGCTCGATGGCCTCGAGCAGGTCGGTGTTGAACCGCTTGCCCTTGTCCTGGATCGACACGTTCTTGTACCGCGCGCGCAGCTCGCCGATCTTCTCGACGGCCGTCTTGATGGTCTGCTCGGTGCGGAACACCATCACGTTGGCGTCCATGGTCTCCTGCAGCTCCTTGCGCAGCTGCGCGACCCGCTCGTTGCCGGTGGAGGCGCGAAGCCGCTCGACCTGGTCGACCACGAGCTGGGCCGGGGCCTCGGGCAGCTCGACGTAGCCGTGCTCCGCGGAGTACTCGGCGGCGGCGATACCGGCCCGGCGGCCGAAGACGTTGATGTCCAGCAGCGAGTTGGTGCCGAGGCGGTTGGCGCCGTGCACGGAGACGCAGGCGACCTCGCCGGCGGCGTACAGGCCCGGGACGACGGTGGTGTTGTCCGACAGGACCTCACCCTCGACGTTGGTGGGGATGCCGCCCATGGCGTAGTGCGCGGTCGGCTGGATCGGGATCGGGTCCGTGTAGGGCTCGATGCCGAGGTAGGTCCGCGCGAACTCGGTGATGTCCGGGAGCTTGGCGTCCAGCTGCTCCGGCGGCAGGTGGGTCAGGTCGAGGTAGACGTGGTCGCCCTCGGGACCGCAGCCGCGGCCCTCACGGATCTCGGTGTAGATCGCGCGGGAGACGACGTCACGCGAGGCGAGGTCCTTCATGACCGGCGCGTACTTCTCCATGAAGCGCTCGCCGTCCTTGTTGCGGAGGATGCCGCCCTCACCGCGGGCGCCCTCCGTCAGCAGGATGCCCATGCGCCAGATGCCGGTCGGGTGGAACTGGAAGAACTCCATGTCCTCCAGCGGCAGACCGCGGCGGTAGACGGCGGCCTGGCCGTCACCGGTGAGGGTGTGCGCGTTGGAGGTGACCTTGAAGAACTTGCCGGTGCCGCCGGAGGCGTACACGACGGCCTTCGCCTGGAAGACGTGGATCTCGCCGGTGGCCAGCTCGTACGCGACGACGCCGGCGGACTTCTTGACGCCGTCCTCCTCGACGATGATCTGGTCGAGGACGTAGAACTCGTTGAAGAACTCCACGCCCTCCTTGACGCAGTTCTGGTACAGCGTCTGGAGGATCATGTGACCGGTGCGGTCGGCGGCGTAGCAGGCGCGGCGGACCGGGGCCTCGCCGTGGTTGCGGGAGTGACCGCCGAAGCGGCGCTGGTCGATCCGGCCCTCGGGGGTGCGGTTGAAGGGCAGGCCCATCTTCTCGAGGTCGAGGACCGCGTCGATGGCCTCCTTCGCCAGGATCTCGGCGGCGTCCTGATCGACCAGGTAGTCACCGCCCTTGATCGTGTCGAAGGTGTGCCACTCCCAGTTGTCCTCCTCGACGTTCGCGAGGGCCGCGGCCATGCCGCCCTGGGCGGCGCCGGTGTGGGAGCGGGTGGGGTAGAGCTTCGTCAGCACGGCGGTGCGGCTGCGCTTCGTCGCCTCGATGGCGGCGCGCATGCCGGCACCGCCGGCGCCGACGATGACGGTGTCGTACTTGTGGATCTGCATGAGGGGTCGCTTCCCTGTCCAGCCCTGGCTAGCGGATGTTCGGGTCGAAGGTGAAGATCACCAGCGTGCCGAGGATGACGGTGAACGCGGTCGCGGTGTAGACCAGCATCTTCAGCCAGAACCGGGTGTTGTCCCGCTCCGCGTAGTCGTTGATCACGGTGCGCAGGCCGTTGCCGCCGTGCAGCATCGCCAGCCACAGCATGATCAGGTCCCAGGTCTGCCAGAACGGCGAGGCCCAGCGGCCGGCGACGAAGGCGAAGCCGACCTTGGTCACGCCGCCGTCGAGGACGAGCTGGATCAGCAGGTGACCGACGACCAGGACGACCAGGACGATGCCGGACAGGCGCATGAAGAGCCAGCCGTACATCTCGAAGTTGGTCCGGGTGCTGCGCGGGGTGCGCTTGGTCCGGGCCCGCGGCGGCTCGATGACCGGGGCCGGGTTGTCGGGGCCGTAGGCGGCGCTGGAGGAGCTGAGCTCCACGTGGTCGGTTGCGGACATGACTTCGCTCAGCTCCCGAACAGCACTCGTGCGGCGTGGCCGAGGACGGGGTAGATGGCCCCGATCATCAGCACGACCCAGATTCCGACGACCGTCCACAGCATCTGCTTCTGGTACTTCGGACCCTTGGACCAGAAGTCGACGGCGATGACGCGCAGGCCGTTCAGAGCGTGGAAGAGGACAGCCGCGACCAGCCCGTACTCGAGCAGGCTGACGATGGGCTGCTTGTAGGTGTTGACGACCTTGTCGTAGTCCTCGGGGGAGACACGCACCAGTGCGGTGTCGAGGACGTGGACGAACAGGAAGAAGAAGATGAGGACACCGGTGACTCGGTGAGCCACCCATGACCACATGCCTTCCCGGCCGCGGTACAACGTTCCAGCCGGCACGGAAAAACCCTCCGGGAGCGGATGTGGGGCCTGCCGGCTTCGTTGGTCGGTCGGCCCGGCCGGGTACGGTCCACCGGCCCTGGCCATCGTAGCGACGGCTTGTCGGCTACGTCCTGCCGGGTCCTTCAGGTGTGATCGATCCCGCACGTGTGGGTGTACGGGCCGGGAACCCCCGGCCCGCCCGGCGCGTCCCCGAGGGCCAGTCGCGCCAGGCGGGAGCGGGTGACGCGGCGCAGTTCCTCGGCGGCCGTGACCCGCTCCTCGTCCGGGTCGTTGCAAAGACGCTGACGGAGTGACGCCAGCATCCGGTCGAGGGACTCGCCGGGGTGCACGCCGTCGAGGGACAGCACGAAGACATGGCCGAAGCGCGCCTCGTACGCGGCCTGCGCGGCCCGCAGCGCGGTGTGCGCGGCGAGGCTGCCGCGGGTGGGGGCGGCGTCCGGTGGGGCGCCGGCCGCCTCGGCGGCGAGCGCCTCGGCGAGGTCGGCGGGCGTGAGGTCGTAGGCGGCCTCGTCGGCGGCGGCGAGCAGGGCGGCCGGGTCGGGGTAGGGGCGGTGCGCGGCGACCCTGCGGGCCCAGCGCAGGCTGCCGCAGCAGGTCAGCAGGACGGCCTCGGCCGCCCCGGGCAAGGCCTCGTTGAGCCGCCGCAGGCCGTGGGGGAGGTCGGGGCGGGGCGTCGGGGCAGGCCGAGGGGCCCGGCCGCGTGACTGCGCCGGGAGGTGCGCCGGGGCCCGCGGCGGGACGGCGGGAGTGTCGCTGGACAGCGGTGGGCTCCTGGAGGAAACGGTGACGGCGGTGGGGGGAACCGCGAGGCGGCAGCGCGGCGTGAACCACGGTGGGACGAGGAGTGACGACCACCGTATCGGCCTATGTTCGGCCCTGTACGACGGATGCGCGAATTTCACTCGTACGAGAACGAAAGTGCACGTCTTCCCCTGGTCCGCACGGCGGGATCCCTACAACGGGCATAAATTCGGATCATGTGGCAGCTGCGGGCGAAACGTGCGTCGACGTACGCGGCGACGGCCGTACTGACCGCTGTGCTCGGGGCCGGTCCGGCGCTCGCCGCACCCACGGGGACCGCCGCTCCCGGTGCCCCGCCGGCGGGGGAGTCGGGGGCGTCCGCCGGGTTCCCGTCGATCCCCGCCGTCCGTTCGTTCACCCCTGCCGCCGGAAGCGCCGCCTTCGTGCCGGGTCCGGGCTCGCGGGTGGTGGCGCCGTCCGGGAGCGCCGTGGAGGACGAGGCGCGGCTGCTCGCGGGGGAGCTCCGCCGGCCGTACGCAAGTGGGCCCGCCAGGCCGGGGGACATCGCGCTTTCACTCGAACGGAGTAATTCGGGCCCGGAGTCGTACAAGATGACAAGTTCGGCCGACGGGGTGACAGTACGCGCCGACACCGACGCCGGGGTCTTCTACGGCACCCGCACCCTCCTGCAGGCGCTCCGCTCCACCGGACGGGTGCCGGCCGGCACCGTGGAGGACCGCCCGGACCGCCCGGAGCGCGGGCTGATGATCGACATCGGGCGCAAGTACTTCAGCCGGGAATGGCTGGAGGCCAGGGTCCGCGAGCTCGGCGACCTGAAGTACAACCAGCTCCACCTCCACCTCAGCGACGACCAGGGCTTCCGCGTCCAGAGCGACAGCCACCCCGAGATCGTCTCGGCCCGGCACCTGTCCAAGGAGGACATCCGCGCCGTCGTCGACCTCGCCGCGCAGCGGCACATCACCGTCGTCCCCGAGATCGACAGCCCCGGCCACATGGGCGCCGTGCTCGACGCCCACCCCGACCTGCGACTGCGCTCCGCGGACGGCACCCCCGTGCGCGGGGCGCTCGACATCTCCCGGCCCGGCGCGGCGGTCGTCGTCGACGACCTGCTCAGGGAGTACGCACCGCTCTTCCCCGGCACGTACTGGCACGTCGGCGGCGACGAGTACGGAGCGCTCGTGGCGGACGACCCGCAGACTTCCTTCCCGCGGCTCGCCGCCTACGCACGCGAGCGCTACGGACCGGACGCGGGGGTGGCCGACGCGGCGGCCGGCTGGCTCAACGACCGTGCCGCCACCCTGCGATCGCTCGGCAAGCGGGTGGAGGCCTGGAACGACGGCTTCGCCGACGGCGCCCGCGTGGGTGCGGACCCGGACCGGGTGGTCGTCTACTGGTCCAGCAACAAACTGCGCGGACGGCTGCCCGAGGACTTCCTGCGCGAGGGCCGGCAGCTGCTCAACCTCAACTCCTGGTACCTCTACTACGTCCTCGGCGCGCCGAAGAAGTTCCCGTACCCCAGTGGCCGGCGCATCTACGAGGAGTGGACCCCGGCCGTCGTCTACCGGGACGACGCCGTGCCCGCGGCGCTCGCGGGGCCGGACCGCATCCTCGGCGCGCGGCTGGCCGTCTGGTGCGACCGGGCGGACGCACAGACCGAGGACGAGGTCGCTGCCGGCATCCGGATGCCGCTGCGCGCGCTCACCCAGAAGCTCTGGGACCCCGGCCCGCCCGTCCTGACCTGGCAGGACTTCACCGCCCTCGCCGAGAGGGCCGGCTGAGGCGCCGTATCCGGCGGTCTCGATGGTGAAGCGGCCGAAGTCCGCCTCCCCCCACAGGAGCGTCTTCGGCCGCTTCTGATTGTTAAAGCGTCTGCGGGGCCGAAAGTGTCACACCCATCGCCAGGCGGCCCGACAGGTGTGACGATTCAGTGCGAATCCACGCTGTACAGGATGTCGGCGAATCGAGAGGACAGTGTGGCCAGCAACGGGGGGCGCCACGACCCGCGGACCGACCGCGACATGGAGCTCGGGGCCGCGGTCGGGCGTGCCCAGGGCGGGGACGAGCACGCCTTCGCGGTCGTCTACCGGCTCGTCCAGCCCCTGCTGCTCGGCTACGTGCGCGGCCTCGTGGGCGACGAGGCGGAGGACGTCACCTCCGAGGCCTGGCTCGAAATCGCCCGCGACCTCGGCCGGTTCCGCGGGGACGGGGCGGGCTTCCGGGGGTGGACGGCGACCATAGCCCGGCATCGGGCCCTGGACCACCTGCGGCGCCAGGACAGCAGGCCCCGCGCCCGTCTTCTCGACGCCGAACTGCTGGACCACCCCGCGGCCGAGGACACCGCCGACCGCGCGCTGGAGGCGCTCGGCACCGAACGCGCGCTCTCCCTGATCGCCTCGCTCCCGCCCGACCAGGCGGAGGCGGTGCTGCTGCGGGTCGTCGTCGGACTCGACGGAGGGTCCGCGGCCCGGGTGCTGGGCAAGCGCGCGGGAGCGGTCCGCACGGCGGCGCACCGCGGTCTGAAGCGGCTCGCCCGGCTGCTGTCCTGACCCCTGGTGACCGGCGGGTAGCCGCCCCCGGAGGCCCTGCGGGCGCCCGCCATGGGGCAGTATGGTGCGCGATTGCGAGGGGGAGGCCCGAACGTGGATTTGGCGACCGCGGTACGCGCGGCGCAAGAAGGGGACGAGGACGGCTTCCGGTTCGTGTACCGAGCGGTGCAGCCGAAACTGCTGCAGTACGTACGCTCGCTGGTCGGTGCGGGGGACGCCGAGGACGTCGCGTCGGAGGCGTGGCTGCAGATAGCGCGTGACCTGCCGGGCTTCCACGGCGACGGGGACGCGGTGCGCGGCTGGGCGGCCCGGGTCGCCCGCAACCGGGCGATGGACCACCTGCGAGCGGTGGGCCGCCGGCCGCTGGCCGCCGCCGGGGTGGAGGAACTGCTCGACCGGCCCGCCGTCTCGGACACCGCCGAGGAGGCGGTCGCCGCGGTGGGCACCGGTGCCGCGCTGGCGGCCATCGCCGCCCTTCCCCAGGACCAGGCCGAGGCCGTGCTGCTGCGCGTGGTCATGGGCCTGGACTCCCGGTCGGCGGCCGAGGTCGTCGGCAAGAGGCCCGGCGCGATACGCATGGCCACCAGTCGCGGTCTGCGCCGTCTCGCTGAGCTGCTGGATTTCGACGGCGGGTCGTCAAGTGTGACGTTTTCGGCGTCTCGAACGCTTGAGGACATGAGATGAGCGACAACCGAGGACACGACTGGCTGGACGACGCCACCGCCGAGCGGTTGCTGCCGGGTGCCCACGGTGACGACCCCGCGGAGCGGACCTGGCGCGACGAGCGCGCCGCCGCCCTGGCCGGGCTGCTGGCCGCCGCCGCCGCTCCCGGCCCCCTCGACCCGGAACGTGAGGAGGCGGCCGTCGCCGCGTTCCGCGCCGCGCGCGCCGAGGCCGCGCTCACCGAAGGCTCCGCGGGCGTCCGCCTCGGCACGGCCGACGACTGGTCGCCCGGCGCGGGCACGGACGCGGGGTCCCGGAGCGGGCGCAACCGTGCGGCCCGTCACTCCAGATCGCTGACGGGGACGTTGATCGCGACGGCGGCCGCGGCGGTGGCGGGGGTGAGCGTGGCGGCCGCCGCCGGCGCGCTGCCGGCACTGCTCGGGCACGCCGTTCCCGCCCCCGCCCCGGTCCACACCCAGAGCGCGGCGACGGCCGCCCCGGACAGCGCCCCGCCGGCCCCCTCCCGTCCCGGCCACGGCAGCGACCGCCCGTCGGGTGGCGCCGGCGCCACCCACGGCACCGCCGTCCCCGGCCGGACCGCCGGGACGACGTCCGCCCCGCCGGTCCTGGACCACGAGGCACTGTGCCGGGCCTACGCCGCGGCCGGATGGCACCGCAAGGGCGTGGACGAGCAGGCCTACAAACAGCTGCGGAAGGCGGCGGGCGGCGGCGGGCAGCAGGTCCGCCGCTACTGCGCCGGGCTGCTCGGCTGGGAGCCCGGGAGCTCCGGGAACGCGAACTCCGGGAACGGGAGCTCCGGGAACGCGAACTCCGGGAACGCGAACTCCGGGAACGGGAACTCGATGAACGGGAACGGCGGCAAGGCCGGGAAGGGGGACGAGTCGGGCGACGCCCCGCGCGTCACCTCACAGCCCGCCCTGGCCGCCCCCGCCTCCCCGGCCGCCCCGGCCGACGGGCGGCCGGGACCGCATCCCGGCCGCGGCGGTGAGTGACACTTTCCGGCCGCCGTGCGCCCCTATGGACGGGCCGACTGGTCATCGGCCCCGCGGATCCGGGCGCTCCCCGTGCCCACGGGTCCGCACCCGAGCGCGGCCGGGCAGGTCCCCTCTCCCGGCCGCGCTCCCGGGCGCCGCGGGTCGGGGTGTGACACTTTCGGCCTCCCGGGCGCTTTACCCAGTAGACCGACTGGTCATCGGTCGAGGGGTCGCCCGGTCCCCCCGTATCGGGCCCCCAACGAGGGACGCGGGCGGAGCGCTTTCCCCCCGCTTCGCCCGCGTCCTCACACAGCGCCGCAGAGGCGGCGGCGTAGGGTCGATGACGTGATCTTCCGGATCGAGCGGCACTGCCCGCTCCCCGCCGCCGAGGCATGGCGCCGGGTCACCGACTGGGAACGCCACGCGGAGCTGGTGCCGTTCACCACCGCCGTCGTCACCGGAGAGCGGTCGTTCACGGCGCGCACCGGCCTCGGACGGGCGGCCGTCGACGACCCCATGGAGATCGTGCGCTGGGAACCGCCGGACGCGGGCCGCCCCGGGCGGTGCCGGCTGGAGAAGCGCGGCCGGATCGTGCTCGGCTGGGCCGAGATCGAGGTGTGGCCGCGGGAAGAGGGGGGCTCACGCGTGATGTGGCGCGAGGACCTGCGGGTGCGCCCGCTGCCGAGGGCGTTCGACCGGCCCACGGCGTGGGCCGGTCGGCTCCTGTTCGGGCGGGCGCTGGACGGGCTCCTGGCCCGGGCTCACCAGTAGACGACGACCTTGTCGCCGATCCGTACCTGGTCGAAGAGCGCCGAGATCTTGCCGAGGTCGCGCACGTTGACGCAGCCGTGCGAGGCCCCCGCGTAGCCGCGGGCCGCGAAGTCGGCGGAGTAGTGCACCGCCTGGCCGCCGCTGAAGAACATCGCGTACGGCATGGGCGTGTGGTAGATCGTCGACACGTGGTTCCGGCTCTTGGCGAAGACGCTGAAGGTGCCCTCGCGGGTGGGCGTGTACTGGGAGCCGAAGCGGACGTCCATCGCCGACACGACCCTGCCGTTCACGACCCAGGCCAGGGTGCGGCTGGTCTTGCTGACGCACAGCACGCGGCCGGTCATGCAGCGCGGGTCGAGCTTGGCCACCGGGTTGCTGGTGGGCGGGTACATGGCGGCACGCGTGGGCTGTCGGGTCACCGAGCGCAGCTTCGCCCAGGTGACGTCGGTGACCGTGCCCGAGGCGGGCAGCTTGTGGCGGGACTGGAAGGCGCGCACCGCGGCGGCGGTGACCTCGCCGTAGTAGCCGGTGGGGTTGCGGCCGAAGAGGCCGAGTTGCTTCAGCCGGGCCTGGAGGTCGCGCACCCGGGCGCTGCTGCTGCCTCGCGCGATGACGACGACCGGCCGGGGGGTGCGGTCGGCCTTCGGCTCCTTCGTGGCGGACGGCGAGGCCGTCGGCGAGGGGGAGCCGGTGCTCGGCGCCGCGCTCGGGCTCGCCGAGGGGCTTGCCGCGGGTGCCGGGGTGTCCTGTGCCGCGGAGGCCCTGGCGGTGGGCTCGCTCGCCTGGGCCGTACAGCCGGCGAGCAGGGCCCCGGTGAGCAGCGCGGCGGCCGCGGCCGCCGCGCGAGATCTTGTGACGGATATGAGTGCCACTTCGTCCCCCTGGAGATGAGTCGGTACACCCTTTGACTGATTTCCCCGGCATGTAGTTGCACCGGCCAGGTCACGGTTCGCCGCACACTGAGCAAAGGGGGACCGAGTCGCTGGAGGCATGACGCATGGCACGCGAGTCCGAATCCGGTCTGCCGATCGAGCCCGTCTACGGCCCTGCCGCCCTCGACGGCTGGGACCCGGGCGAACGGCTCGGCGCGCCGGGCGGCTACCCCTACACCCGCGGCGTCCACCCGACGATGTACACCACCAGGCCCTGGACGATGCGCCAGTACGCGGGCTTCGGCACCGCCACCGAGTCCAACGCGCGCTACCGGCAGCTGATCGCCCACGGCACCACGGGCCTGTCCGTCGCCTTCGACCTGCCGACCCAGATGGGCCACGACAGCGACGCCCCCCTCGCCCACGGCGAGGTCGGCAAGGTCGGTGTGGCCGTCGACTCGGTCGAGGACATGCGCGTGCTGTTCGACGGCATCCCACTGGACCGGGTCTCCACCTCGATGACGATCAACGCCCCCGCCGCCCTGCTGCTCCTGATGTACCAGCTGGTCGGCGAGGAGCAGGGGGTGCCCGCGGACCGGCTCACCGGCACGATCCAGAACGACGTGCTCAAGGAGTACATCGCCCGCGGCACCTACATCTTCCCGCCCAAGCCCTCGCTGCGACTGGTCGCGGACCTCTTCCGCTACTGCCGCGCCGAGATCCCGCGCTGGAACACCATCTCCATCTCCGGCTACCACATGGCCGAGGCCGGTGCCTCGCCCGCGCAGGAGATCGCCTTCACCCTCGCCGACGGCATCGAGTACGTCCGCACCGCCCTCGCCGCGGGCATGGACGTCGACGACTTCGCGCCGCGGCTGTCCTTCTTCTTCGTCTCGCGCACGACCCTCCTGGAGGAGGTCGCCAAGTTCCGTGCCGCCCGCCGCATCTGGGCCCGCGTCATGCGCGAGGAGTTCGGGGCGAGGAACCCCAAGTCGCAGATGCTGCGCTTCCACACCCAGACCGCGGGCGTCCAGCTCACCGCCCAGCAGCCGGAGGTGAACCTGGTCCGGGTGGCCGTGCAGGGGCTGGCGGCGGTGCTGGGCGGCACGCAGTCGCTGCACACCAACTCCTTCGACGAGGCGATCGCGCTCCCCACCGAGAAGTCCGCCCGGCTCGCGCTGCGCACCCAGCAGGTCCTGGCGTACGAGACCGACGTGACGGCGACCGTGGACCCCTTCGCGGGGTCCTACGTGGTGGAGTCGATGACCGACGGGCTCGAGACGGCGGCACTGGAGCTGATGGCGAAGGTGGAGGAGTTCGGCGGTGCGGTGAGCGCGATCGAACGCGGCTTCCAGAAGTCCGAGATCGAGCGCAACGCCTACCGGATCGCCCGGGAGACCGACTCGGGTGAGCGGGTGGTCGTCGGCGTCAACCGCTTCCAACTGGAGGCGGAGGAGCCCTACGAGCCGCTGCGCGTCGACCCCGCGATCGAGGCGGCGCAGGTGGCGCGGCTGGCCGCGCTGCGTGCCGGGCGCGACCGGCGGGCCGTGGACTCGGCGTTGTCCGCGCTGCGGAAGGCCGCCGAGGGCACGGAGGACGTCCTGTACCCGATGAGGGACGCGCTCCGTGCCCGCGCCACGGTGGGCGAGGTCTGCGACGCGCTCCGCGAGGTCTGGGGGACGTACGTCCCCTCCGACGTCTTCTGAGTCACCCGGCGAGGCGGGCGACCAGGCGGTGACCCGTTCCGGGCCGCGCGTGGCGAGACCGGCGCAACCGTCCGGGCGGATCACGGGCAGGCCTACCCGCGGTGTCAGGTCCCGTTCGGCCTGCTCCGCCGGCGGTGGCCGCCACCTCCGGCGTCTTTCGGTCATCGCCGCTTCCGGGTCCGGCAGAAGGCGGTCGGCGATGGTGACGGGCACGCGGTTGCTGTTCTCGTACGGCGACAGCCGGTCGAGCACCAGTCCGCCCTGTTACGGACTGCCGACGCGGGCGACCGGCAGTCCGTACAGGGCGGACGCGGTGTACAGCGCGGTGGAGAAGCAGCCGACGACCAGCCGACGACCAGCCGCGGGCGGGCCCGCAGGAAGAGCACCTCGGCGAGCCCGGACGCCACCGCCCTCGTCAGCTCCGCGCCCAGAGCACGCGCCTCCCGCTCCAGCCGCCACGACCAGTGCGCGGGCGCCGTCGGGTGCGGCTCGAAGACCGCCGTGCGGTGCCCCGCCGCGACCGCCCCGCGCACCATGCCTTCCCCACCCCCAGGTGAACGCAAGATGGCGGAACTGAATCCGTGGCCCGGGGCGGTCGATTCTTCATTCGGCGGCGCGTTGTTAACCGTCCGTTGGCGTCGCGTTGGAGGCCCGCTCGGAATGCATTCCTAGCGTCTCCGGAGTGCCAGCAAGTACCGCGGACCCGATCAGGGTCACCGTCCTCGCCGACTCGGACACCCGATGGAAATGGGGTGCGCTGACGGCGCGCCGCATCGCCCCGGAGGCGCGGCTCGACGCCCGCCTGCTCCGCGGCCGGGCGACCCCGACCGAGCGCCAGCTCGCGGAGGTCGGCATCCCCGCGGACTCGATGCGCGAGGTCACCGCGGCACAGTTCCTCGCCGGGGCCTCCCGTGACACCGCGGACGTCGTCGTGCTCTCCTGCGTCGGCGGCACCGTCCAGGCCATGCTGCACGGCCTCGCCCGCGCCTGGCAGGGCACCCCCCGTCGCCCGGTCGTCGTCACCGGCTACGTCGGGGTCGTCTACGAGAAGCTCGCCGACGGGCTCCTGCTGCGGGCCGGCGCCGACGCCGTGCTCGCCAACAGCGCCCACGACGCACAGCGCTTCCGCGACGTCTACGAGGGCGTCGGCGCGGACGCCGGGACGGTCGTGGAGACCGCGCTGCCCTTCCTTGAGGGCAAGCCCTACGAGCCCTCCGGGGACCGGCCGTTCACCGTGGTCTTCGCCGTCCAGCCCTCCGTGCCGGACAGCCGCAAGGACCGCACGTACCTGCTGCGCCGCGCGGTGGACCACGCGCGCTTCCACCCGGAGCGCGAGGTGCTGGTAAAGCTGCGCAGCAAGCCCGGTGAGCACACCACGCACATCGAGGAACAGCCGTACCAGAAGCTGGTCCCCAAGCTGGACCCGCCGAAGAACCTCAAGCTCGTCTACGGGCACATGGGCGAGGTCCTGGACCGCACCGACCTGCTGGTCACGGTGAGTTCGACGGCGGCGCTGGAGTCCATGCACCGCGGCATCCCCACCGCCGTCCTCACCGACCTCGGGATCCGCGAGGCGCTCGGCAACCACCACTTCCTCGGTTCGGGCGCCTACGCCTCCTGGGACCAGATCGACTCCGGCGAGGTGCCGAGGGTCCGCCCCGAGTGGGCCCGCGGCCAGGGCATCGCCTCCGACGGCGACCCCTTCCGCGTGGTGCGCGAGCGCGTCACGGAACTGGCCGCCGCCCCCGCGCTCCCGCCGCTGGCGCCGTACTACACGACCACCACCGCGCCCGGTTACCTGCCCGGCGTGCTCGCCCGCCACGGCCTCGGCCCGAAGGGCGAGCCCCTGCCCGGCGCCGCGACCGAGCCCGCCGAGCCCAGCGCCCTGCGCCGGACCGTGCGCGACATCGCGCGCAACTCCGCGCGCGCCGCGTACCGCCAGGGCGTGCAGCGCGTCGCGCCCGTGATCCGCAGGTGGGGCCAGCTGTGAACCCGCCCCCCAAGCCCCAAGGAGCCACCATGCCAACGGTGTTGGCCGTCATTCCCGCCCGCGGCGGCTCGAAGGGCGTACCCGGCAAGAACCTCGCCCCGGTCGGCGGCGTGCCGCTGGTCGCCCGCGCCGTGCGGGCCTGCCGCGAGGCCGACCTCGTCACCGACGTCGTCGTCTCCACCGACGACCCGTTCATCGCCGAGGCGGCCCGCGCCGCCGGCGCCGAGGTCGTCCTGCGCCCGGCCGCCATCGCGGGGGACACCGCGACCAGCGAGGCCGCGGTCCTGCACGCGATGGACGCGCACGAGGCGATGACCGGCCGCGGCGCCGACGTGGTGCTGCTCGTCCAGTGCACCAGCCCGTTCATCACCACCGGGGACGTGGGCGGCGTGGCCGCCGCGGTCGTCGAGGACGGCGCGGACACGGCGGTGACCGTGGCCCCCTTCCACGGCTTCGTCTGGCGCGACGCCGCCGACCGGATCGGCGCCGTCGCCATGGCAGCAGACGAGGCGGCCGAGGGCGGCCGGTCCCGTACGACGGTGGCCGCCGCGACCGGCGGCTACGGCGTCAACCACGACAAGGCCCACCGCCCGCGCCGCCAGGACCGGCCGCAGGACCTGCTGGAGACCGGCGCCGCCTACGCGATGCGCGCGGACGGCTTCCGCGAGGCCAGGCACCGCTTCTTCGGCCGCACCGCGCTGGTGCGCACCGACCCCGCCAAGGTCCTGGAGATCGACGAGCCGGACGACCTGGCCCGCGCCCGCGCGCTGGCCCCGCTGCTCGACCCCGCGGCTGACGACGTCCCCGAGGCCCCGGCGCACCCGACCCGCGACGACGTCGACGCGGTCGTACTCGACTTCGACGGCACCCAGACCGACGACACGGTGCTGGTCGACTCCGAGGGACGTGAGGCCGTCACCGTGCACCGCGGTGACGGGCTCGGGATCGCCGCCCTGCGCGACAACGGACTGCCCGTCCTGATCCTGTCCACGGAGACCAACCCGGTCGTCGCCGCACGGGCCCGCAAGCTCAAGGTCCCCGTGCTCCACGGCATCGACCGCAAGGACCTCGCACTCAAGCAGTGGTGCGAGGAGCAAGGAATCGCCCCCGAGCGGGTCCTGTACGTCGGCAACGACGTCAACGACCTCGGCTGCTTCGCGCTCGTCGGCTGGCCCACGGCCGTCGCCGACGCGCACGACATCGTCAAGGACGCCGCCCGTTCCGTCACCGCAACGCCCGGAGGACGCGGAGCGATCCGCGAGATCGCCTCGTGGATCCTCGGCCCCTCACTGTCCCGAAGGGAACTCTCCCAGTGACCACCACCAACGCCCGCCTTCGTCCGATCGGCGACCGCCTGGTCGGCCCCGGCCAGCCCGTCTACGTCACCGGCGAGATCGGCATCAACCACAACGGCTCCCTCGAGGACGCCTTCGCCCTGATCGACGCGGCCGTGGAGGCCGGCGCCGACGGTGTGAAGTTCCAGAAGCGCACCCCGGAGATCTGCACCCCGCGCGACCAGTGGGACATCGAGCGCGACACCCCCTGGGGCCGCATGACCTACATCGACTACCGCCACAAGGTGGAGTTCGGTGAGGACGAGTACCGCGCGATCGACGAGTACTGCGCCAAGAAGGGCATCGACTGGTTCGCCTCCCCGTGGGACGTCCCCTCCGTCGAGTTCCTCGAGAAGTTCGACCGCGTCCGGGTCCACAAGGTCGCCTCGGCCTCGCTGACCGACGACGAGCTGCTGCGCGCCCTGCGCGCCACCGGCAAGACGGTCATCCTCTCGACCGGCATGTCGACCCCGAAGCAGATCCGCCACGCGGTGGAGGTGCTCGGCAGCGCGAACATCATCCTGTGCCACGCCACCTCGACCTACCCGGCGAAGCACGAGGAGCTCAACCTGCGGATGATCAACACCCTGCAGCGTGAGTTCCCGAACGTCCCGGTCGGCTACTCCGGTCACGAGATCGGCCTGCAGACCACCCTCGCGGCCGTCGCCCTGGGCGCCGTCTTCGTCGAGCGCCACATCACCCTCGACCGTGCCAACTGGGGCTCGGACCAGGCCGCCTCGGTCGAGCCGCAGGGCCTGGACCGCCTGGTCCGCGACATCCGCATCATCGAGCAGGCGCTCGGCGACGGTGTCAAGAAGGTCTACGAGGGCGAACTCGGCCCGATGAAGAAGCTGCGCCGCGTGCCCGGCGTCATCGCCGAGCAGGAGGCGGCCCAGGCCGCGGCCGCCGCGGAGCCCGAGACGGTGTCGGCCTGATCCATGAGCGACAGCGCCACTCTGGCACTCGTGGAGAGCCCCGTTCAGTTGCTCAACGTGCTGGAGTGGGCGCATGTTCACCCGCCCGCGGTGCCCTCGCCGCGGCCCGGGACGGTCACGGCCGACCCGGGCCCGGTGGCGCCAGGGCGGCCGCTCACCATCGTCGCCCTCGCCCCGCGTGACCCCATGACGCGTGGCCAGCTCCGTCGCATGACGGAGCTGGCCATGGACGAGGGCATCACGGTGCGCTGGTGCGAAGCCCGCTCCTCCCGGGGTTCGCTGCTGCGCACCGCCGCCGAACTGACCCCGGCCCTGCGGGCCGCGGGACGGGTCGTCCTCGGTGACCCCTTCTCCCGGCTGGTGCAGGTGCTCCTGCCGCTCAGCCGGGCGAAGGAGATCACCGTCGTGGACGACGGCACGGCGACCATGGAGTTCACCGAACTCCTTGCCAAGGGTGCCCGGCTCGTCCGCTGGCACCGCAGCGGCCGCAGGCTGTCGCCGGTGGACGCGGCCCTCGGCGTCTTCGCCTCGGCCGCCCGGCGCCGGCTCACCCCGGGCGCCGGGCGGCGGGTCGAGCTGTTCAGCTCGATGCCCGCCTCGCCTCCCCCCGGGATGGCGCTGCGGGCCAACCGCTTCGCCTGGACCCGGGCGCGGTTCGGCCCGCCCACCGTCAGGACCGGCACCGACATCGTCGGCACCTCCCTGGTGGAGACAGGGGTGGTCGACCCCGAGCGCTATCTGGCCGCCGTCGCCGCCCTGACCCGGGCGCACGGCGCCACCCGCTACTTCGCGCACCGCCGGGAGAGCGCCGACAAACTGCACCGGCTGTCCACGGAGACCGGGCTGCAGATCGTCCGGCCCGATCTGCCGCTGGAGCTGATCGCCCGCCGCGGCCCGATCGGCCAAACGGTCCTGAGCTTCCCCTCCACGGTCGTGCACACCCTGCCGCTCGCGCTGGAGGGCACCGGCGTCAAGATCACGGTCTGCGACGTCGATCCGGAGTGGCTGACCGACCAGGCCTCGCCGCGGGCCCAGAGCTTCCTGTCCGCGATCACGGGCAGTGCCCGCGACCTGCACGGCCTGGCCTCGGTGGCCCCGGTCAGCTGAGCACGTCCCGCCGGCCGCCCGGCCGCCCGTCCGGCGGGTCAGCGCGTCACGGAGACGACCTCCCGGCAGGTCGTTCGCTTCACCGCGAACGCCCGCCGGTCGATCACGACCGGCGGAAAGCTGCGCCTGCCGAAGATCGGTGCCCTGAAGGTGAAGTGGTCCCGCAGCCGGCCGTCGACTGCGTCCGCGGTGTCCCCGAGCTGCCCTGATCCGGGCCTCGCCTGGGCCACCCGGGGCCGGTCACAGGGCGTTGCCTCGCGGCCGGGCCATCGTTGGGCCACTATGGAGTGGCGAGGGACAAACCAAGTTCATACCCCTGAGCGGGGCGGGGTACGCGCCGAACGGGGGAGTTTTTCTTCCTCGCGTGGCATGAATTTACGGCGATGTAGTGATCGGGAGAGCAGATGCGGTCTAGCCTGTCGGAGGTGAACGACTCAGCGTCCGAACCCTCCGAAAACCCCGTGCCAGTGGCGCCCACAGTTCCCGCCGCACCCGAAGGTGCGCTGTTGGGCGTACTGCCCGAGCGGCTCAGGGCCGAACTCGTGGCGTTCCGGCGGGACCTGCACATGAACCCCGAGCTGGGCCGGCAGGAGTTCCGCACCACCGCCGCGATCAAGGCCCGCCTGGAGCAGGCCGGCCTCCGGCCGCGGGTGATGCCCGGCGGCACGGGGCTGCTGTGCGACATCGGCGCCACCGACCCGGCACGTCCGCGGCTGGCGTTGCGCGCGGACCTGGACGCGCTCCCGATCCCGGACACCAAGCGTGTGGAGTACCGCTCGACCGTGCCCGGCCGGGCGCACGCCTGCGGCCACGACGTGCACACCACGGTGGTGCTCGGCGCCGGTCTGGTACTGGCGGAGCTGGAGCGCGAGGGCAAGCTGAGGCGTCCGGTACGGCTGGTGTTCCAGCCGGCCGAGGAGGTCATGCCGGGGGGCGCGCTGGACGCCATCAAGGCGGACGCGCTGGACGGCGTGGGCCGGATTCTGGCCCTGCACTGCGACCCCAAGGTCGAGGTCGGGCGGATCGGGTTGCGCCAGGGACCGATCACCTCCGCCGTGGACCGGCTTGAGCTCTCCCTGGACGGCGCCGGCGGCCACACGGCCCGTCCCCACCTGACCACCGACCTGGTGATGGCCGCCGCCAAGATGGCCACCGAGCTGCCGGCCGTGCTGGCCCGCCGGATCGACCCCCGGTCCGGGATGAGCATCGTGTGGGGCCGCATCGAGGCCGGTCACGCGGCCAATGTCATCCCGCAGCACGCCGAGCTGGAGGGCACGGTCCGCTGCCTGGACCTGAACGCCTGGCACGAGGCCCCCGACCTGGTCCACGAGGTGATCGACCAGGTGGCCGCCATGTACCGGGCGAAGTGGGAGCTGACGTACCACCGCGGGGTGCCGCCGGTGGTGAACGAGGCCGACTCGACCGAGCTGCTGCGCGACGCCATGACGGCCCGCTACGGCGCGCACACCGTCGAGGACACGGAGCAGAGCCTGGGCGGCGAGGACTTCTCCTGGTACCTGGAGAAGGTTCCGGGCGCGCTGGCGAGGTTGGGTGTACGGCCCGTTGGGGACACGTCAAAGCGTGATCTGCATCAAGGTGACTTCGACGTCGACGAGGGCGCGATCAAGGTCGGCGTGGAGCTCTTCACCTCCGCTGCGCTGCTGGCATGACGGTGGGTGACCCGGTCGACACGGCCGGGTCACCTGGCCGAAATGCGACGATCCGATAACGGGCCGCCAACCCCCCTTTACCTGACATCTACGCGCGTTAAGCTCCGGTTAAGCCAGCGCCGGACGGGGCGCTCAGAGTTGAAGGGGTACCCTCTTGCGCCGGGTAACCAAGATCGCCGCCGCGGGTATAGCCTCCGCGGCTCTCGCGCTCACCGCGACCGCTTGCGGCAGCAGTTCCAAGGACAGTGGCGGTGACGGCAACAGCGGCAGCGGCAAGCTGAAGGTCGGCGTCGCCTACGACGTGGGTGGCCGTGGTGACCACTCGTTCAACGACTCCGCCGCCCAGGGCCTGGACAAGGCGAAGGAGGACTTCGGCGTCGAGGTCAAGGAGCTGACCGCCAAGACCTCGGACACCGAGGCCGACCGCGAGCAGCGCCTGGAGGATCTGGCCGACGCGGGTTACAACCCGGTCATCGGTGTCGGTTTCGCCTACGCCGAGTCCATCACGGCCGCGGCCAAGAAGTACCCCAAGACGACCTTCGCGATCGTGGACTCGGTCGTCGACGCCAAGAACGTCGACAGCATCGTCTTCACCGAGGAGCAGAGCTCCTACCTCGCCGGTGTCGCCGCCGCGCTGAAGACCAAGGACAACAAGGTCGGCTTCATCGGTGGCGTGGACATCCCGCTGATCAACAAGTTCGAGGCCGGCTTCCGCCAGGGCGTCGAGGAGACCAACCCGAAGGTCAAGGTCACCACCCAGTACCTGACCAGCGGCTCGGACCTCTCCGGCTTCTCCGACCCCGCCAAGGGCAAGGCCGCCGCGCAGGGCATGCTGGACAACGGCATCGACGTGATCTACGCCGCCGCCGGCTCCTCCGGCAACGGCGCCATCGAGGCCGTCGCCGGCAAGTCCGGCGCCTGGGCGATCGGCGTGGACTCCGACCAGCACGAGCAGCCGGGTCTGGCGAAGTACAAGGACTCGATCCTGACCTCCGCTCTGAAGAATGTGAACGTCGCGGTCTACGACGTGGTCGAGTCGGTCAAGAGCGGATCCCCGCTGACCGGCACCCACGCCTACGACCTCGGCAAGGACGGTGTCGGCCTGTCCACCAGCGGTGGCTTCATCGACGACATCAAGTCCCAGCTGGACGACGCCAAGAAGAAGATCGTGAACGGCGACATCAAGGTCAAGACGACCGTCAAGTGACGCCCGGTCTCTCGTGAGCGCCGGTCGCGAGGCTCGGGAGGGGACAGCCCAGGCTCCCCCCTTCCCGGGCCTCGCGCCTGCGTTCAGCCCGGGTGTCGCGCACGCGGTATCCGTTGTGACCCACCCCCTTATGGATCTGGCGACGCTACGCGCGTAGAGGCCCCTCCTCGCGATACGTTCGCCACACCCCGCCCGCCCCGCTCTTTTCCGCGAGGAGAGTGCGCCATCAACGCGTCCAGCCCCCCCAGCCAGAATGCCGTGGAGCTCCGCGGCATCACCAAGCGATTCCCAGGCGTCGTGGCCAACCACGACATCGACATCACGGTTCGCCGTGGCACGGTGCACGCCCTCGTGGGCGAGAACGGCGCCGGCAAGTCGACGCTGATGAAGATCCTCTACGGCATGCAGAAGCCGGACGAGGGCACCATCACCATCGACGGCGAGCGGGCCACCTTCCACGACCCGGGCGACGCCATCGCCCGCGGCATCGGCATGGTGCACCAGCACTTCATGCTCGCCGACAACCTCACCGTCCTCGAGAACGTCGTCCTCGGCAGCGAGAAGCTGTACGGCATCGGCGGCAGGGCCCGGGCCAAGATCAAGGAGATCTCCGACGCCTACGGCCTCGGGGTGCGCCCGGACGTCCTGGTGGAGGACCTCGGTGTCGCCGACCGTCAGCGCGTCGAGATCCTGAAGGTCCTCTTCCGCGGCGCCCGTACGCTGATCCTCGACGAGCCGACCGCCGTCCTCGTCCCGCAGGAGGTCGACGCGCTCTTCGACAACCTGCGCGGCCTCAAGGCCGAGGGCCTGACCGTCATCTTCATCTCCCACAAGCTGGGCGAGGTGCTCTCCGTCGCCGACGAGATCACCGTCATCCGCCGCGGCACCACGGTGGGCTCCGCCGACCCGGCGACCACGACCCCCAAGCAGCTCGCGGAGCTGATGGTCGGCAGCGAGCTGCCGTCCCCCGAGACCCGCGAGTCCACGGTCACCGACGTCCCGATGCTGACCGTCGACGGTCTGCACCTGTCGGAGACCGACCTGGAGGGCATCGAGCGCGTCGTCCTGGACCAGATCTCCTTCACCATCCACAAGGGCGAGGTCCTCGGCATCGCGGGTGTCGAGGGCAACGGCCAGGCGGAGCTGGTCGAGGCGATCATGGGCATCCTGCCGCCCGACGCGGGCCGGATCGGCCTGGACGGCGCCGAGATCACCCAGCTCCCGACGCGCAGGCGCCGCGAGGACGGCATCGGCTACATCCCCGAGGACCGGCACCGGCACGGCCTGCTGCTGGAGGCCCCGCTCTGGGAGAACCGCATCCTGGGCCATGTCACCGAGCGCCCCAACAGCAAGGGCGCCTTCCTCGACCCGGGCGCGGCCCGCCGCGACACCGAGCGGATCGTGCGCGAGTACGACGTCCGCACCCCCGGCATCGAGGTGACCGCGGCGTCCCTGTCCGGCGGCAACCAGCAGAAGCTGATCGTCGGCCGCGAGATGAGCCACCGGCCCAAGCTGCTGATCGCCGCGCACCCCACCCGCGGTGTGGACGTCGGCGCCCAGGCGCAGATCTGGGACCAGATCCGCGAGGCCCGGCGCGAGGGCCTGGCGGTGCTGCTGATCTCCGCCGACCTGGACGAGCTGATCGGCCTGTCCGACACCCTGCGCGTCATGTACCGCGGCCGTCTGGTCGCCGACGCCGACCCCGCCACCATCACCCCGGAGGATCTGGGCTCCGCGATGACCGGCGCGGCCGCCGGCCATCTCGAGCACGAGGACGGCGACGCCGCCCACGGGGGAGAGGACCGATGAAGAAGTTCGACAAGGAGCGGGTGCTCCTCGCCATCGCCGCCCCCGTGCTGGCGCTCGTGGCCGCGTTCGTGATCACGGCGCTGGTCCTGCTCGCCACGGGCAAGGAGCCGTTCGGCGCCTTCGGCACGATGTTCGACTACGGCTTCAAGAGTGACAGCCAGGTCGAGATCATCAACAAGGCGACCACGTACTACATCGCGGGCATCGCGGTCGCCGTCGGCTTCCGCATGAACCTGTTCAACATCGGTGTCGAGGGCCAGTACCGCCTGGGTGCCTTCTTCGCCGCCGCCGTCGGCGGCGCGGTGACGCTGCCGGGCTTCCTCCAGGTCCCGCTGATCATCGTGGTCGCCATGATCGTCGGCGCGATGTGGGCCGGTATCGCGGGGCTGCTGAAGACCACGCGCGGGGTCAGCGAGGTCATCGCGACCATCATGCTGAACGCGATCGCCACCTACATCGTCGGCTACCTGCTCAAGGACGGCCGGCTCGGCCACCTCGACAAGGCGCAGACCTCGGTGTCGACCACGCCGCTGCCCTCCTCCGGCCACCTGTTCAACTTCGACATGGGCGAGGACGTCGGCCAGATCTACGGCTTCGTCGTGCTCGCCGTGGTCATCGGCGTCGGCTACTGGTTCGTGCTGGGCCGTACCCGCTTCGGTTTCGACCTGCGCAGCGTCGGCCTGTCCGAGAGCGCCGCCAGCGCGAGCGGCGTCAGCGTCAAGCGCATGGTGATCACCAGCATGCTGATCTCCGGCGGCCTGGCCGGTCTCACCGGCATGCCGCTGCTGCTCAACGACGCCCACGCCTACGGTTCCGACCTCTTCCCGGCCGGCATCGGCTTCACCGGCATCTCGGTGGCCCTGCTCGGCCGCAACAACCCGGTCGGCGTCGCGCTGGCCGCGCTGCTGTGGGGCTTCCTGGAGCGCGGCTCGGGCCGCCTGGAGTTCGAGGGCTACGACAAGGAGATCGTCGGCGTGATGCAGGGCGTCATCGTCCTCAGCGTCGTCATCGCCTACGAGGTCGTCCGCCGCTACGGCCTCAAGCGCCAGCAGCAGAAGGTCGGCGAGGAGCTCGCCGCCCAGGCCCGCACCAAGAAGGAGGTGACGGCGTGACCGCCACGACGACCCAGACCCCGCCGCCCGCGGCTCCCAAGGCCGCAGGGGCCAAGGGCCGCAAGGGCCGCCTCTCCTTCCCGGTGAT
This sequence comes from Actinacidiphila sp. bgisy160, assembly GCF_965342435.1. Lineage (GTDB taxonomy): Bacteria > Actinomycetota > Actinomycetes > Streptomycetales > Streptomycetaceae > Actinacidiphila. The sequence continues at coordinate 137,152 of NZ_CBDRCM010000005.1, read as the reverse complement.
CCTGCTGATCATCGCCGCCGCGATCGCGCTGGTGTCGGTGGTGCGGATCATCACCGGACAGGACCAGCTCACCGCCCAGGGCCAGATCACCGCGGCGCTCGGCCTCGCCGTGCCGATCGGCCTGGCCGGTCTGGCCGGCCTGTGGTCCGAGCGCTCCGGCGTGGTGAACATCGGCCTCGAGGGCATGATGATCCTCGGCACCTTCTTCGGTGCCTGGGCCGGCTGGCAGACCAACCCGTGGCTGGGCGTCCTCGCCGGTGTCGTCGGCGGCGCGCTCGGCGGCCTGATCCACGCGATCGCCACCGTCACCTTCGGCGTCGACCACATCATCTCCGGTGTGGCCATCAACATCCTGGCGCTCGGTGCCACCCAGTACCTCGCCAAGCTGTGGTTCTCCACCGGCGACGCGGCCACCAAGGGCGGCAACCCCAAGCAGTCCCCGCCGGTCGACGCCCTGCCGTCGTTCGACATCCCCGGGCTGTCCGACGGACTGGCGAGCATCGAGAAGCACGGCTGGTTCTTCGTCTCCGACCTCGCCGGCATCCTCGGCGGCCTGGTCACCAACGTGTCCGCGCTGACGGTCGTCGCGGTGCTGCTCTTCGTCGGCAGCTTCTTCCTGCTGTGGCGCAGCCCGTTCGGCCTGCGGCTGCGGTCCTGCGGTGAGAACCCGGTCGCGGCCGAGTCGCTCGGCGTCAACGTGTACCTGTACAAGTACATCGCCGTGATCGCCTCCGGCGGTCTGGCCGGCCTCGGCGGTGCCTTCCTGGCGATGGTGCCCGCGCACATCTACCTCGAGAACCAGACCGGCGGCCGCGGCTACATCGGCCTCGCCGCGATGATCTTCGGCAACTGGCGGGTCGGCGGCCTCGCCACCGGCGCCGGCCTGTTCGGCTACTCCGACGCGCTCCAGCTGCGCAACGGCGGCCCGACCGTGCACGCGCTGCTGCTGCTCCTGGTGGTCCTGCTGGTGCTGCTGGCGGCCTGGAAGCTGTGGAAGCGGAGCTTCTGGCAGGGCGGCGTCAGCCTCGTCGTCGGAGCTCTGGTGCTGGCCTGGTACCTGCTCACCGACGAGGTGCCGGGCGAGTTCGTGGGCGCGACCCCGTACGTCGTCACCCTGCTGGTGCTCTCCCTGTCGGCACAACGCCTGCGGATGCCCAAGGCTGACGGTATGAGGTACCGGAAGGGCCAGGGCAAGTGAGCGACACCGCGGGCCCGGTCGGCGTCGACGACGTCGACTGGGAGGGCCTGCGGGCGCAGGCCCGGGACGCCATGTCCCGGGCCTACGTCCCCTACTCCCACTTCCCCGTCGGCGTGGCCGCGCTGGTGGACGACGGCCGGGTCATCTCGGCGTGCAACGTGGAGAACGCCAGCTACGGCCTCGGCCTGTGCGCCGAGTGCGGGCTGGTGTCGATCCTGCACGCCACCGGGGGCGGCCGGCTCGTCGCCTTCACCTGCGTCGACCGCAAGGGCAACCAGCTGATGCCGTGCGGCCGCTGCCGCCAGCTGCTGTGGGAGCACGGCGGCCCGGAACTGCTGGTGGAGATGTCCGACGGCATCCGCACGATGCGCGACGTCCTCCCCGACGCGTTCGGCCCGGACGACCTGATCAACCGCTAAGAAGGTACGTGAATCATGGACGCCATTTCCGTCATCCGCACCAAGCGCGACGGCGGCCGACTCGGCGACGACCAGATCGACTGGGTCATCGACGCCTACACCAGGGGTGAGGTCGCCGACGAGCAGATGTCCGCGCTCGCGATGGCGATCCTGCTCAACGGCATGGACCGGGCCGAGATCGCGCGCTGGACGGCCGCGATGATCGCCAGCGGCGAGCGCATGGACTTCTCCTCGCTGCCCCGCCCGACCGCCGACAAGCACTCCACCGGTGGCGTCGGCGACAAGATCACACTGCCGCTCGCGCCTCTGGTCGCGGCCTGCGGTGCGGCCGTTCCCCAGCTGTCCGGCCGGGGCCTCGGCCACACCGGCGGCACCCTGGACAAGCTGGAGTCCATCCCCGGCTGGCGGGCGCTGCTGTCGAACGACGAGATGCTGCGGGTCCTGGGCGACACCGGCGCCGTCATCTGCGCCGCGGGCGACGGCCTCGCCCCGGCCGACAAGAAGCTGTACGCGCTGCGCGACGTCACCGGCACCGTCGAGGCGATCCCGCTGATCGCCTCCTCGATCATGTCCAAGAAGATCGCCGAGGGCACGGGCTCGCTCGTCCTGGACGTCAAGGTCGGCTCCGGCGCCTTCATGAAGAACCTGGAGCAGGCGCGGGAGCTGGCCGCCACGATGGTGGGCCTCGGCACCGACCACGGGGTGCGGACGGTGGCGCTGCTCACCGACATGTCCACCCCGCTCGGCCTGACCGCGGGCAACGCGCTGGAGGTCCGCGAGTCCGTCGAGGTGCTGGCGGGCGGAGGCCCGGCCGACGTGGTCGAGCTGACCCTGGCTCTGGCGCGCGAGATGCTCGACGCGGCCGGGCTGAAGGACGCCGACCCGGCCAAGGCGCTCGCCGACGGCTCCGCCATGGACGTGTGGCGCCGCATGATCGCCGCCCAGGGCGGTGACCCGGACGCGACGCTGCCCGTCGCGCGGGAGCAGCACGTCGTGACGGCCGAGCGGTCCGGTGTCCTCACCGGCATGGACGCCTACGCCGTCGGTGTCGCCGCCTGGCGCCTGGGCGCCGGCCGGGCGCGCAAGGAGGACCCGGTTCAGGCCGGCGCGGGCGTCGAGCTGCACGCCAAGCCGGGTGCCACGGTGACGCAGGGCCAGCCGCTGCTCACCCTGCACACCGACACCCCGGAGAGGTTCGACTACGCGCTGGAGGCGCTGGCCGGCGGGGTCGAGATCTCCCCGGCGGGCACCGCCTTCACGCCGGACCCGATCGTGCTGGACCGTATCGCCTGAGCCGGGCCACCCCGCGACGCGGAACGGGGCCGGTGGATTCCACCGGTCCCGTTCGTCTTTCCGCGTCGGGTCAGGCCCTCAGGCCGGGCGTCCTGCCGGGACGGCGAGCCGCCGGTCCGTGACCGCGCGCCGGGTCGCGTACAGGGTGATCCCCGCGACGCCCAGGACGGCGGCCAGGCACAGGGCGACGGTGCCGCCCCAGCCGGCGGCGTGGAAGGCGGAGGCGCCGAGGGTGCCGCCGAGACTGTTGCCGATGTAGTACGCGGTCAGGTAGAGCGCGGAGGCCTGGGCGCGGCCGGTGGTGGCCGTACGGCTGACCGCGCCGGAGGCGATGGAGTGGCCGGTGAAGAAGCCGGCGGTGATGAGGACCAGGCCGCTCAGCACGGCGGCCAGGGACCCCGCGAGGGTGAGCAGCAGCCCGCCCGTGGCCAGCACCACGGCGACGTACAGGGCGCCGCGCCGCCCGAGGCGGCCGTGCAGGACCCCGGAGGCCGCGGAGGCGCCGGTGCCGACCAGGTAGACCAGGAAGATGAGGCCGATCGCGGTCTGCGACAGGCCGAAGGGCCCGGCGGCGAGCCGGTAGGCCAGCACGTTGTAGACGGCGCCGAAGACCGCCATGAAGAGCAGCCCGATCAGGTAGAGCCGGCGCAGCAGCGGAGTGCCCAGGTGGCCGGTGACCGTACGCCACAGGGCGGCGGGACTGACCGGGCCGGGACGGAAGTTGCGGGCGGCGGGGATCAGCAGGCGGAAGGCGACGGCGCACAGCACCGCCATCGCGCCGGCGGCGAACAGCGCGGCGCGCCAGCCGAAGGCCTGCGCCACGGCGCCGGTGAGGACCCGGGCGCTCATGCCGCCGATGCTGTTGCCCGCGACGTAGAGGCCGATCGCGGAGGCGACCGCCTTGGGGTGGATCTCCTCGCCGAGGTAGGCCATCGCGGTCGCGGGGAGCCCGGCGAGGGCCACGCCCTGCACGGCGCGCAGGACGACCAGGGTGGTCAGGTCCGGCGCGAAGGGGATGACCAGGGCCAGCGCCGAGGCGCTGAAGACAGACGTGGTCATCACGGCCGTGCGACCGTACTTCTCGCTCAGCGCGCTCACCGGCAGCAGGGCCAGCGCCAGCGCGGCGGTGGTGGCCGAGACGGTGAGGCTGGCCTGGGCCGGGCTGAGGGACAGCCCCGTGGAGAGCGCCGGCAGCAGGGCCTGCGTCGAGTAGAGCAGGGCGAAGGTGGCGAGACCCGCGGCGAACAGGGCCAGGATGGCTCGGCGGTAACCGGGTTCGCCCGGACGGAGCGTGGCGGCTGAGGAGGCGGAGGCGGCGGCGCCCGGCCGTGTCACGGTGGACGCCCCTGTATCGGCGGGAGACATGTCCTCACGCTAGGCCGGGCCTGTTTCATGCGTCCAATGCACGGAGTAGCCATAATCGTTCCCATGGCGCATGAAGCGAGGTCAGCACGATCGCTGTCACCGACCCGTGACGCAACAGACACCCGGGCCGAGTTGGACAGCGCGTCCTGGGCGGCGGTGCTGGCGCCCAGGCTCGCCCAGTTCGCCGCCGTGGCGCGGCACGAGCACGTCACCCGCGCGGCACGCGAGCTGGGGGTGCCGCAGTCCACGCTCAGCCGGGCCATGGTCCGGCTCGAACTCGACCTGGGGGTCACGCTCTTCGCCCGTCAGGGCCGTACGGTCTCGCTCACGCCCGCGGGCCGTGGTTTCCTCGTCTCCGTGGAGCGGGCGCTGGGCGAGGTGGAGCGCTCGGCCGAGTCCGTGCGTGCCGACGCGGACCCGCAGTCGGGACGGGTCGCCTTCGGCTTCCTCCACACGCTCGGCCCCGAGACCGTACCGGCCCTGCTGCGGGCCTTCCGCGCCGACCACCCGCGAATCCGGTTCCAGCTCGTGCAGAACTACGGCGAGGCGATGCTCGCCGGGCTGCGCGCGGGCGAGCTGGACCTCTGCCTGACCTCACCGGTGCCGGACGCGCCCGACCTGGTCGTCCGGCGCCTGGACGAGCAGCGGCTGCGGCTGGTCGTCCCCGCCGACCACCGGCTCGCCACCCGGCGCAGGGTCCGCCTGGCGGAGGCGTCCGGGGAGCTGTTCGTGAGCCTGGAGCCCGGCTACGGGTTGCGGCGCATCACCGACGCCCTGTGCGCGGAGGCGGGCTTCACCCCGCGGGTGGCCTTCGAGGGGGAGGAGGCCGAGACCCTGCGCGGCCTGGTCGCCGCCGGGCTCGGGGTGGCCCTGCTGCCGCCCCCGCTCGTCCCGCGCCCGGGCGTCGTGGAGCTGACGGTCACCGCCCCGCGCGCGGTCCGGGAGATCGGCGTGGCCTGGCTCGGCGGCCACCCCGACACGGCGCCCGTCACGGCGTTCAAGAAGTTCCTGCTGGGCAGGCGTGGGCAGCTCCTCCCCGGATGACGGCGCGTCGGCACCCGTAGTCGCACCGAGAATTCCGTGGGCCGCTCACCCGCTCACGGCACGGGGCCGGGGCCGCGGCTGCCGGACGGCCGCAGCCCCCGGCCCCGCGGCCGACGCCGGGGCGGGGCCGATGGCGCGGACACGTCGGGGTCAGCGCATCTGGGGCGACCGTCCGAAACCCGAGGCCAGGGGCATGCGCAGGCCGAGTGGGGGAGGGGCGGCCAGCGCGTCGGCGACCGGGCGGGCGAAGGACCGTCCCAGCAGGGTGCCGAGGACGAAGTCGACGGTCAGGGAGGCGACTTCGGCCCGGTGGCCGTGCAGCAGATGTCCGTCGGTGTGCACCTCGAACCGGCACACGTCCCGGTTGACCTTCTTCACCCGCTCGGCCAGCCGGTAGGAGAGCTCCGGGTGGGTGGAGTCGTCGTTCGTGCCGTGCACGATCAGGACGTGGCGGCCTATCAGCTGCTTCACCGGATCGGGCTCCGGCGCGTCCGGCAGCCACGGGGCTATGGCGACCGCGGAGTCGACGGCCTGATGGCCCGCTGCGCGCAGCGCGGCCCGGCCGCCCATGTCCATGCCGACCAGTGACACCGGTACGTCACCGTAACGGCGGACGACCTCGTCGACGGCCCACCGCGCGTCCTCGGCCGGGTGGGCGTGACCGCCGTTCCAGCCGCGGAAGCGGTAGTGCACGACGTGCACGGCCAGACCCTCACCGCGGCCCGCCGCCCGCACCAGCCGGCGGGCCAGCGGCACCATCGCCGCGGCGGCCACGGGGGAGCGCCGACGGGTGCTCAGCGCACTGCCGCCGGGCAGCAGCAGCACGGCGGCCCGGACGGCCTCGCCGTCCGCCTCCCGCCGTGCCGCCGGGTTCAGACCCGGTGTCACTCTCTTTCCCAACCGCGCACCACGCACCGGTAAAGCTTGCGAAGCCATGGCGTAACCATGGCAGACGGGAAGGTGCGCACGACCTGGCCGGGAGATCAATATTCGGCATCATCCAAAAGTTCTACGCGCGTAGGGGGTATGTTTCGGAAATGACGAGCTCAAGCACGCTCCCCTTCCCCGCGGGCGCTGCGGGGGCGACCCCCACGCCCGAGCAGATCCGCCGCGCGCCCAAGGTCCTGCTCCACGACCACCTCGACGGCGGCGTCCGCCCCGGGACCGTCGTCGACCTGGCCCGCGCGTCGGGCTACGACGGCCTGCCGGAGACCGACCCGGACAAGCTCGGCACCTGGTTCCGCGAGGCCGCCGACTCCGGCTCGCTGGAGCGTTACCTGGAGACCTTCTCGCACACGGTCGGCGTCATGCAGAGCCGCGAGGCGCTCACCCGCGTCGCCGCCGAGGCCGCCGAGGACCTCGCCGCGGACGGGGTCGTCTACGCCGAGGTGCGCTACGCCCCCGAGCTCCACGTCGAACGCGGGCTCTCCCTCGACGAGGTCGTGGAGGCCGTCAACGCGGGCTTCCGGGAGGGCGAACGGCGGGCCCGCGAGGCGGGTGGGCGGATCCGGGTGGGCGCCCTGCTCACCGCGATGCGGCACGCCGCCCGCTCGCAGGAGATCGCCGAACTCGCCATCCGCTACCGCGACCGGGGCGTCGTCGGCTTCGACATCGCGGGCGCCGAGGCGGGCTTCCCGCCCACCCGCCACCTCGACGCCTTCGAGTACCTCCAGCGGGAGAACTTCCACTTCACCATCCACGCGGGCGAGGCCTTCGGCCTGCCCTCCATCTGGCAGGCCCTGCAGTGGTGCGGCGCGGACCGGCTCGGTCACGGCGTGCGCATCATCGACGACATCGAGGTCGCGGACGACGGCACGGTCGCCCTCGGCCGGCTCGCCAACTACGTGCGCGACAAGCGCATCCCCCTGGAGATGTGCCCCACCTCCAACCTGCAGACCGGCGCGGCCGCCTCGTACGCGGAGCATCCCATCGGACTGCTGCGCCGGCTGCACTTCCGGGTCACCGTCAACACCGACAACCGGCTGATGAGCGGTACGAGCATGAGCCGCGAGTTCGCCGAACTGGTGGCCGCGTTCGGATACACCCTCGACGACATGCAGTGGTTCACCGTCAACGCGATGAAGTCCGCCTTCATCCCTTTCGATGAACGTCTCGCCATGATCAATGACGTGATCAAGCCCGGATACTCGGAGCTGAAGGCCGAGTGGCTGTTCCGTCAGACGACCGCCGCCACCGCTGTGGCCAGCGATTCCTCGCCGGAAGAGGGATGAGCCCCGGGCCGTCCCGCCGTGCGGCGGCGGGACGGCCCGGGCCCGGTGCGACGGCGCGCGGCTGCTTGCACCGCCCCGTGTTCCGTCGCTACGTTCCGATATCCCGCGAACACGATCCGTGTGTGCCGCGGCGGACGCACCATCCCCCATCACGAGGATCGCAACCATGAAGACCGGAACCGTCAAGACTCTCGGTGCCGCCGCGCTGGGCGTGGCCTTCGTCGGGGCCGCCGCGGGCGTCGCCTCCGCCGCTCCTTCGGAAGCCGGCCTGGGCCTGCCGGACGCCTCGGCCCTGCCGGCCTCCCTGCCGGTCGCGGGCGTCGCGAAGGCGGTCCCGGTCGGTGCCGTCACCAGCGGCCTGCCGAAGTCGGCCAACCTCGTCCCCGGCGTGCAGAACGCGCCCCAGGGCCTGAGCACGCTGCTCGGCGGCCTCCCGGTCGGCGGTCAGCTGCCGCTGGGCCAGCTCCCGCTGCAGGGCCTGCCGATCGGCGGCTGAGCACCGGCCGGACGTACCGCGGACGGGCCGCACCCCCTCGGGGTGCGGCCCGCCGGCCTTCCGGGGGCCCGTGGCGTCAAACGGCGGCCTTCGTGCTCACCTCGCCCGGCAGCAGCAGCCACAGCGCGAGGTAGAGCAGGAACTGCGGCCCGGGTAGCAGGCACGACAGCAGGAAGATCACGCGCATCGTGGCGGCGGAGGTGCCGAACCGGTCTGCGAGCCCGGCGCAGACTCCGGCGATCATCCGGCCGTGACGGGGGCGGACCAGTGCGGACATGGGGGTGCTCCTTCGGGAGTCCAGGCCGGTCTCTCCGGCCGATACATCACCGTACGAGCGCATACCGCCGCGATTCATCGCTCTACGGTGCGATCCCGACCCTGTGAATCCTCGGGGTCCGCCCCTGAGCACCGGTCAGCCGGTCCTCCTGGCGGAGGCTGCGCCGGTGCGCCCACGCGCGGGCCGCGGGCACCACGGCGAGGTGGGCCAGCGCGACACCCGCCGTGTTGAGCAGCAGGGCGTCCACGTCGAAGATCTGGCCCGGCACCCCGGTCTGCACGAATTCCAGGGTCAGCGAGATCATCAGTCCCGCGAAGACCGTCCGCGCGAACGAGCCCGGCGCCGAGACCCGCACCCGGCCGCCGGCCATCGGCAGCAGCACGCCCAGCGGGGCCAGCAGCGCCAGCCCCGCGCCGATCCGGCGGGCCGCCTCCGCGGGTCCCATGGTGAGGTCGTGGCGGATGGTGGCGAACGGACGGAGATTGGGGGCGTCCACCCAGGGCACGTACTGCGGACGCAGCATCAGCCACCCCAGCAGAGCCAGATGGACCGCGGCGAGTGTCAGGCCCACCGCGCGCACTTTCGGGAGAGAGCCGTCGCGCCGCACGCCTGGAAGGACGTCTGTCACTTCACGGCGGTTCCAGCGGTCTCCGCCGCCTCCGGGTCGGTGCGCAGGTCGCCGGTGCAGGTGAAGCGGCGCACCGGGGTGTCGTCGGAGCCGCCCAGGAGCACACCGCCGTCGCCGGAGCCCGCGGCCGTGCCGGCGTAGGTGCACACCAGTTGGGCGAGCGCGAACGGCGGGAGGTCGCCCAGCGGGGCGCTGAGCCGGAGCGATCCGCGCGGGTCGCCGCGCCGCGGCCCCTCCACCGCCAGGTCGCCCTGCACGGCCGTGGTGAAGCCGGCCGACGACTCGCCGCCGCGCGGCTTGCGCTGCAGCTCGCGCAGGAGCAGCACCGCCACGCCCAGCTGGTCCGGGCCCTCGGTCCGCACCGAGCGGTTCACGCCGGCCACCTGGGCGCTGCACACCAGGTACACCCGGGCGGTCAGTCCCCGTGGCGAGGCGGAGGCCGTGGCCGTGGCCGTGGCGGTCGCCTCCTCGTCGGGCACCGCGCAGGAGACGCGGGAGGGCGCCGGCCCGGCGTCCACCGGCACCGAGGTGGTGCGGATACCGCAGCCGGCCAGCAGCACCAGGCCGGCCAGGGCGAGGAGCGGGGCGCGCCGGCGGTGGGCGGCGCCCGGGGACGGGAGCCCCGGGGCCTTCGGGGCGGCGTCCCGGGACGGCTGCGTCACTTGCCTTCGTTCCCTTCCTCGGTCTCCGCCGCCTGGCCGGCCCCGGTGCGCATCGGCAGCCGCAGCGTGAACACCGCACCGCCACCGGGGCTGTTGGCCGCGGCGATCTCTCCGCCGTGGATGTGTGCGTTCTCCAGCGCGATGGACAGGCCCAGGCCGCTCCCCTCGGAACGGGCCCGGGAGGCGTCCGCCTTGAAGAACCGGTCGAAGACGTGCGGCAGCACGTCCTCGGGGATGCCGGGGCCGTTGTCGGCGACCTCGACGACGAGTTCGTCCCCGTCCTGCCGCACCTTGACCCGGACCGGCGAGCCGCCGTGCTTGAGGGCGTTGCCGATCAGGTTGGCGAGGATCACGTCGATGCGGCGCGGATCGAGCAGGGCGATGATGCCGCGCGGCGCGTCCAGCTCCACCGCGTCCAGCCAGGCGCGGGCGTCGATGCAGGCGGTGACCAGGTCGGAGACGTCGACGTCGTCCAGGACCAGGCGCGCGGTGCCCGCGTCGAAGCGGGTGACCTCCATCAGGTTCTCCACCAGCTCGCCCAGCCGCTTGGTCTCGCTCACCACCAGCCGCACCGCCGGGGCGATCATCGGGTCGAGGGAGTCCGCCTCGTCCTCCAGCACCTCGGTCACGGCGGTGATCGCGGTCAGCGGGGTGCGTAGCTCGTGCGACATGTCGGCGACGAAGCGCCGGCTGGCCGCCTCGCGCTGGCTGAGCTCGTCGACCCGCCGCTCCAGCCGCTCCGCGGTGCGGTTGAACGTCCGCGACAGCTCCGCGAGTTCGTCGGTGCCGGTGACCCGCAGCCGGGTGTCGAGCTTGCCCTCGCCGAGCCTCCTGGCGGCGTCGCCGAGGCGGGCCACGGGCCGCAGCACGGTCGAGGCCGCGGCCTGGGCGAGCAGTGCCGCACCGATCAGGGCGAGGGCGGTGGCGATGCCGAGCGACCAGGCCAGCGAGTTGAGGTCCTTCCGCTCGGCCTCCAGCGACTTGAACATGTAGCCGGTCGGGCCGCCGCCGATCACCTTGGCCCCGCCCACCAGGTACGGCTGGCCGTCGCGGGTGACCCGCTGCCAGTACAGGTGGTACTCGGCGGAGTCGCCCGTCTTGGGGTTGCGCTTGCTGACGGCCTTGCGCAGCGTCGAGGGGACGGCGTCCAGTGAGAAGCCGTCGCTCTGCGACTTGGTCGCGCAGCGCTCGCCGTCCGGCCCGGTGCCGATCAGCAGCACCTGGTAGTTCTGGGTGCTGGCGCCGATGCTGCGCGCGGCGTCGGCCAGCTTGTCGCAGGACGGGTGCCGCGGCAGCGAGCCCGCGTTGCGGGTCATCGAGGCGCGGAAGTCGTTGAGAGCGGCGTTCTGGGCACGGGTGAGCACGGCGTCGCGGTTGAGCCAGTACGCGATGCCCGAGGCGGAGACGGCGGCCGCCAGCGCCACGGCGGCGAAGACGGCGACCAGACGCAGCCGCAGGCTGGTGAGCCGCAGCAGCCGTGACCTCCAGCCGCTCAGCCGCCGGTCGGTTTCGTCGTCACCGGCCGTGTCCTCGTGATGCGGTCGACTCACGCCGGCGCGTCCAGCCGGTACCCGACACCCCGTACGGTGCGGATCAGGGTCGGCGAGGAGGGCACGTCCTCGATCTTGGCGCGCAGCCGCTGCACACAGGCGTCCACCAGACGCGAGTCACCGAGGTAGTCGTGTTCCCACACCAGGCGCAGCAACTGCTGCCGGGACAGCGCCTGCCCCGGGCGGCGGCTCAGCTCCAGCAGCAGCCGCAGCTCGGTCGGAGTGAGCTGCAGGTCCTCGCCGTTCTTCGTGACGGTCATCGCCGAGCGGTCGATGACGATGCTGCCGAAGGCGGCCGAGTCGGTGCTGTCCCGCTCGCCCCGCCGCAGCACGGCGCGGATGCGGGCGTCCAGCACGCGCGGCTGGATGGGCTTGACGACGTAGTCGTCCGCGCCGGACTCCAGACCCACCACGACGTCGATGTCGTCGCTGCGCGCGGTCAGCAGGATGATCGGCAGCTGGTCGGTCCGCCGGATGCGCCGGCACACCTCGAAACCGTCGATGCCCGGGAGCATCACGTCCAGCACGATCAGGTCCGGTCGCTGCTCGCGCAGCAGCTTCAGCCCGTCCTCGCCCGTTGCCGCGGCCACCACACGGTGGCCCTGGCGCGACAGGGCGAGTTCGAGGCTCGCTCGGATGGCGTCGTCGTCCTCGATCAGCAACAGGAAAGGCACGCCCGCATTCTCTCCCAAGACGGCCCGTGGAAGGTACCGCCGTGGTCTGTGACGGGGCTGTGACACTCGGCGGACAGCGCCATGAAACTGGCGCGGCACGCTATTGGTCATCGACGGGGACGCCGAACGGGCGGCCCCCGCCGGACGGGTACGAAGACCAGGCCGGCTCCACCCACGGGGGGCGCGAAATGAACGCACTGCACAGCACGACGACCACCGCAGTCCTTCAGCCGCGCCTGCACACCGCGGGCCGGGGCGCAGAGAAGTCCGGTGCCACGGGCGGGCGGGGGTGCGCTCGTGGCACCGGGCGTCAGGTGGTTCGCAACCGGCCGCCGTACATCACGGCGATCGAGGGCGGTCACGGGGGAGACGGGGGGCACGGGGGTGTCGCCTACGGGGAGGCCACGGGGGCCCGGGGGATCCCGGGGGAGCGGTGCTTCACGGCGGACGCGGACTTCACCGCGTACGTCCAGGAGCGCCGGGCCTCTCTGTACGCGACCGCCTACCACCTGACGGGCGACCGCTTCGAGGCGGAGGACCTGCTGCAGAGCGCGCTGTTCTCCACCTACCGGGCCTGGGACCGGATCAGCGACAAGGCCGCGGTCGGCGGTTACCTGCGCCGGACCATGACCAATCTGCACATCAGCGCCTGGCGGCGCCGCAAGCTCAACGAGTACCCGACCGAGGAGCTGCCGGAGACGGCGGGCGAGACGGACGCGATGCGCGGCACCGAGCTGCGGGCGGTGCTGTGGCAGGCGCTGGCCAAGCTCCCGGAGCCGCAGCGCACGATGCTGGTGCTCCGCTACTACGAGGGCCGCACCGACCCGGAGATCGCCGAGATCCTCGGCATCAGCGTCGGCACGGTGAAGAGCAGCATCTGGCGCTCCCTGCGCCGGCTGCGCGAGGACGCGACGCTCAGCACGGGCGTCGACGAGGAGGCGGCGTTCGGCGAGCTGGTGGCCTGACGCCGGGGGGAACGGGGAAACGGGGGGGAATCGGGGGAACCGGGGGGAATCGGGGGAAGCAAGAGGGAGCGGTCGCGCCCAGCGGGGGGTCTGTGCGCACCGCTCCCTCACGCATGCCTTACGGACCCGCGCGCCGTTTCGTTCAAACGCGAACGGCAACCGTCGGAAAAGATGCGCGACCGATCCGTTCCAGTGCCTCGTCCCGGTCGCACACATGCGCCCCGAGCGCCGCGTGCCGGGCGATGATGTCCCGTTCGGCGCGCATCAGGTTCCACCCGCGGCGCAGCAGGAAGGGCAGCGACTTCCGGCTCTCGCGCAGGTCCCGGGCGAAGCGGCGGCGGGCGGTGGTGACCGCGCCGCGGCTCAGGCACAGCGCGTCGGCGAGCAGACCGAGTTCGGCGCAGCGCGCGACGATGTCGGCGGCGAAGATGCCCTCCGCGATGAAGAGCGGCGCCCCGTCGAGGCCGACCTCCGCCCGTCCGGTGATGGAGCTGGAGGAGATCTCGTACACCGGGACGGCGGTCCGGCCCGTGGCGCACAGCTCCGCCACGGCCGCGACGGCCGCGTCGGCGTTCCAGGACAGCGGGGAGTCCCAGTCGGCGCCGATGCCGCTCGGCAGCATCGGGAGGGACGGATCGTCACCCTCCTTGTAGAAGTCGTCCAGTCGCAGGACCGGCAGGCCGGTGCGGGCGGCGAGGGAGGACTTGCCGGACCCGGAGGGGCCGGTCAGCAGGATCACGCGGGCGGCGGGAGGGCGAGAGCTCACGGGACACCAGTGTGACGCATTCCGCCTTTGGAGTGACCCGCCGGGACATGCTTTGGATGCGTGATGTTCGACCAACTACGGTGAGTTATGTCATTGTCGCGTACGGGGACGGCCGCCGGGTCGTCCCGGGACCGGTCCGTGAGCGAGCGGGCCGGCGACCAGGCAGGTGGATCCTCATGCCGCAGTTCTCCCGCACCCTCCTCCGCGCCACCGTCCTCGCGGTGTCGTCCGTCGCGGCCGTCGCCTCGGCGGGGGCGGCGCACGCGGACGCCCAGAGCGAAGGAACGGCCACGGCCGCCGAGGCCGGCCGGGCGGCGACGTCGGCCCTGATCGGCACGGTGAACCACCTGCCGGTGAACCCGCTCGCGCGGACCAGCGTCAACCCCCTGGACAACTCCGTGGGTTCGCAGGTCGCCGACTTCAAGCCGGTCTCCACCGCGGACGTCACCAAGCCGGTCGCCGACAGCCGCACGGTCGCGGACCTGCCGTTGATCGGCGACGCCGTCAGGACCCTGCAGGGCGGCTGACGGCGGCGGGCCCTCGCGGGGACACAACGATGGCGAGGGCCCGCCGCCGGGTCGTGCGGGCGCTCCCGGTCCCCCGGCGACGGGACGGGCCGCCGGGGGAGCGGGTCAGTAGGCGGAGCCCGAGGCCGCGCCGGCACCCGCGGGGTGCCAGACGGTCTTGGTCTCCAGGAAGGCCGTCATGCGGTCCGTGCCGGGCTCGGCCGCCCAGTCCACGGCCTGCGGACGGAGCACACGCTTGAGGTTGTCCGCGGCGGCGACCTCCAGCTCCCTCGCCAGTCCGGCGTCGTCCACCGTCCCCGCCAGGTCCAGCGCGTTGACGTCCATGTGCGCGGCGAGCGTCGGCGCGACCTCGGCTGTGCGGCCGGACAGGATGTTGACGACGCCGCCCGGCAGGTCGGAGGTGGCCAGTACCTCGCCCAGTGACAGCGCGGGCAGCGGGGCCCGCTCGCTGGTCACCACGACCGCGGTGTTGCCGGTGGCGATCACCGGGGCGATCACCGAGACCAGGCCCAGGAAGGACGACTCCTGCGGCGCGAGGACCGCGACGACACCGGTCGGCTCCGGGCTCGACAGGTTGAAGTACGGTCCCGCCACCGGGTTGGCGCCGCCCACGACCTGGGCGATCTTGTCGGTCCAGCCCGCGTACCAGACCCAGCGGTCGATCGCGGCGTCCACCACGGCCGCCGCCTTGGACTTCGACAGCCCCTCGGCCTCGCCGACCTCGCGGACGAACTGCTCCCGGCGGCCCTCCAGCATCTCCGCGACGCGGTAGAGGACCTGCCCCCGGTTGTACGCCGTCGCGCCCGACCAGCCGGCGAAGGCCTTGCGGGCGGCGGACACCGCGTCACGGGCGTCCTTGCGGGAGGACTGCGGGGCGTTGGCGAGCCACTTGCCCTTGGCGTCGGTCACCTCGTACACCCGCCCGCTCTCGCTGCGGGGGAACTTGCCCCCGACGAACAGCTTGTAGGTCTTGAAGACGGACAGCCGCACTGCCCCGGCCTTCTCGGACTTATCGGACATCGAGGTAGGCCTCCAGACCGTGGCGGCCGCCCTCGCGGCCGAAGCCCGACTCCTTGTAGCCGCCGAAGGGCGAGGTCGGGTCGAACTTGTTGAACGTGTTGGCCCACACCACGCCCGCGCGGAGCTGGTTCGCGACCGAGAGGATGCGCGAGCCCTTCTCCGTCCAGATCCCGGCGGACAGGCCGTACGGGGTGTTGTTGGCCTTCTCCACGGCCTCGGCCGGGGTACGGAAGGTCAGCACCGACAGGACCGGGCCGAAGATCTCCTCGCGGGCGATGCGGTGCGCCTGGGTGACCCCGGTGAACAGCGTCGGTGCGAACCAGTAGCCCGCCGAGGGCAGTTCGCAGGCCGGAGACCAGCGCTCGGCGCCCTCGGCCTCGCCGGCCTCGGCGAGCGCGGTGATCCGGGCCAGCTGCTCGGCGGAGTTGATGGCGCCGATGTCGGTGTTCTTGTCCAGGGGGTCGCCGACGCGCAGCGTCGACAGCCGGCGCTTGAGCGCGTCGAGCACCTCGTCCGCGACGGACTCCTGGAGCAGCAGCCGGGAGCCGGCGCAGCAGACCTGGCCCTGGTTGAAGAAGATCCCGTTGACGATGCCCTCGACGGCCTGATCGACGGGTGCGTCGTCGAAGACGATGTTGGCGCCCTTGCCGCCCAGCTCCAGGGTGACCTTCTTCTTCGTACCGGCGACGGTGCGGGCGATCTGCTTGCCGACGGCGGTGGAGCCGGTGAAGGCGACCTTGTCGACGCCCTCGTGCGCGACCAGCGCGGCGCCGGCGTCCCCGTAGCCGGGGAGGATGTTGACGACGCCCTTGGGCAGGCCCGCCTGGCGGCAGATGTCGGCGAAGAACAGCGCGGACAGCGGGGTGGTCTCGGCCGGCTTGAGGACGACGGTGTTGCCGGTGGCCAGCGCCGGGGCGATCTTCCACGCCAGCATCAGCAGCGGGAAGTTCCACGGGATGACCTGGCCGGCCACGCCCAGCGGGCGGGGGGCCGGGCCGAAGCCGGCGTGCGCGAGCTTGTCGGCCCAGCCGGCGTAGTAGAAGAAGTACGCGGCGACCAGCGGGAGGTCGGCGTCGCGGGTCTCCTTGATCGGCTTGCCGTTGTCCAGCGACTCCAGGACGGCCAGCTCGCGCGAGCGCTCCTGGATGATCCGGGCGATGCGGAACAGGTACTTGGCGCGCTCGGAGCCGGGCAGCGCCGACCATGACTCGAAGGCCTTGCGAGCGGCCCTGACGGCCCGGTCCACGTCCGCCTCGCCCGCCTGGGCGACCTCGGAGAGGACCTCCTCGGTGGACGGGCTCACGGTCTTGAAGACCCGGCCGTCGGCGGCGTCGGTGAACTCGCCGTCGATGAACAGGCCGTAGGAGGGGGCGATGTCGACGACGGAGCGGGACTCCGGCGCCGGCGCGTACGCGAAGGCCGAGCCCGGTGCCGGCTGGCCGGCCGCCCGGTCCTGCGGGGACTGCTGGTTCTTCTTGGTCTGTGTCATCGGAGTCCTCAGTCCACCGTCACGTAGTCGGGACCGGAGTAGCGGCCGGTGCTCAGCTTCTGGCGCTGCATGAGCAGGTCGTTCAGCAGGCTGGACGCGCCGAAACGGAACCACTCGTTGCTCAGCCACTCGTCGCCCACGGTCTCGTTGACGAGGACCAGGAACTTGATGGCGTCCTTGGAGGTGCGGATGCCGCCGGCGGGCTTCACCCCGACCTGGACGCCCGTGGCGGCGCGGAAGTCGCGCACGGCCTCGAGCATCAGCAGGGTGTTGGCGGGGGTGGCGTTGACGGCCACCTTGCCGGTGGAGGTCTTGATGAAGTCGGCGCCCGCGAGCATGCCGAGCCAGGAGGCGCGGCGGATGTTGTCGTACGTGGCCAGCTCGCCGGTCTCGAAGATGACCTTGAGGCGGGCGGAGCTGCCGTCGGGACGGCGGCAGGCCTCCTTGACCGCCCTGATCTCCTCGAAGACCTTCAGGTAGTGGCCGGCGAGGAAGGCACCGCGGTCGATGACCATGTCCACTTCGTCGGCGCCGGCGGCCACCGCGTCGGCGGTGTCGGCGAGCTTCACCGGCAGTGCGGCGCGGCCGGCCGGGAAGGCGGTGGCGACGGACGCGACGTGCACGCCGGAGTCGCCGAGGGCCTCCTTGGCGGTCGCGACCATGTCCGGGTAGACGCAGATCGCGGCGACCTTGGGGGTCGTGCGGTCGGTCGGGTCCGGGTTGACGCCCTTGGCGGACAGCGCCCGGACCTTGCCCGGGGTGTCCGCGCCTTCGAGCGTGGTCAGGTCGATCATCGAGATCGCCAGGTCGATGGCGTACGCCTTCGCCGTGGTCTTGATCGAACGGGTGCCGAGGCTTGCGGCGCGGGCCTCGAGACCGACCGCGTCGACGCCGGGCAGCCCGTGCAGGTAGCGGCGCAGCGCGGCGTCGGAGGCCGTGACGTCGGCCATGGACGCCAGCCGGGCCGCGGCGTCGGGGCCGTGAGCGGGAACAGTGGTGGGCATGGTCACCAGACCAGCATATCTACGCGCGTAGCGAATGTCACCGGTAGGGACGGATCCGTCCGTCCCCTTCCGGGGGGCCCGGCAACCGAATCGGCGGAATCGGTGGTCTGGTGGGTGAAGGGGGTCATCGATGAATCCAGACGACGAGGCGGAGTTCCAAGGCTACGTCCGCGCCAGATGGGCCCATCTGGTCAGGACCGCCTATCTGCTCACAGGTGACGGGCATCACGCCGAGGATCTGGCGCAGACAGCTCTGGCCAAGGCCTATCGGTCCTGGCGGCGGGTGCAGCGCAGCGACAACCCGGACGCGTACGTGCGGCGGATTCTGATCAGCTGCAACAAGGACCGGTTCCGCAAGAAACGCGTGGCCGAACGGCTCACGGACGTACTGCCCGAGGGAGTCGGGGCCGACCCGACGGCGCGGGTGGCGCAGCGCCAGGTGCTGTTGGCGGCGCTCGGCGAGCTGCCCGCACGGCAGCGGGCCGTGGTCGTGCTGCGGTACTGGGACGACCTGTCGGAGACCGAGGTGGCCCAGGCGCTGGGCTGCTCGGCCGGCACGGTCAAGAGCCAGGCGGCCCGTGGCCTGGCCAAGCTGCGGGCCCGGCTGGGCACGGCGGTGGTGGCCGCGGAGCCCGTAGGTGCCGGGGCGGCCATGGGGACGAGGACAGGGACGAGGCCGTGGGGCACGGCGAAGGACACGAAGGTCGCGGGAGGGGCCCGATGAAGGACACGGGAGACACGGCGGGTTACGGCCCGGCGGACGGTGACACGGAGTTCGAGGCGCAGCTGCGCGAGCTCCTCGAGGAACAGACGGACGGGCTGCGCACGGGCGAGGCGCCCTACGCCACGATCGTGCGGCAGGGAAGGACGAGCCGCAGACGCCGGGTGCTCGCCGCCGGTGCCGGGCTGGCGGCGCTGGTCGCGGTGCCCGGCACGGCTGTCGCGATGCACTACCAGCCCGGCGGTGACGGCTCGGCCGCCCTGCCCGCGCATGACACCCGGCCGTCGGTGCCGGCGAGCACCGCAGAGCCGCACCCCTCCGCCCCGGTGCGGACGAGCGCGCTGCCGAGCGGGCCCGCGGGTCCGGTGACACCGGGGCAGCTGGCCGACGGGATCACGATGGAGCGCGCGGCCGAGGTGCTGGAGCGGTGTCTCGCGTTCAGCGAGGAACACGAGCCCAGAGCGTCCGCCTTCGCGCGCGACTATGGGAAGGCCGAGGACTACCGGGTGATCCTCGCGCTGAACGCCACGGGCGACAGGAACTCCCCGGGCGACGGCATCCGTGTCGTGGCGGTCGGCACCGCGGACGGCGACCCCGTCCGCCTGATCTGCACGGACAAGGACGGGAAGGCGGGCGGTATCAACGGCAGCATCGGAGCGGACGACGCTCCGGGCCGCGGGCCCGTCGTGCCGGACGACAACGCCTACCGGCTCTACAAGCAGGACACCGCCACCGGACCGGGGCTGCCGTACCACTTCCCCTTCCGCTGGGGCAGTATCGGCACGGTCGAGCCCGGGGTCGCCAAGGTCACCGTCTCCTGGGGCGGCGTCACGCGGCAGGCCGCGCTCGACCACGGCTATTTCGTCGCGACCGGGGTCCTCGCCGCGCCGGAGGATTCCCTGCCGCACATCCAGGGTTACGACGCGGCGGGCAAACGCGTCTACGACTCCAGGAAGGACAAGGGGTACCAGTAGGCGGCCGGTGACGCCGATGCACTAACGCAACCTCCGCCCCGCGGGGCGGAGGCTCGCGGTCAGGCACAATCTGATCTCATGACGAGCTCCGAGAACCCCGTCCCCGAACCGCAGCCCGATTCCGGGCAGCCGAAGTACGCCGAGCGCTCCTACCGCTCGTCGGCCGGTGTCGCCGGCGGCGTGATCATGCTCGCCATCACACTGTGGCTCGGCATCGACGCCATCGTCCGCGGTACGGGGAACACGCCCTGGGTGGCCCTCGCGCTGCTGCTGCTGATCGTGCCGCTGGTCGTCGCGTTCACCCTGCGTCCGGTCGTCCGGGCCGGTGACGACCGCCTCCTGGTGCGCAACCCCTTCCGCACCATCACCGCGTCCTGGGGCGCCGTGGAGGGGCTGCGTTCGGGGTACTCGACCGAGCTGTTCGCGGAGGGCAAGAAGTACCAGCTGTGGGCCGTGCCCGTGTCCATGCGCGCCCGCAAGCGGGCCGCACGGGCCAAGACGCGCGCCGCCGCCGCGGGCGACCCGGGCGCGACGCTGGGGTCCCGTCCCGGTACCGCGGATGCCACCCGGGCCTGGTCCGACCGCGTGGTGGACGAGTTGCGCGAGCTCGCGGAGCGGCACGGCGGCCGGGCGGGCGCGCAGAGCGAGGTCACGGTCCGCTGGGCCTACGAGGTGATCGCCCCGGCGGTGGCGGGGGCGGTCGTGCTGATCGTCCTGCTCGCCATCGGCTGAGCCGGCCGGCCCGGGCGCCCACCGCGCCCCCGGCCGTGCCCGGGCCGGCACGACCGCGGCGGGCGGTGTTCCCGGGGCGTCAGGCCTGCGCCGCGGCCTCGTCCCCGGGGAGCCCGGCGGCGGCCGCGAGGCCGGCCTTGAGGGCCGCGAGGACCCCGGCGGCCTGGGCGCGGACGGTGGTCAGCCGGTCGGCGCCCGGCACCGGCAGTACGACCTCCAGGTAGCACTTCAGCTTGGGCTCGGTGCCGCTCGGCCGCACGATCACCCGGGCCGACTCCACGCCGGCTCCCGGGGAGCCGGCCAGCCGGTAGCGCAGGCCGTCGGTCGGCGGCAGCTCCGCGCTGCCCTTGGACAGGTCCTCGGCCGTGACGACGGCGAGCCCGGCCAGCGAGCTGGGCGGCCGCTCCCGCAGCCGGCTCATCGCCTCGTCGATGACCGACAGGTCGGCGACCCGCACCGAGAGCTGGTCGGTGGCGTGCAGGCCGTACTCGAGGGCGATGTCGTCCAGCAGGTCGACGAGCGTACGGCCCTTGGCCTTGAGCTCGGCGGTCAGTTCCGCGACGGCCAGCGCCGCCGTGACGCCGTCCTTGTCGCGCACGCCCGCGGGATCCACGCAGTAGCCCAGGGCCTCTTCGTAGCCGAAGCTCAGGCCCTCCACCCGGGAGATCCACTTGAAGCCGGTCAGGGTCTCGGCGTAGGGCAGCCCCGCGCGGGCCGCGATGCGCGACAGCAGGGAGGAGGAGACGATGCTCGCCGCGAAGGTGCCGCCGGCCCGGCGGTGCACCAGATGGGTGGCGAGCAGGGCACCGACCTCGTCGCCGCGCAGCATCCGCCAGCCGTCCGCGGCGGAGCGGTCCGGCACGGCCACGGCGCAGCGGTCGGCGTCGGGGTCGTTGGCGATGACGATGTCGACGTCGGGCCCGAGGGCCCGGGCCGCGGCGAAGGCCAGGTCCATCGCCCCCGGCTCCTCCGGGTTGGGGAAGGCGACGGTCGGGAAGTCCGGGTCGGGCTCGCCCTGCTCGGCGACCACGTGCGGGGCGCCGAACCCGGCCCGCTCGAAGGCGGCGGTCAGCACGTCGCGGCCGACCCCGTGCAAAGGGGTGTAGACGACCGAGAGGTCGCGCGGGGTGTGCCGGTCCACGACCGAGGCGGCGCGGTCCAGGTAGGCCTCGACGACCTCCTCGCCGAGGATCTGCCAGCCCTCGTCCGCCAGCGGTACGCCGGCCAGCGGGCCGATCGCGGCGATCTCGTCGGCGATCCCGGCGTCGGCGGGCGGGACGATCTGCGAGCCGTCGCCCAGGTAGACCTTGTATCCGTTGTCGCGCGGGGGGTTGTGGCTCGCGGTCACCGCGATGCCCGCGACGGCGCCCAGGTGGCGGATGGCGAACGCCAGCACCGGCGTGGGCAGCGGCCCGGGCAGCACGGCCGCCCGCAGGCCCGCGCCGACCATGACGGCGGCGGTGTCGCGGGCGAAGTCCACCGACTTGTGGCGTGCGTCGTGACCCACGACGACCAGCCCGTCGCCCTGCCCCTGCGCCTTGAGGTACGCGGCGAGACCGGCGGCGGCCCGGATGACCACGGAGCGGTTCATGCGCATCGGGCCCGCGCCGACCTCACCGCGCAGCCCCGCCGTGCCGAACTGCAGGGTGCCGGCGAACCGGGCCGCGAGGTCGCCGGCCGCCGCCGCGTCGCCCGACTCGACGGCCGCGAGCAGGGCTTCCAGCTCGGCTCGGGTGTCGGGGTCGGGGTCCTCGGCCAGCCAGGTGCGCGCCTGAGGGATCAGCTCCGCGTTCTCGCTTGCGCTTGCCACGTGATGCTCCTGCGATGTCGTCTTCGGTGCCGCCCGCGCCACGCGCGGGCAGGCCTGGCGCCCCTGGCCCGTCATGCCCGCGACCGTGCCGCGGTGGGAGGCCGCGCGGCCGGGTCCGTCCGGCCGGGCGGCGGCGGAGCGGGCTGCCGCGACGAGCGCCGCTGGGTTACCTCCCCGTAGGGCGTCTTCCCTAACCAGGGTGCGGGCACCCCCGCGATCGCGCGCGGCGTGCCGGTACGGCACACCGGCCTGCCCCACCGGGGGGTGCGAGCCGGTCAGATCCGCTCGAGCACCTGGGCCAGCAGGCTGCCCATCCGCGCGGCGGAGTCGCGGCCGGCCTCCAGGACCTCCTCGTGGTTCAGCGGTTCGCCCGTCATGCCGGCGGCGAGGTTGGTCACCAGGGAGATGCCGAGCACCTCGGCGCCCGCCTCGCGGGCCGCGATGGCCTCCAGCGTGGTGGACATGCCGACGAGGTCGCCACCGATGACCCGGACCATCTTGATCTCGGCCGGGGTCTCGTAGTGCGGGCCGGGGAGCTGGACGTAGACGCCCTCCTCCAAAGAGGGGTCGACCTCCTTGCACAGGGCGCGCAGCCGCGGCGAGTAGAGGTCGGTCAGGTCGACGAAGTTCGCGCCGACGATCGGCGAGGCGGCCGTCATGTTGATGTGGTCGCTGATCAGCACGGCCTGGCCGGGGCGGTAGGTGGGGCGCAGCCCGCCGCAGCCGTTGGTCAGCACGACGGTCTTGCAGCCGGCGGCGACGGCGGTGCGCACGCCGTGCGCGACGGTGGCGACACCGTGGCCCTCGTAGAAGTGGTTGCGGCCCAGGAAGACCAGCGCCCGCTTGTCGCCGACCCGCACGGAGCGCACCTTGCCGGAGTGCCCGGCCACGGCGGGCGGCGGGAAGCCCGGCAGCTCGGTCACCGCGAACTCGTAGTCGGCCTCGCCGAGTGCGTCGGCGGCAGGCACCCAGCCGGAGCCCATCACCAGGGCGACGTCGTGGGTCTCGCCGCCGGTGAGCTCGCGCAGGCGTGCGGCGGCGGCCGCGGCGGCGGCGTACGGGTCGCCCAGCGGGGTGCGGGCAGCGTGGGGAGTTGCGGAAGAGTTCACGCGGATGAGAGTAGCCGGTTATCTCCTACGCGCGTAGACGTCCCAGGTCACGGTCTGCGAAATTTCGGAGGATCCGCCGATTGACGGGGCCGTGGGGGCCGCGGGGAGACCGCGACGCCGTGCTTTCCGCGGGGTCAGCAGGGTCAGCAGGGGCGCTTGCGCAGTTCCATGACGTAGTCGTGCGGGGCGCCCGCGGACTCCGCCGCGTCCGCGATCTCACCGAGGTAGCGCGCGGACGGCAGACCGCCCTCGTAGTCGTTGAGGACGTAGATCCACGCGGGCACGTCGCCGTCCAGGGTGTGCACCCGCACCATGTGGCGCCGGTAGATGCCCAGCGGGACGCCCTCCCAGCGGTCCACCGCCTCCTCGTCGACCGGCGCGATGTCGTACAGCCCGACGAAGACCTGGTGCAGCGGGTCCTCCACCACAGTGGCGAGCGCGCCCTCCCAGCCCATCTGCTCGCCGCCGAAGGTGAGGCGCCAGCCGCTGAGCCACCCGGTACCGCGCAGGGGCGAATGCGGGGCGCGGCGCGTCATCAGCCGGGCGTCGAGGTTGCCGGCGTAGGCGGCGTAGAGCGACATGCTCACGAGAGTACGACAGCGGGGTGCCGCCCCCGTAAGTGATCACTTGGCGCGTGCGGGACAATGGGGTACGTGACTCGGATCGTGATCATTGGTGGCGGACCCGGCGGATACGAAGCGGCCCTGGTGGCCAGCCAGCTGGGTGCGGAGGTGACCGTCGTCGACTGCGACGGCCTGGGCGGGGCTTCGGTGCTGACCGACTGCGTGCCGTCGAAGACCCTGATCGCGACGGCCGAGGTGATGACCACCTTCGACTCCTCGTACGAGGAACTGGGCATCATCGTGGCGGACGACACACCGCACCTGGAGCAGGCCGCCCGCGTCGTCGGCGTCGACCTCGGCAAGGTCAACCGGCGGGTGAAGCGCCTCGCGCTCGCCCAGTCCCACGACATCACCGCCTCCGTCACCCGTGCGGGCGCCCGGGTGATGCGCGGCCGCGGCCGGCTGGAGGGCATGCAGGCGATCGACGGTTCCCGCACCGTCGTCGTGGAGGTGGCCGACGGCACTTCCGAGACCCTCACCGCCGACGCCGTGCTGATCGCCACCGGCGGCCGCCCCCGCGAGCTGCCCGACGCGAAGCCGGACGGCGAGCGGATCCTCAACTGGACGCAGGTGTACGACCTGGAGGAGCTCCCCGAGGAGCTCATCGTGGTCGGCTCCGGCGTGACCGGCGCCGAGTTCGCCGGCGCGTACCAGGCGCTCGGCTCGAAGGTGACGCTCGTCTCCTCCCGCGACCGCGTCCTGCCCGGTGAGGACCCGGACGCCGCCGCCGTCCTGGAGGACGTCTTCCGCCGCCGCGGCATGAACGTCATGGCCCGTTCCCGGGCCGAGGCCGTCAAGCGGGTCGGCGACGGCGTCGAGGTCACCCTCGCCGACGGCCGGGTCATCACCGGCAGCCACTGCCTCATGGCGGTCGGCGCGATACCGAACACCGCCGCCATGGGTCTGGAGGGCGCGGGCGTCAAGCTCAAGGAGTCCGGCCACATCCGGACCGACAAGGTCTCCCGTACCTCGGCGCCTGGCGTGTACGCGGCCGGTGACGTCACGGGCGTCTTCGCGCTCGCTTCGGTCGCGGCCATGCAGGGCCGGATCGCGATGTACCACTTCCTGGGCGAGACGGTCGGCCCGCTCAACCTCAAGACGGTCTCCTCGAACGTCTTCACCGACCCCGAGATCGCGACCGTGGGCTACACCCAGGCCGACGTCGACGCGGGCGTCATCGACGCACGGGTCGTGAAGCTTCCGCTGCTGCGCAACCCGCGCGCCAAGATGCAGGGCATCCGGGACGGCTTCGTGAAGCTGTTCTGCCGTCCGGGCACCGGCATCGTGGTCGGCGGCGTGGTCGTCGCGCCGCGCGCGAGCGAGCTCATCCACCCCATCTCGATCGCGGTCGACAACAATCTGACCATCGAACAGATGGCGAACACCTACACGGTCTACCCTTCCCTGTCGGGTTCGATCGCCGAAGCCGCACGGCAGTTGGCGACGCGCAAGGCCGCCGGGGAGCTCTAGCACGGTCCCCCGGCAACGACCTCCGGCACCGGCCTCCGGTCTCGCCCTGCAGGGGCGAATGCCTCGGCCCATATAGCACGGGACGTCCGAACCTGCGAACAACTTCTGTTAATCGGTGCAAACTGCTGATAGCAGACGGTCATTGGCGTTACTGTCAGTTTCGTGTTCGCAGCAGAACGTCGCCAACTGATCCTCGAAATGGTGCGCGCCAACGGAGCGGTCTCGCTCCGTGAGCTCGCCCGTGTCGTCCAGACCTCGGAAGTGACCGTACGGCGTGACGTGCGGGCGCTGGAGGCAGAAGGACTGCTCGACCGCCGGCACGGCGGTGCGGTGCTGCCGGGGGGCTTCACCAGGGAGTCCGGCTTCCCGCAGAAATCCCATCTATCGACCGCGGAGAAGACGGCGATCGCCGATCTCGCGGCCGGTCTCGTCGAGGAGGGCGAGGCCATCGTCGTCGGCGCCGGCACGACCACCCAGGAGCTGGCACGCCGGCTCGCGCGGGTGCCGGGGCTGACCGTCGTCACCAACTCCCTGCTGGTGGCGCAGGCACTGGCGCATGCGAACCGGGTCGAGGTCGTCATGACCGGCGGCACGCTCCGCGGCTCCAACTACGCGCTGGTCGGCAGCGGCGCCGAACAGTCCCTGCAGGGGCTGCGGGTGTCGCGGGCCTTCCTGTCCGGGGCGGGACTGTCCGCCGAACGGGGGCTGTCCACGTCCAACATGCTCTCCGCCAGCGTCGACCGGGCCCTGGTCCAGGCGGCGGCGGAGGTGGTGGTCCTGGCCGACCACACCAAGCTGGGCACGGACACGATGTTCCAGACCGTGCCCACGGACCTGATCACCCATCTGGTCACGGACGAGCCACCGACGGGCGACGACCGCGCCGCGACGGAGCTGCAGGCGCTGGCCGACCGGGGTGTGCAGGTTGCCGTCGCGTCGACCGACGGGGCGGACAACGGGATGTCCCTGCGGCAGCGACGGGAGATGCCGCCCGTCCCGGGACCCCGGCGCCATCAGCACCCCTCCGGCAACTACCCGGGCGGTGCGGCTCCCGGCGAGCCGCGCGCCAGGGCCGCCGGCCAGTCGGGCGGCGGCGTGTCGGGCATGTCGCCGCTGCGCACCGCCCAACTGGCCGGGGAGCAGCAGGCCGCCCGGATCGCCGACCTGGCGCCGCGCAGACACTAGCCCCGCCGGCGACATGCGGCGGGCCCCGGCCGAGTGATCGGCCGGGGCCCGCGCATGGGTGCTGCCGTTCGCGGACGGGACGTCAGTCCTTGATCTCGCAGAGCAGGGCGCCCGAGGAGACGGAGGAGCCGACGTCCGCGGTGAGGCCCTTGATGGTGCCGGCCCGGTGGGCGTTGATGGGCTGCTCCATCTTCATCGCCTCCAGCACCACCACGAGGTCGCCCTCGTTGACGTGCTGGCCCTCCTCGACGGCGATCTTGACGATGGTGCCCTGCATCGGGGAGGTCAGGGAGTCGCCGGAGGCCGCGGAGCCGGCCTTCTTGGTGGCGCGGCGCTTGGGGCGGGCACCGCCGGCGGCGGCGGTGCGGGCCAGGGTCATGCCCAGCGAGGCGGGCAGGGAGACCTCCAGGCGCTTGCCGCCGACCTCGACCACCACGGTCTCGCGGCCGGGCTCGGTGTCCTCCTCGGCGTCTGCCGGGGCGGCGAAGGGCTTGATGTCGTTGACGAACTCGGTCTCGATCCACCGGGTGTGGACGGTGAACGGACCGGTCTTGCCGTGGACCTCGGGGGCGAACGCCGGGTCGGCGACCACCGCGCGGTGGAACGGGATGGCGGTGGCCATGCCCTCGACCTGGAACTCGGCCAGGGCGCGCGCGGCGCGCTGCAGGGCCTGCTGCCGGGTGGCGCCGGTGACGACGAGCTTGGCGAGCAGGGAGTCCCAGGCCGGGCCGATGACGCTGCCGGACTCGACGCCCGCGTCCAGGCGGACGCCAGGGCCGGTCGGGGGGTCGAAGCGGGTGACGGTGCCCGGGGCGGGCAGGAAGCCCCGGCCCGGGTCCTCGCCGTTGATGCGGAACTCGAAGGAGTGGCCGCGCAGCGGCGGGTCGTCGTAGCCGAGTTCCTCGCCGTCGGCGATGCGGAACATCTCGCGGACCAGGTCGATGCCGGTGACCTCCTCGGTGACCGGGTGTTCGACCTGCAGACGGGTGTTCACCTCCAGGAAGGAGATGGTGCCGTCGGTGCCGACCAGGAACTCACAGGTGCCTGCGCCCGCGTAGCCGGCCTCCTTGAGGATGGCCTTGGACGCCGCGTACAGCTGGGCGTTCTGCTCCGGGGTCAGGAACGGCGCCGGGGCCTCTTCGACCAGCTTCTGGTGGCGGCGCTGCAGGGAGCAGTCGCGGGTGGAGACGACCACGACGTTGCCGTGGGTGTCCGCCAGGCACTGGGTCTCCACGTGCCGGGGCTTGTCGAGGTAGCGCTCGACGAAGCACTCGCCGCGACCGAAGGCGGCGACGGCCTCGCGGACGGCCGACTCGTACAGCTCGGGGACCTCGTCCAGGGTGCGGGCGACCTTCAGGCCGCGTCCGCCGCCACCGAAGGCGGCCTTGATCGCGATCGGCAGGCCGTGCTCGCGCGCGAAGGCCACGACCTCGTCGGCGCCCGACACGGGGTCGGGGGTGCCGGCGACCAGGGGGGCCCCGGCGCGCTGGGCGATGTGCCGGGCGGCGACCTTGTCGCCGAGGTCGCGGATGGCCTGCGGCGGCGGGCCGATCCAGGTCAGCCCGGCGTCCAGGACGGCCTGGGCGAAGTCGGCGTTCTCCGACAGGAAGCCGTAGCCGGGGTGGACGGCGTCGGCCCCGGACTCGGCCGCGGCCGCCAGCACCTTGGAGATGTCCAGGTAACTGGTGGCTGGGGTGTCACCGCCCAGCGCGTACGCCTCGTCGGCCACGCGCACATGCAGCGCGTCCCGGTCCGGCTCCGCGTAGACGGCCACGCTGGCGATCCCGGCATCCCGGCAGGCGCGGGCGACGCGGACTGCGATTTCACCGCGGTTGGCGATGAGCACCTTGCGCACGATGGCTCCCTCCTTGAAACAAGCAGAGTTTAGGTACTGGCGACACTTCGTGCCGAGGCACCCCTGGGGGTGAGCTTGCCCACACGGAGGGTGATACGGGCCCGCAATCAGGACCCGGATGCCTTGGCTTCCTACGGTAAAGCCCCATTTATCCCGGTGCTTGTGGCCCTGGGGTGTGGGCCGGGTCACCGTCCTCCACCGTGACCGACGTGGCGCTTTTTTTGTGGGAACTCCACGAAGGCCCGGGTAAATCTTTGCCGGACCGGCGCCCCATACGGGTGGTGCCGCGCGGACTCTTGCCGCAACTCCTACCCGTTAGTAGCGTTCGGCGCACGACATACCGCCGGTAATAGGGGCTCTGGACAGGGGGCGCACAGTGCGCAGAAGTGTCGCCGTGGCGGCGGCCGTATTGCTGATCCTGGAGGCGTTCGGCTTCGCCTTCGTCAACTGGATCATGGGTATCGCCGTGCGCCACCAGCAGATGTCCCTGGCCGGGCTCGACCCGGGCGCGATGGCGGTGGGCGCGTGGGCGGCCGGCGTGGTGATGGCGCTCTTCCTCATCGGGTGCGCGGTCGTCCTCGTCCGCATGGCGCGGCGCGACCGGGCGGCGGGCCCCTTCGGCCGGATCCTGCTCATCGTGTGCGCGGTGACCCACGGAGTCCTGGGCGCGGGTCTGGCGGCCCCGGTGGGCTGGGCCGCGTTCGTGGGGATGATGGTGGTCCTGGGGTTCGTGGTGCTCGCCCTCGTGCTGTACGCGGGGGAGACCCCGGTCTCCGGCGCGGGCGACGAGCCCGGCGGGAGCACGCCCCCGCCGCCCGTCGCCCCCGCCGCCGTCTGACCGGGCCGACCGGTCGGAGTGGTCAGACCCAGAAGTCGGTGATGCGCAGGTCCAGCTCGGCGAGGAGGCCGCGCAGCAGCGGCAGCGAGATGCCGATGACGTTGCCGTGGTCGCCCTCGATGCCCTCGACGAACGGCGCCGAGCGGCCGTCGAGGGTGAAGGCGCCGGCCACGTGCAACGGCTCGCCCGAGGCGACGTACGCGGCGATCTCGGAGTCGTCCGGGGTGCCGAACCGCACCGTGGTGGAGGCGGTGGCCGAGGCCCGGCGGCCGGTGGCGAGGTCGATCACGCAGTGGCCGGTCCGCAGCACACCGGAGCGGCCGCGCATGGACTTCCAGCGGGACGTGGCGTCCTCGTCGTCGGCCGGCTTGCCCAGCGCCTGGCCGTCCAGGTCCAGGACGGAGTCGCAGCCGACGACCACCTCGCCGTCGGAGAGCCGCTCCGCGACCGCGGAGGCCTTGGCCTCGGCCAGCACCCGGGCCAGCTCGGCGGGACTGTCCGCGCTGATCGCGTCCTCGTCGACACCGCTGACGACGACCCGCGGGTCGAGCCCGGCCTGCCTCAGCAGTCCCAGGCGCGCGGGGGACGCGGAGGCGAGGACGAGCGGGCGGGGGCTGCGGCTGCTGTCGGTCATGCCCGTCATCGTAGTCAGCCGCGCCAGGCCACCAGGGCTGTGATCAGGGGGACGGCGACGGCGATCACGAGCATCGCGCGGCGCAGCATCGCCTGCGCCTGCCGCATCTCCTCGGGGGGTTCGTCGGACGGGTCGGACCACAGCATGCCGTCCAGGTTGCGGCGTGGAGAACACCCGCGCCTGAGTACGGATACTCAGGCGCGGGCGGGCATGCGGACCATTTCCGTCCGCTGCGGTCAGCGCGGCCAGTAGCTGGCGCGCCAGGACACCGGCGCCGGGCGCGGCATCCGGCCGGGGACGTTGCGCGCCGGGGAGGCCCACTCGTCGGCCGTTCGCGGGCCGTCGGCGGGCCCCGCGGCCGCCGCGGCCCGGGCCTGGACGAGGGCCACGACGGCCGCCAGCTCCTCGGGGGTCGGGTTGCCCCGTTCGACCTTGATCACCATGGCTGGGCGCGCTCCTTACAGGGGGATGTTGCCGTGCTTCTTTGGGGGCAGGCTCTCGCGCTTGTTGCGCAGCGTCCGCAGCGCCTTCACCAGGTGCGTGCGGGTCTCGGAGGGCAGGATGACCGCGTCGACGTAGCCGCGCTCCGCGGCGACGTACGGGTTGAGCAGGGTGTCCTCGTACTCCTGCATCAGCTGGGCGCGCAGCGCCTCCGCCTCCTCCGGGGAACCCGCCTCGGCCAGGGTGCGGCGGTGCAGGATGTTGACCGCGCCCTGGGCGCCCATGACCGCGATCTGGGCGGTCGGCCAGGCCAGGTTGAGGTCGGCGCCGAGGTGCTTGGAGCCCATGACGTCGTAGGCCCCGCCGAAGGCCTTGCGTGTGATCACCGTGATCAGCGGGACCGTGGCCTCGGCGTACGCGTAGATCAGCTTGGCGCCGCGCCGGATGATGCCGTTCCACTCCTGGTCCGTGCCGGGCAGGAAGCCGGGGACGTCGACGAAGGTGACGACCGGGACGTTGAAGCTGTCGCACGTGCGGACGAAGCGCGCGGCCTTCTCGCTGGCGTTGATGTCCAGGCAGCCGGCGAACTGCATCGGCTGGTTGGCGACGACGCCGACCGGGTGGCCCTCGATCCGTCCGAAGCCGGTGACGATGTTGGGCGCGAACAGGGCCTGGGTCTCCAGGAACTCGCCGTCGTCCAGGACGTGCTCGATGACCTGGTGCATGTCGTACGGCTGGTTCGCCGAGTCCGGGATCAGGGTGTCCAGCTCGAGGTCCTCCGCCGACACCTCGATTTCCGCCTCCTGCGGGAAGGCCGGGGCTTCCTGGAGGTTGTTGGACGGCAGGTAGGACAGCAGGGCCTTGACGTACTCGATGGCGTCCTTCTCGTCTCCGGCCATGTGGTGCGCGTTGCCGGAGACGGTGTTGTGCGAACGGGCGCCGCCCAGCTCCTCGAAGCCGACGTCCTCACCGGTGACGGTCTTGATGACGTCAGGGCCGGTGATGAACATGTGCGAGGTCTGGTCGACCATCACCACGAAGTCGGTGATGGCGGGGGAGTAGACCGCGCCGCCCGCGCAGGGGCCCAGGATGAGCGAGATCTGCGGGATGACACCGGAGGCATGGGTGTTGCGGCGGAAGATCTCGCCGTACAGGCCGAGCGAGGTGACACCCTCCTGGATGCGCGCGCCGCCGGAGTCGTTGATGCCGATGACCGGGCAGCCGGTCTTCAGCGCCCAGTCCATGACCTTGACGATCTTCTCGCCGAAGACCTCGCCGAGCGCGCCGCCGAACACGGTGAAGTCCTGGGAGAACACCGCCACCGGGCGGCCGTCCACGGTGCCGTGGCCGGTGACGACACCGTCGCCGTAGGGGCGGTTCCTCTCCAGGCCGAAGTTGGTCGAGCGGTGCCGGGCCAGCTCGTCCAGCTCGACGAAGGAGCCCTCGTCCAGCAGCAGTTCGATGCGCTCACGCGCGGTCAGCTTGCCCTTGGCGTGCTGCTTCTCCACCGCGCGCGCCGAGCCGGCGTGGGTTGCCTCGTCGATACGGCGGCGCAGGTCCGCGAGCTTCCCCGCGGTGGTGTGGATGTCGATCTCCGGCTCGGCCATGGGAGGCGGCTCTCCTGCTCTCGTCGGGTCGTTCTGAGGGTGTGACGTGACTGGCGAGTAATGCTGTTTTCGTAGCGTAACCGCGCGGATGCTGCCCGGTCAGTGCGGCGTTGGCCACACTCCACTCCCAGGGTCCGCCCTGCCGGGCGCCGCGTCGTCCCGGCACCCGGCAGGCGCGTCCGCGGCGATCCGGAGGGCAGACCCTAGGCTGGACACATGACCTCGAACCGCTGGTCCGACCTCGAGCGGCCGCCGCTCAACGCGGCCGCCCTGCGCCGCGCGATCGTCACCCCCGACAGCCTGTGGACCGACCTGGTCGTGGTCGACTCCACCGGCTCCACCAACAGCGACCTGGGCGCCCGGGCCCGGGAAGGCGCCGCCGAGGGCGCGGTCCTGGTCGCCGAGGAGCAGTCCGCGGGTCGCGGCCGCCTGGACCGCCAGTGGCAGGCCCCCGCCCGCTCCGGGCTCTTCCTCTCCGTGCTGCTGCGGCCGACCGCCGTCCCGCCCCGGCGCTGGGGCTGGCTGCCGCTGCTGGCCGGCGTGGCGACGGCCACCGCGGTGGCGCGGACGGCGGGCGTGGACACGGGGCTGAAGTGGCCCAACGACGTGCTCGTCACGGTCGGTGGCGAGGAGCGCAAGACCGGCGGCATCCTCGCCGAGCGCGTCGGCGACGACGCCGTGGTGATCGGCATCGGCCTCAACGTCACGCTCCGCCAGGAGGAGCTGCCGGTTCCCGCCGCGGGCTCGCTCGCGCTCGCCGGGGCCAAGGTCACCGACCGCGATCCGCTGCTGCGCGCCGTGCTGCGTTCCCTCGCCGACTGGTACGGCGAGTGGCTGCGTGCCGAGGGCGACCCGGCCGCCTCCCGCCTGCAGCAGGCGTACGCCGCCGGCTGCGTGACGCTCGGCCGTGCCGTGCGCGCCGAACTCCCCGGTGGGGGCCAGGTGGCCGGGCGGG
Source organism: Actinacidiphila sp. bgisy160 (assembly GCF_965342435.1). Classification (GTDB taxonomy): domain Bacteria; phylum Actinomycetota; class Actinomycetes; order Streptomycetales; family Streptomycetaceae; genus Actinacidiphila. Next base: position 104,590 of record NZ_CBDRCM010000005.1, on the reverse strand, counting down.
CGGTGGCCGTCGACGACGACGGGCGACTGGTCGTCGCGACCGGCGAGGGCGAACAGGCGGTCGCCGCCGGCGACGTCGTCCACGTGCGCCCGGCGGGAGAGTGAGCCAGACCACACCTGCCGTATTGTTGATGCGGCAGCCTCCGGCACGGTGATCGGAAGGGCCGGTACACAGGGACCCAGGAGGGGGCGGGCGGTGACCGTGGACGACGCGAGCGACCTCCCGCCGCACGAAGAGCCGGGCGGGCCTCGTGACGAGCAGGCGGAACGCGAGGAGCGCGAAGAGCCCGAGGAACGGGGCGGAACCGCCCGGTCCCACGGCATCGAGGAGGACCCGATCGCGCTCCGTCTGGAGCAGCTGATCCTCGGTTCCGGACGGCACTACACACCCTTCCAGGCGGCCCGCAGCGCCGGTGTCTCGATGGACCTGGCCGCCCGGTTCTGGCGTGCGATGGGCTTCGCCGACATCGGCCAGGCACGCGCGCTGACCGAGGCCGACGTCCTGGCGCTGCGGCGGCTCGCCGGTCTGGTCGAGGCCGGGCTGATCAGCGAGAGCACGGCGATCCAGGTCGCCCGGTCCACCGGTCAGACCACGGCCCGGCTGGCCGAGTGGCAGACCGACTCCTTCCTGGAGGAGCTCACCGAGCCGCCCGAACCCGGCATGACCCGGGGCGAGGTGGCCTATCCGCTGGTCGAGCTGCTGCTGCCGGAGCTGGAGGAGTTCCTGACGTACGTGTGGCGCCGGCAGCTCGCCGCCGCCACCAGCCGGGTCGTCCGCTCCGACGACGAAGAGGCCGTCGACCGCCGGCTCGCGGTCGGTTTCGCGGACCTCGTCGGCTTCACCCGGCTCACCCGCCGGCTGGAGGAGGAGGAACTCGGCGAGCTGGTCGAGGCCTTCGAGACCACGGCCGCCGACCAGGTGGCCGCGCACGGCGGACGGCTCGTCAAGACCCTCGGCGACGAAGTGTTGTTCATCGCCGACGACGCGGGGACGGCCGCCGAGATCGGCATGCGGCTCATCGAGACGATGAACGGCGACGAGACGATGCCGGCGCTGCGCGTCGGCATGGCCTTCGGCACCGTCACGACCCGTATGGGCGACGTCTTCGGCACCACGGTGAACCTGGCGAGCCGGCTGACCTCGATAGCGCCCCGGGACGCGGTGCTCGTCGACGGCGAGCTGGCGCAGGCGCTCGTCGCGGCGGGCGAGGCTCCCGAGTCGGAGGCGGAGATCGAGCCCGGGTCGGAGGAGAAGTACCGCTTCGCGCTGCAGCCCATGTGGCGGCGGCCGGTGCGCGGTCTCGGCGTGGTCGAGCCCTGGCTGCTGAACCGCCGGGGCGGCTGATCGGGTCCGCCCACTACGCTGGCGGTCGACGGTTCACGATCGTTAACAGCGACCCGGAGGTGGCGGCGCGATGGCCGAGCAGCGGTTTGGCGAGTGGGTGGCAGTACGCAGGCACGGTGACGCCGGGCGGGTGGCGGAACTGGTGCTGGACCGGCCCAAGGCGATGAACGCCATCTCGACGGACATGGCCCGGACGGTCACCGAGGCGTGCGCGGCCCTGTCCGGCGACCGGTCGGTCAGCTGCGTGGTGCTCACCTCGACCCACGAGCGGGCGTTCTGCGTGGGCGCCGACCTGAAGGAGCGCAACTCCTTCACCGACGCCGACCTCGCGCGGCAGCGCCCGTACACGCGTGCCGCCTACACGGCGGTGCTGGAGCTGCCGATGCCGACGGTGGCCTCGGTGCACGGCTTCGCCCTCGGCGGCGGGTACGAGCTGGCGCTGGCGTGCGACGTGATCGTCGCGGACCCGACGGCCGTCGTGGGGCTGCCGGAGGTCACGGTGGGTGTCATCCCCGGCGGTGGCGGCACGCAGCTGCTGCCGCGCCGGGTGGGCGCGGCGCGGGCGGCGCAGCTGATCTTCACCGGGCGCCGGGTGGCCGCGGCGGAGGCGCTGGCGCTGGGGCTGGTCGACGTGCTCGCGGAGGAGGGCCAGGACCGCGTGGAGGCGCTCGCGCTGGCCACCCGGATCGCTGCGAACTCGCCGGTCGGCCTGCGGGCGGCCAAGCGGGCGCTGCGGCTGGGCCAGGGCACGGACCTGCGGACCGGGCTGGACGTCGAGGACGCCGCGTGGCGCACGGTCGCCTTCTCCGGTGACCGCGCCGAGGGCGTCGCGGCGTTCAACGAGAAGCGTGACCCGGTGTGGCCGGGTGAGTGATCGGGGGGTAAAACGTCCGCGCCGCCGGGCGCGTAACGTGCGGGGCCGTGCGAACGTCGCAAACTGGTAAAAAGTCCGCGGGCGACAGGAGACGGGCGCATGAACGGCACCGGCGGGGACGCTCGGCTGCGCGCCGTCGCCGAACTCGCGCGGGCGGTGGCGGCGGCGAAGTCGCCGATGGAGGCGGCCGTCGCCGCCGCGTCCTCGGCGCGGGCCGCGCTCGGCGGTTCCATGTCGGCGATCTCCCGCTGGGAACGCGACCGGGGACGGCTGCGGGTGCTGGTCAACGACGGGGACCTGGCACCCGGCGAGGAGCCGCAGCCCGCCGAGGAGGTCTACTCGGTCGCGGACTTCCCGGAGATCGTGGAGTTCCTGCACGCCAAGTGGACCGAGGGCGGCGAGCCGCACGCCTGGATCGAGACCGCCGAGGGCCCGGCGCAGGGCCGTACCGGCGCCTACTGCCACCAGCGGGTGGCCACGCTGCGGCGGCGCGGCCGGACCTCCTGCGTCGTCGCGCCGATCATGCTGCACGGGCTCGCCTGGGGCGAGCTGTACGTGGCCAGGGGGGCCGGGCGACCGGTCTTCGACCGGGACGACGCCGAGTTCGCGACCGTGCTCGCGGCGCTCACCGCGGCCGGGATCGCCCAGACCGAGCGGCTGGCCGAGGTGCGCCGGCTGGCCTTCAGCGACCCGCTGACCGGGCTGGCCAACCGGCGGGCCGTCGACCAGCGGCTGGAGGAGGCGGTGGAACGGCACCGTGCCGACGGGACCCCGGTGAGTTTGGTGGTCTGCGACCTCAACGGGCTCAAGCGGGTCAACGACCAGCTCGGGCACGCTGTCGGCGACCGGCTGCTGGTCGGATTCGGTTCCGTGCTGTCGCTGTGCGGGGCCGCCCTGGAGGGCAGCCTGGTGGCCCGGCTGGGCGGCGACGAGTTCTGCCTGCTCTCGGTCGGGCACCGCGCGGAGGAGGTCGTGGCGGTCGCCGAGGAGCTGTGCGTGCGCACCAAGTGGCTGGGGCTGGGCGACGGGGTCGCGGTCGGGGTGGCGTCCACGGACGCCGAGATCGGCGCGGTGACCTCGGGGCGCCGGCTGTTCCGGCTGGCGGACGCGGCCCAGTACCGGGCGAAGGCCCTGCACTCGGTGGAGCCGGTGGTCGCCGGGCGCGGGGCGCCCGAGGACCCGGTGGTCCGGCTCGCCGACCAGCCCTCGGGCCACGACGTGGAGCGGCGCCGCTTCCGGGGGCGGGACTGAGCGCCGCCCGGCGGGCCGGGGAGCGGACGATGGGACCGGGCCGGCGGGTGCGGCGAGGACCGCGTGGAAGACGTCCGTCCGGCACGTGACAGGTAGCGATTCAGTCCGTAGGGTTCGTGAATATGAGTATGCATAACGTGGTGATCGGGGCCCACGGGGTCGCGGCGGAGGACGTGTTGGCGGTGGCCCGCGACGGTGCGCGGGTCGAGCTGTCTGCGGAGGCGCTGGCCGGGATCGCCGCGGCGCGCGAGGTCGTGGACGCACTGGCGGCGAAACCAGAGCCGGTGTACGGGGTCTCGACGGGCTTCGGCGCGCTCGCGGTGCGGCACATCAGCCCCGAGCTGCGCGCGCAGCTGCAGCGCAGCCTGGTGCGCTCGCACGCCGCCGGCATGGGTCCGCGGGTGGAGCGCGAGGTGGTGCGCGCCCTGATGTTCCTGCGGCTGAAGACGCTGGCCTCCGGCCGTACCGGTGTCCGTCCCGTCGTCGCCGAGACGATGGCCGCGCTGCTCAACGCCGGCATCACCCCGGTCGTCCACGAGTTCGGCTCCCTGGGCTGCTCCGGCGACCTGGCGCCGCTGTCGCACTGCGCGCTGGTCCTGATGGGCGAGGGCGAGGCCGAGGGCCCCGACGGCGTCGTGCGCCCCGTGCCGGAGCTGCTGGCCGAGCACGGCATCGAGCCCGTCGAGCTGCGCGAGAAGGAGGGCCTGGCCCTCATCAACGGCACCGACGGCATGCTCGGCATGCTCGTCATGGCCATCGAGGACCTGCGGCGGCTGTTCACCGCCGCCGACGTCACCGCCGCGCTGTCGCTGGAGGCGCTGCTGGGCACCGACAAGGTGCTCGCCCCCGAGCTGCACGCGATCCGCCCGCACCCCGGCCAGGCGGCCAGCGCCGAGAACATGCGCCGCGTGCTCGCCGGCTCCGGCCTCACCGGGCACCACCAGGACGACGCCCCCCGGGTGCAGGACGCGTACTCGATCCGCTGCGCCCCGCAGGTGGCCGGCGCCGGCCGGGACACCGTGGCGCACGCCATGACGGTGGCCGACCGGGAACTGGCCGCGGCCGTCGACAACCCGGTCGTCCTCCTCGGGGGTGCCGCCGGGGAGGGACGTGTGGAGTCCAACGGCAACTTCCACGGCGCGCCCGTCGCCTATGTGCTGGACTTTCTGGCCATCGCCGCCGCCGACCTCGGCTCGATAGCGGAGCGGCGCACCGACCGGCTGCTGGACAAGAGCCGTTCGCACGGACTGCCGGCCTTCCTGGCCGACGACCCGGGCGTGGACTCCGGCCTGATGATCGCCCAGTACACGCAGGCCGCGCTGGTCAGCGAGAACAAGCGGCTCGCCGTGCCCGCGTCGGTGGACTCCATCCCGTCCTCGGCGATGCAGGAGGACCATGTGTCGATGGGCTGGTCGGCCGCCCGCAAGCTGCGGCAGGCGGTGGACAACCTCGCCCGGATCATCGCGGTCGAGCTGATGGCCGCCTCCCGCGCCGTCGAGCTGCGTGTGCAGGGCAGCGAGGTGCTGGTGGCCGCCCCGGCGACCCGGGCGGTGCTCAAGGCGGCGCGTGAGGCCGGAGTGGGCGGCCCCGGTCCTGACCGCTTCCTGTCCCCGGACCTGGAGGCGGCGTACGACTTCGTGCGCGGCGGCGGTCTGGTGGCGGCGGCAGAGTCGGTGACCGGCCCGCTCGCCTGACCCCGGCCCCCAAGGGGCCGGGGGCGGTCCTAGTACGCGTCGCGGGCGCGGCGGCTCGCGTTGATCACGAGCGCCGCGCCCAGGCCGAGGAAGGCGGTCCCGCCGACGAGGTACGGCGTGGTGTCGACGCTTCCGGTGTCCGCCAGGTGCTGCCCCTGGCCGGTTCCCGGCCCGGTGGTGGCGGTGGTCGAAGCGGACGACTGCGCGCTCGTGTTCGCCGTGTGCTCGGCGCTGGCGGACGCGTTGGGCACGAAGTACAGGGCGCCGAGGACGGCGGCCGCCGTGATGGCGACGAAGGCGGGTGGACGGTGCGAGGTCAACGGATCCCCCAGCGGTTGCGGCGACTTGACCGTGAAGGCCGATGGTAGTGAGACAAGCGCCATTGAGGGAAGTTCGGTCCCGGAACCGCGGCTTCCGCGGGTTCCCGGAGGGCCGCCACGGGTATCCTTCCGCGCCGGAAGCGGGCTGCCTGCGCAACGGGGGCCGTTCCCCCGCATACGCTCCGTCACATGAGCACTACTGACATCCCCGCCGGGGAGAGCGGGCCGCGCTACGTGCGGCTCCAGGTGGAGCTGGTCCTGGAGATCACCGGGTCCGGCGAGCTGACCGACGCCGCGCTGGAGCAGATCGGCGGCGACGAGTACATGCCGGACGACGAGCGGCAACACGCCGAGGCGTCGGTGCGGCAGGACGAGTCGGAGGCGCTGGCGTACCTGGTCGATCCCTTCGACCTGGTCACGAGCGTGCCGGGGATCGAACTGGTGCAGGCGTCCTGGTCCTGCGCCCACACCGAGTACGACCCCGACTCCGACGAGTGGGACCTCTACGACGACGAGGCCGACGACGACGCGGGTGACGAAGCCGACATCGACGAGGAGGAACCGCGGGGACGCTGAACGCGTCTTCGCCACCGCGTGACTCACCTGCCCCGGGCCCTTCAGGGTCCGGGGTTTCGCACGGGCCGCGGGGCCGCGCCCATGTCACGTGCGTCACGCACGTGTTCTTCCCCACACTTCGAGGTGTTGGGGAACGGACCAAAGACCCTGGCAGTTCCTGGACGTACGAGTAAGGCTCGATCGAGGGCCGTGGCCTGCGACGCACGCGGGCCGGGGGAAACGCGTACCAAGACATTGGAGATCTGTGTGAAGCGCGCCGTGACCGGCACAGCCACCGACACGAGTCCCTCTCGCAAGCGGCGAGCCGGGCTGGCAGCTCTGGCGCTGCTGGCCGTCGGGGCGATCACGCTGACCGCCTGCGGGGGAGACAAGGCGGGCACCGCCGGCTCCGACAGCAACGTCAAGTCGCAGGCCTCGGTCGACGAGCAGGCGGCCAAGGACGCGTCTGACGCCCGAATATCGATCACCCCCAAGACCGGCGCCGACAACGTCAGCATCAACACCGGCGCCAAGGTGCAGGTGGCCGACGGTGAGCTCACCAGCGTGGTGATGACCTCGGTCGCCGACGGCTCCGAGGTCGCGGGCACGATCTCCGCGGACGGCACGAGCTGGTCCCCCAACGCCCAGCTCGAGCGGGCCACCCAGTACAAGATCTCCGCCAAGGCGGAGGACAGCAAGGGCCGCAAGGCCGCCGAGAACTCCACCTTCACCACGGTCAGTCCCGAGCACAGCTTCATCGGCTACTACACGCCCGAGAACGGCCAGACCGTCGGCGTGGGCATGCCGGTCTCGATCAACTTCACCAAGGCCATCGAGGACAAGAAGGCCGTCCAGTCCGCGATCTCGGTGAGCTCCAGCAGCGGCCAGGAGGTCGTCGGCCACTGGTTCAACTCCACCCGGCTGGACTTCCGTCCCCAGTCCTACTGGCAGGCCGGCTCCACGGTGACCCTGAAGCTGAACCTGGACGGCGTGGAGGGCTCCAGCGGCGTCTACGGGGTCCAGGAGAAGACCGTCACCTTCAAGATCGGCCGCAGCCAGGTCTCCACGGTCGACGCCGCCAGCCACCGGATGAAGGTCGTCCGCGACGGCAAGGTCATCCGCGACATCCCGATCTCGGCGGGCTCCGACGAGAACACCACCTACAACGGCCAGATGGTGATCTCCGAGAAGTTCACCGAGACCCGGATGAACGGCGCCACCGTCGGCTTCACCGACGACGACGGCAAGGGCGAGTACGACATCAAGGACGTGCCGCACGCCATGCGCCTGACCACGTCCGGCACCTTCATCCACGGCAACTACTGGGGTGCCGACTCGGTGTTCGGCAACGTCAACACCAGCCACGGCTGCGTGGGCCTGAACGACACCAAGGGCGCCAAGGACACCTCCACCGACGCCTACTGGTTCTACACGAACTCGATCGTCGGGGACGTCGTGACCGTGAAGAACTCCAAGGACAAGACCGTCGACCCGGGCAACGGCCTCAACGGCTGGAACATGAGCTGGAGCGCGTGGAAGGCGGGCAGCGCGGTCTGAGACCGCTCCCGCCCCCGAACGGCGACAGGGGCCCGGAACCGCGAGGTTCCGGGCCCCTGTGGCGTTCGGGGGCGGGAGCGGCGCCCTCCGCCGCCGGGCCGTCAGTCCTTCGTGCCGTCCACGATGACCGGGGAGCCGTCGGAGCCGGTGCCGCAGGGCACCGCGTACACGGGATGGGACTTGGCGGCCTCCCGGTAGGCGTCCAGGCACTGGTTGTAGAGCACCTTGTCGCTCAGCGACCGCGCGATGATCCGGTTGGCGCTCGCGATGCCCTCCGCCTCGATCCGCTTGCGCTCCGCCTCTGCCTTGGCCGTTCTTGCCGCCTCGACGGCCCGCTCGGTGGCCTGCTGCTGCTGGATCTTCTTGTCGATCTGCTCCTGCAACTGGCGGGAGGGCCGCACATTGCGCAGGTTCACCGCGGTGACGTCGATGCCGCGCGGGGCGAGGCGCTGCTTGATCAGGGAGTCGATCTCCGAGCCGATCCGCTCGCGGGCGGAGGCGTACCCCTCCTCGCTGGTGTGCGCGGCGAAGACGTTGCGGATGATCTCACGGCTGTCGGGCATCACCAGCCGCGACTGGATGGCCTCCTCGTTGCCGGCCAGCCGGTAGAGCTCGACGGCCTTGGCGGGCACCACGGCCCACTTGATGGTGACGTCGGCGTAGAGCACCCCGCCCTGCGAGGAGCGGACCTCGACCACGTCCTTGTCGTGCAGGTCGAGGTCGACCGGGCGCGTGGAGAACGACGTGACATCGGTGAACGGCGACCTGAAGTGGATACCGGAGGTCAGCGGCGAGCCGACCTTGCCGAAGGTCACCGGGACGCCGACCTCGTAGGCGCTCACGACGTGGACGCAGGCGAAGACGCCCGCCAGCACGCCCGCCAGGGCGCTGAGCGCCGCTCCCAGCCTCCAGCCGCCGGAGCTCTGGCCCCGGGCGACGAAGAACAGCGCGACCGCCGCCATGAGCAGCAGGATGGACAGCACGAACACAAAAAATCCCCCTCCGGGACCACGGACCGGCGCCGCCCCCGGCCGCGCCGCGCAGCGCATCGTAACGGCCGCGGGTGACGGCTCCGCGCGCTGCGTGACCAGCTGTTGCGAGGGTGTCGCCGGGCTGTACGGGGGGTTACCGGGTGCGCAGCGACTGGGGGTCGTCCAGGACGGCGCGCACCACGCTGTACGCAGCCCCGAGGAGCACGCCCTCGTGGCCCAGCCGGGACACCAGCACGGCGTCCGCGGGCCATTGACGGTCCGTCACGCGGCGGTCCAGCTCGCGTTCGACGGCCGACCGCAGCCACGGCGCCAGCGAGGCCAGCGTGCCGCCCAGCACGACGGCCTGCGGGTCCAGCAGGTTCACCGCGCCGCTCAGCGCGATCCCGAAGGCCTGGCCGGCGGCCGCCAGCGCCTTCAGCGCCGCCGGGTCCTGCTCCGTGGCGGCCGCCTGGAGGGCCTTCAGCGCGTCCGGCCGCTCCGGGGCGATGCCCGCGGCGCGCAGCACGGCCTCCTCGCCCGCGTACTGCTCCAGGCAGCCGCGGGCCCCGCAGGAGCAGCGGGGGCCCGTCGGGTGCACGGGTACGTGGCCGAGCTCCCCGGCGAAGCCCCGCGCCCCGCGGAACAGCCGGCCGTCGACGACCAGTGCCGCGCCGATGCCGATCTCCGCCGAGACGTGCACGAAGTCCGTGACGCCCTCGTGGCCGCCCAGCCAGAGCTCGGCGAGGGCGCCGAGGTTGGCCTCGTTCTCGACGGCGACCGGGATGCGGGCTCCGGCCGGACCGTCGCCGTCGGCCCGGTCGAACCAGCCCGCCGGCTCGACGTCCTCCCAGCCGAGGTTCGGCGCCCGCATCACGACCTGCCGGTCCCGGCCGACCAGGCCCGGCACGGCGAGCGTCAGTCCGGCCGGGCTCAGGCCCGCGGCCCGCGCCTCCCGCCGCACCTCGGCGACGAGCGCCGCGAGTTCGCGCAGCGTCTCCGTCGCCGGACGGCCGCGGTTGTCCGCCTCGACGCGGGCCCGGGCGCGCACGGTGCCGCGCAGGTCCACCGCGATGGCGGCGAGGTGGTCCACCCCGACCTCGGCGCCGAGGCCCGCCGGGCCGGTGTCGTTCAGCGCGAGGGCGGTGCCGGGCCGGCCGACCGTCCCGGGGCGCTGGGTGCCCAGCTCCACGAGCAGGCCCGCGGCGAGCAGTTCGTCGACGAGGGTCGACACGGTGGCCCGGGTCAGGCCGACCTCGGCGGCGACGGCCGCGCGCGAGACCTCGCCGTGGTCCGCCACGGCTCGCATCACCAGCGCCAGATTCCGCCGTCGCAATCCCGCCTGCGACCCCGGCCTTTCCGCCACGCCCCGGTCCCCTTCCGCTGTCGTCCGTCATCCGTCCTGGTCAACGTCGTCCTGCCGCCACCCTCGCACGCCCCGCCGGGGGCCGGGCCACCGGGCGGGGCGCCCCGGCTCACCGCACGCCGAAGGCGTCCGCCAGCGCCGTGGCGAGGCGGTCGAGAGCGGCGTCGTCCCGGGGGACGGGGTCGTAGGAGGGACCGGCCGTGGTGTTCCAGCGGCGGGCCATGTCCTGCGGGGTCTGCCCGGTGAGCAGTCCCGCGGCCTGCGCGGCCGCGCCCAGCGCGACGAGTTCGTCCGCGACGGGGATCCGGACGGCCCGCCCGGACAGACGCCGCACGGTCTCCCGCCACGCCGTCCCGCGGGCGCCGCCGCCGATGAGCAGCAGGGGCTCGTCCGAGGTGGTGCCGTCGACCGCGAGCACCTGGTCGAGGGCGGTGAGCAGGGCGTACGCCGCACCGTCGTACGCGGCCTGGAGGATCTGCCCCGCAGTGGTGTCGTGCCGCAGCCCGGTGAGCAGCCCGGAGGCGTACGGCAGGTTGGGCGTGCGCTCGCCGTCGAGGAACGGCAGCAGCACCGTCCTGCCGCCCGCCTCGACCGCCTCGCGGTCCAGCGACAGCAGCCCCGCGATCTTGTCGACGGCGAGGGTGCAGTTGAGGGTGCAGGCCAGCGGCAGCCAGCCGCCGTGCCCGCCCGCGAAGCCGGCGACGATGCCGGTGGGGTCGGTGGGACGGGTGGTGGCGGCGGTGTAGACCGTGCCGGAGGTGCCGAGGCTGAGCGCGGGCTGACCGGGGACGAGCCCGAGGCCGAGGGCCGCGGCGGCGTTGTCGCCGGTGCCCGCGCCGACCAGGACGCCCTCGCGCAACGGCAGTCCGGGCAGGGTGACACCGGCGGCCTCGCCGGGGCCCAGGACCCTCGGCAGCAGGGCGGGGTCGAGGCCGATCTCCGCGAGCAGCGCCTCGTCGTACGTCTCGGTGTCCGTGGCCCACCAGCCGGTGCCGGAGGCGTCGCCCCGGTCGGTGACGCCGGCGCCGGCGAGCCGCTCGGTGAGGAAGTCGTGCGGGAGGCGTACCGCCGCGGCGGCCTTGGCGGTCTCGGGCTCGTGCTCGGTGAGCCACGCCCACTTGGTCACGGTGAAGCTCGTGCCGGGCACGCTGCCGAAGCGCTGCGCCCAGTGCTCGGCGCCGTGCCGCTCCACCAGGGCGTCGGCCTGCGGGGCGGACCGCACGTCGTTCCAGAGCAGGGCGGGCCGCAGGGGCCTGCCGGCCGGGTCGAGGACGACCAGGCCGTGCTGCTGGCCGCCGACGGAGATGGCGTCGGCGCGCTCCGCGTACGGCCCGAGCTGGGCGAGCGCGTCGCCGAGCGCGCGCCACCAGACCTCGGGGTCGGTCTCGCGGCCCGCGCCCTCGCTGACCGTGTGCCGGGCCTGCCCCCTGGCCAGTACCTCGCCCGTCTCCACGTCGACGGCGAGCACCTTGGTCGACTGGGTGGAGCTGTCCACACCCAGCGCGATCGGTCCGTTACCCATCCTGCGGCTCCCTTCACAAAGCGGCGATGGCATATTAATTTGTTCAGTGGTCTTACGAATAGGAGCCGCCGCGATGAGTTTCACCCCCACCCCCGAGGACAAGTTCACCTTCGGTCTCTGGACCGTCGGCTGGCAGGGCCGCGACCCCTTCGGCGACGCGACCCGCCCCGCCCTCGACCCCGTCGAGAGCGTCAACCGGCTGGCCGAGCTCGGCGCGTACGGCGTGACCTTCCACGACGACGACCTGATCCCCTTCGGCTCGGACGACACCGCGCGCGAGGGCCACATCAAGCGCTTCCGCCAGGCCCTGGACGCCACCGGCCTCAAGGTGCCGATGGCCACCACCAACCTCTTCACGCACCCGGTCTTCAAGGACGGCGGCTTCACCGCCAACGACCGCGAGGTGCGGCGCTTCGCGCTCCGCAAGACCATCCGCAACATCGACCTCGCCGCCGAGCTGGGCGCCAAGGTCTACGTCGCCTGGGGCGGCCGCGAGGGCGCCGAGTCCGGCGCCGCCAAGGACGTGCGGGTCGCCCTCGACCGTTTCAAGGAGGCCTTCGACCTCCTCGGCGAGTACGTCATCGAGCAGGGCTACGACATCCGCTTCGCCATCGAGCCCAAGCCGAACGAGCCGCGCGGCGACATCCTGCTGCCGACCATCGGTCACGCGCTGGCGTTCATCAACGAGCTGGCCCACCCCGAGCTCGTCGGCCTCAACCCCGAGGTCGGCCACGAGCAGATGGCCGGGCTGAACTTCCCGCACGGCATCGCCCAGGCGCTGTGGCACGGCAAGCTCTTCCACATCGACCTCAACGGTCAGACCGGCATCAAGTACGACCAGGACCTGCGCTTCGGCGCCGGCGACCTGCGCTCCGCGTTCTGGCTGGTCGACCTGCTGGAGTCGGCCGGCTACGAGGGCCCGCGCCACTTCGACTTCAAGCCCCCGCGGACCGAGGACATGGACGGCGTGTGGGCCTCCGCCGCCGGCGGCATGCGCAACTACCTCATCCTCAAGGAGCGCGCCGCCGCGTTCCGTGCCGACCCGGCCGTGCAGGAGGCGCTGAAGGCCGCCCGCCTGGACCAGCTGGCGCAGCCGACCCTCGGCGCGGGCGAGACCCTGGCCGACCTGCTCGCCGACCGCGGCGCCTACGAGGAGTTCGACGCCGACGCCGTCGCGACCCGCGGCTCCGCCTTCGAGCAGCTCGACCAGCTCGCGATGGACCACCTGCTCGGCACCCGCTGAGACCGCCGGAAACACGGTTGCCGCCGGGCGCGTCCCGGCGGCACCCTGCGGGGGTGATCGAACTGCGTGTGCTCACCCCCGACGACTGGCCGCTCTGGCGGGAGCTGCGGCTCGCCGCGCTCGCCGACGCGCCGCACGCCTTCGGCGCCCGGCTCGCCGACTGGCAGGGCGACGGCGACCGCGAGGAACGCTGGCGCGACCGGCTCGCCCTGGCCGGCTCGTACAACCTGGTCGCCCTCGTCGACGGCAGGCCCCGCGGCATGGCGAGCGGCGTCCCCGGCGAACGCCCGGACACCGCCCGGTTGATCTCGATGTGGGTTGCGGGCGAGGCCCGCGGCCGCGGCGTCGCGGACCTGCTGATCCGGGCCGTCGAGGAGTGGGCCGCGGGCACGGCGGGCGCTGCCTCGCTCCACCTCGCCGTCGCGGAGGGCAACGCGCCGGCGACGGCGCTCTACACGCGCAACGGCTTCGTGGACGCCGGCGAATCCGGCGAGGTCATGCCGGACGGGCGCGCGGAGCGCGTCATGACGAAGCCGATCGCGGCGGCGTAGGGCCGCGCCGGGTGGACCGGGCCTGAGGCGGCCTGGCCAGCCGTTCGCCCGGTCCGACGCTCCCGCGGGTCACCAGGCGAAGGCCTCCGGGGCGGCGCCCGGTCCGGGGAAGATCTCGTCGAGACCCGCCAGCAGCTCCTCGTCCAGCTCCAGCTCCACCGCGCGCAACGCCGAGGCGAACTGCTCCACCGTGCGCGGCCCCACGATCGGCCCGGTGACCCCGGGCCGGGTCAGCAGCCAGGCGAGCGCGACCTCGCCGGGCTCCAGCCCGTACTTGCCCAGCAGATTCTCGTACGCCCGCACCCGCGCCCGGACCACCGGGTCGGCCAGCCCCGCCGCCGACCGGCCCACCCTGGTGCGGGCCCCGCTGTCCTCCCGCTCCTTGCGCAGCGCGCCGCCCAGCAGCCCCTGGTGCAGCGGCGACCACGGGATCACGCCGAGCCCGTACTCCCGCGCCGCCGGGATCACGTCCAGTTCGGCGCTGCGCTCCGCCAGGTTGTACAGGCACTGCTCGCTCACCAGGCCCATCGAACCACGGTTCGCGGCGGACTCGTTGGCCTGCGCGATCTTGTAGCCGGGGAAGTTCGACGACGCCGCGTGAAGGATCTTGCCCTGGCGGACGAGGACGTCGACCGCCTGCCAGATCTCCTCGAACGGGGTGCGCCGGTCGACGTGGTGGAACTGGTAGACGTCGATGTGGTCCGTGCCGAGCCGCCGCAGGCTGGCCTCGACCGCCCGGCGGATGTTGAGGGCGCTGAGCCGGTCGTGGTTCGGCCACGACTCCTCGTTCCACGCCTTCTTGTCCGCCGACATGTTCCCGTAGACCTTCGTGGCCAGGACCACCTTGTCGCGGCGGCCGCCGCCCCGCGCGAACCACGAGCCGATGACCTTCTCCGTGAGCCCCTTCTCCTCGGCGACGCCGTAGATGTCCGCCGTGTCGAAGAAGTTGACGCCCGCGTCCAGGGCGGCATCCATGATCATGTGGCTGGTGGCCTCGTCCGTCTGCCCGCCGAAGTTCATCGTGCCCAGCACGATGCGGCTGACCTTGAGGCCGGTGCGGCCGAGTTGTGTGTACCTCATGGGGTACCAGCGAACGCCTTCGAGTGGACTCACGGCAAGGGCGTTCCCCGGCGGGGCCGCCCCGGGGTCCGGGCGTGACGGCATCATGCCGCTTCGGCCAGGCACTCCCGGCAGGTGGCCGGGGCGTGCCCGCGGAAGGGGCGTTCGCAGGAGTCGCAGGACTGCCAGGGGACGGCCGCTCGGGGCGGCGGCGTGGCCGCGGGCGGCTCCCATACGCGCAGGCGGTGGGCGAGCAGGCCGGCCGGACGGTGGGTCAGGACGGAGGGCAGGTCCGCGGCGAGGGCCTCGGCGATGCGCCGGGGCTCGGCACCGAGGCGGAGCCACGCGGCGACACCGGGCGCCAGGCGGGCGATGTCGCGCTGGGAGAGCAGCAGGCGGGAGTCGCGTACGCGGAGGGACGCGAGGACGGCCTCGGCGGCCCCGGCGAGGGCGTCCGCACCGAGGGTGGCGCCCGGGGCGGCTTCCCGGACGGTGGCGGGAGCTTCGTCGGGGGCTTTGTCGCAGTCCACGGCCGGGGTGGGTTCGGGCGCGGGGGCTTCCGGCGCCGTCGGCGCGTCCGCCCGCGGCGCGTCGTGGGCATAGGTCCGGGTACGGATTCGCCCGTTGCCCTCGCGGACCACGACCCGCTCCAGGAATCCCTCCGCCTCCAGCTCGTTCAGCGCCCGGGCCAGCCGCTCCCGGCTCTCGGTGAAGTGCGCACGCAGCGCGTCGATGCTGACGGGCACGCCGTCCGGGACGGAGAGCAGATACGCGCCGACGCCCACCGTGACCGCGCTGCCGGGGCGCTGGGCGAGGCGGTTGGAGAGGATGGTGAAGTCCGCCGTAAGGCGGCGGCGTACGTGGACGACGCCGGTCGTCGGAGTCCCGGCGCGGGCGTGCGAGGGCGCACTAGACTGGGTGTCAGCCATGGGGAAGGGCCTTGCTTCCTTGATTGGTCAGGCCCCGGCCGGGATTGCCGTCCCCGCCGGGGCCGTCGTCTGTGTGGTGTTGTCTGCGGCGACCATACCGCCCTGTACTCACCGCTTCCGCTCAAATCACCCGATCGCGTGATGGGTTGGGAGGGGAGGGGGGAGTCTTCGTCCTTACGAGAAAGGTCCTTGAGGGGTCCGCTGCGCGACCGGCCCCCGGCCATCACCACGCCGTGCCGGACCACCGGCCCCCGGTGCCCCGGCATCCGGTGGAGTCGGCCCCGGCTCTACGGCGGCGCACCCACAGGCGAGACGGACCGGCGGCCGCGCCGTTAAGCGCGCACCGCTCTCGCGAAGCCGGCCCGCTCAGGCGGCCTGACCGTCCACGACGCCCTTGGCGAAGTCCGCGCGCAGCCGGGAGAGTTCGTCGTCCGGCACCGCGCGTGCCCAGGCGTCGGGGAGTCCGCGGACGGTGTGGTCCCGGGAGGTCGCGGCACTGTAGGTGGCCGTGCAGGTGAGTGACACGGTGTCGGCGGGCTTCATCTTCCGGTGGAAGTCGCAGGTCTTCACCTTGCGGCCGTCGAGGGTGATGGCGATGCTGATCTCCGCGTAGACGGGGTCGTCGGACGCCTCCTCGTCGCCGAGGCCGTCGTACACGGAGTTCTGGATGGTGAATCGGGCGGTGCAACTGCTGTTGCCGCAGGGCGAGAAGCGGGCCTTCCCGGTGCTGCTGAAGCTGACCGCGGGGTCGACGGCGGACTTCAGGGCGGCGAGGTCCCGGTCGTAGGCGGTGGCGAAGGTCTCGCGGTCGGCGCCGGTGAGGGCGGCCACCGTGGTGTCCAGACCGTCCGGCAGGGGCAGCGGCCCCGAGGCGGCGGGGGAGTCGCCCGCGGCCAGGCGCAGCAGGGTGCGCGGGGTGGAGTCGCTGATCCAGAAGCGGCCGCCGGTCGTGGTCAGCACCTTGACGGGGTGTCCGGCGACCGTGGAGGAGGAGACGGCGTCCGGGCGGCCGCGGCCGGCGGCGTCACGGAGCAGGGCCGAGACGTTGGCCGGGTCCAGCGGGGTCGTCAGATCGTCGATCTCGGGCAGGTCGGCGGAGGAGTCCAGCCAGCGGCCGTCGATCCGGTCGAGGAGGTCGCCCGCGTAGCCGCGATCCTTCCAGTAGGCACGGCCGGCCTTGGTCAGGCGGTGGTCGTCGGTGGTGAGCAGCCGTACGGTGGCACCCTCGTCCCGCAGCGAGCCGCGGCCCCAGCCGCCGGGCGTGGTCTGCAGGTCGAACGGGGTGCTCGCCCCGCTGTCGAGCGCGAAGTCGCCGCGGTAGGAAACCACTTGGGCGTTGTCCATGGTGTCCGCCGCCTCCCGGAGCATGCGCTCGGCCTCCGCCGCCGGGTCCTTGCGCGCGGTCGCCGACGGGCCCTTGCCGTCGCCGGAGCCGTCACCGCTCCAGGGCGCCCAGATGAGCAGGCCGGCGACCAGGGCCGCGGTGGCGAGGCCCGCCACGGCCAGCAGGGGGCCGCGCCGCCGGGGCGGCGGTGTGGGGTAACCGGGGTGCGGCGGGTACCAGGGCGCTCCGCGGTGGGCCTGCGGCTGCGGCGGGTACGGCGGCGCCGGCGGGGGCGGCGGTCCGAAGCCGCCGCCCCCCGTGCCGCCGCCGGTCCCGTGACCGGGGCCCCAACCGCCGCCGCCCAACGGCGTTCCGTCCGTCATCTCCGCGTCTCCCCACCTCGTGCGGCCACCCGGGCCCCCACCGATGTCCCCGTCGGGACGTTCCCCGTCATGATGTCCCGTCAGGCGCCGACCTTCTCATCCGGTCCGCGTTCCCGCCCGGCCTTCCGCGAATCCGCCGCCGGCCCGGCCCGGCGGGGTGCGGGAGGGCCAGGGCAAGGTACTGCAGCCGCCGCGCGGCTCCTGGGGGAGGGGTTTCTCATGCGCCTCTCATCCACCGCTCAGGCTCTCATCACGGCCGGTTCCTAGCGTCGCGGCAGCGGAGAAGGAGCACTGACCTCCCCCCGCTTCCCGTTTTCCTGACTCGGCGAGGAATCGCATGTTCTTCACGTATCTTCGGCGCGAACTCCGACGCCGCAGAAAGGCGGCGCTCGTCATCGCGACGGGCCTCGCACTGGGCATCGCCCTGGTGATCACCGTCAACTCGGTGTCGGCCGGCATGCAGCAGGCCCAGGGCAAGGTGCTGGAGTCGCTGTACGGCCTGGGCACCGACATGACCGTCACCAAGGCCGCCGACCCCGGCTCCTCCTCGGAAAGGCCGCGCTTCCGGTTCGACGCGCGCGGCGACGACAAGGAGCAGAGCAGCGACCACGTCATGGTGCAGGGCTTCGAGTCGCTGCAGTCGTCGGTCGTCGACCAGGTCGCCGGGCAGAGCGGGGTCAAGGCGGCGGTCGGCGGGCTGAGCCTGGTCGTCATCAAGGTCAACGGCCAGTTCCAGCGCGGCGAGTTCCAGCAGGCGCCGGGCAGCGGCACCCGGCCGCGCGGCCAAGGCGGCAGCGGCCAGCCGCAGGGCACGGTGCGCGGCGGCGGCGCCGACTTCGACATCAACAACTTCACGGTCTACGGGACGGACGTCGGCCACCTCGACCTCGGCCCGCTGACCTCGTCGAAGATCACCTCGGGGAAGACCTTCACCAGCGCGCAGGGCAACGCCAAGGTGGCCGTGCTCGACAGCGCCTACGCGAAGCAGAAGAAGCTGACCGTGGGCAAGACGCTCACCATCTCCGGCACCAAGTTCGAGGTCATCGGCATCGCGACCGCCGACAGCGGTTCCTCCTCCGCCAACGTCTACATCCCGCTGAAGCAGGCGCAGACGCTCGCGGACGCCAAGGACAAAGTCACCACGATCTACGTCCAGGCCAGTGACTCCAAGAAGATCGACTCCGTCAAGTCCGCGATCCAGAAGAACATCTCCGGAACGACGGTGACCACCTCCTCCGACCTGGCATCCACGGTCTCCGGCTCGCTGAGCACCGCCTCCGACCTGGCGACCAACGTGGGCAGGTGGCTGTCGATCGCGGTGCTCGTCGCGGCCTTCCTCGTCGCGGGCCTGCTGACCTCCTCCGCCGTCAGCCGCAGGGTGCGCGAGTTCGGCACCCTCAAGGCGCTGGGCTGGAAGAGCGGCCGGGTGACCCGGCAGGTCATGGGCGAGGCGATCGTCAACGGCCTGGTCGGCGGCGGGCTCGGCATCGCCCTGGGCCTCGGCTGCGCGTACCTCATCACCGCGATCAGCCCCACCCTGGAGGCGACCGTGGGCGGGGCCGGCGGCGGTGCCGAGGGACCGGGCGGCGGCTTCGGGCCGGGCGGGCCGGCCCGGCGCGCGGCCTCCGGCGCCCTGAAGATCGCCCTCGAGGCGCCGGTCGAGGTCGACACCATCGTCCTCGCGGTGGTCCTGGCGGTCGCGGGCGGTCTGGTCGCCGGACTATTCGGCGGCTGGCGGGCCTCGCGGCTGCGCCCGGCGGACGCCCTGCGCCGCGTCGAGTAGCCCGTACCCGCCCCACGAGACCGGGGGCCGCGTTCCGCACCTTCCCCCCGGCGTGGCGCGGCCCCCGCCCTTCCCCTTCAGGACTTCAGGAGTCACCTCATGTACAAGCTGAGCGGCGTGACCAAGCGCTACTCGCGTGGCAAGGACGTCGTGGACGCGCTGCGCGGCGTCGACCTGGTGATCGAGGACGGTGACCAGCTCGTCGTCCAGGGCCCGACCGGCGGCGGCAAGTCGACGCTGCTGCAGATGCTCGGGGGTCTCGACCGCCCGACGGAGGGTTCGGTGGAGCTGGACGGCGTCGACCTGGCCCGGCTGAGCGAGGCCCGGCTGACCAAGGTCAGGTCGCAGAACATCGGCATCATCTTCCAGAGTTTCAACCTGATCCCGACCCTGACCGCCCAGGAGAACGTCGAGACCGCCCTCGTCCCGCTGGGCGTGAAGGCCTCCGAACGCCGTACCCGCGCCGCCGAGGCCCTCGCATCCGTCGGTCTCGGCGACCGACTGCACCACCTGCCCGGCGAGTTGTCGGGCGGTCAGCAGCAGCGCGTGGCGATCGCCCGGGCGCTGGTGAAGCGCCCCAAGGTGCTGCTCGCGGACGAGCCCACCGGTGCCCTGGACGAGGGCACCCGCGACGAGATCCTCGCCCTGCTGGAGGGGTTGTGGAAGGAGTACGGGCTGACCTTCGTCATGGTCACCCACGACTCCGCCATCGCCCGGCGCGCCACTCGGGTCGCCACCATCGAGAAGGGCCGGGTCACCGTCACCGAGCGGACCCCCGCGGCCTGAGGCCGCCGCCGCACCTGCGGCCCCGCGGCCCCGCGGCCCCGCGGCCTCCGGCGCGCGTCGCCGGGGGCCGTGAGGCGTTCAGTCCGTGACGCCCAGGTCCTCGCGCATCAGGCGCTGCAGCGTCCGCAGCAGCGGTTCCGCGTCCCGCAGGGCCTCCAGCGCGCTGTGCGGGCTCTCGCCGTCCCGGGCGAGGCCGCGGTCGAGCCGCTTGGCCGCGGCGTCCGCCGCCGCGAGGACTTGGTTGACGTCTCGCGAGGCCGCCAGGACGCGTTCCGGGACGATCATCTGCGCCTCGGCGTACCGGTCCCGGTACTCACGGCGGGATTCCTCGACCTGGTCCCGCTCCTCGGCGGAGTAGACCCCGTCCCTGATCCGGTGCAGGGCGTCCTTGAGCAGCGTGTGGAACTGCCGCGAGGCCCGGTTCATCGCCGTGTAGGCCGTCCGCCGTTCCTCGAACCGGCGCAGCCGCTCCGCCTCGGCGGCCTCCGCCAGGCGGCGCCGGTCCGTGCCGCGCTGGGCGAGCACGGGGGCGAACAGGGTGCCGAGCACTCCGACGACAGCAGTGATCATCGCGCCGAGCGTGGCATTCATGGTTCGCTTCCTATCCCGCCCGGCGGGACGGCGCAAGAGACGGCCGGTCAGTGGCGCTGCGCGCCGGCCGGGAGCTCACGCAGGGTCACGGTGACTGCGGTGGAGCAACTACTCCCGTCGAACGCGTGGTTCGGCATCCTGGTGGCGTCGGTGCTGCGCGCGTCCTCCGAGCCGCTGCGGAGCAGGACGCCGACTGCCGTGCGGCCGTTGCGGGCGCGGCAGAGATCGGGCACGGGCCCGTGGAGGGCACAAGGGCGGTCGACCCGCCCGGAACGGCGGATTCCGTTCCGGGCGGGTCGCCTGCCGTCCTACGCTTCGACCTACTTCGCGAGATACGCGT
This sequence comes from Actinacidiphila sp. bgisy160, assembly GCF_965342435.1. Taxonomy (GTDB): domain Bacteria; phylum Actinomycetota; class Actinomycetes; order Streptomycetales; family Streptomycetaceae; genus Actinacidiphila. The sequence continues at coordinate 84,150 of NZ_CBDRCM010000005.1, read as the reverse complement.
TGTAGATCACCTGGGACAGGGTGTTGCCCTTCTTGTCGCTGACCAGGGCCTTGAAGGAGACACCCCTGCCCGCCGTGGGGTTCTTCAGCGTCACCTTGCCGCTCCTGACCGTCAGCTTCGACCAGTGGGCGCCGCCGTCGGTGGAGACGTACACCTTCAAAGACTTCAGGTCGCGGCCCGCGGCCGCGCCCTGGACGGTCACTGGCATCTTGACCGTGGCCTTCGCCTTGGAGGTGCTCATGGCGGACAGGGACGGGGTGAAGCGCACCACGGAGACCGGCAGAGCGGCCGGGACGTCACCGCCGACGTGCCTGGAGGAGAACGTCCAGGACGCGGTGATGCGGGTGCTGACCGCCGCGGTCGAGGCGCGGGTCACCGAAGTGGTCAGCCGGTAGCCGGCCTTGGCGCCCGGGACGGTGAAGACGGCGCCGTCGTCGAGCGTGCCGTTGTAACTCCCGACCTTCGTCCCGCCCCGGTACAGGATCGTGGTGGCCCTGTCGTACGACGAGAAGCCGCTGTGGCCCTGACCGTCGGTGAAGAGGCCTACCGTGCCCGAGATCTCGTCACCGGAGCGCACGATGCCGGAGTGGCGGTCCAGCTTCGGGCCGAAGACGCCGACGTTGAAGCTGCGGCTGTAGCTCTTGCCCTTGGTGAAGGTCCGGGCCGGCGCCTCGTAGTACCCCTCGGACATCTCGCCCGAGGCGTCGGTCTGCAGGAAGTCCTGCGCCCAGGAGACGCCGGAGGCGTTGACGTACACGGCCTTGGTGAAGGGCAGCCCGGTGAGGAAGCCGCTCGGCGTCACCATGGCCCGGTTCACGAACGGGGTGGTGAAGACCGCGCCGAGCTTGCGCTTCACCGAGGAGCCGCCGGTGGTGGTGATCCTCGCCAGGTCGGCGCTCCGCACGGTCCTGGTGTAGCCCGTGTAGAACGACTTCGTGCGGCCGTACGCCACCGTGTAGACCTTCGAGCCGTGCTCGAACAGCCCGGCCACGGTCGCCTGATACTGGGCGGCGGTCAGCGCGGGGCCGGAGTGCGCGGTACGGAAGTCCCGCAGCGTGCCGGCGTTGAAGCTGAGGCCCGCGCCGGCGGCGCCGTAGTTCAGGTTGTAGCCGACCATGAGGTCCGACTGCCTGGCCGCCCGGTCCGGCAGCGTGAACACGAACGGCTTGGCCTTGCTCGCGTCGAGCGTCAGCTCGGTGTCCTTGGTGAGCTTGACCAGCGGGCGGTTCACCCAGTTCGCGCTCTTGATCGTCTGGCCGTCGGCGGCGAGCCTCACGATGAGGCTGTCCACGGCGTAGCTGCCCTTGGGCAGGCGCAGCACCGTGCTGCCGCTGTCGTTGGTGACCTCCTCGAAGGTGTCGCCGTCCAGTCCGAGGACGAGCGTGTCGTAGGCCGCGGCCGGCCGTCCGTCGCGGTCCAGGTTGTTGATCCGCAGGTCGTACGACTCGGCCTCGCGCACCACGCCCGCGGCGGTGCGCACCGACCGCGTCCCGTCGCCGGCCACCACGGCCGCGCTGTAGGCGCCGTCGAGGCTGCCGCCGAGGGTGGTGTCGACGGTCAGCGTGGCCTGCGCGGTGCCGCCGGCGGGCACGGTCAGCTGCTGCTTGTCGAGGGTGAAGAAGCCGGCCGGCGCCGCGGCACCGGCCGGGTCCTTGCCGGTGACCGACAGGTGCAAGGTGACGTCGGAGTCACCGGAGTTCCGGTACGTGATCGTCCTGGACTGCTGGGTGTCGTCGGCGTGCGGCCACCGGGCGACGCCGAAGCTCAGCGAGACCGGTTCTGCGACCACGTCCTGGTGGATCGCCCCGGCCAGGTCGATCTGGCCGGAACCCTGCTGGAAGGCGGTGTAGCCGCCGTCCGTCGTGGAGCCGACCAGCGCGGCCTTGATCTGCCGGCCCGTCCAGTCCGGGTGCTCCTGGGCGAGGATCGCCGCGGCGCCCGCCACGTGCGGAGTGGCCATGGAGGTGCCGGAGATGGTCAGGTAGCTCCCGTCCGGGGTGTGCGGGACCTCGGGGTCGGTGTCGATGACACTGCCCGCGGCCGCGGCCGCGGTGATGTCCACGCCGGGGGCGGTGGCATCGGGCTTGATCGCTCCGTCGCCCACGCGCGGGCCGCGTGAGGAGAAGTCGGCGAGCTTGGAGTCCTTGTCGACCGCGCCGACGGTCAGCGCGGCGTCCGCGCTGCCGGGGGAGCCGACGGTGGAGTCGCCGTCGCCCTCGTTGCCCGCCGCGATGACGAACAGCGTGCCGGTGTCGGCCGACAGGCGGTTGACCGCCTCCTCGATCGGGTCGACGCCCGGGGTGTCGGTCCCGCCGAGGCTCAGGTTGGCCACCTTGGCGCCGGAGGCGGCGGCCCACTCCAGGCCCGCGATGATCCCGGCGTCGTCGCCGAAGCCGTCGTCGTCCAGCACCTTGCCGCTGATGATCCGCGCGCCCGAGGCCACGCCTTTGTAGGCACCGGCCGACTTCTCGCCGGTGCCGGCGGCGATGGAGGCGACGTGGGTGCCGTGGCCGAAGTGGTCGAGCAGGTTGTCCGCGGTGGAGAAGTTCTTCTCGGCGACCACCTGACTGGTCAGGTCCGGGTGGCTCTTGTCGACGCCGGTGTCCAGCACCGCGATCGTGACGCCGGTTCCGTCGTAGCCCGCGTCCCAGGCGTCCGGCGCGTGGATCTGCCGGGTGTTCCAGCTCGGTTCGGCCGCGGCCTTCTGGATCGCGTTCAGCCAGACCGTGCGCAGGCCGGACTCGGCGGTGGCGTACGGGGAGCCCTGCGGGGCGTCGGTCAGCGCCGTCCAGACGCCGGAAGCGCAGTCCTCGGGCGCGGTGACGGCCTCGCCGCCCAGCGGCGCGAAGGTGTGGGTCACCTCGGTGCCCTGGGCGCGGTGCAGTTCGGTCCGCGCCTCGGGCCTGCTGCCCCGGTAGGTGACGATCAGTCCGAGGCCGTGCCGCTCGGCGGCCTTGCGGTACTCGGCCCGGCGCAGCGTGGTCACGTCGAAGAGCCGGCGGTCGACCCGGCCCTGCGCGATCAGCTGCACCGCGTCCTGCGGGACGACGTAGACATGGCCGTGCTGCCGGCGTATCTGCACCGGTATGTTCTCGCGCCCCTTGGCGCGTTTGAGGGCGACAGGCCTGCCCTGCGAGTCCACGGCGACCCGGTCGCCCGTGATCAGCGTGATCCACACGCGGTCCCTGACCGCCGTGGCGGACGCGGAGCCGGCCGGCTCCGCGGCCGACGGACCGGCCGCCGAGGCCGGTACGGCGGCGCCGGCGGTCAGCGCCGCCACGACCCCCGTCGCGAGCGCTGCCGCGCGCGCCTTCTTCCATCGTCGGTGCAACGTATCCCCTTGTGTCTGCGTCATGACACGCGGGAGCGCTCGTTCCCGGGCGCGCGCACGCGATGTTCCCCCACGGCGTTCCCCCCGGTGAAGCCCCCGCCTTGCATACGCAGTATGTGCCGCCTGTCGCGGACAGCTCAAGCGTCACATCGAACGCCAAGCCGGATTCGGCCATGAGGGTGTCGAAGCGCTTCGACTCCTGTCTGGACAGGGATGTGGGGGTCCGGATACCGTCTGTGTCGAAGCGCTTCAACGCTTTCGGCACGCGCCTCGACACTTCTTGGGGGACGGAGACACGCGATGGCCACACTCGCCGAGGTAGCCCGGCACGCCGGGGTTTCCGCCAGCACCGTCTCGTACGTCCTGAGCGGCAAGCGGTCGATCTCCGAGGGCACGCGTCGGCGGGTCGAACGGAGCATCCAGGAACTCGGCTACCACCCGCACGCCGGCGCGCGGGCGCTGGCCAGCAGCCGCTCGAACATCATCGCCCTCATGGTGCCGCTCCGTACAGACATGTACGTCCCCGTCATGATGGAGATCGCGATGGCGGTCGCCACGACGGCCCGTCAGCACGGCCACGACGTACTCCTGCTCACCGGCGAGGAGGGCCCCACCGCCGTCCGCCGGGTCGCGGCCAGCGGACTCGCCGACGCGATGATCCTCATGGACGTCGAGCTGGAGGACGAGCGCATCCCGCTGCTGCGTGCCGGGAAACGGCCCGCCGTGCTCGTCGGACTGCCCGCCGACACCGCCGGACTCACCTGCGTCGACCTCGACTTCGTCGCCACCGGCGCGCTCTGCGCCGACCACCTCGCGGACCTCGGCCACCGCTCCGTCGCCGTCGTCGGCGAGGCCGCCGCGGTCTACCGGCGCCACACGGGCTTCGCCGAACGCACCCTCCAGGGCCTGCGCTCCCGCGCCGCCGAACGCGGACTGCGGCTCATCCACCGCCCCTGCGAGGGAAGCTACGAGTCCACCGCGGGCACCCTCTCCCGCATCTTCGAGGAACGGCCCGACACCACCGCCCTCGTCGTCCAGAACGAGTCCGCCATCGCCCCCCTTCTCGCGCTCCTGCGCCAGCAGGGCCGCGCCGTGCCGGAGGACCTCTCCGTCGTCGCCGTCTGCCCCGACCAGGTGGCCACCCAGGCCGCCCCCCAGCTCACCTCGGTCGCCATCCCCGCGCAGCAGATGGGCCGGCACGCGGTCGAACTCGTCATCGCCAAGCTCAACGGCAGCCCGACGGAGGAGGTACGCCTCCTCGGCCCCGAACTCACCGCCCGCGCGAGCAGCGGCCCAGCGCCGTCCGCGGGGTGAGAGGATCTTGGCATGACCGGCCAACACCACGCCGTCACCGAACCCCACCGGCCCTTTGCCGAAGCGGTCCGGCTCGACCTGTCCGATCCCGACACCCTGCGTCAACTGTGGGACCTTCAGCGGGCCTCCTACGCGGTCGAAGCCCGGCTCATCGGCTTCGACGGCATCCCGCCCCTGCACGAGTCCCTTGAGCAGTTGCGGGCATGTGACGAGTCCTTCCTCGGCGTTCGCGATGAGTCGGGACTTGTCGGAGCGGTCGCCTGGGCCCGCTTGCCGAACGGTGCTCTGGACATCTGCCGGCTCGTGGTCCATCCCGTCGCGCACCGTCGCGGTGTCGCAACGGCACTGCTCGACGCCCTGGACTCGATCGAGCCCGCGGAACTGACCGTCGTCTCCACCGGAACCGCCAACCTGCCCGCACTCGCGCTCTATCGTCGGCGCGGATTCGTCCCTGTCGTCGAGCGCCGGATCGTGCCCGGTGTCTCGGTCACGCTGCTGGAGCGCAGGACGGCATCAGCGCTCCGGCCAGTCCACAACTCCTGAGTATCGCCTCCTCACGGGAGGGCAGGCGTGGCGTGCGTCAACGGGTGTGCCCGCGCTCGGAGTTCCACTCCAGCCCGGCGAGCGCCTGCGCGCGGTGGGCGGTGTACGCCGCGGCCGGGTCGGGGTCGTAGGCCCAGGGGGCCGCGCCCGCGTAGCCGTCGACGGCGCGGAACTGCTCGACCGCCTCGAAGAAGCGCTCCGCGCGCAGCAGGAAGGCCGCCAGCAGGTGCCGAACCACGGGCAGCACCGGGTCGGAGGGGGAGGCGTGCTCGGTGGCGTAGAGGGCGCCGCCGATGGCTCGGGAGACGACCTCGCTCTCGTAGAAGCCGCGGACGAGGATGACGTCCGGCTGGTGCGCGAAGACCTCGAAGAGCGGCAGCGCCGGCAGCAGGCTGCCCTCGGGAGCGGAGGAGGCGGCCCGCTCGGCGAAGTCGCGTGCGGCGTCCTCCGGGAGGCGGGCGAGGGCGGCCAGGTGGGCACCCATGTGGTGCGGGGCGCGGGAGGTGATCTTCTCCCAGGCCGGGTCGAAGTCCCCGTCGGCGGCGAGCGCGACGATGTACGGGACGGGGTCGCCCGGCGCGAGCAGCGCGGCCTGGTCGGCGACCGTGCGGGCCTCCTCCAGGATCATCGCCACGTCCGGGGAGCCGGCCGGCTCGCGCCGGGCCCGCTGCACCAGGAACGCCGCGTGGACGGCCGCCCCGCCGGCGTCCTTGGCGTCCTCGACCCGCCAGGTGCGCAGCCACGCCGCGCCCGTACCGGCGGCCTGCGCCAGCTCGACCGCCGCGGCGCCGGCCAGGGTCTGCACCCGCTGCCAGCGGAGCTCGCCCTCGGCCGGGGTGCCCTTGAGGAGGGCGGCGACCGCGCGCCAGTCCTGGGTGCGCTGGGTCACGGTCAGCGCCTGCGTCAGCTCGTCGTCCGGTCCCGGCAGCCGGATGTCGATCTCCTCCCGCGGCACGAGGCCGTACCGGGCGGGATCGACCGTGGCCACGGCCCGCACACCGCGGCCGCGCAGCATGCGGGGCACCAGCACGATCGCGGAGATCAGCAGAACGCCGTACAGCACCCACAGGAATTCCATGATGAGCAAGCCTACGCGGGCCCGCCCGGCACGTCCCGGCCCGCGGCGCGCACTACGCTCGGCGGTATGAGCGAGCAGCAGCACCAGAACTTCGAGACCCTCGCGATCCACGCGGGTCAGCCGGCCGACACCCGGACCGGGGCCGTGGTCACGCCGATCTACCAGGTCTCCACGTACAAGCAGGACGGGGTCGGCGGCCTGCGGGGCGGCTACGAGTACAGCCGCTCCGCCAACCCCACCCGCACCGCGCTGGAGGAGAACCTCGCGGCGCTCGAGGGCGGCCGCCGCGGCCTGGCGTTCGCGTCCGGCCTGGCCGCCGAGGACTGCCTGCTGCGCACGGTCCTGAAGCCCGGCGACCACGTCGTCATCCCCAACGACGCGTACGGCGGCACCTTCCGGCTGTTCGCGAAGGTCGTCGAGCGCTGGGGCGTGCGGTGGTCGGTCGCCGACACCTCCGACCCGGCGGCGGTCCGGGCCGCGCTGCGGCCGGAGACCAGACTGATCTGGGTCGAGACGCCCAGCAACCCCCTGCTCGGGATCACCGACATCGCGGCGCTGGCGGACATCGCGCGCGGCGCGGACGCCCGGCTCGTCGTGGACAACACCTTCGCCAGCCCCTACCTGCAGCAGCCGCTGGCGCTCGGCGCCGACGTGGTCGTGCACTCCACCACCAAGTACATGGGCGGGCACTCGGACGTGGTCGGCGGCGCGCTGGTCGCGGCCGACGCGGGGCTCGGCGAGGAACTGGCGTACCACCAGAACGCGATGGGCGCGGTCGCCGGTCCGTTCGACGCGTGGCTGGTGATGCGGGGCATCAAGACGCTGGCGGTGCGCATGGACCGGCACAGCGAGAACGCGGCCCGGGTCGCGGAGTTGCTGTCGCTGCACCCGAAGGTCACCCAGGTCTTCTACCCGGGCTTGCCCGAGCACGCGGGGCACGATGTCGCTGCCAAGCAGATGAAGCGGTTCGGCGGCATGGTCTCCTTCCGCGTCGCGGGCGGCGAGGAGGCGGCGGTCGAGGTGTGCAACCGGGCGCGGCTGTTCACGCTGGGCGAGTCCCTGGGCGGCGTCGAGTCCCTCATCGAGCACCCGGGCCGCATGACGCACGCCTCGGTCGCGGGTTCCGCGCTGGAGGTGCCGGCGGATCTGGTGCGGCTGTCGGTCGGCATCGAGTCGGTGGACGACCTGCTGGAGGACCTGCGCCAGGCGCTGGGCGCGTAGGGCCGCACGCGGCCGACGGGCGGGGGTTCCCCCTCCGGTCGGCCGCTACCAGTCGCCGATGCCCGGCGTCGTGTCGAGCGGTTCCGCGGACGGCCACCACAGTGCCGCCAGGACGAGCCCGACGGCGATCCCCACGACGAGCAGCGTCCACAGGGCCGCGTGCAGCACGCGGCGACGGGCCAGGACGCGGCGGCCGCGCTCGGCGGCGCGCGGGGCGAGGTCCACCGGTACGGCGGGGTGCGGCCCGTCGAGCAGCCGGCGGACCTCCTCCTGCTTGCGGTCGTACGCGCTCACGACGCGGCCTCCCGCACCCGGGGGGCCGCGCCGCCGCGGACGGGCCGGCTGCGCAGGACCGCGGTGGCCCGCAGGGTGATCGTCCGTACGCGTTCCGACGGCATGCCGAGCTGCGCGGCGGCCTGTTCCTCGGCGATGCCCTCGTACAGCCGCAGTACGATCACCAGCCGCTCCCGCACGTTGAGCGGCCCGAGCACCCCGCCGCGCGGGCGGCGCCACCAGGGCCGGTGGGCGAAGCGGCGGACCATCTCGGCGCGGGCGCAGGCGTACGGGTCCTCGCCGCGCATCCGGAACCAGTCCGCGTAGGTGCGCGACAGGGCGGCGCAGAGCAGCTCGGTCCCCTCCGTCCGGTCCCCCGTGAGCAGGACGGCGACATGCAGCAAACGCCCTGCCGCGCCTGCCGCGAACGCCTCGAACTCGGCCTCGCGCAGGCGCTCCGCTGCCTCCCGGCGCTCTCCCACAGCGACATGGGACGGCAGACGGCGACCTCAGGTCAAGAGTTCTGCTCGTCTCCCTGTGTGACGGAGGAGTGGTACCGCGCGAGCGCGGTGTTGAACCGGCCGAGGAGATCGGTGAAGGACTCGCGCTCCTGCGGCGTCCAGTCCTCCGTCACGACCTCCATGAGCCGCTGTCGCGAGCTGCGGACCTCCTCCAGACGCGAACGCCCGCGGGGGGAGAGCGCGAGCACGACCGCCCGCCCGTCCTCGGGGTGGGAGGTGCGCTTGACCAGTCCGCTGTCCACGAGCGGGGCGACCTGCCGCGTGACGGTGGAGGAGTCGATGCCCATGCCCTCCGCGAGCGCCTTGACGCCCATCGGGCCCTCGTCGTCCAGGCGGTGGAGCAGCAGGTAAGCGGCCCGGTCCATGGAGTTGCGGGCCTTGCCGACGCCACCGAGGCGCGTCTGTTCCGCGCGGCGGGCGAAGAGCGCCACCTCGTGCTGCAGGCGCTCCAGGAGGTCGGTCGTGATCTCCGAGGGGGGAATGGGCATGGCCGGAAGCTCGCGTTCTGTCGGTCCTGCGAAGGTTGGGAGAAGAGTACGCGGAGAGCGTCACCCGGGGACCCCGCCGCGGAAAACTGCTCGGTCCGTCCGGGCGGTGGCCACTGCTGCAAGACTGGGGACCATGGAAAGCCCCGCAAGTCCGGCACGTTCCACGGGTCGCGCGATGGTGACCGCGCGGCCGTGTCCCGTCACCATCGACGATGTGCGCGGCGCGCACAAGATGCTGTCGGGTGTCGCGCGTGTGACACCCATGGAGGGCAGCCGTTACCTGTCCCGTCTGGTGGCCGCGCCGGTGCACCTGAAGTGCGAGAACCTGCAGCGCACGGGCTCGTTCAAGGTGCGCGGCGCCTATGTGCGGATCGCCGGTCTGCGGCAGGAGGAGCGTGCGGCGGGCGTGGTGGCGGCGAGCGCCGGCAACCATGCGCAGGGCGTGGCGCTGGCCGCGTCGCTGCTCGGGGTGCGCTCCACCGTCTTCATGCCGGCCGGGGCCCCGCTGCCGAAGGTCGCGGCGACCCGCGACTACGGGGCCGAGGTGCGGTTGCACGGGCATGCGTTGGACGAGACGCTGCGCGCCGCACGGGAGTACGCGCAGGAGACGGGGGCGGTCTTCATCCACCCCTTCGACCACGCGGACATCGTCGCCGGGCAGGGCACGGTGGGCCTGGAGATCCTGGACCAGTGCCCGGAGGTGCGCACGATCGTCATGGGGATGGGCGGCGGCGGGCTCGCGGCCGGTGTGGCGGTGGCGGTGAAGTCGGTGCGTCCGGACGTGCGGGTCATCGGGGTGCAGGCGGCGGGCGCGGCCGCGTACCCGCCGTCGCTGGCGGCGGGGCGGCCGGTGGGGCTGGACTCGGTGGCCACCATGGCGGACGGCATCAAGGTGAGCTGCCCGGGGGACGTGCCGTTCGCCATCGTCCGGGAACTGGTGGACGAGGTGCGCACGGTCAGCGAGGACGAGCTGTCGAGCGCGCTGCTGCTCTGCCTGGAGCGGGCGAAGCTGGTGGTCGAGCCGGCCGGGGCGAGCCCGGTGGCGGCGCTGCTGTCGCGGCCGGAGTCCTTCGACGGGCCGGTGGTCGCCGTGCTGTCCGGCGGCAACGTCGACCCGCTGCTGATGGAGCGCATCCTGCGGCACGGCATGGCGGCCGCCGGGCGCTACATGTCCTTCCGGCTGCGGCTCACGGACCGGCCGGGAGCGCTGGCGGCCCTGCTGGAGATCCTTTCCGCGAGTGACGCGAACGTGCTGGACATCGCGCACGTCCGCACGGATCCTCGGCTGGGACTGACCGAGGCGGAGGTCGAGCTGCAGCTGGAGACCCGCGGTCCCGAGCACCGGGCCGCCGTGGCGGAGGCGCTGCGTACGGCGGGATACGCGCTGCTCTGAGCCCGTTCGGTCCGCATTGTCAGTGGCGTGCGGCATGGTGGAATCGGGTGTCGTGGACGCGGGACGGCGCGCGAGGGCGGAGTGCGGTAAATCCGCTTGACGCGATATATCGCGTCTGGGATGCTCGCGACACATCGTGGTGCGCTGCCGTGCGGCCGCGCGCCCCAGTCCCCATGCACCCCAAGCCCCGAATCGGAGACATCGCATGCCAGGCGCCATCCATGCCGAAGGTCTGGTGAAGACCTTCGGCGACGTACGGGCACTGGACGGAGTGGACCTCGACGTCCCTGAGGGGACCGTCCTGGGCCTCCTCGGCCCCAACGGGGCCGGGAAGACGACCGCCGTGCGCGTCCTGACCACCCTGCTGCAGCCCGACAGCGGCAAGGCCGTCGTGGCCGGGATAGACGTGCTGAAGCACCCCAACGAAGTGCGCCGGCAGATCGGCCTTTCCGGTCAGTTCGCGGCGGTCGACGAGTACCTCACCGGCCGCGAGAACCTGCAGATGGTCGGCCAGCTCTACCAGATGAGCGCTCGGGACGCGAAGGCCCGCGCGACGGAGCTGCTCGACCGCTTCAACCTCGCCGAGGCGGCCGACCGCACGGCCAAGACCTACTCCGGCGGCATGCGGCGCCGGCTCGACCTGGCGGCCGCACTGGTCGTCAGGCCGCCGGTGATGTTCATGGACGAGCCGACCACCGGCCTCGACCCCCGCAACCGCCTCGCGCTGTGGGAGGTCATCCAGGACCTGGTCGCCGGCGGCACCACGCTGCTGCTCACCACGCAGTACCTGGAGGAGGCCGACCACCTCGCCCACGACATCTGCGTGATCGACCACGGCAAGGTCATCGCCCGCGGCACCTCCGACGAGCTGAAGGCGCGGACCGGCGGCGAGCGCGTCGAGGTCGTCGTCCACGACCGCGAGCACCTGGTGACCGCCACCGAGGTGCTGAACGGCTTCGGCAAGGGCGAGACCGCCGTGGACAACCACACCCGGCGGATCACCGTTCCGGTCACGGGCGGCGCCAAGCTGCTCGCCGAGGTCATCCGCGAGCTCGACACCCGCGGCATCGAGATCGACGACATCGGTCTGCGCCGGCCCACGCTCGACGACGTGTTCATGTCCCTCACCGGCCACGCCGCCGAGGAGAAGGAAGAGGAGTCCCAGTGACCACGGTGACCGACGCGGTCTCCACCAGCGCGCCGCGCACCCCCAACCCCATCGTGCAGTCCGTACGCGACTCGCTGGTGGTCGCCCGGCGCAACCTGATCCGTATGCTGCGCATCCCCGAGGTCGTGATCTTCGGCCTCGTGCAGCCGATCATGTTCGTGGTGCTGTTCAGCTACGTCTTCGGCGGCTCCATGAACGTCGGCGGCTCCACCAGCCCCGCGCTCTACCGCGAGTTCCTGATGGCCGGCATCTTCGCCCAGACCGTGACCTTCGCCACCGCCGGCGCCGGCGCGGGCATCGCGGACGACATGCACAAGGGCCTCATCGACCGCTTCCGCTCGCTGCCCATGGCCCGCGGCGCGGTGCTCACCGGCCGCACCCTGGCGGACCTGGTGCAGACGGCCCTCACGGTCGTGGTGCTCGCGATCGTCGCCGTGCTCGTCGGCTGGCGCGTCCACGAGGGCCTGCCCAAGGCGCTCGCGGCGTTCGGCCTGCTGCTCCTGCTCGGCTACGCCTTCTCCTGGATCGGCGCCCTGATCGGCCTGTCCGTCCGCACCCCGGAGGCGGCCACCTCCGGCGGTCTGATCTGGCTGTTCCCGCTGACGTTCATCTCGAACGCCTTCGTGGACTCCAACCAGATGACCCCCTGGCTGCGGCACATCGCCGAGTGGAACCCGTTCAGCGCCACCGTGCTGGCCTGCCGGGAGCTGTTCGGCAACCTGCCGCCCGGCTACCGGACCCCGGACGTCTGGCCGATGCAGCACCCGGTGCTCGCCTCGGTGCTGTGGTCGATCGTCATCATCGCCATCTTCCGCACCCTCGCGGTGCGCAAGTACCGCTCGGCGACCGCCTGACCCCCCTCCCGCGGGCGCATTCCCGCGGGACGCGGACGAGCCCCCGGCCGGAAGGCCGGGGGCTCGCCTGCGTCTGCGGGGCGACGCCGGGAGCCTGGAGCTCCAGGGCGCGGCGGCCGTCAGCCGCTGTGCGGCTTGGCGTCGAGGATCTTCACCGAGGCCTTCTTGCCGTTCGGGAGCTCGTACGAGGCGTCCTCGCCGATCTTCTTGCCGTTCACGCCCGAGCCGAGCGGAGACTGCGGCGAGTAGGTCTCCAGCTCGGAGGACACGTACTCACGCGAGCCGAGCAGGAAGGTCAGGGTGTCGTCAGGGTCGCCGTCGAAGGCGATCGTCACGACCATGCCGGGCGCCACCACGCCGTTGTCCGCCGGGGCCTCTCCCACCTTCGCGTGCTGCAGGAGCTGCGTCAGCTGGCGGATCCGGAGCTCCAGCTTGCCCTGGTCCTCACGCGCCGCGTGATACCCGGCGTTCTCCTTGAGATCGCCTTCCTGGCGGGCTTCCTCGATCTTGGCGACGATCTCGGCGCGTGCGGGACCCGACAGGTGCTCCAGCTCGGCCTTGAGCTGGTCGTACGCCTCCTGGGTCAGCCAGGTGACGTTCTCGCTGGTCTGGGTCACAGGTGCTCCTCGTCGTACTCGAACTCGCTTGCTTACAAATGATCGCCCTACCCAGAAAGATGCGTCTTCGCGGGAGGGCGAAACCACGAGCGTAACAATTCCCCCCGACAAACGGCGAGAGGGAAATCATCGGGAAGCCATAGACCCAGGTCAAGGGGTGAATGGCCGGGCAGGTCGGATCAGCCGGCCGGCTGGCAGCCGACCAGTTCCGCAGAAGCGCCGTGACTCGTGGTGCGAATGGTGACGACGGTGTCGATGCGACCGGTGTGCTGTTTGAGGCGAACGTCCTTACGGCCGACCTCGCTGTGGTCCTCGGCGAGCGAGCGCAGGGTGCACACCGCCGTGACCCCGGCGTCCTTGCGTACCTCGATGTGGACCTGGACCTCCTGGTCGGAGACGACCTGGAACTTGATGACCTCGGCGCTGACCTCGGTGCCGGCGAGCTTGTCCCAGCCGATCCAGCCGAGGAACAGCAGCAGGACCACACCGAGCACCGAGCCCACGAGCCGCAGCCTTCGGTCCGCGCGCGCGTCGTCGTCGGTACCCCGCCCGTACCGTCCCTCGGGCAGTCCGTCGCGCACCGCGCTCATGAATCAGTCCTCCCGGGGCCCGGGGAATCCCGCCTTGGAATCAAACAGCCCCTCGCTTCGGTCACTATAGAAGCCGCTACCTACGACCCATGACTGAGGATCCGACCTTGACCGAGCAGCTGCGACTGATGGCCGTGCACGCACACCCCGACGACGAGTCCAGCAAGGGCGCGGCCACCATGGCCAAGTACGTAGCCGAGGGCGTCGACGTCCTGGTCGCCACCTGCACCGGTGGCGAGCGTGGTTCCGTGCTCAACCCCAAACTGCAGGGCGACAAGTACATCGAGGAGCACATCCACGAGGTCCGCGCCAAGGAGATGGACGAGGCGCGAGAGATTCTCGGCGTCGAGCAGTCCTGGCTCGGCTACGTCGACTCCGGGCTCCCCGAGGGCGACCCGCTGCCCCCGCTGCCCGAGGGCTGCTTCGCCCTCCAGGACGTGGACGAGGCCGCGGGCACCCTGGTGAAGCTCATCCGCGAGTTCCGCCCGCACGTGATCACCACGTACGACGAGAACGGTGGCTACCCGCACCCCGACCACATCATGACCCACAAGATCTCGATGGTCGCCTTCGAAGCCGCCGGCGACCCCGAGCGCTACCCCGAGGCCGGCGAGCCGTGGACGCCGCTGAAGCTCTACTACAACCAGGGCTTCAACCGGCAGCGCACCGTCGCCCTGCACGAGGCGCTGCTCGCCCGTGGGCTGGAGTCCCCGTACGGCGAGTGGCTGGAGCGCTGGCAGACCGCCGACCGGCCGGAGCGCAACATCACCACGCACGTGCCGTGCGCCGACTTCTTCGAGATCCGGGACAAGGCCCTGCTCGCCCACGCCACCCAGATCGACCCCGACGGCGCCTGGTTCCACGTCCCGATGGAGCTGCAGAGGGAGGTCTGGCCCACCGAGGACTACGAGCTCGCGAAGTCCCGGGTGGACACCTCCCTCCCCGAGGACGACCTCTTCGCGGGCATCCGGAAGAATTGAGCGCGTGAACGCGACATTCGGCACGGCCGCAGCCCAGCTCGTCCCCCTCGCCGTCAAGGACCTGGACGAGAACAAGGTGACGCCCGGCCTCCTCGGCTTCGTCATCTTCGCCCTCATCGGCCTCTCCCTGTGGTGGCTGATGAAGAACATGAACAAGCAGTTCAAGAAGATCGACTTCGAGGACCAGCCGCAGCAGGCGGAGCAGCCGTCGGAGTCGCTCGAGGCATCCGCCGCCTCCGGCGCCGAGGGCCCCGGCCGAAAGGGCTGAGGCACGCCGGGCACCCGCTCCCCTGCCCGGGAGGGATGCCCGGCACGCTCACTCCGGCGCGGCGACCGTGACCCGCGTGAAGAGCAGCGGGACGCCCTCGTCGCCGGAGCGGGTGTACGGGGTCCGCACCGCGACCACCCGCACCTCGTGGTCGTGCACGGCGACGTGCCCGCCGACGGCCGGCACGGGCAGCGCGCCGCTGGAGACGATCACGGCGAGGCCGTCGTCGGCGCCCTCCGGCGCGTCCCGCGCGAAGGTGATCGTGTGCCGCTCCGGGCTCTCGTGATGGACGCCGGCCTCGCGCGGCAGTGCCCGATCCCGGTCGCGGATGGGCCGGAGCGCTGCGGGCAGCCGGCCCATGGTTCGTCCTTGGGCGGCCGGGTCCCGTCGCGACGGTCATCCGCGGGACGCCGCGGAGCCGGTGACGCGCCGGGCCGGGCGCTCAGCCCTCCACCGCCCGGTCCACCGGCACGGCCATCACCATCCGGGCACCCCGCGACGGCACCATGCCCAGCCGCCACGCCTCCCATGGCGTGCCCGGCTCGACACCGCGCTCCAGCAGCAGGGCGTAGGTCTCCGCGTACTCCCGCAGGTCCAGGTCGCGGCCCTCGTGCAGGTCGTCCGTCAGCCGGGCGAGCCGCTCGCGGGCCTCGACGGCCCCTTCGCGCGAGAGCAGCGGCAACAGCGTGCACTGCAGGAAGTGTGCCCACGCCAGGCCGCGCCGGTCGCCCATACCGGCGAAGAGCCGCTCCGCCTCCCGGACCAGGTCCAGGGCCGCCGGGACGCGGCCGTTGCCGGCGTCGATGACGGCGAGCTCCACACAGGACCAGCCCTCGCCGTGCGGCACCCCGGCGCGGTGGAAGTCGGCCCGGGCGTCCTGCAGGAGCTGGCGCGCGAAACCGCTGTTGCGCAGGTTGCCGGTGAGCGCCGCCCGCTGGTCGCGGGTGACCCGGGCGGAATGGTGGCGGGCGCAGGCCAGCCCGTAGACGTCCCGCATCCGGCTGAACATGGTGCGGGAGCGCTCCAGGGCCCGCAGGGCGGCGTCCAGCTCGCCGCCGTCCTCCAGCGCCTGGCCGAGGTAGTACAGCGACCACGCCTCGCCGCGGGCGTCCTCGTTCGCGCGGTGGCGGGCCAGGGCCTCGCGCAGCAGGTGCTGGGCGGCGCCGGCGTCCCCGCGCAGCAGGCGGGCGCGGCCGAGCTGGGTGGTGGTCCAGGCCTCGCCGCGGGGGTCGCGGGTCGCGGCGTAGCACTCGCCCGCGGTCCGCAGCTCCGTCTCGCCGCGCTCGGCGTCGCCGAGCCGCAGCAGCAGCTGGCCCAGCTGCAGGTGCGCCCAGGCCTCGCCGTGCACGCTCTCGCTCTCCCGGTGCAGGGCCAGCGACTCGGTCAGCAGCTCGTACGCCTGCGCCGGCCGGCCCGCGTCGCGCAGCACCGCCGCCAGCGCGTGCTGCGTCCAGGCCCGGTCGGCCCGCAGCTCGTCGCCGGCCTGCAGCTCCAGGGCCTCCCGCAGCTTGACCTCCGCCTCCCGCAGGCTGCCCTGTTGGTGGAGCGTGATGCCCAGGCTGCACAGGGCGCGGGCGGCGCCCGCCGGGTGCTGCGCCTCGAAGTACAGGTCGACCACCGACGACAGCGTCGAGCGGGCCTTGTCCAGCTCGCCGAGCTGCCGCGCGGCGATGCCGGTGCGCCACTGCACCGAGCGGACCAGCACCGACTGGTCGGCCTCCCGCTGGTGCGCCTGGGCCAGCTCGCTGATCTCGCCCAGCCGGTACAGGTCGCCGCGGAGCAGGCAGTAGTCGCACAGCGCGCCGAGCAGGTGCTGCACCACCCGCTGGTCGACGCCTTCGGAGTGCCGCAGCGCCGCGGTGATGAAGCTCGACTCCTCGTCCAGCCAGCGCAGCGCCTGGTCCAGGGAGGGGAAGCCCTGCGGGCCGAAGCGGTCGGCGCGGGTCGAGGTCCGGCCGTCGACGAGCCGGATCACCGCGTCGGCCAGCTCGGAGTAGCTGCGGATGAGGCGCTCCTGGGCGGCCGCCCGCTCGGCCGGCTCCTCCTCGTCCAGCAGGCGCGCGTGCGCGAAGCGCCGTACGAGGTCGTGCAACCGGTAGCGGCTGCCGCGCACGTGCTCGATCAGACCGGCCGAGGCCAGTTCGCCCAGCCGCCGGGCCGCCTCCTGCTCCTCCGCCCCCAGCAGGGCCGCGGCGGCCGCCGCGCCGAGGCTCGTCCGTCCGGCGAGCGCGAGCCGCCGCAGCAGCCGGCGGGCCGGCTCGGGCTGGTCGTGGTAACCCAGTGCCAGCGCCCGGTCGACCGGGCCCACCGGGCCGTACGCCGCCAGATCGGCCGCCAGCCGCTCCGCGCCCCGGTCGGGCAGCGAACTGCCCGCGATGCGCAGCGCGAGCGGCAGACCACCGCACAGCCGCCGTACGGCGTCGGTTGCGCCCTCCCCGTCCGCCGCCGTGCCGGCCTCAGGCGTCAGCCCGGCCAGCAGCTCCCGCGACGCCGCCGCCCCGAGCGGATCGACCGGGAGGGCGTACACGCGGGCCGCCGGCACGTCGAGGTCGATCGGTTCGGCCGATGTGACCAGGACGAGGCTGTCGGAGCGCTCCGGGACCAGGGCGCGGATCTGCTCGGGCCCGGCGGCGTCGTCGAGGACGATGACGACCGGAACGTCGGTGAGGTGCTTCTGGTACTGGTCGGTCAGGCGCCGCAGATGCTGCTCCTGGGAGGTGCGTTCGCGGAACAGGAGCTGTTCGCGGGGCGCGCCCAGCCGGTTGAGCAGGTGCAGCAGCGCGTCCCGTACGGGCAGCGGGCGCTCCCCGGGCGCGGCGCCGCGCAGGTCGACCACGCAGGCGCCGCGGAACTGGTCCTTGAGCTGCTGGGCGGCGCGCACCGCGAGCGTGGTGCGCCCCGAACCGGCCTGGCCGTGCAGGACGACCACGACGGGCTCCGAGGCGGGGGAGACCCGCGCCTGGTGCACCCACTGGGCGATCTGCCGCAGCTGGTCCCGGCGGCCGGCGAACGGCCCCTCGGTGGCGGGGAGCTGGGCGAAGGACTGCTCCAGGACGCTGCGCCCCCGCGCGGCGGCGCTGCGGTCGGTGCGGCGCTGCGCCGGCACCTTCGCCGGGGCCGGTACGGCGCGCCGGCGTTCCAGGAACGGCCGTACACCGCGCTGTTCCACGGCCTCCAGCCAGGCCCGCCGCAGATCCTGCGGCCGGGCGCCGCCGCCGCCCGTCGTCAGCGCGGCCGTCACGGCCGCCCCGGCGAGCGCCACCACGCCGCCCACGCCCAGCGCCGTGGATGTCGGCGTGCCCCAGCCGAGGTCCGCCACGCACGCCGCGACGGCGGCGACCGCGGTCACCAGCGCCGGGGTGACCAACGACGACCGGCGGCCGGCGCGTTCCGCCGCCAGCGCGGCGGTGTAGGCGGCGTACTCGGCCGACGTCTCGGCCGCGATCGCGTCGACCGCCGCCCGTGCCTGCCGCAGCGCCTCCTCCCCGGAGTGCCCGTCCCGCAGCTCACCGGCGACGGCGCGTTCCAGCAGCCGTAACACCTCGGCCCGGTCGGACGTGCTCAGTTGCGTCTGCCGTTGCGGCGTCTGCTTCGTCACCACTGGCCCCCTCGGTAGCCGCCGGTCCCCAAGTGTCCTGCCGAACGCGCCACATCGCGACACCGCGTCCGCGGACGGGCACGCCCGGGCACCACTGAAGGGGCCGCGCCGGGCCGCGGCTTCATCGCCGTTTGGGCTCCTTTGCGGCTCCCGTGCCGTGGCGCAAAGGTGACTTGTCCTCTGACCGACAGGCGAAAGTGCTGACCCCTGGGAGGCGCCGGCGTCACGCTGTCGCGTCATGAGACACATGAACAGCAGATGGCGGCCGGAAGGCGGAAGCCCTCGGACGCGGTACGTGGCGGCCGCCGCCCTCGCCGCGCTTCTGGCCGGTCTGACCGCGACCCCCGGTGCCGCCCAGGGCACCGGCCCGGACACCCGGCGGGCCGGCGCGGACTCGCGGGGAACGGCTGCGTCCGGCACGCACGGCCTGACCCGGCAGCACGTCACCCTGGTCACGGGCGACCGCGTGACGCTGCTGACGGGCCCGTCCGGCAAGCAGAGCGTGTCGGTCGAGCCCGCCGAGGGCCGCGAGGGCATGAGGTTCGTCAAGCGTCAGGACGGCGGACAGTGGACGGTCATCCCCGTCGACGCGCTGCCGCTGCTCGCGGCGGACCGTGTGGACCGCGCGCTGTTCAACGTCTCGGCCCTGGCGAAGGGGAAGTACGCGGAGCGGTCGGCCCTGCCGCTGATCGTCCAGTACGCCGGTGACGCGGGTGCCGCCGAGCGCCGGCTGACCGCGGCCGGCGCCGCCGACGTCGGCACCGTCGCCGGCACCTCCTTCGCCACGCTGTCCGAACGCCGCGAGGACGCGGGCGCGTTCTGGAAGGGCATCGCCCCCGGCAAGGCCGGCGCGACGGCCTTCGGCGCCGGTGTGCGCCGGGTGTGGCTCGACGGCACGGCGAAGGTGCAGCTGGACACGACGGTGCCGCGCATCGGCGCGCCGCACGCGTGGGAGAAGGGCCTGACCGGGGACGGGGTCAAGGTCGCGGTGCTGGACACCGGTTACGACCCGAACCACCCGGATCTGAAGGGCCTGGTGGTGGAGTCGGCGAACTTCACCGGCGAACCCGACGCCGCCGACCTCAACGGTCACGGCACCCATGTGACCTCGACGGTGGCCGGTTCCGGCGCCGCCTCCGGTGGCCGGTACAAGGGCGTGGCGCCGGGCGCGCGGATCCTCGCGGGCAAGGTGTGCACCGCGGACGGCAACTGCGACAACTCCGCGATCATCGAGGGGCTGGCCTGGGCCGCCCGGCACGGCGCCAAGGTGATCAACCTGAGCCTGGGTGACACCGACACCCCCGAGACCGACGCGATCGAGGCGATGGTCGACACCGTCACCCGTGACTACGGCACCCTGGTGGTGGCCGCGGCCGGCAACAACGGGTCCGGCAGCAGGGTCTCCTCGCCGGCCTCCGCCGACCGGGCACTGGCCGTCGGCGCCGCCGAGGCCGACGACGACCGCGCCGACTTCAGCTCGGTCGGCCCGCGCATCGGTGACTCCGGCCTGAAGCCGGACCTGATCGCACCCGGCGTGAACGTCACCGCCGCCATGGCCGGCGGGACCACCGCCGAGGACGGCTACATCGCGATGAGCGGCACCTCGATGGCCACCCCGCACGTCGCCGGCGCCGCCGCCATCATGTTCCAGCAGCACCCTGAATGGACCCCGGAGCAGGTCAAGAGCCGGCTGATGCAGACCACGGCCGGCGCCAAGGAGCACGGCGCCTACTACCAGGGCGCCGGACGCGTCGACATCGCCCGCGCCGTCGACCAGCAGGTGGCCGCCGAGCCCACCGCCCTGGACTTCGGGCTGATCCAGTGGGCCGACGGCAACCGGCCCCCGGTGACCAAGACCCTCACCTACCGCAACCCCGGCACCACACCGGTCACCCTGCGCCTGACGCACACCGCCGGCCGAGGCAGGCTCGACGAGCCCGCTCCCCAGGGCCTGTTCACGCTCGGCGCCGATCAGGTCACCGTGCCCGCCGGCGGCTCCGCGGACGTCACCCTCACCGTCGCCCCGCAGGCCACCACCCAGTACGCGGCCTACAGCGGCGTGGTCAGGGCCACCTCCACCGACGGGAAGGTCTCGGTCCGCGTCCCCTTCGGCGTGGACCTGGAACAGCCCTCCCACGAGCTGCGCCTGACCCTGAAGGACCGCGCGGGCAAGGCCCCCGAGTACGCCTACCTGCTGATCCAATCCGCCGGCGGCAGGACCTACGAGCAGGAACTGCTCGGCAAGGACGGCACCACCCTGCGACTGCCGAACGACACCTACTCCGTGAGCGGCTTCTTCTTCGACGCCGACTTCACCGAGGCCGTCGCGGTCGGTGCCCCGGAGGTCGTCACCACCGCCGACCGGTCGGTCACCATCGACGCACGCACCGCCAGGCCCGTCACGATCTCCGCCCCCAGCCGCACCGCCCGCATCATGTCGGCCGAGATCGGCACCCTGAGCCTGGCCGACGAGCTCCTGTCCGTCACCATGAACGACGCGGTCGGCGACGACCACATCGAGCACCTCTACGCCACGCCGACCGCACGGGTGAAGGACTCGGCGTTCACCTACATCGTCAGCGGCGTGTGGGGCGAGCCCGTCGCCGCCGACGGCAACCCCTCCTCGGTGTACTACCTCACCCGGCCGGTGCACGGCGGCATCCCCGAGGACCCCGGCTACCACCCCCGCAAGTCCGAGCTGGCCACGGTGAACACCACCTTCGCCGCCACGGCACCGGGACTCGACGCCGTCCGCCTGGTGTGGACATGGGTCGACGGCTACGAGCTCGGCGGGATGTACATGCAGGGACTCCCCGTCCCCGGCCACCGCGTGGACTACTTCTCGGCGCGCGACGGGGTGCGCTGGCGGACCGCCTTCGACCAGTGGAACTTCCTCGACCCGGAGAGCATCCGCGGCCAGAGCTACCTGAGCACCGTGCACACCTACCGCCCCGGCTCCAAGGTCGAGGAGCGCTGGAACGGCGCGGTCCAGGCCATCGGCTTCGTACCCGGTGAGACGAACATCCACCGCGAGGGCGACACCATGACGTACATCCTCCAGTACGCGGCCAACGGGAACCTCGACTACCTCGCCGACAGCCAGGCCAGCCTGCCCAGGACGGAACTGCGGCGCAACGGCGTTCTGGTCTCGCAGGAGATGAGCGGGACCGAGGTACCGGCCGACGCCACCCCGGCCGACTACCGTCTGACGGTCGAGCAGGAGCGCGACCTCGGCCCCAGCCTCGTGTCCACGAGCACACGCGCCGAATGGCGGTTCCGGTCCGCGACCACGGCGACGCGTCAGGCGCTGCCGCTGTACGCGGTGCGCATGGCGCCGGAGCTCGACGACCGGAACCGGGCCCGGGCCGGACACCGGCTCGACATCCCGGTGCTGATCCAGCGCGCCCAGGGCGCCTCCGAGCAGGCCATCCGCACCTTCACCACCGAGGTCTCCTACGACGAGGGCAGGACCTGGCACCCCGCCGAGGTCCGCGGCTCCGGCACCAAGCGCACCGTGACCGTGCGCCATCCGCGCAACGCCTCGGGCGGCTCGGTCAGCGTGCGCACCTACGTCAAGGACGCCGCCGGCAACTCCTTCGAGCAGACCGTCCTCAAGGCGTACCTCCTCAAGTAGCCGCGTAACGGCACGGCAGGGCCCCGCCGGATCAGCCCGGCGGGCCCCGCCGTCGTCTCCGCCGCCTCAGAGCCAGTCGCGGCGCGCCGCGTGCCAGCCCAGCTGCATGCGGGTGACGACACCCGCGAGGTTCATCAGGCCCTGGATGCGCCGTTGGACGGTGCGCTTGCTCACCCGCAACTGCCCGGCGATCGCCTCGTCGGTCATGCCGGCGACCATCAGGGAGAGCAGGTGCCGGTCCTCCGCGGCCGGCGACGCCGGGTCCTCCGGCCCCGCGCCGCCGATCCGCCCCTCGTCGGTCACCCGCAGCGGGGCGCCGACCTCCCAGTAGTGCTCGAACAGGTCGATGAGCGCCTCCAGCAGGCTGCTGTCCCGTACCAGCGCCGCCTTCAGCTCCCGGGGGCTGCCGCCGGGAGCGCCGGAGGGGGCCAGCGGCAGGACGGCCACCGACCGGTCGGCGATCGCCAACCGCAGGGGCAGCCGGGGCACCGCGCGGGCGACCTCCCCGGCGCGCACCCCCGTGACGACGTTGTCGACGGAGCCGGGGTCGTCGAAGTACGCCTGCTCGTACAGGACCCGGTAGAGCACGCCCCGGTCGTGCGCGGCGAACTGCTCCTGGTTGCTCTCCGGGGACATCGCCACGTAACCGGCCTTGCAGAAGCACAGCATCTCGCGGCGGGCGCCGTCCTGGAGCTGACGAAGGCGCTGCCGCAGCGCGGCGGCGCCGTCGATGATCTCGACGGTCTGGCCCACGCCCCGGGCCCGTGCGACGCGGCGGTACGTCTCCACCATGTCGAACACGGCCGCCCGGGTCTGGTCCAGGGCCTCCGCGTGGCGCTGGAGCCGCGGCACGAGGGCGACCTCCGGCGGGATGGCCGCGTACCAGCCCGGGCTCTCCTCCACCGCGTACGCCAGCCCCTTGGCCTCCAGCGCGCCCAGCAGGCGCAGGACCACCGGGGCGTCGAGGCCCGTACGGCCGGAGATCTCCCCGGCGGACGCCGACTCGGCGACGAGCAGCAGGCGGTACACGTCGCCCTCGGGGGCCGTGAGGCCGACCGTCTCCAGCATGTTGTCCCTCTCCCAGCACCGTCCAGCCGTCGATTCCATCAGCATGACCGGCCCTGGACAACGTCCGTTGCCGCGGGCAACCGGGCTCGCCGCGCTGTGACGGCGATGGGGAACCCCCTGACGGGGGCCGGCCCCAAGGCGGTGCCGTGGTGCGGGGGAGCGGCGGTCTCTTCCTCCTCGGCCTGGCGGTCAGTGCGGCCACTCGCCAGCCGGTCCGGCCGCGCGAGCACTGAGCCGACGCCCTTCCGCCCCGTACGTGCGCCGCCCCTGTGGCGCATGGGCGGGGCGGAGGCCGGGTGCGCAAGGATGCGGGTATGCCGAACCGACCTGCGCAGGCCACGTCCCCGTACCTCCTCCAGCACGCGGACAACCCCGTCGACTGGTGGCCATGGTCGCCGGAGGCGTTCGAGGAGGCGCGGCAGCGGGACGTGCCGGTGCTGCTCAGCGTCGGGTATTCGTCTTGTCACTGGTGCCAGTGACTGCGTAAAGGCAGTAGTCCGGGCCCCTCAGACATTGACGACGCCTACGCGATCGCCGCACAGTTTCGACCAGTCGTCACGGTCCGAGGTGAGGACCAGAACGGGGGTCGGGGAGCGCAGAGCCATCGCCGCGACGAGAGCGTCGATCGCGTACTTGTGTCCGTGGAGACCACCCGCGTCCAGCAGCAGGCGCACGGCGGTCATCGAGTCGGCTTGGCTGACCGGCTCGACCTGGAGCCGGGAGAGGACCCAGCTGAGCCGGGCGACATCCGTTTTGCCGTGGACAGCCTCGACCACGGTGAGAACGGAGACGAGGACCGGCACACCGGCCCGGCGGGATGCCTCGATGCGGGTGACCATCCGCCGGTCATTGCCGAGCAGGAGGGACAGCGCCTGGGAGTCGAGCACCAGGGATCGGGCCGTGGGTTCCTTCACGCGGCGCTCTGTCCGGTTCCATGGGACTGCTCTTCGTCGCCGAAGAGTTCACGGTGTGCCGCCTCGATCTCCTGATCGGTGAGGGCGCCGTGCTCGGCCTCGTGGTCGGCGACGATCTCGGCCAGTCCGTCCATGGCGAGCTGGTGCCGGACCGCTGCGGTGATGTAGGCGGACACGCCACGTCGGCCGGCGCGCTCGCGCAATGCTCCGACCAGTTCCGAAGGCAAGGACACGGAGATGTTCTCGGTCGTCCCGGATCGGTTCGTCTGCATGAGGCCAGTGTACGACAAGAACTATTACAGTTCGAGGCGGCGGGCTGAGGCGGAGCTGGGTCTTGCCTCGGGGATCGGGCCGATGGAGAACGATGAGTGCCAGGTCGAACCCGTAGCGTTCGCGGTCTTCGCCTCCGCTCTTCTGACACGGCACCGGCGCACCAGGCACGCCGTCATCCGGGCACTTTCCGACGTTTTGTCGTCACGGTGCTCGCTCTCGCGGAACGGGCAGCCATCGAACTGGACTGGACGGATTCGGGTGTCGCGGCGCAAGGCGAGCGGGATGTCCAGGTCTCCGCGCTCCCCGACCTGGTCGACCGTGGCGACGCGCAGGGCAGGCGGCTGCGTGAACGAGTGCGGGAAATCGACCGGGCCATGGCGCGTTGACGAGACACCCGCCGGACCCGGGCAGCGGGGCGGCAGTGGCCGGGCCGGCGCTACCGGCATGGCAGAGTGGAAGCATGAATCGACTGGCTGGTTCCCGGTCGCCGTACCTGCTGCAGCACGCCGACAACCCCGTCGACTGGTGGCCATGGTCGCCGGAGGCGTTTGAGGAGGCGCGGCAGCGGGACGTGCCGGTGCTGCTCAGCGTCGGGTATTCGTCTTGTCACTGGTGCCATGTCATGGCCGGCGAGTCCTTCGAGGACGAGGCGACCGCCGCGTACCTCAACGAGCACTTCGTGTCGGTGAAGGTCGACCGCGAGGAGCGCCCCGACGTCGACGCCGTCTACATGGAGGCCGTGCAGGCGGCGACCGGGCACGGCGGCTGGCCGATGACGGTCTTCCTGACGCCCGAGGGCGAGCCGTTCTACTTCGGCACCTACTTCCCGCCCGCCCCGCGGCACGGCATGCCCTCCTTCCGGCAGGTGCTGGAAGGCGTGGAGGCGGCCTGGCGCGAGCGGCGGGAGGAGGTCGGGGCGGTCGCGGCGAGCATCGTGAAGGACCTGGGCGGACGCTCGCCGGCCCTCGGCGGTACGGCCGCCCCCGGAAAGGAGCAGCTCGCGGCGGCACTGCTGGGGCTGACCCGGGACTACGACCCCTCGTACGGCGGGTTCGGCGGGGCGCCCAAGTTCCCGCCGTCGATGGCCCTGGAGTTCCTGCTGCGGCACCACGCCCGCACCGGCTCCGAGGGCGCGCTGCAGATGGTGCGCGACACCTGCGAGGCGATGGCCCGCGGCGGCATCTACGACCAGCTCGGCGGCGGCTTCGCGCGCTACTCCGTGGACCGCAAGTGGGTCGTGCCGCACTTCGAGAAGATGCTCTACGACAACGCCCTGCTGTGCCGGGTCTACGCCCACCTGTGGCGCGCCACCGGCTCCGACCTGGCCGGCCGGGTCGCCCTGGAGACCGCCGACTTCCTCGTCCGCGAGCTGCGCACCCACGAGGGCGGCTTCGCCTCCGCGCTCGACGCCGACAGCGACAGGCCGGGCGGCGGTCACGGTGAGGGCGCCTTCTACGTCTGGACGCCGGCGGAACTGGAGGAGGTCCTCGGCAAGGAGGACGCGGCGCTGGCGGCCGAGTTCTTCGGGGTGACCGAGGACGGCACCTTCGAGGAGGGCGCCTCCGTGCTCCAACTGCCCGCCGACGGGGGCCTGGTGGATGCCGGGCGGATCGCCTCGGTGCGCGAGCGGCTGTTCGCCGCCCGGGAGGGGCGGCCCCGCCCCGGCCGGGACGACAAGGTCGTCGCCGCCTGGAACGGCCTGGCGATCGCCGCGCTGGCCGAGACCGGCGCGTACTTCGAGCGGCCGGACCTGGTCGCGGCCGCCGTCGAGGCCGCCGACCTGCTGGTGCGGGTCCACATGGACGAGCACGGTCGGCTCGCCCGGACCTCGCGGGAGGGCACGGTGGGCGGCAACGCCGGCGTGCTGGAGGACTACGCCGACGTCGCGGAGGGCTTCCTCGCGCTCGGCGCGGTGACCGGCGAGGGCGTGTGGCTGGACCTCGCGGGGCTCCTGCTCGACTCCGTGCTGCGGCACTTCACCGGGGAGGACGGCGCCCTCTACGACACCGCCGACGACGCCGAGACGCTGATCCGCCGGCCCCAGGACCCGACCGACAACGCCGCCCCCTCGGGCTGGACGGCCGCGGCCGGCGCGCTGCTGTCGTACGCCGCGTACACCGGCTCGTCCCGCCACCGCGAGGCCGCCGAGCGGGCGCTGGGCGTCGTGGGGGCCCTCGGCGGCCGGGTGCCGCGGTTCATCGGCTGGGGGCTGGCCGTCGCGGAGGCGGCGCTCGACGGCCCGCGCGAGGTCGCCGTGGTCGGCCCGGCGGGCGACGCGGGTACGGCGGCGCTGCACCGTGCCGCGCTGCTGGGCACCGCCCCGGGCGCGGTGGTGGCGGTGGGGGAGCCCGGCACCGAGGAGTTCGTGCTCCTGGCCGACCGCCCGCTGCTCGGCGGCCGCCCCGCGGCCTACGTCTGCCGGCACTTCGTGTGCGCGGCCCCGACCGCGGACCCGCAGGCCCTGGCGGAGCGACTCGGCACGCGCTGAGGCACTCCGGCAGGGGCGCTCGCCGCCCGCGGCCCGGGGCGGCCACGACGCCACCGGGCTGCCCCCGGCCGCGTGTCCGGCGCGAGCCGGCCGGCCGGTGAAGCGGCCCCGTCGGGAGCGCCGTTGCGCGCGTCCGATCGGTGCGGGGGTGGCGGATGCCTTCCGGACCCCGGCGGCGGGGACGGTGCGTGCACGCCGCCGGGGCCCCGTCCGCGTGGTCGTCGGCGCCGGTCGCGGTGAACGTCTCCGGGCGCGGCCGGTTACGGCACGGCGGGCGTCTGCGTGCCGGCCGCCTTCCCGGGGGCGGTCGCCCGCACCTCCTGCGCCGCCCGGGCCGCCGGCTCGGCGCGCAGGGCCTACCCGTTGCCGCTGAGGGCGAACCGGACGCGGGACCCGCTGCGGCTGGACACCGACCACGACGGCCGGGCCTGTGTCCACGGGGACCAGGGGGTGAGCCGCCGGTGAGTCAGGCGGGCGGACGGCAGAGGTTGGCCGCGAGCAGTTCCAGCGAGCGGTCGAGGACGGCGGCGAGGTCCGCGCCGCCGTCCGCGTCGAGCCAGTGGAAGATGGCCTCGGACCAGGCCCCGATCAGCGCCCCGACGACGACCCGGATCTCGAAGTCGTCCTCGGGGCGCCCGAGGCGCTCGGCGGTGACGGAGGCCAGCAGCCGGCTGGACTCCTGGATGTTCTCGCCCATGCGGGCGCGGACGGCGGGCACCGAGCGCACCAGCCGGAGCCGCTGCCGCATCTCCTCGAACTCGCCCTCGTCGGCGAGCATCTCGCGCAGCGGGCCCAGCAGGGCGTGCCGCAGCGAGGCGACGATGGGCTCCTGTGCCGGACGGGCGCGCAGTTCGGCCACCATGACGGGGTCGTATTCGTCGGAGAGGACGATGTCCTCCTTGGTGGGGAAGTACCGGAAGACCGTGCTGGCCGAGACCTCGGCCGCGTCCGCGATCTGCTCGACGGTGGTGCCGTCGTACCCCTGCGCCTCGAAGAGCCGGTAGGCGGCCCGGCGGATGGCCCGCCGGGTCCGGATCTTCTTGCGCTCGCGGAGGCTCGGTCTGGTCGGTACGGTCACGCTGGTCATTGTCGTGCATCGGCGGCGGGCGGGACCATCCGCGCGGTGCCCGGAACCTCCAGCGCACCGCGGGCGTCGGGGAGGAAGAGCGCGGTCAGCACGGCCGCCACGAGCGAGGCGGCCGCGCCGGCGAGCAGGGCGAGGTCCATCCCGTGCACGTACGCCGCGTCGGCCGAGGCGGCGAGCGCCGGGTCGCCGAGGGCGGCCGCGATGGCGTGCGCGGCGCCCACGGAGCCCGAGGCCGCGTCGGCGGCCGCCGCGGGCAGGCCCGTGGTGTCGACGCGGTCGCCGTAGGCGCCCGCCAGCAGGCTGCCCAGGAGGGCGACGCCGATGGCGCCGCCGGTCTGCCGCAGGGTCATCAGCAGTCCGGAGCCGCTGCCCGCGCGGTCCCGCGGCAGCGCGCCCAGCGCCGCGTCCATGGCGGGGACCATCGCGAAGCCGAAGGCGAAGCCGGTGACGGACAGCCACAGCGCGGTCGCCCCGTAACCGTCCTGTACGTCCGTACGGCTGCCGAGCACCGCCGCCGCGGCGAGCAGGAGCAGCCCCGCCGTGACGACCGGCCGCGACCCGAACCGTGCGACCAGCGGCGCGCTGCCCCGGGCGGCGACGAGCAGGCCGCCCATCATCGGCAGCAGCCGTACGCCGGTGCCGAGGGCGTCGTTGCCGAGGACGGCCTGCAGGTACTGCGGAAGGACGAAGAGCAGGCCGGTGAGGATGAAGGTCACCAGCGTCGCGGCGACCGCGTTCCACAGGAAGCCCCGCTGCCGCAGCAGGCCGAGGTCGAGCATGGGCCGCTCCAGCCGGCGTTCGCGCAGCACCAGCCCGGTCAGCAGCGCGACGGAGGAGAACAGTGTCAGCAGCACGAGCGGGTCGGCCCATCCCCGGCGGGGCGCCTCGATGATGCCGAAGACCAGGGCGCCGAGCCCGGCCACCGCCAGGACACCGCTCGGCGGGTCGACGCGGGGCGTGGCGGGGTCGCTGGTCTCGGGCAGCAGGAAGAGGCAGGCGGCGATACCGAGGAGGACGAGCGGGATGTTGACCACGAACACCGAGCCCCACCAGAAGTGGTCGAGCAGGGTGCCGCCGATGATCGGCCCGAGCGGCATCCCCAGCGCCATCGAGGCGGTGACCGCGCCGACGGCCTTGGGGCGTTCCTCGGGCCCGAACAGCGAGGGCAGGACGGACAGGGCCAGCGGCATGACGAGTGCCGCGCCCAGGCCCATCACCGTGCGGGCGGCGACGACCGGTCCGGGACTGCCCACCAGGGCGCCGAGCACCGAGCCGGCGAGGAAGATCCCGAGCCCGGCGACGAGCATCCGGCGCCGCCCCCAGCGGTCGCCCAGCAGCCCCGCGGGGAGCATCGCGGCGGCGAAGACCACCGTGTAGCCGTCGACGATCCACTGCTGGTCGCCGGTGTCCGCGCCCAGCTCGGCGGCCATCGTCGGCAGCGCGACGTTGAGGATCGTCATGTCGAAGCCGAGCACGAGCATGCTCGCCACCAGGGCCCCGAGGGCCCACCAGCGCCTTGGATCGGCCGTCGTCGTCATGCCGGGTCTCCTCCGGAGGGCACGGGCCCGGGCACCCGGGCAGCATGCGAAGTAGAAAGCCACCATCAAATGGCAGTGACTTTCAAAAAAGAGTAGCTGTCACTCCGGGCATGCGAAAGGCCCCGCGGACCGCCGTCGCGGTCCGCGGGGCCTTCGGGCGGCCGCGGAAGGGCTACGCGTGGTTGTAGGCCACCAGCGAGATGCCGACGTAGTGGACGATGAACGCGGCCAGCGTGAACGAGTGGAAGACCTCGTGGAAGCCGAAGAAGCGCGGCGAGGGGTTGGGGCGCTTGGTCCCGTAGATCACCGCTCCGATGCTGTAGAGCAGGCCCCCCACGACGATCAGGACGAGCACGGCGATGCCGCCGCGCCGCATGAAGTCGGGCAGGAAGAAGACCGCCGCCCAGCCGAGCGCGATGTAGCAGGGGGTGTAGAGCCAGCGCGGCGCGCCCACCCAGAAGACCCGGAACGCGATGCCCGCCAGGGCGCCGGCCCAGACCAGCCAGAGCAGCACCTCCTGCTTGCCGTCCGGCAGCAGTAGGAGCGTGAAGGGCGTGTAGGTCCCCGCGATGATCAGGAAGATGTTCGCGTGGTCCAGCCGGCGCAGCACCGCCGAGGCCCGGGGGCCCCAGTCGCCGCGGTGGTAGAGCGCGCTCACGCCGAACAGCGCGCAGGCGGTGAGGGTGAACACGGCGCAGGCGATCCGCCCGCGGGTGCTCTCGGCGAAGGCGGTCAGGGCGACGCCCGCGACAAGGGCGGCGGGGAACATCCCGGCATGGAGCCACCCCCTCAGCTTGGGCTTCAAAGGGGCGGCGGCGGATGCGAGTTCTTCAAGGGCGGCGGGCACAACGGGAGTCTCGTCCACGGAGCTCATGAAATCAATGCTAGCTACGGTTGCGTAGGTTACCGATCCGTAGTACGCGGTGTCGCCGGGCGTTGGGAGTGGCGATGCTCACCTCACGCGCCCTGGACAGATCGCGTTTCCTGTCCTGATACTCATATGAGTGCGGACGGCACCGGATGAGCATCCCACGACAGCAGCATCCGGGTCGCAGCCCCCAAGGGGCCGACAACACACCCTCGGAATCTGACGCCAGGTGAGTGCACACCGGGCGGAACGGAGCGATCGTGGCGCGCGTCAATGCGGCTCCCACCAATCACCAGGATCTGATCGCATGGGTCGGCGAGATAGCCGAGCTGACCCAGCCGGACGAGATCGTGTGGTGCGACGGCTCCGAGGAGGAGTACCAGCGCCTCGCGGACGAGCTCGTCTCGAAGGGCACCTTCAAGAAGCTCGACCCGATCAAGCGCCCCAACTCGTACTACGCCGCCTCCGACCCGACCGACGTCGCTCGCGTCGAGGACCGCACCTTCATCTGCTCGGAGAAGGAGCAGGACGCCGGCCCGACCAACCACTGGAAGGCCCCCGCGGAGATGCGGGAGATCTTCACCGGCCACAACGGGGGTACCTCCCGGGCCGAAGGCTCCGGGGGCCTTTTCCGCGGCGCCATGCGCGGCCGCACCATGTACGTCGTCCCGTTCTGCATGGGCCCGCTCGGCTCGGAGCTGTCCGCGATCGGCGTGGAGATCACCGACTCCGCGTACGTCGCCACCGCCATGCGGACCATGACGCGCATGGGCCAGGACGTGCTCGACGAGCTCGGCGAGGACGGCTTCTTCGTCAAGGCCGTGCACTCCGTCGGCGCCCCGCTGGAGCCCGGCCAGGAGGACGTCCCGTGGCCGTGCAACTCCACCAAGTACATCTCGCACTTCCCCGAGAGCCGTGAGATCTGGTCCTACGGCTCCGGGTACGGCGGCAACGCCCTGCTCGGCAAGAAGTGCTACGCGCTGCGCATAGCCTCGGTCATGGCCCGGGACGAGGGCTGGCTGGCCGAGCACATGCTCGTCCTCAAGCTCACGCCGCCGCGCGGGGAGGCCAAGTACGTCGCCGCGGCCTTCCCGAGCGCCTGCGGCAAGACCAACCTCGCCATGCTGGAGCCGACCATCCCCGGCTGGACCGTGGAGACCATCGGCGACGACATCGCCTGGATGCGCTTCGGCGAGGACGGCCGCCTCTACGCGATCAACCCCGAGGCGGGATTCTTCGGCGTCGCGCCGGGCACCGGCGAGCACACCAACGCCAACGCGATGAAGACCCTGTGGGGCAACTCGGTCTTCACCAACGTCGCCCTCACCGACGACAACGACGTCTGGTGGGAGGGAATGACCGAGGAGCCCCCGGCCCACCTCACGGACTGGAAGGGCAACTCCTGGACGCCGGAGTCCGCGACCCCGGCCGCCCACCCCAACGCCCGCTTCACCGTCCCCGCCGCGCAGTGCCCGACGATCGCCCCGGAGTGGGAGGACCCCAAGGGTGTGCCGATCTCGGCGATCCTCTTCGGTGGCCGCCGCGCCTCGGCCGTGCCGCTGGTGACCGAGTCCTTCGACTGGCAGCACGGCGTCTTCCTCGGCGCCAACGTCGCCTCCGAGAAGACCGCCGCCGCCGAGGGCAAGGTCGGCGAACTGCGCCGCGACCCGTTCGCCATGCTGCCGTTCTGCGGATACAACATGGGCGACTACTTCGGCCACTGGATCGGGCTCGGCCAGAAGCACGACCCCGGCAAGCTCCCGAAGATCTACTACGTGAACTGGTTCCGCAAGGACGCTGACGGCCGGTTCGTGTGGCCGGGCTTCGGCGAGAACAGCCGCGTGCTGAAGTGGATCGTCGAGCGTCTGAACGGCCAGGCCGAGGGCGTCGAGACCCCGATCGGCGTACTGCCGGCCGCGGGCTCACTGGACACCACCGGTCTGGACATCTCCCAGGCGGACCTCGACCTGCTGCTCTCGGTCGACGTCGACACCTGGCGGCACGAGGCCTCCCTCATCCCGTCCCACCTGGAGACCTTCGGCGACCACACGCCGAAGGAGCTGTGGGACGAGTACCGGGCCCTGGTCGAGCGCCTGGGCTAGGAGGACACGGCCTGTGCCCCGCCGATTCCGGGCGGCCCGACCCTCCTCGTGCGTGCGGCGCTGGCGGGCGGCCCGGCGGTAGGCATGGCCCGGCCGCGGGATCCCCGACCCTGACCGTCGCCCCGCGGGCGGGCCGCGCCGACCCTCACACCGAGGGCCGGGACCGGAGGTCACGACCTGTGGTCCCGGCCCTCGGGCGGTTCCTAGGCGGCTGTGGTGTGGACCGCGATGTGGCGCTCGGCGAGCGCCGCGGCCTCCGCGTTCTGGCGTGACTCGGCGACCACAAGCGCCCGGCCGGCGAGCGCGCGGGCCCTGCGGTGCAGGGCCGCCACCACGGCTGCCTCAGCCCGCCCCCGCCCGGCCGGAGCCGGGGAGAGCCGCAGCGGGGGGCGCCCTTGGTGCAGGCCCGCCACGGCCTGGGCGAGCTGCTCCGCGGCACGGTCGAGCTCCGGGCTGGACTCCAGCGCCCGCAGTTCGTCGGTGACGGTCAGCAGGGCGGCGAGGTGTCCGGCGAGCTGGAGGTCCAGTTCCTCGTCACGACTGCGTCGCGGAAGGGTGGGCGCCGCCGTCGTATGGACCGATTTGGTGCGGATCGGCTCGTACATGGGTGCACTCCTCCTGCAATAAGGAGTACATCCTACCTTGGACTCAGTCCAAGGAGGGAGTGTTCGGACGTATTGGGCCGCCGGCCCCGGGTCAGGGCTGCCCGTAGCCGTCCAGGAAGCGCGCGATCCGCCCCACCGCGTCCGCCAGGTCCTCCTTCGCCGGCAGCGTGACCAGGCGGAAGTGGTCCGGCTCCGGCCAGTTGAAGCCGGTGCCCTGCACCACCAGGATCCGCTCGGCCCGCAGCAGGTCCAGCACCATCTGCTGGTCGTCCTTGACCTTGTAGACCTTCGGGTCCAGCCGCGGGAACGCGTACAGCGCGCCCTTCGGCCGCACGCAGCTGACCCCGGGGATCTGCGTCAGCAGCTCGTAGGCCATGTCCCGCTGCTCGGCCAGCCGGCCGCCCGGCAGCACCAGGTCCTTGATCGACTGCCGGCCGCCGAGCGCGGTGGCCACCGCGTGCTGCGCCGGGACGTTCGCGCACAGGCGCATGTTCGCCAGGATCGTCAGGCCCTCCAGGTAGCTGGTCGCGTGCTCCTTCGGGCCGCACACCGCGAGCCAGCCGCTGCGGTAGCCGGCCACCCGGTACGCCTTCGACAGCCCGTTGAAGGTGAGCGTCAGCAGGTCGGGGGCGATCGCCGCGGTCGGGGTGTGGGTCACGTCGTCGTAGAGGATCTTGTCGTAGATCTCGTCCGAGCAGACGATCAGGTTGTGCCGGCGGGCGATGTCGGTCAGCTGCCGCAGCAGCTCGTCGTCGTAGACGGCGCCCGTCGGGTTGTTCGGGTTGATGATCACCAGCGCCTTGGTGCGGTCGGTGATCTTGCGCTCGATGTCGGCGAGGTCGGGGAACCAGTCCGCCTGCTCGTCGCAGCGGTAGTGCACCGGGGTGCCGCCGGACAGCGAGACCGCGGCCGTCCACAGCGGGTAGTCGGGCGCCGGGATCAGCACCTCGTCACCGTCGTCCAGCAGCGCCTGCATCGCCATCTGGATCAGCTCGGAGACGCCGTTGCCGAGGTAGATGTCCTCGACGTCCAGCTCGATGCCCTTGGTCTGGTAGTGCTGCATGACCGCGCGCCGAGCCGGGAGGATGCCCTTGGAGTCCCCGTAGCCGTGCGCCCCGCCGAGGGAGCGCAGCATGTCCTCCAGGATCTCCGGCGGGCACTCGAAACCGAAGGCGGCCGGATTGCCGGTGTTCAGCTTCAGGATGCGGTGACCTGCCGACTCCAGCCGCATGGCCTCCTCCAGCACCGGGCCGCGGATGTCGTAGCAGACGTTGGAGAGCTTCGTGGACTGGATCACCTGCATGCCCGTGAGCTTACGGCCACGTACCGCGGACCGCCCCGTGTTCTTGGCCACGTATGCGCCGAATGGTGACGTGCCGCTGCCTTCCCGGCCCGCGTTCGTTGCGCACCGAACGACCGGCGAGGACGTCCGTCCGGCGGCCGTCCTCGATGACGAACCGGCCGTCGACGAGCACGTACGGGATGCCCGTGGGAAGCGTGCGCGGCGCCTCGTACGTCGCGCCCGCGGCGACCGTCCGCGGGTCGAACAGCACCAGGTCCGCGCGGTGGCCCTCGCGGACCAGGCCGCGGTCGGACAGGCCCAGCCGGGCCGCGGGGCGGCCGGTGAGGTGCGCGACGCACTCCTTGAGGCCCAGCACGCCGAGCTCGCGCACGTAGTGGCCGAGGTAGTGCGGGAAGGTGCCGTACGCCCGCGGATGCGGCTTGTCGCCGACGAGCAGGCCGTCGCTGCCGCCGGTGTGGACGCGGTGGCGCATGATCGCCCGGACGTTCTCCTCGTGGCCGACGTGCTGGAGGACCGTCGTGCCCAGGCGGTCCTCCAGCAGCAGCCGGCGCGCCGTCGCGAAGTCCGTCAGCCGGCGCCCCACATGACGGCCCTGTTCTCGTATAGCTGCGGCGAGGGGACAAGTAGCTCAGCGTGACTTCAGGGCCTGACGGATGGTCGGGGGCGAGCGTGACGCGGCAGGATGCTCCGCATGACATTGCCCACCCCCGAGCTGCACACCGCCCGCCTGCGACTGCGGCCGTTCACCGACGCCGACGCGGCGCCGCTCTACGCGCTGCACAGCAGCGCCCACGTGCTGCGTTACTGGGACTCCCCGCCGTGGATCGAACCGGCCCGCGCCCAGCGCTTCATTGCGACCTGCCGGACGATCGAGGAGGAAGGCACGGGAGCGCGGGTGGCCGTCGACCGCGTCTCCGACGGCGCGTTCATCGGCTGGTGCGGCCTGACCAGCTGGAACCCGGACTTCCGCAGCGCATCCCTGGGCTACGTCTTCGACGCCGCCGCGTGGGGCCATGGCTACGCCACGGAGACCGCGCACGCCGTCCTACGGTGGGCGTTCGACACCCTGGACCTGAACCGCGTCCAGGCCGAGACCGACACCCGCAACATGGCGTCCGCCCGGGTCCTGGAAAAGCTCGGCTTCGTCCGCGAAGGCACCCTCCGCGAGGACTGCGTCGTCAACGGCGACGTCTCCGACTCCTGGGTCTTCGGCCTCCTCCGCCGCGAGTGGCACCCGACGGCCACGCCGACGGCCGACCGCTAGGACCGAGACCTGCCCGCCTTTCGGTCCGCACCCCCCGCCGAGGTCACCGTGGGCCGCTCCGGCGAGCTCAACGTCCTCGCTGGGGCAGCCGCAGGACGCCAGAGAGAGTTCGACGAGACGATCGCACGGGCTATTGATGCTCTCGCCACTACCGAAGGCGCGGATGAGCAAGGGCCAGACGCCCCCGAGGCCGGATGAGACACGGCCCCGACAAACAGACCGACTTACGAGGCGAGTCATCCGTTCAAGAGCGGGACACTTTCACATGAACACGTCTCATGCCCGGCTATCGGGCGTAGCCGATCCGAATGTCGGCGGTCGGGGTGTCGGGGGCGATGGGCGCCGGGGGTGGGGTGCCGGGCCGCCACGGCTGCCCCGGTCCGCGGTCGGCCGGGGTGGCCACCCGCAGCAGCTTCGCCAGCCGAGGCACCTTGGTGAAGCGGCCGGTGTGATAGGTGCCGGCGACCGCACCACTGCGCGAGCGGCGGGGTGATCCGGGATCAGCGCCGCAGCGCGGGCACGGGTGGCGTTCGATGTCGTCCGCGTCGGACGCGAGTGCGGGCTGAGGGCCCGTCATAGGTCCGGAGTCTCGCACCACCCCGCTCTGGTTCGACATGGGTCAACATAGACGTATGTCGAATGCGAAGGTGCTGCCGCTGCTGGAGCCCGCCGACGGCCAGGGCGTGGCGCCATGCTGCCCGCCGCTGACCGAGCGCCCGATGACCGCCGAGGAGGCCGAGACGGCCGCGCGGATGTTCAAGGCGCTTAGCGACCCGGTCCGCCTGCGGCTGTTCTCCGCGGTGGCCTCGCATGAAGGCGGCGAGGCGTGCGTGTGCGACATCTCCGATGTCGGTGTCTCCCAGCCCACGGTCTCCCATCACCTGAAGAAGCTCAAGGAGGCCGGGCTGCTCGCCTCCGAGCGGCGCGGTACCTGGGTCTACTACCGGGTCGAGCCGTCCGTGCTGGCCGCGATGGGCAGGCTGCTGACCATCCCGTCGGCCGCATGAGCAAGACGTGGGGTCCCATGCCGCCGTGGTCCTTGTGACCAGGAAGCGCCACAGTGCCCGCCGGCATGCGCCGGGCGGGAGAATGAGAACAGAAACGGTCCGGTGCCGCGGGCCGCGTCGGCAGGTGACGGGAGTCGTACGCCATGAACACTCATGCCGGCAGCACCGGCCGGGAAACCGCCGTTCCGGCCGCTGTCCTGCCGGCGCTCGACTGGATGTCCTGGCCGACTCCGTTCGTGTTGTTCACCGGCAAGGGAGGGGTTGGTAAGACCACCATCGCGGGCGCCGTTGCCGTGGCCCTGGCCGACGCAGGCAGGCGGGTCCTGCTCGTCAGCACCGACCCGGCGTCCAACCTGGGTGATCTGCTCGGTACAGCCGTTGGCCCCGAACCTGGCACCGTGCCGGGGGTGTCCGGTCTCGCTTTGATGAATCTCGACCCCGAACAGGCGGCGGCCGCCTACCGCGAGCGTGTGCTCGGGCCCTATCGCGGAGTCGTGACCGCTGAGGAGTTGCGCGGCATCGAGGAGCAGATGGCGGGAGAGTGCACGGTCGAGGTGGCGGCCTTCGACCGCTTCACCCAGCTGATCGCCCATCCACGTGCTGTTCGACACCGCGCCCACCGGTCACACGCTGCGGCTGCTGAACCTGCCCAGCGCCTGGTCGCAGTACATCGAAACCAGCGATGCCGCCGCGGCGAGCTGTGTGGGACCGCGTTCGGGACTGGCGTCACAACGGGACCAGTATCACCAAACCGTGGAGGGACTCGGCGACCCTGCCCGTACGACCATGGTGCTGGTCAGCCGTCCCGAGTCCGGGGCCCTGGCGGAGGCGGCGCGCGCGGGAGCGGAGCTGGCGGCCCAGGGCATCCGTAACCAGCGCCTGATCGTCAACGGCCTGTTCACCCGCCCGCTCGCCGGGGACGGCGTCGCACAAGCCCTGGCTGCGCGGCAGCAATCGGCCTTGGCCGCCCTGCCCCAGCAGCTGCGCGAGGTCCCGGCGGCCTCGGTCGAGCTGTCCGCGGCAGACCTGACGGAGGTGCCCGCCCTGCGGGCCCTGCGTGCCGGACCCCCGGACGGCGGCCGCCCCACCGGCCGGGCCGCCGCTGCGGCCAAGGGCGCGGAAGAAGGCATGTCACTGTCCGCGCTGGAAGCCCTCGTGGACGAGCTGGCGGCCGGTGAGCCGGGAGCCGTCCTGGTCGTGGGCAAGGGCGGCGTGGGCAAGACGACCATCGCGGCTGCGATCGCCACGGGACTGGTACAGCGCGGGCACGAGGTGCACCTGTCCACCACCGACCCGGCCGGGCGGCCCGCCGCTGACAGGCGGTGCCAGGCCGCTTCGGTCCGGGGCCCACGCGGCGATTGATCACCTGGGCACAGGCCTGTCAGCCGACGGCCTGCGGTCCGGCTCGCTGGGGTAGAAGCGGCGGCGGGCCCACAGCGCGACGTAGACCAGGGCGACAAGCACGGGCACCTCGATGAGCCGTCCGACGACGCCGACGAGGGCCTGCCCGCTGTGGCTCCGAACATGCCGATCGTGAGGAGCCGGGGAATCTCGGCACGGCACGCATGGCTCATGGCTCCGCCGCGATCACGCCGTCTACGGTTGAGCTGTAGGCGTGCTTCGCAGTGTTCGGCCGCTGAGCCTCCAGCACCACCCCGCAACGGGCGGCACGCGTGCGCTCTGCGAAATCGGGGGAGGCTGCTCCGGTTGGGGTCGGCCGGAGCCGATGACGAGGAGGTGACTCTCATGGCCGAACCCAAAACAACCGACAAGACGGGCACACCCGGCGAGCGGGCCGTGCTGGCCCAGATGCCGAGACTGGACCGGTTCCTGCCGCTGTGGATCGCGGCCGCGATGGCCGCCGGGCTGCTGCTGGGCCGGGCCGTCCCCGGGCTGAACACCGTGCTGAACAAGGTCGCCATCCACGGCACCAGCCTGCCAATCGCGCTCGGACTGCTGCTGATGATGTACCCGGTGCTGGCCAAGGTCCGCTACACCGAGATCCGAAGGATCACCGCAGACCGGCGGATGATGGCCGCCTCCCTGGCCCTGAACTGGATCATCGGCCCGGTCGTGATGTTCACGCTCGCCTGGCTGCTGCTCGCCGACCAGCCCGCCTACCGCACCGGCGTGATCCTGGTGGGACTGGCCCGCTGCATCGCGATGGTCCTCATCTGGAACGACCTGGCCGGCGGCGACAGGGAGATGGCCACTGTGCTGGTCGCCCTCAACGCCGTCTTCCAGGTCCTCGCCTACGCCGCACTGGGCTACTTCTACCTGCGGGTGCTGCCCGGCTGGCTGCACCTGCCGACCACCAGCCTGCACGCCTCCCTGATCGACATCGCCGGCACCGTCGCGATCTTCCTCGGCATCCCGCTCGCCGCCGGCTACCTCACCCGCACCCTCGGCGAACGACGCCGCGGCCGGGACTGGTACGAAAGCCGTCTCCTGCCCAGGATCGGGCCCATCGCCCTGTGGGGCCTGCTGTTCACCGTTGTCATCCTCTTCGCCCTGCAGGGCAAGAAGATCACCTCCGAGCCGCTGGACGTCGCCCGCATCGCGCTGCCGCTTCTCGCCTACTTCGCGATCATGTGGTCCACCGGGTTCGCGGTCAGCCGCCGACTGCACCTCTCCTACCCCCGCACCGCCGCTCTGGCGTTCTCCGCAGCCAGCAACGACTTCGAACTGGCCATCGCGGTCGCGATCGGCGTGTTCGGGGCCACCAGCGGGCAGGCCCTCGCCGGCGTCGTCGGACCGCTCATCGAGGTGCCCGTGCTCGTCGGCCTGGTCTACGTCGCGCTGTGGGCCCGCCGCCGCTTCTACCCCAGCGAGCCGGACGGGCCCTGAACCGCTTGCTGACCGGCCCGCACCAGGTCATCAGCCGCCGCGTGCCACCGCGCTCCCCACGCGTCCTGACGGCCTCCCCGAGCAGCGGTCCGAGTCAGTCAGTGGGAGAGGTGCGGACGATGACGACCGGGCAGTGGGCGTGGGTGGCGACGCGCTGGCTGACGGAGCCGAGCAGCGTGCCGGCGAAGCCGCCGTGGCCGTGAGAACTCACGACGACCATGGCCGCCCCCGCGGATGCCTCGATCAGGACGGCCGCGGCATGTCCCTTGACCGCCTTGCTGCCCATGCCGGCGGGGCGTTCCTCGGCGGGCAGGCGGGCCACGGCTGCCTCGACGACCGCCCTGGCCCGGCGTTCGAGCTCCGCGTCGGGCGAAACCACCTGGCCCACGATGCCCTCCCACGCGTGGATGACCTCCAGAGGAGCTTCGTGGACACGGGCTTCCTGCGCCGCCCAGCGCAGTGCCCGGTCAGCGGATGCGGAGCCGTCAGTACCGACGACAATGGGGGCCTTTCCACTGCTGGGGAGCGTGGTCATGGCGTCCTCCGAGGAAGAGGTCGGGCGGTGTACCAGACAGCGAGAAGCAAGCACAGCCCAGGCTCGCCGCTTGTGGCCATGGGCTTCGCGGGCGACGCCGGTGCGGTCGCACCATCAATATTCGAAACCCGGCAGTCGGCGCACGCAACTTGTCAGTGATGGCATCAAGCGGCCGTGGGACTGGTGGGCTCGCATGTCTATGTGTCGCGTATTCGAGCGGAGAGCGCCGCGGTGGGTCACTCTGTGTGTGACCTGACCGTCACAGGAGCTGTGCGACAGCGCGGGCGGCGTCACGGGTCGGGCGGCCGACGCCGATGAGGGTGGCGGAGGCCGGACCGGTCCAGTCGCCGTAGCCGAGCAGGTGCAGCCGTGGTTCGCAGAGGGCGCGCGTGCCGTCGGTGGGGATATGTCCACGTGGGCCGCGCAGGTTCAGCGGGGCGAGGTGGGCCAGGGCCGGGCGGAAGCCGGTGCACCAGATCACCGCGTCGGCGCCGTGCTGGCTGCCGTCGGCCCACCGGACGCCTTCGGCGGTGAGCTGGGCGAACATCGGCTGCGCGTGCAGGAGTCCGGCATCGCGGGCGGCACGGACGGGCGGCACAGCGACGATGTCGCCGAGCGAGGCCACACCGCCGGTGTCGCTGCGGTCTTCTTTGAGGGCGCGGCGGCGGGCGGTGGCGACGTCGAAGAGGGCGCGGCCGTCGATGTCGTCGGCCAGGAACCGCGGTGGGCGCTGCGTCACCCACGTCACCTCGACGTGGCCGTCCAGGGCGAGGTCGGCGGCGATCTGGGCGCCGGAGTTGCCGCCGCCGACCACGATCACGTGCTGGTCGGCCTCGGTGTTCGCCCGGAACCCGTACGCCGCCCGGATCTTCCCCCGATGCCGCTGGATCGCCTTGCTCTGCCAGTCGTGCTCCGCCCAAGCCCCCGCCGGGACCTTCACCTGCTGGGCTACGTACTCCACCGCGGCGGCCGGCACCTCCTTGGCCGACTCCGGGAACCGGGCCTCCACCTCGAAGAACTTCAGCAACAACGCGAACCCGAGCCGGGTCGCCCCGGACTTGTTCCGCACCCGCTTCATGTCGTCTTCGAGCAGCGTCCAGACCTCGATCAGGTCCTCCGGCTTCCAGTCCTGCCGCACCCGCGCCCCTCCACCCCGACCGAGATCACTCGTTCAGCTCAACGAGGTGGCCAGCCAGCGGAAACGAGGACCAGGGCAATCACGCAGCGCTACATGTCCGTTCGCCGTAGCTATACGAGAACAGGGCCATGACCGGCCAGCGCGGGCTCGCGCACCCCGGAGATCTCGAGCGTCGGCCACTCCACGGGCACGCCGTGG
Source organism: Actinacidiphila sp. bgisy160 (assembly GCF_965342435.1). GTDB lineage: Bacteria > Actinomycetota > Actinomycetes > Streptomycetales > Streptomycetaceae > Actinacidiphila. The sequence goes on along the minus strand of NZ_CBDRCM010000005.1, from coordinate 43,044 downwards.
CAGCCGTCCGACCCCTCCACCTCCATCGCGTGCCGGATGCGCTCCGCCTGTGCGTCGTCCCGCAGCCGGGCCAGGGTCGCCTCCGGGCCGCCCTCCGTCGCCCAGCCCGGCCGCCGCGAGCGTCGTGCATCCCGGCAGGTAGGGATACGTGTCGAGGGTGATGTCCGCCCCCGCGGCGAGCGCCTCGTCCAGCAGCGCGAGCAGCTCCGGCGCGCGGCCCGCGTTCACACCGAAGTTCATCGTGGCGTGCGCCAGGTGCAGGGCGCAGCCCGCCTCCCGGGTCACCGCGATCATCTCCGCGTAGGCGTCGAGCGCACCGGAGCCATAACTGCGGTGGTGCGGGCAGTAGTAGCCGCCGTGGGCGGCCACGACCCGGCACAGCTCGGTCAGTTCGGCGCCCGAGGTGTACATCCCCGGGGTGTACGTCAGCCCGGACGACATCCCCACGGCGCCCTGCGCCAGCCCCTCGGCGACCAGTTCCCTCATCCGGTCCAGCTCCGCCGAGGTCGCCGGGCGGTCCTCCCACCCGACGGCCAGCATCCGCACAGTGCCCTGCGGGACCAGGTACGCGGCGTTCACGGCGATGCCCCGGTCCAGGCGGTCCAGGTACTCGCCGACGCCGGCACCGGATGACATGAGGGTGAACCGCGAGCGCGCCGTCCGCACCCGGCAGCAGTGCCGAGGCGTCGACGTCCGGCACACCCGCCGCGGGCGCGGACGACCCGCACACGACAACCGGCCGTCATCAGAAGAACGTGCGGACGAAGTCCTTGACGACCCCACCCTCCCCGACCACGGGAATGAGCTGCCACTTGTCGAACGCCGTGCACGGATGCGACACCCCCAGCCCCACCCAGTCGCCGACCGCCAGGCCCCGCGCCCCGGGGGCGACGTCCACGAACGCGTGCTGGTCGGCGAGCTTCGTGACCGTGAGCCCGGCCGCCGGGACGGCGGAACCGTCGGGGCGGCGCACGACCTGCGGCACCGGGAGGCCGAGGTCGTACGGCGCGTCGCGCTTGCCCGCGTTGAGGAGGGCGAGGCCCGGCTCGGGCCGGGAGAGCACCTGCGTCCAGAGGCGGAAGGCCGGTTCGAGCGCTCCCTCCGCGGGGATGCGGTCGTGGAACGGTGTCAGATCGCGGTAATGGACGTCGTCGTGGGTGACGTACGCCCCGGACCGCAGGAGCCGCAGTACCGGCAGGGACAGGTCCCCGAGCGTGCCGAAGGCGTCCGCCACCGCGTCGAACCACTCGCTGCCGCCCGCGCTCACCACGATCTCCCCGGCTCCGGCGAACCGCCCGGCCGCGTCGAAGTCCCGTGCGAGCGCCACCAGTTCGCCGAGCCACCCGCGTGGGTCCGGTGCCGCCGCCTCGTAGCCCGCGACGCCGACCAGCCGCAGGTGCCGCGCCGTGGCGACCGCGTCGGCGACGCGCGCCGCCTCCGCGGGGCCGCGCACGCCGGCGCGGCCCGCCTCCGCGCCGAGTTCGACGACGACGTCCACGACCTCCGTGAGGGCCGCGTCCATCAGCTCCACCCCGCGTACGGAGTCCACGTAGCAGAGGAAGCGGAACTCCGGGTCGCCGGCCAGCTCGCGGGAGACCCAGCGCAGTGCCGCCGCGTCGACCAGCTCGTTGGCGAGGAAGACGCGCCGCACGCCGAACGCCCGGTAGACCCGCACCTGGTGCGGGGTCGCGGCGGTGATGCCCCACGCGCCGTGGCCGAGCTGGCGGGCGAAGAGCTGCGGGGCCATGGAGGTCTTGCCGTGCGGTGCGAAGGCGAGGCCGTGCTCGCCGGCCCAGCCGGCGAGCTGGTCGAGGTTGTGCTCCAGGGCGGGCTCGGAGAGCGTGAGCAGCGGGGTCGTGAAGCCGCCGTCGAAGACGGAGCGGCGCTCGGCGGCGAGTTCGCCCAAGGTCAGGCCGTCGGCGTCCGGCGGGAGTCCCTTGAAGCGGTGGTCCACGCGCTCCCGCTGCAGCGCGTCGATGCCCGTGACCTGGTCCATCCCGCCTCCGTCCAGCGTCGTTGCAGTATGTGCGACGACCGTTGCGTGCCGTGTTCCCCGCTGTCTAACATCCCGGCGGACACCGGGTCAAAGGTGCGCGGAGAGGGGCGGAAGTGACCGTGGCCGTGGCCGTGGACGTCGTGTGCGTGGGCGAATCCGTGGTCGACTTCGTCCCCTCCGCAGCCCGGGCAGTGCCTCGCGCGGTGGGCCCGGCGGTCCGACGTGACACCGCGCCCCCGGGGGACGGGACCTCTCCCGGGGGCGCGGTGCGTCGGTGACGGTTCCGCCGGCTACGGCAGCCCGTGCACGTGCGGGCCGACGGTGCCCGAGAAGGCGTTGCCGTTCGTCGCGTCCCAGTTGGTGGACCAGGTCATCGCGCCGCGCAGCCCGGGCCAGGTGGTCGGGGGCTTGAAGGAACCGCAGTTGGTGCCCTTGGTGAGGCAGTCCAGGGCGTTGTTGACGACGGTCGGCGACACGTAGCCGCTGCCCGCCGCCCGGCTGGAGGCCGGCAGGCCGATGCCGACCTGGGAGGGGGCGAGACCGCTCTGCAACTGGATGCAGGCCAGCGCGGTGATGAAGTCGACCGTGCCCTGCGCGTACACCTTGCCGTCGCATCCGTTCATGGTGCCGCTGTTGTAGTACTGGGTGTTGACGACGGTCAGGATGTCCTTGATGTTCAGCGCGGTCTGGAAGTATCCGAAGGACGTCGACTGCATGTCGATGGTCTGCGGGGCCATCGTGATGACCAGCCCGGAGCCGGCCTTGGCCGACAGGGAGCGCAGCGCCTGCGTCATGTAGGTCGCGTTGATCCCGTTCTCCAGGTCGATGTCGACGCCGTCGAAGCCGTACGTCTGCATCAGCGAGAAGACGCTGCCCGCGAAGTTGTTCGCCGAGGTGGAGTCGCTGACGCTGATCGTGCCGTTCTGCCCGCCGACCGAGACGACGACCCTCTTGCCCGCCGCCTTCTTCGCCGCGATGTCGGCCTTGAACTGGCTCACGGAGTAGTCGAGGGCCGGGTCGAGCGTGAAGGAGACCGCGCCGGGCGTGGTCGTGGCGTCGGCGAAGCTGACGGCGATGATGTCGTACTGGGCCGGGACCTGCGCGAGGGTCTGGACGGTCGCTCCGTTGTCGAAGTTCTGCCAGTAGCCGGTCAGCACGTGCTTGGGCAGCGAGCCGCCACCCGTGGGTGTGGGGGTCGGGGTGGGCGTGGGCGTGGGAGTCGGCGTGGGGGTCGGGGTCGGGGTCGGGGTGGGCGTTCCGGTGCCGGCCGCGCCCAGCAGGCTCACGTCGTCGGCGAGGAACGCGGGCTGGGCGTACCAGCCGTGCACGTAGACCGTGACCGAGGTGGTCGTGGCGCCGGTGGTGAAGCCGGTGGACAGCCGCTGGTAGGAGGACGCGGACGGGATCCAGGTGGAGGCCTCGGTCATCCCGGCGCCGGTCGCGCCGAGGTAGACGTAACTGCCCTGGACGAAGGCGCTCAGCTGGTACGTGGAGTTGGGCCGGACGCTGATCGTCTGCGAACAACGGGCGTTGTCCGAGGAGGACGGGGTGGCCTGCAGGGCCTTGCCGCCGCCGTGCACGGGGCTGCTCACGGCGGTGCCGCTGGAGGCGGTGCACGTCCAGCCGGTCAGGCCGCTCTCGAAGCCGCCGTTGGTCACGAGGTCGGGGTCCGCGGCGCCGGCGCTGCCGGACGTGGCGACGAGTCCCGCCACCGACAGGGCGGCGGCGCCGACAACCGCCGCGGCTCTGAGGGCGGTGCGCCGTGCGCGTGCGTGTTCCACTACTGCCTCCTGGGGGCGAGGAGTTGGGCGGGTACGCGAAGGGCCACTCTTGCGTGGACGCAGTTTGGTCCAGACCAATCCTCTGGTCAAGACCTCTGTCGGCGTGCGTAGTCCGGCGCCCGGCGGGTACCACCGACTTCATCAACTGTTCGGCGACTTTCCGCGCTGCTCCGGCTACGCAGGGATAAGCTCTCCGGGCAGGGACTGGGCGGGAGTTCCGGGAGGTCGCGGGTGTCGAGCGTCATAGCGGTCACGGCGGACGATCTCGCGCTCCCGCTGGAGCAGCACGTGATGCGCACCGCCGCCGCCCTGGAGGCGCACGGCCACCTCGTCGTGCTCGTCCCGCCGGAGACCACCGACCCGTTGCGCCGCCGCGTCCACACCGTGCGCGCGGCCCTGGAGGCGGACCGGGTGGCGATCGTCCCGGTCGGCCTGCCGCCGCTGGCCGCCCTCCTCCTGGCCGAGCAGCTGCGTCAGCTCGCCGCCACCGACCTCGGGCCCGGTGTGCTCGCCGGTGCCGCCCGGCTGCTGTCGTACTACCTCCACTCCGGTGCCCTGCTCGGCTCGGTCTCCCGGCTCGACCGGGTGGACGTGCCCGTCGGCGCCCACCTGAAGTCCCTCGTGCCCGGACGGCACTTCGCCGTCCTCGCCCACCCCGAACCGCACCTGTCCGAGGCCCGGCCCGACGCCGTGCCGGCCGGGCCGGCGTTCCTCACCCAGCTGGCCGTCGCGCACGGCCACGGCGTCGACCCCGGCTGGGTCACCGGGCCGCTGGCCCGCGCCTGGCGGAGCCAGGCAGTGCGGGAGGTGCCGCTGCCGGCGGACTCCGCGCGCTGGTGGGGCACCGGCAGGCTCGTGGAGTTCACCGCCTACATCGCCGACGTCGGCGTGCTCTACCAACTGGTCACCTCGGTCCGCCGGGACACCTGCGGCTGGTGCGGCCTGGCGGTCATCGGCGACCGCTGCCTGTTCTGCTCGGCCCCGGTGGACGGGCAGCAGCGCATCCGGCCCCCCGAGCGGCCACGCCAGGTCGTGCACTCCGGACCCCGCGCGCCGTCGCCGGCGCCCAGGGCGTCCCCCGCCCCGCAGGTCTCCCCCCACCAGCACTCGGCACTTGAGCGATAGGGCCCCACCTCTATGAACTCACGTCAGCGTCGCGGCGTCGTCCTCCTCGTGGTCTCCGCGCTGTGCGCGCTCGCCGCCTTCGCCGGGGTCGTCACCGTCATCGGGGACGCCCGTTCCCAGGTCGGGCCGAAGGTGACCGCGTACCGGCTGGCCTCGGACGTGCCGGCGTACGAGGCCGTAGGCCGCTCCCAACTGCAGGAGGTCCGGATACCCGAGCGCTGGCTGCCCGCCACCGCCGTCCGTGACCTCGGCAGGCTGGACGGCAAGATAGCCGCCGTCCCGCTGCACCGCGGCTCCCTGCTGCAGACGGACATGGTCGCCGAGCGGCCCGCGCTGCGGGCCGGGCAGATGGAGATCGCGATCATGATCGACGCGGAGACCGGCGTCGCCGGGAAGATCACCCCGGGGGCGCGGGTCAACATCTTCGCCACCTTCGCACCGCGCAGGGACACCGACCCCGAGGTCTCGAAGATCATCGTCGCGGGCGCCCGGGTCATCGACGTCGGCGAGATCAAGGCCTTCGACACCGGGAGCGACAACCGCCGCGTCAGCAGCCAGGGAGTCCCCATCACCTTCGCCCTCGGCGCCGCCGACGCCCAGCGGGTCGCCTTCGCCGAGTCCTTCGCCCGGCACGTACGCCTCGCGCTCGTCGCCCCGGGGGACGCGACCGCCCCCTCCGAACGCGACCGCACCTACACCCTCGGCCGTGACGGAGCCGCCTCGTGACCGGCGTCCGCATCGTGTCGGGCACCCCCGACCCCGACACCGCCCGCGCCCTGACCGGGGTCCTCCACCAGCTGCCGGGAGCCGAACCCGGGCCCGCGCTGCCGGACTCCACCACCCTGCTGGACGTCCTCGCGCGTGCCGCCGAGACCGGGGTCGACGAACTGCCCGAGGTCGTCGTCGTCCACGACCGCATCACACCGGTGCCCGCGCTCGAGGTCATCCGCGAGATCGCGCTGCGCTTCCCCGCGGTCGGCGTCATCCTGCTCACCGCCGACCCGAGCCCCGCCGTCCTGTCCGGCGCCATGGACGCGGGCGCGCGCGGCGTCGCCGGGGTTCCGCTGTCGTACGACGAACTCGGCGCCCGCGTCGAGGCGGCGGCCGCCTGGGCGGTCGGTGTACGGCGCCACCTCAGCCCCCAGCAGCCCGCGCTGCCCGCCGTGCCAGGGGGCCGGCTGGTCGCCGTCGCCGGAGCGAAGGGCGGGGTCGGCACCACCGTCGTCGCCGTCCAGCTCGCCCTCGCCGCGCGGGCCGCCGGCAGGTCCACCGCCCTGGTCGACCTCGACCTCCAGGGCGGTGATGTCGCCTCCTACCTCGACGTCCAGTTCCGCCGCTCCGTCGCCGACCTCGCGGACATCGCCGACGTGACCACCCGCGTGCTGCAGGACGCCATGTACCTCCACGAGTCCGGGCCCGCGCTGCTGCTCGCGCCCGGCGAGGGCGAACGCGGCGAGGAGGTCACCGACCGCGCCGCCCGCCATGTGCTGCACGCCCTGCGGCAGCGGTACGAGGTCGTGGTCGTCGACTGCGGCACCCAGATGACCGGCGCCAACGCGGCCGCCGTGGAGACCGCCGACACCGCGCTGCTGGTCACCACGCCCGACGTGGTCGCCGTGCGCGCCGCCAAGCGCATGGTGCGCATGTGGGACCGGCTGCAGATCCGCAAGCCCCAGGACGTCGTCGTCGCCGTCAACCGGCACACCCGCGGCAGCGAGATCCAGCCCTCGCTGATCGCCCGCATCACCGGCACCCGGATCGCCTCCGCCGTGGTCCCCGCCGCCTTCCGCGAACTGCAGGCGGTGGTGGACGCCGGACGGCTCCAGGACCTGGACAACCGCTCCAGCGTCAAGCAGGGCGTGTGGACGCTCGCCGCGGAGATCGGCCTCACCGGGCCGGGGCACGCCGTGACACCCCGCAAGGGCCGCCGCGGCCGCGGTGAACAGGGCCAGGTCACCCTGGAGACACTGGGCATGACACCGCTGATCCTGCTGGTGCTCGTCCTGGTCTGGCAGGCGGTGCTCACCGGCTACACCTTCACCCTCGCCGGTCACGCCGCCGACCGGGCCGCCCGCGCGGCGGCGGTCGGGGAGGACGCCCGGGCGGCGGCGGCCGGCGACCTGCCGGGCGCGTGGACGATCGACGGCTTCGGCACCACCGGATCCGACGGGATGGTCACGGTGGACGTCGGGCTCAAGGTCCCCGTCCTCTTCCCCGGCGCGATCGACTTCCCGTTGACCGTCCACGGCCACGCCTCGGCCGTCGACGAAGAGGCGGGCACGCCGTGACGGCCCGGACCCGGCGGTCACGCGACCGGGGCAGCGCCTCCCTGGAGTTCCTGGGGATGCTGCCGATCCTGCTACTGGTCGCCCTCGCCGGCGTGCAGTTGGGCCTCGCCGCCTACACCGCCGCCCAGGCCGGCACGGCCGCCCGTGCCGCCGCGCGCATGGCGGCGCTGCACGACCCTCCGGTCACCGGCTCCGCCGCGGGCACGGAGGCGGTGAGTTCCTGGCTGCGGGACGGTACGCGGGTGAGCACCACCGGCGACACGGGGGACTCGGTGCGGGCGACGGCGACCGTGGAGATCCCGTCGGTGCTCCCGGGCCTGCGCCCCGGCTCCGTCACCCGGACCGCCACGATGCCCAGGGAGGACGACGAAGGGGCCGACGAATGAGCCTGCGCGACCGCATCGCCGCGAACGAGGACAACGCCCCGCAGACGCAGGAGGGCCACCTCGTCGCCGTCTACCGGGCCAAGCTCCTCCAGGAGATCGACCTCGCCGAGATGTCGGCGCTCGCCGCAGCCGAGCGCCGGGTGCGTCTGGAACGCGTCCTCGGCCACATCATCAGCCGCGAGGGCCCGGTGCTCTCCACCCAGGAGCGCACCGGCATCATCCGCCGGGTCGTGGACGAGGCCCTGGGCCTGGGCATCCTCGAACCGCTGCTGGAGGACGCCTCCATCACCGAGATCATGGTCAACGGCCCGGACCGGATCTACATCGAGCGCGCCGGCCGGGTGGAGCCCGTCGCCGCCCGCTTCAGCAGCCCCGAGCAGCTGCTGCAGACCATCGAGCGGATCGTCTCCACCGTCAACCGCCGGGTGGACGAGTCGAATCCGATGGTGGACGCCCGCCTGCCCTCCGGCGAGCGCGTCAACGTCATCATCCCGCCGCTGTCGCTGACCGGCCCCGTCCTCACCATCCGCCGCTTCCCCCGCGCGTACGCCCTGCACGAGCTGATCGGCCTCGGCACCCTCGACGAGCACATGCTGATGCTGCTCTCCGCGCTCGTGCGGGCCAGGTTCAACATCATCGTCAGCGGTGGCACCGGCTCGGGCAAGACCACGCTGCTCAACGCCCTGTCCGGGCTCATCCCGGACGGCGAGCGCATCATCACCGTCGAGGACGCCGCCGAACTCCAGCTCCAGCAGGAGCACGTCGTACGTCTGGAGAGCCGGCCCCCCAACGTCGAGGGACAGGGCCGGATCACCATCCGCGACCTCGTGCGGAACTCGCTGCGCATGCGCCCCGACCGGATCATCGTCGGTGAGGTCCGCGGCGGCGAGACCCTCGACATGCTGCAGGCCATGTCGACCGGCCACGACGGCTCCCTGGCCACCGTGCACGCCAACTCCGCCGAGGACGCGGTGCTCAGGCTGCAGACGCTGGCCTCAATGTCGGAGGTGAAGATCCCCTTCGAGGCGCTGCGCGACCAGATCAACAGCGCCGTCGACGTCATCGTCCAGCTGCGCCGCGACGTCGACGGCACCCGCAGGATCGCCGAGATCGCCGTGCTGTCCTCACGCGGCCGCGACACCTTCCGGCTGACCACCGCGACGCGCTTCCGCGCCGAGCCCATGGGGCCCGACCGGATCGTGCGGGGCTGGTTCCACCACCAGCCCGTACCGCGTGAACTGGCCGAACGCTTCCACCTGGTGGGGGAGTCGGTGCCGGCGGCCTTCGGGATCGGCGAGACCGAGCTGGAGCTGTCGAGCAGGGAGGCAAAGTGAACACGCCAACCTTGGCCCTGGCCGTGCTCGGCGTGACCGGCCTCGCGCTGGTGCTGGGCGTCTGGGGCCTGCATGCCTGGAGCGGCGGGCGCGCCGACCGTGCCGCGCTCGTCGACCGGCTGGCCGACGTCCCGGCCGCGGAACGGCGCGCCGTGCCCTTCGCCGGCCTGGACCGGCGGGTCCGGCGCACGGCCTGGGGCCGCCGGCTGGGCACCCGGCTCGCCGCCACCGGCACCGACCTGACTCCGGGGCAGTTCACCGCCGCCGCCATCGGGGTGGTCGGCGGCGCCTGGCTGGTCGCCGACGTCGTGCTGGCCCCCTTCTTCGGACCGATCGCCGCGCTCCTGGCGGCCTGGGCGGTCAGCTCCTTCCTCGGCTGGCGGCGACGGGTGCGCACCGAGCGCTTCATCGCCCAGCTGCCCGAACTTGCCCGCGTCCTGGCCAACGCCACCCAGGCCGGACTCGCCCTGCGCACCGCCGTCGGCATGGCGGCGGAGGAACTGGAGGCCCCGGCCGGCGAGGAACTGCGGAAGGTCGCCGACGCCATGACGCTCGGGCACTCCATCGAGGACGCCCTGGCCGAACTGCGGGAGCGGCTGCCCAGCCGGGAACTGGTGGTCCTGGTCTCCACGCTCGTCCTGTCGTCCCGGGCCGGCGGCTCGGTGGTGGAGTCGCTGCGGAACCTGACGGTGACCCTGGAGGAGCGCAAGGAGACCCGGCGCGAGATCCGCACCCAGATGTCCCAGGTCACGGTCACCGCGTACGCCGTCCCCGTCATCGGCGTCGGCTCGCTGCTGCTGCTGGACCGGATCATGCCGGGCTCGCTGGGCGCGATGACCGGCTCCGGGGCCGGACGGATCGCCGTGCTCGTGGCGCTGGGCCTGTACGTCGTCGGCTTCGCGCTCATCCGCCGCATGTCGCGGATCGACGTGTGAGGGGGTGGGGGACCTTTGATCACCGTCGCGCTGGCCGCCGTCGCCGCCCTCGGAGTGGTGGGTGTCTGCTACGGCATCGGTATCTACCGCTCCGAGGTCAAGCTGCCCAGCGACCTCCAACTGGCCCTGGAGGTCGGGCAGACCCGCACCACCAGGGTCGGCAACGCCGTCGACCGCCTCGGGATGCGCTGGGCGCCCCTGGTGCTGCGCCTCATGGGCCCGGCCCGGGTCAACCGGATCCGCACCCGCATCGACCACGCGGGCCACCCCTACGGCCTCACCGTCGACCGCTACGCCGCCCGCCGCGCCGTCTACGGCGCCCTCGGCGCCCTCGCGGCCCTGGTGCTCCTCCAGGCCGGCCACTGGTTCGCCGCCCTCCTGATGGTCGCCTACGGCCTGGGCTGGACGGACCTCGGCATCCGGCTCGCCATCCGCAGGCGCCGCGACGAGATCGAGCGCACGCTCCCGGACTTCCTCGACGTCCTCGCGGTGGTGGTGAGCGCCGGCCTCGGGTTCCGCCAGGCCCTCGAACGCGTCGCCTCCGTCTACAAAGGCCCCTGGAGCGACGAGATCCGGATCGCCCTGCGCCAGATGGACGTCGGCGTCAGCCGCCGTGACGCCTTCGACCAACTGCGCAGGCGCAACGGCAGCGAGCAGGTGGGGCAGTTCGTCACGGCCCTGCAGCAGGGCGAGGAACTGGGCGCGCCCATCGCCCGCACGCTGCTCCAGATCGCCACGGACATGCGGCGCACCGAGGCCCAGAACGCCCGCCGCCGCGCGGCCCGCACCGTGCCGCGCGCGACCGGCGTGATCACCACGCTCCTCGTCCCCGCCACGATGATCCTGCTGATGACCGGCACGATCCTCGGGTCGCGCATCAACTTCGGCGACCTGCTGGGGTGATGGGGGTGACGAGGCCATGAACGCATGTCCGGTGCGGGTGGTGGGTAGTGACGGGAGCCGCCATATTGGGTGCGGAGCCCACGGTTGCGGAGTACATTTGCAGTCGCAACCATATTTGCACCTGCAATCAGGCACGGATCGCAGTGGGTTGACCCGATGGGAGGCGGTACGCCGTGGACCTCACCGGCACCCCACCCGCCCGCGGCGATAGCCAGACCCCGGCCGACGCAAGGGGCGCGGCCGGCGTACGTCACGTGACTACGGTTTGGGGCACGGAAGATGAGCAGGTGGGTTGTGAAGCGACTGACCGCGCTGCGCACGCGCATGCGCGTCCGCGACGAGGCGGGGCAGACGTCGTTCGAGTACCTGGGCATCGCGGTGGTGATCGCGGTCATCATCGGCGTGCTGGCCGGGACGACGGACATCGGCACCACGGTCCTCAACGGCATACTCGACAAGATCCAGGACATCATCGACGCCGGCTGAGCAGTCGCGGTCGCGGCGACGGCGGTCAGACGCTCGGCATCTACATCGTGGCCGTCGCTGCGTTGTTCTTCCTCGCCTTTGCCTACTTCGCCGTTGGTCAGGCAGCCTCCGTACGTAACATCGCGCAGACGGCGGCCGACGCGTCGGCCCTGGCGGCAGCGCGGGAGGTCAGGGACAGCGTTCGGGAGCCTTTCCTCGATGCCCTGGAGGCGGGGGACCTGGACCAACTACAGGATCTGCTGGCGTTGAACGGGATGACACCCGGCAACGCGTGCAGCGCGGCGGCGACCTATGCCGGTCAGAACAGAGCGGTCGTCGACGAGTGCGATATCGGCGGCCCGGGTGGCGTCGCGGTCGCCCTCCACACCTCCGGCACGGTCGGCAAGTCGGTCGTGCCGGGCACCGAGTCGATGAACGCGCGGGCCACCGCAACAGCAGTCGTCGAAAGCCGGTGCGTTGTCGACGACAAGGACGGCGACGAGATCACGTTCATCTGCGACGGGGACGAAGTGACCGTGGACCCGACGGCCGACGATTTCGATCTGAACCTGGCGGAGTTCTACTCCGTCCATCTCAGCGAGTGAGGAACGGGGGACCGATGCGTATCCAGAAGCAGGGACCGGCCGCAATCGCCGTCACCGTGGCCCTCGCCGCCGTCCTGGTGGGCTGCGGTGGCGGAGGTGACGAAGGAAAGGCCACAGCCTCGCCGTCCGTCAAGACGAGTGCGTCGAGCGGTTCGGAAAAGTCCACCCCCGCGTCTCCGGGCGAGTCGACCCAGGTCTTGGCCCAGATGAAGGGTGAGAAGGGCATCACGGTCACGGTTAATGAGGCGTCCCGGGACTCGGGAGGCTTTGTGACGGTGAAGGGAGCGATCACGAACAACGGGGCGGATTCGTTCAACGCCACGAACTGGATCGGTCAGGAACTCGCGGTCGCCAAGTCCGGAGCGTCCGTGGCCGGCGCCGTATTGGTCGACGCGGTCGGCAAGAAGCGCTACTACGTGCTCCGCGACACCGACGGCATCTGCCTCTGCACGACCAAGCTGATCGGCATCCGGCCCGAGGAGACGAGGCCGTTCTTCGCCCAGTTCCCGGCGCCGCCGGAAGGCACCACCGAGGTGGAGTTCCAGCTGCCGACGATGCCCCCGGCCAAGATCACGATCTCGGAGGGGTGAGCCGTGCCCCGTCCCCGTCCGCATCCCCGTCCGCATCCCCGTCTCCATTCCCGTCCGCATCCCCGCCCCGGCGTCGCGGCCGTGCTCGGCCTCGCGCTCGTGCTCACGCCGCTGACCGCCGCGACCGCGCGGGCGGACGACGATCCGACGGCGCAGCCCACCCCGTCCGCGCCCACGAAGGTGGACGCGGACGACCCGGACCTGCGGCTGCCCGAGGGGGCGACGCTGGCGCCGCCGAAGGTGCTGGACATCGTCTCCGTGACGGACGCGTCGTCCTCCGAGGACGCCTCGGCCGACGACGGCGAGGAGCGGCACGAGGAGTCGAACTCCTCCGTCACCTACGCCCTCCAGGCGGACGTCCTGTTCGGCAAGGACAGCGCCAAGCTGAACGCGGCGGCCACCGCGCGGATCAAGGCCATCGCGGCCGACATCGATGCCAAGGGCGTCACGCAGCCGATCCGGGTGTTCGGCTTCACGGACGACCTCGGCTCGTACGAGCACGGCAAGGTGCTGTCCAAGAAGCGGGCCGACGCCGTGTACAAGATCCTCGCGGAGGAGCTCGGTTCCCTCGGCAACTCCGGTCATTCGTTCCAGGTGCGCGGCTACAGCGAGGACTACCCGATCGCCGACAACTCCAGCGAGGCGGGCCGCAAGCAGAACCGCCGTGTGGAGATCACGTTCCGTCCGTCGTAGCGCCGCCGCCCAGCAGCTTCGCCAGGCCGCCGACGACGTGGGGCCAGCCCTCGCCCATGCCCTCGAGGGCGGTCCTGCCGAGCGGGGAGTCGAGGTCGAAGCCCTCATGGGTGAGGAAGAGGCGGGTGCCGGCACCCTCCGGCTCCAGGCGCCAGGTGACGGTCGTGTCGAGCGTGCCCTCGGCGAAGCTGTAGCGCAGCAGGCGTTCCGGCTCGACGGCGAGCACCTCGCAGGGCTGCAGGCCCCAGTGCCCCATGTCGAGGGTGAAGCGGTGGCCGACCACCGGGCGCACGTCGCCGGCTGCCCACCACCGGGCGTGCAGATGGGGGTCGGTGAGGGCCTGCCAGACGGTGGCGGGGGAGTGGGGGAGGAACTGGTCGAGGTGGATCTCGGCGGGTTCGGGGGTCGTCATGTCGGGTCTTCCTTGGTGGGTTGTTCGTCGAGGAGGTCGCGCAGCGAGTGGAGCCGTGCGCGCCAGTAGTGCTCGAAGGGGTGGAGCCACTCGCCCACCTCGGCGAGCGGCTCCGGTGCCAGGTGGTAGAACCGCTGCCGGCCGCGGGGCTCCTCGCGGACGAGGCCGGCCTGGCGGAGCACTTGCAGGTGCTCGGAGACCGCGGGCCGGCTCAGCTCGAAGCGGCCGGCGAGGTCGTTGACCGCGCGCGGACCGTCCCGCAGGGATTCGAGGAGCCGGCGCCTTACGGGGTTGGCGAGTGCGCTGAAGACGTCGGTGGCCACACCGCACAATACGTCGGAAAATTCCGACGCGTCAATCGAGGCGCCTTGTCACGGTCGACCGAACGCCTCACCCGCCCGGGTGAGGCGCGGCGGCAGGGCCCTTCGATTCCGCGCCGAAGGCCTGGTGCGTTCCGTGACGAAGTGTGCGCGGTGCGGATGTGGCACGGGTGAGCAAGTCGCCTCATTCGCGGCTGTTCGGACTAATCGACCGGCGGCCGCGCGACATCTTCGAGGGAACCTTCACATCTCCCTCATGACCTTGGACCTGGAGAGCGCTTCCGGCGCGGTACCTTGGAACCCCCCCCTCGGGCCGGTCCGCTCTCCCCCCTGCGGACCGGCCCGTCTTTTTTCCCGCGCCCTACTCCGTCAGGAGGGCCGCACGCGTGCCAGGAACAGATCCGGTCGCTCGTTGTGCGCCTCGTGAGCCGCGGGCAGGGTCGCGTACACGGCGCCGGGCGGCAGCACACGGCGGGCCCGGCGGCCGTCGGTGAGCACAGGGAGCAGCGGATCGCGGCGGCCCCACAACACCAGGACGGGCGGGACGACCCCGGGCAGGACCCCGGTCAGTCCGAAACCGGGCGAGGCGAAGGCGCGCCACAGGGCGCAGTGGACCGCGAGCCGGCCGGCGTCGGCATGGACGCGGCGCACGCGGTCGTCCGGGCGCGTTGTGCTGTCTCCGGGGGCGTGCGGGTCGCCGACGCCTTCGGCGGCGTCGCTGATCCGACCGCCTTCGGCGGCGAGGGCGTGTCGTCAGGCCCGCGTCTCCAGGGTCACCGTCGTACCCGGGACCAGGCCCCAGGCCGCCATCGCGCCCGCCTCCGCCTCCAGTACGTGGCGGGCCCGCAGCCGCGGGCGGCCCAGCCGGCGGGGCGGCATGGTGCGGACGGCGAGGACCCGCAGCCGTCGGTCGAGGTAGGCGACGTCGATGGCGAAGCGCATGCCCAGGGTGTGCACGCTCGCGGCGGGGGTGAGCAGCAGCGCCCCGGTGATCCCCGTACGGCCCAGCAGCCCCCGGGCGCGGGCGCGGTAGGAGGCCGCGATCTCCAGCGGTATCCCGGCACCCTCCCTGCCTCCGCCGCCGGCGAGGCGGAGCAGGCCGGTCCCGTCGCGGCGGCGGTCACCCATGCGGCTCAAGTCCCTTCGCGTGGTGCGCCCGTGTACGGTCGGGCCCGATGCATGTCTATCCGATCGCCGCGGCCGTCGTATGGGGAACCGCCGTGGGGCTCGCCCTGCCGCGTGCGGCGTACCGGCTGTCCGTCGCGCCGGAGCTGCCCTGGCGAACCCGGTGCCCGGCGGACCTGCCCTACCCGGCCGGCTGGCGCGGCTGGTGGGGGCCGGTGCGCAACGCCGGGACCCCTGCCGCCGGGTGGCGCTGCGCACTGGTGACCGCGATGGTGTGCGCGGTGGTGGCGGCGGGCACCGGGCCGCGGCCCGAACTGACGGTGTGGCTGCTGCTCGTCCCGCTCGGAGTGCTGCTCGCCCGCGTCGACCTGACGGTGCTGCGGCTCCCGGACGTGCTGACGCTGCCCGCCGCCGCGGGGACGGCGGCGCTGCTGGGGGCGGCCGCGCTGCTCCCGGGCCACCAGGGCTCGTGGCTCCGGGCGCTGCTGGGGGCGGCCGCGCTGGGGCTGTTCTACCTCGCCCTGCACCTGGTCAACCCCGACGGCATGGGCTTCGGCGACGTCAAACTCGCTCCCACCGCGGGCATGGTCCTCGCCTGGTACGGCTGGGGGACGCTCGTCGCCGGCACCTTCGCGGCCTTCGCGCTGGGCGCGGTCACCGGCCTGGTGCTGCTGGCGGCCCGGCGTGCCGAGCGCCGAACGCCGCTGCCCTTCGGGCCGTTCATCCTGGCCGGCGCCCTGGCCGGACCGCTGCTGCCGTCCTGACCGGGGCGCCCGCCGTCGTCACGCGTCGCTGCTGCGGGACCAGAGGTTGACGCCCGACTCGAGGGCGAACTCGTCGATCTCGGCGAGCTCCTCGGCCGTCAGCGGGGCGGCGCCCACCGCCGCGACGTTGGCCTCCAGCTGGGCGACGCTCGACGCCCCGATGAGGGCCGAGGTGACCCGCCTGTCGCGCAGCACCCAGCTCAGCGCGAGCTGCGCCAGCGACTGGCCGCGCCGGGCGGCGATGTCGTTGAGTCCACGCAGCCGCCGCACGACCTCGTCGGTGATCAGGGTGGGGTCGAGGGACTTGCCCTGGGCGGCCCGGGAGCCCTCGGGAATGCCGTTCAGGTACTTGTCCGTCAGCAGGCCCTGGGCCAGGGGGACGAAGGGGATGCAGCCCATGCCCTCCTCGTCCAGGACGTCCAGCAGCCCGTCGTCCTCGACCCAGCGGTTGATCATGGAGTAGGAGGGCTGGTGGATCAGCGCCGGCACACCCATCTGGCGCAGCAGCCCGGCGGCCTCGCGGGTGCGCTGCGCGCTGTAGGAGGAGATGCCGACGTAGAGTGCCTTGCCCTGGTGGACGGCGGACGCGAGGGCGCCCATCGTCTCCTCCAGCGGCGTGTCGGGGTCGAAGCGGTGCGAGTAGAAGATGTCGACGTAGTCCAGGCCCATGCGGCCCAGGGACTGGTCGAGGGAGGAGAGCAGGTACTTGCGGCTGCCCCACTCGCCGTACGGGCCGGGCCACATGTCGTACCCCGCCTTGGTCGAGATGACCAGTTCGTCGCGGTAGGGCCGGAAGTCCTGGGCGAGGATGGTCCCGAAGTTGCTCTCGGCGGAACCGTAGGGCGGGCCGTAGTTGTTGGCCAGGTCGAAGTGGGTGACGCCGAGGTCGAAGGCGCGGCGCAGGATGGCGCGCTGGGAGTCGAGCGTGCGGTCGTCGCCGAAGTTGTGCCAGAGCCCGAGGGAGATCTCGGGGAGCTTCAGGCCGCTGCGGCCGGTACGGCGGTACGCCATCGCGTCGTAGCGCTCGTCGGCGGCGCGGTAGAGAGAACGAATATCCACAGAAGCGGTCCTATCACGACGGTGGTCCACAGCTTCGCACCCGGTTCGGCGGCCCGCGGACAGGCGCAGTAGGGTGGCGAGGGGGTGACGACCGCAGGAGGGGCCCGCCAATGAATCTGCGCGACCTGGTACGTCTCAGGTTGACCGACCTGTACGCCCACCGGGTGGAGCGTCGGCTGGACCTGTCCCAGGCTCCGAAGCACATCGGCGTCATCCTCGACGGCAACCGTCGCTGGGCCAAGGCCGCGGCACGGACGACGGAGCAGGGCCACCGGGCCGGGGCGGACAAGATCACCGAGGTCCTCGGCTGGTGCGAGGAGACCGGCGTCGGGGTCGTCACGCTCTGGCTGCTCTCCACGGACAACCTGGACCGCCCGGCGAAGGAACTCGTCCCGCTGCTCGGCATCATCGAGGACGCGGTCAGCGGCCTCGCCGCGACCGGCCGCTGGCGCGTCCACCACGTCGGCGCGAAGGACCTGCTGCCCGCGCGCACCCAGTCCGTCCTCAAGGAGGCCGAACAGGCCACGGAGGACGTCGAGGGCATACTCGTCAACGTGGCCGTGGGCTACGGCGGCCGCCAGGAGATCGCCGACGCGGTCCGCTCCCTCCTTCACGAGCACGCCGGCCGCGGCACCTCCATCGAGGACCTCGCGGAGATCCTCGACATCGACCACATCGCGGAGCACCTCTACACCCGCGGCCAGCCCGACCCCGACCTCGTCATCCGCACCTCCGGCGAGCAGCGCCTGTCGGGCTTCATGCTGTGGCAGAGCGCGCATTCGGAGTACTACTTCTGCGAGGTGTTCTGGCCGGCGTTCCGTCGGGTGGACTTCCTGCGGGCGTTGCGTGACTACGCGGCGCGGCACCGGCGGTACGGGGCCTGAGCGCGGGCCCCGGTTCCCGGGGTCACCCGAACGGCCCCGCCGGGGAGAGATGCGCCACACCGGGGTTGCGGCGAACGGCCGAAGCGCCGGTGGCCGGATAACGTCCCGGCGACGGGCGTGGAAACATCGGGCTGCCGGGCGGCAAGGGTAGAGCCCGGGCCAACACCTGTCATATGCAGTCGCATAGGCCTCCACTTTCGAGGGAATAGACCCGTCAGACCGACATCCGGCCCATGGATGTCGGACAGAAGCGGACGGCACCTGGCCCGTCCGCCCGGGAGGCCCTTTGCTCACGGACGTGCCGTTGTCAACCCTTGACTCGGACGGCATTGACCGCGTCGACTCGAAGGGTCGCGGTCCGGCCCTCGTGGTCGGTCCCGGCCCTGTCCCGCGCGACGCCGTCGCACCCGCACCTCTTCCGAGGGGGTTCGTCCACACGTGGTGACCAGCAAGAATCGCCGTGAGCACGACCGGCGCACTTACGTACTCGACACCAGCGTGCTGCTTGCCGACCCGCATGCCCTCCTCCGCTTCGACGAGCACGAGGTGGTCCTGCCGGTCGTGGTGGTGACCGAGTTGGAAGCCAAGCGCCACCACCCCGAGCTCGGCTACTTCGCCCGCCAGGCGTTGCGGCTGCTCGACGAGTACCGGATCCGGTACGGGCGGCTGGACGCACCCATCCCGACCGGCGAGCTGGGCGGCACCCTGCGCGTCGAACTGAACCACTCGGACCCGGGCGTGCTGCCCGCGGGGTTCCGGCTGGGCGACAACGACTCGCGGATCCTGGCCGTGGCCCGGAACCTCCAGGCCGAGGGGTACGACGTCACCGTCGTCTCCAAGGACCTGCCGCTGCGCGTCAAGGCCTCCTCCGTCGGCCTGCTGGCCGAGGAGTACCGGGCCGAGCTGGCGATCACCTCCGGCTGGACGGGGATGCACGAACTGCAGGTCGCGGCCCAGGAGGTGGACGAGCTCTTCCAGTCGGAGACCGTCGACCTGCCCGACGTGGCCGGACTGCCGGTGCACACCGGCCTGGTCCTGCAGTCCGAGCGCGGCAAGGCGCTCGGCCGCGTGACGGCCGACGGCCGGGTCCGGCTGGTGCGCGGCGACCGGGAGGCCTTCGGCATCCACGGCCGCAGCGCCGAGCAGCGGATCGCGTTGGACCTGCTGCTCGACCCAAACGTCGGCATCGTGTCGATGGGCGGCCGGGCCGGCACCGGCAAGTCGGCGCTGGCGCTGTGCGCGGGGCTGGAGGCGGTGCTGGAGCGTCAGCAGCACCAGAAGGTCATGGTCTTCCGGCCGCTGTACGCCGTGGGCGGTCAGGAGCTCGGCTATCTGCCGGGCACCGAGGCGGAGAAGATGAGCCCGTGGGCCCAGGCGGTCTTCGACACCCTGGGCGCGGTGACGTCGAAGGAGGTCATCGAGGAGGTCGTGGCGCGCGGCATGCTGGAGGTCCTGCCCCTCACGCACATCCGGGGCCGCTCCCTGCACGACGCCTTCGTGATCGTCGACGAGGCTCAGTCCCTCGAGCGCAACGTCCTGCTGACCGTGTTGTCCCGTATCGGGCAGAATTCCCGAGTTGTTCTGACTCATGACGTCGCTCAGCGCGACAATCTGAGGGTGGGTCGGTACGACGGCGTGGTCGCCGTCGTCGAGAAGCTCAAGGGCCACCCGCTGTTCGCACACATCACCCTGACCCGCTCCGAGCGCTCGCCGATCGCCGCGCTCGTGACGGAGATGCTGGAGGACGGCCGGGCGTAACAGGCGAGTTCGACGCTCCGCTAGGCTGCTGCGCCGCAAGGGCGCAGCAGCCTAGCGCTGGGTGCGGAGGCTACGGATGCGTAACGGAAATTTCCGTGGCCCACGCGGCGTGTGAGCTTTGACACGCAACTGGGAATTGCGTTGACGCGTCTGCCTGCGGCAGGCTGTCGGTTCTGTCAGGCCCCCGCCCTCGGCACAGCCGTACCCGCAAACGTACGGAACCTCAGAACTGAACAGCGTTCGCCGTGGGCCGCCCGAGCTGAATCAGCGGACTCCCCGCCCCGTCGGGGGGAGCCCCACCGGGCCAGTGCTTCTGTGACCGGTGCAGTAGGAAGCCTGTGCGAAGGGGCACGATCGCGTCCGCGAGGTCACCAAGCGGGCGACGCTGGAAGGAAACCGTGTGAGCCGGATCTCGGTCCGGGGATTCGCGGTGGCTTCGGCCACTGCGGTCACCACTGTGGGCGCCGTCGTCGGTGTCGCCTCCGGCAGCGAGGGTGCCGTACAGCCCGTCGCCGCCGCCGATGCGACCACCGTCCTCGCGGACATACCCGCTGGACAGCAGGTTCAGCAGGCTTCCCTGACGCAGCAGGTGCAGGCGCAGTCCGACGCCGCCGACGCCAGCGCCAAGAAGGCCGCGGAGGAGGCAGCCCGCAAGCAGGCCGCCAAGGACGCCTCTGCCCGCAAGAAGGCGGAGGAGAAGGCCGAGGCGGATCGCAAGGCCGAGGCCGCCTCCCGTGCCGCCGAGCGCGCCGCGCTGGTCGTGAAGGCCTCGTACACCGTGGCCGAAGTACAGGCGATGGCGCAGGGGATCATCGGTGACGCCTCGCAGTACCAGTGCTTCTCCAACATCGTGACCCGTGAGAGCGGCTGGAACTACACCGCGACGAACGCCTCTTCCGGCGCCTACGGCCTCGTCCAGGCCCTGCCCGGCTCCAAGATGGCCACCGCGGGCGCCGACTGGCGCACCAACCCCGGCACCCAGATCAAGTGGGGCCTCAACTACATGAACAGCCGGTACGGCAGCCCCTGCGGTGCCTGGTCGTTCTGGCAGGCCAACCACTGGTACTAGGCCGCCTCTCCACGAAACGCCGACGAGCCCCCGACCCCTTGAGGGATCGGGGGCTTGTTGCGCGTACGGTGGTGCGGACGGACAGGCGGGGGGCGGGGGACAGGGGAAGAGATGTCGGAGAAGCGCCAATGGGGCTCCGGGCTGGCGGCGGAGCTGGCCAAGCTCGCCGGGAGGCTGGAGGAGCAGCGCCGGGCCGCGGCCGTGGCCGCCCGCGAGGAGGCCCGCCGGCAGGAGGAGCAGGCCGCGCGCCGGCACGTGCCGCGCGCCTCCGGCCCCGGTGACCCGGTCGCCCAGGTGCCGTGGAGCATGCGGGTGGCGGCCGAACTCGGCTGGCGGCTGCTGGTCCTGGCCGGCACCGTCTGGGTGCTGATGCGGGTGATCGGCACCATACAGCTGGTCGTCCTCGCCTTCGTCGCCGCGCTCCTGATCACCGCGCTGCTGCAGCCCTTTGTGGGCCGGCTGAAGCGGATGGGGGTGCCGCGCGGTTTCGCCACGGCCATCGTCTTCATCGGCGGCTTCGTGATGATGGGCCTGGTCGGCTGGTTCGTGGTCTGGCAGGTCATGGAGAACGTCGACAACCTCTCCAACAGCCTCCAGGACGGCATCGCCGAACTGAAGCGCTGGCTGCTCAACAGCCCGTTCCACGTGACCGAGGACCAGATCAACCAGATCGCCAAGAACCTCCAGGACGCGATCGGCACCAACTCCAAGGCGCTGACCGACGCCGGGCTGCAGGGCGTCACCGTCGTCGTGGAGATGCTCACCGGCATCCTGCTGGCGATGTTCAGCACGCTGTTCCTGCTCTACGACGGCCGGAACATCTGGAACTGGTGCCTCAAGCTCTTCCCCGTGGCCGCCCGTGACGGTCTCGGCGGCGCCGGGCCGCGGGCCTGGCGCACGCTCACCCTCTATGTGCGCGGCACGGTGATAGTGGCCCTGATCGACGCGATCTTCATCGGCATCGGCATCTTCTTCCTCGGTGTGCCGATGGCGGTGCCGCTGGCCGTCATCATCTTCCTCGCCGCGTTCGTGCCGCTGGTCGGCGCGGTCGCGTCGGGCGCCATCGCGATGGTGGTGGCGCTGGTGACGGAGGGTCCGTTCACGGCGCTGATGGTGCTGGTGGTCGTCCTGCTGGTGCAGCAGATCGAGGGCCACATCCTGCAGCCGTTCATCCTGGGCCGGGCGGTGCGGGTGCATCCGCTCGGGGTGATCCTGTCGGTGGCGGCGGGTTCGCTCATCGCCGGCATCGGCGGGGCGGTGGTGGCCGTGCCGCTGGTCGCGGTGACCAACACCGTCGTCGGCTACCTGCGCGCCCACGCGCGGGAGTCGGCGATGGCCGACGAGCCCCCGCCGCACGGCGCGACGGCCGCCGAGGTGGCGCCGGTCGGTGCGCCGGGGCTCGTGGACGCCACGCCGGAGGAGACGGCCTGACACCGGCCGGTCCGAACGCCCGAACCCGCGGCCGCCCTCCCCGGAGGGCGGCCGCGGCGCGTCCGGCGGGCGGGCGTCACGCCCTCGGGCTGTCGTCGGGTCACCGCGCACCGGGCGGCCCGGGGCGGGCGGCCGCGGGACAGCCGAAGGGCCCGGCCCCCGCAAGGGTGGCCGGGCCCGGATGAGCACACGTCAGGCGCCGGCGAGGACCGCCTCGGCGTCCAGGGTCGCCGCGACCGCCTGCACGACGGCGGCGATCTTGAAGGCCTCCTGGACCGTCTCGCGCTCGACGCCCGCCTTGCGCAGCACCTGCTCGTGCGAGTCGAGGCAGGTACCGCAGCCGTTGATCGCCGAGACCGCCAGCGACCAGAGCTCGAAGTCGGTCTTCTCGACGCCCGGGTTGCCGATGACGTTCATCCGCAGGCCGGCCCGCAGGTTGCCGTACTCCGGGTCCGACAGCAGGTGCCGGGTCCGGTAGTAGACGTTGTTCATCGCCATGATGGCGGCGGCGGCCTTGGCGGCCTGGTACGCCTCCGGCGAGAGGTTCTCCCGGGCCTCGGGCTCCAGCGCGCGCAGCACGACGGCCGAGCGCGAGGCGATGGCGGTCGCCAGCACCGTCCCCCACAGCTGCTGCCGGGGGAGCTCGGAGTTGCCGGTCACGGAGCCCAGGTTGAGCTTGAGGTCCTTGGCGTAGTCCGGCAGCGCGGACTTCAGCTCATCGAGCGCCACGGTCACTCACCGGCCAGGAGCTTGACGACGTCGAGGGTCTCGTCGCCCTTCTTCCAGTTGCAGGGGCACAGCTCGTCCGTCTGCAGCGCGTCGAGGACCCGCAGGACCTCCTTGGGGTTACGGCCGACGGAGCCGGCGGTCACCATGACGAACTGGATCTCGTTGTTCGGGTCGACGATGAAGGTGGCGCGCTGGGCGACGCCGTCCTCGCCGAGGATGCCGAGGTCGGTGCACAGCTCGCGCTTGATGTCCGACAGCATCGGGAAGGGCAGGTCACGCAGGTCGTCGTGGTCCTTGCGCCAGGCGTGGTGCACGAACTCGGAGTCGACGGAGAAGCCGAGGATCTGCGCGTCACGGTCGGCGAACTCGTCGTTCAGCTTGCCGAACGCCGCGATCTCCGTCGGGCAGACGAAGGTGAAGTCCTTCGGCCACGCGAAGTACACCTTCCACTTGCCCTCGTACGACTTGTGGTCGATCTGGGTGAAGGCCTTCTCGGGGTCGAGGTCCACACAGGCGGTCAGTTCGAACGTGGGGAACTTGTCACCGACGGTGAGCACGCGCACTCCTAGTCAGGGTCGGGACCCGGGCGCGGGGTGGCCGCAGCGGTCCCTCAATGGGTCCCGATCACCCTGCCATGAGCCCATTGATCAGTGAAATCGCCCCAGCGGGTCGCATTGATCGGAACCACTTATCGTCGAGTTGTCGTCGAATGAGGTCGGGCGACCCGCTGCGCAGAGTGACCGGCACCACAGAGGCGGGCGAGCCGCCCTCGGGGCCGACGTCATTGATCGCGCCCGCAACTAGACTGGAGATCGTTGATCGGAGGCGGTTATCAGTAGTCAGCGCGTGAGCCAGCGCCTGCCCAGTCTGTCCCAGTTGCGGGCCTTCGCGGCCGTCGCCGAGCACCTGCACTTCAGGGACGCGGCCGCGGCGATCGGCACGAGCCAGCCCGCGCTGTCCGGGGCGGTCGCCGCGCTGGAGGAGGCGCTCGGGGTGGTGCTCGTGGAGCGCACGACCCGCAAGGTGCTGCTGACCCCGGCGGGCGAGCGCGTCGCGGTCCGGGCCCGGGCGGTGCTGGGGGCGGTCGGCGACCTGCTCGAGGAGGCGGAGGCGGCGCGCGCGCCCTTCACCGGGGTGCTGCGGCTCGGGGTGATCCCGACGGTCGCGCCCTATCTGCTGCCGACCGTGCTGCGGCTGGTCCACGACACATACCCGGAACTCGACCTCCAGGTGCACGAGGAGCAGACGTCCTCGCTGCTGGACGGCCTCGCGGCGGGCCGGCTGGACCTGCTGCTGCTCGCCGTCCCCCTGGGTGTCGCCTCCGTCGCCGAACTGCCGCTCTTCGACGAGGACTTCGTCCTGGTCACCCCGCGCGACCACTGGCTGGCCGGACGCATGGACATTCCCCGCGAGGCCTTGCGGCAGCTGGACCTGCTGCTGCTGGAGGAGGGGCACTGCCTGCGCGACCAGGCGCTGGACGTCTGCCGGGAGGCGGGCCGCACCGAGGGGGCGACCGCCACCACGACCGCGGCGGGACTGTCCACGCTGGTGCAGCTGGTGGCCGGCGGGCTCGGGGTGACGCTGCTGCCGCGGACGGCGGTCCCGGTGGAGACCGGACGCAGCGCGGACCTCGCCACGGGGTTCTTCGCCCACCCGGCGCCCTCGCGGCGGATCGCACTGGCGATGCGCGCGGGCACCGCGCGCGCGGAGGAGTTCGAGACCTTCGCCTCCGCGCTGCGCGGTGCCCTGAAACCGCTGCCGGTACGGTTCCCCCGCTGACGGCCGCTGACGGCCGCTGACGGTCGCGGCCGTCCCCGGTCACTCCGTCCGCAGGCCGTCCGGTCGCATCATCCGCCACAGCGGCGGCAGGGTCAGGGCCGTGACCACCAGGACCACCCCGGCGCCCACCCCGCTCATGGTGCCCAGGCTCGCCCAGTCGATGTGGAACGGGGTACGCACCATCTTCAGAAGGGCCGCGCCCAGGCCGACACCGCCGACGACGGCGAGCGCGAGCCCCAGGGCGACCGGGAGCGCCGTCTGCCAGAGCACCGACAGGCCGAGCACGGAGCGCCGGGTGCCGAAGGCGACCAGGACGGCCAGCAGCCGCCGTCGCTCGCGCAGTTGCTCCAGCGTGGAGACGAGCAGGCTCGCACCGATCAGGGCCAGGGTGGCGGTGGCGCCGATGAGCAGGCCGCGCCGGATCGTGCCGAAGTAAGGGTCCTCGCGGGTCGCCTCGAGCTGGTAGATGTCGCCGAACGGATCGACGCGCACGGACGTGTTGCGGGCCTGCTCGACGGCGTCCGGCGATCCGGGGTCGGTCCGCAGCATGACCCGCACGGAGGGCGTACCCAGCAGCGTCACGTCCAGGGCGCGGGGAGTGGCCAGCACACCCCACTGCTTGTCGCCGTCCGGCGCGATGCGGGGCGTCACCTTTTCGGCGTCGGCCGGGACGGTCCACAACCGCGGGGTGCCGACGTAGGAGTCGCCCGACGGCGCGTTGAGGTCGATCTTCCCGCCCGGCCGGGCGACGCTCTCGACGTCGCCGTAGCCGTACGCGTCGTCGGCGAGGAACACGTCGCCGTCCGCGCAGTCGCGGCCCACCGTGATCACTTCGCGCAGCGTGGCGCAGTCGGCCACCAAGACCGGCACGGTACTGAGGTCGTCGACGGACCTGGTGGAGGCGTCGGCCTGCGCGGCGGAGGAGGAGACCAGGCCGAGCGCCGCACGGACCCCGGGGGTCGCGGCGAAGGCCTGCTCGACCCTGCGCGCGTCGGCCCCGCTGCGGACCTCCGCGTCGGCGACCATCTGGGCCCGGCGCGGGTCCTTGCCGGTGGAGCTGACGTAGTCGCCCTGCACCCCGGTGAAGAGCATCTGCAGGGCGATCGCGCCGGCCACGGCGACCGTGACCCCGCTGACCATCCGCGCCGCGGCGCTGCTGTTGAGCTGGATCCGGCGGGTGGCCAGCTGCCAGGGCAGCGGACCGCCCCGGAAGCGGCCGACCACCGCCTCCACCAGCCAGGGCAGCACGGCCGTGAGTCCGACGAGGAGCAGCACGGTGCCGCCGGCCACCTGGTAGGAGTTGACCTCCGACCGCTTGTCGACGGCTCCGAACAGCGGGACCAGCAGGCCGAGTCCGGCCAGCGGGATCAGCAGCCGCCACCACAGGCGCCGCTTGCGCGGTACGGCGTTGCGCACGACACCGAGCGGCTCCACGGCGATTCCGCGCATCGCCAGCAGCGTGACCGCGACCGCCGCCCCCGGGACGCCCACCGCCACCAGGGCGGCGAGCCCGGCACCCGGGGTGATGTCGGAGGGGAAGACCGTGAGGTCGTACATCGTCACGTCGTCCGCGAACCGCCGGACGAACAGGAAGAGCCCGGTGCCCACCACGAGGCCGAGCAGTGAGCCGAACAGCGCCTCGCCCGCCGCGATCCGCCGTGTCATCCGGCTGTCCGCGCCGACCAGCCGCAGCGCGGCCAGCCGCCGGTCGCGGCGTTCGCCGCCGAAGCGGACGGCGGTGCCGATGAAGACCGCCACCGGCATCATCAGCACCACGACGATGATGAGCACCAGCACGGTCAGCACCCCGCCCAGCGGCTCCCCCTCGGCGGCCCCGCGGCCGAAGTACGGGATGCGGGTGGCGTTGCCCGAGGTGCCGTCCGCACTGCGGGCGACGAGCTTCGAGCTTCCCGCGTAGTAGGTCAGTTCACTCGGTCCCAGCAGGCCCTTGTCCCCGATGACGCCGGAGATCCGGTGGTCCAGGCGTTCCCGCAGCAGTTTGCTGCCGGGCTGTGCGAGGAGCTTCTTCAGCGCCGGGGAGACCACCATCTCGCCGGGCGCCGGCATCGCGTCGACGCCGGGCGGCAGCACGGGCCGGTCGCCGTCCGCCTTGAGCAGCAGGCCGCGGATGTCCTCGTCGTGGAAGGTGGTGTTCGCCTCCGCGTACAGCACCGTGCTCGCGGTCTGCTTCGGCGGCTCCTTGAACCAGCTGTAGTCCCGGTCGTACGCGCGGTCGTGGCGGGCGCTCAGCATGGCCGGCACGGCGGCCGCCACGAGCAGCAGCGCCACGCCGAGCCCCACGCCGACCGCGGTGAGCAGGGTGCGGGTCCAGCCCTCGCGGCCGCCGGTGGCCGCGAAGCGGACGCCGAGGCCGAGGTCGCGGACCCAGGTGGCGAGGGCGCCGCCGCCCGGGGCGCTGTCCGTGGTGCTCACGCGACGCGCTCCATGTCGCGGGACTTGCCGTCGCGGACGACGACCTCGCGGTCGGAGTAGGCGGCCACCCGCGCCTCGTGCGTGACGAGGACGACGGCGGCGTTGGTGTCACGGGCGGCGTCGGTCAGCATGCGCATCACGCGCTCGCCGTTCAGGGAGTCCAGGGCGCCGGTCGGCTCGTCGGCGAAGACCACCCGCGGGCCGGTCACCAGGGCCCGGGCCACGGCGACCCGCTGGCCCTGACCGCCGGAGATCTCACCGGGGCGCTTGCCCGCGAGGTCGTCGACCTCCAGCCGGGCCAGCCACTCCCCGGCCCGCGCCTCGGCCTCCTTGCGCCGGGTGCCGTTCAGCCGCAGCGGCAGCGCCACGTTCTCCACGCAGGTCAGCTCCGGGACGAGCTGGCCGAACTGGAAGACGAAGCCGAACTCGCCGCGGCGCAGCGCGCTGCGCTCGGCGTCGCTCATCGCGGTCAGGTCCCGTCCCCGGTACAGCACGCTGCCGGAGTCCGGCCGGACGATGCCGGCCAGGCAGTGCAGCAGCGTCGACTTGCCGGAGCCGGACGGCCCCATGACGGCGACCACCTCCCCGGCGCGTATGCCGAAGTCCGCGCCGTCCAGCGCCGGGGTCGGGCCGTACGCCTTGTGCAGGTCGACGGCCTCCATCAGGTTCTCCGTGGTGCTCACTCGGCTACCTCCGCCGCGAGTAGGTCGAGACGGGCGGCGGTGAGCTCCAGCCACCGCAGGTCCGCCTCCAGGTGGAACAGGGCGTGGTCGCAGATGAGCTGATCCGCGAGGTCGCCGTGCCGTTTGCGTTCGGTCAGTTCCCGCATCAGCCGCAGGTGCTCGGACCGCTGGGTGTCGAGCAGGCCGGCGGCGCCGCGACCGGTCAGCAGCGCGAGGACGACCTTGGTGTAGAGGGTGTTCTGCAGGTAGGGCTCGGGCTTCTCCGGCTGTCCGAGCCACTTGTCGACGTCGGTGATACCGGCTTCGGTGATCGCGTACCGCTTGCGCTCCGGGCCGCCGCCGGGCTCGATGCCGTCGACCTCGACCAGTCCTTGCTTCAGCAGCCGCGCCATCGTCGAGTAGACCTGGCCGTAGTGCAGCGGGCGGTCATGACCGAACTTCTCGTCGAACGCCCGTTTTAGGTCGTATCCGTGTCGTGGGCCGGACTCCAGGAGTCCGAGCAGGGTGTGGCCGATACTCATGACCGAGGACTCTACACCATGCGTATACCTGTGGTGTATAGATCTTGTGCATAGTGACGAGCCGGTGATCTGACACCCTTCTGACCGGCCCTTTCCCGGTTCCGGACCGGCCGGCGCGATGCAGCCCCGGGGCACGGACGGACATCACGTGCACCGGGGCTGCGGCCGTGGGGAGGTGCGGCCTACAGGCCGTTGACGTTGGCGGCGATACGGTCGCCGACCTCCTTGTCGATGTTGCGCCAGTACTCGACCGCGCGGGCCAGGACGGGGGCGCTGACGCCGTTCTTCAGGTGGCCCGACACGTTGGAGACCAGCCGGTCGCGGGCGGCGCCGTCCAGGACCTGGCGGACCATCGTCCCGGCCTGGCCGAAGTCGTCGTCCTCGCGGTGCAGCTTGTACGGCTCGTGCACCATGGAGCCCGCCACCTCCCAGCCGGCCGGGTCGCCGAAGCGCCGGATGTCGGCCTCGGGCCCGCCGAAGGAGTTCGGCGCGTACGGCGCTGCGGTGCGCGACGGCTCGTAGCGCATGGGGCCGTCCTTGGCGTACGAGCGCACCTCGGTGTGGGCCCGGTTCGGCGGCAGCTGCGCGTAGTTGGGGCCGATCCGGTAGCGGTGGGTGTCGGCGTATGAGAAGAGCCGGCCGAGGAGCATCTTGTCCGGGGAGGGGCCGATGCCGGGCACCATGTTGCTGGGCTCGAAGGCGGCCTGCTCGATGTGGATGAAGTAGTCCTCGGGGTTCTTGTTCAGGGTCATCCGGCCGACCTCGATCAGCGGGTAGTCGCCGTGCGGCCACACCTTGGTGAGGTCGAAGGGGTTGAACCGGTAGTCGGCCGCGTCGTCGAACGGCATGATCTGCATGTAGAGCGTCCACGAGGGGTGTTCGCCGCGCTCGATGGCCTGGTACAGGTCACGGCGGTGCAGATCGCCGTCGGCGCCGGCGTAGTGGTCGGCCTCCTCCTGGGTGAGGAAGTCGATCCCCTGGTCGGTCTTGAAGTGGTATTTGACCCAGAACCGCTCGCCGCCGCCGTTGACCCACATGTAGGTGTGCGAGCTGTAGCCGTTCATATGGCGGTACGACTTGGGCACGCCACGGTCGCCCATCAGCCAGGTGACCATGTGCGCCGACTCGGGGGAGAGCGTCCAGAAATCCCACTGCATGTTGTTGTCACGCAGCGAGCTGTCACGGCGGCGCTTCTGGCTGCGGATGAAGTCCTGGAACTTCATCGGGTCGCGCACGAAGAAGACCGGTGTGTTGTTGCCGACCATGTCGTAGTTGCCGTACTCGGTGTAGAACTTCAGGGCGAACCCGCGCGGGTCGCGCCAGGTGTCGGGGCTGCCCAGCTCGCCGGCGACCGTCGAGAAGCGGGCCAGCATCTCCGTGCGGCGTCCCGGCTGGAAGAGGTCGGCCTTGGTGAACTGGCTGACGTCGTTCGTCACCTCGAAGACGCCGTACGCGCCCGAACCCTTGGCGTGCACCACGCGCTCCGGGACCCGTTCGCGGTTGAACTGCGCCATCTTCTCGATCAGGTAGTGGTCCTGGAGGAGGATGGGGCCGTCCGAGCCCACCGTGAGCGAGTGCGCGTCGCTCTCCACCGGGATCCCGGCGTTGTTGGTGGTGTAGGGGGTGCTCATGTGAGTGTGTCCTCCCGTCGATCTTCGGAAGAGTCCGTCGGGGGCTCCTGGTCGCTAACGACCACACAAACACTGAATCACCGGCTCGGCACGCCGGACAACGACTTCACGCCATGGTTTCTGGACGATGTCCAAGAATGAAACGTGTACGGATACGGAGTGTCTACCGGTCGGCACCGCCCGGAATGCCCATCTCGAACCAGACCACCTTCCCGGCGCTCAGCCGGGTCGCCCCCCAGCGCTGCGCCATCCGGTTGACGAGGTACAGCCCGCGCCCGCCCTCGTCCTGCGGCTGCGCGTGGCGCATCCGCGGCAGCGTCGGGGCGTCGTCGCCCACTTCGCAGCGCAGCACGTCGGTGCGGAGCAGCCGCAGCGTGATGGGACGTTCGGCGTACCGCACCGCATTGGTGACGACCTCGCTGACCAGCAACTCGGTCGCCTCCGCCAGCGGCTCCAGGTCCCAGCGGCCGAGTGCCTGGCGCACCAGGCGCCGGGCCCGGCCGGCCGTCTGCGCCCGCGGCTCGAGGAACCAGTAGGCGACGTCGCGCGGCGCGATGCCGTCGAAGCGGGCGGCCAGCAGCGCGATGTCGTCGTCCCGGTCGCCCGGGCCGACGATCTCCAGCACCTCGTCGCACAGCGGCTCCAGCGGCGGCGGGCACAGCAGAGCCGACGCCGTGTGCAGCCGCTCGCGCAGCATCTCGATGCCGCCCCACACGTCACGGGTGCGGGACTCCACCAGGCCGTCGGTGTAGAGCAGCAGCGTCGCCCCGGCCGGGGCGGGCAGCTCGACCGCCTCGAAGGGCACCCCGCCCACGCCGATCGGCGCGCCGGGCGGCACGCGCAGCACCTCGGCCCGACCGCCGGCGTGCAGCAGCACCGGCGGCGGATGGCCGGCGTTGGCGATCGTCACCCGGTGCGCTATCGGGTCGTAGACCGCGTAGATGCAGGTGGCCATGCGGTCCTGGCCGAGCCGCTGGGCCTGCTCGTCCAGGTGGTAGAGCACCTCCTGCGGCGACAGGTCCAGGCCCGCCAGGGTCTGCACGGTCGTCCGCAGCTGGCCCATGATCGCCGCCGAGGTCATGGAGTGGCCCATGACGTCGCCGACCACCAGCGCCACCCGGCTGCCGGGCAGCGGGATCGCGTCGTACCAGTCGCCGCCGACCCGGGCCGACTCGGCGGCCGGCAGGTAGCGGCTGGCCAGCCGGACCCCGGTGGGCTCCGGCAGGGAGTCCGGCAGCATCTCGCGCTGCAGGGAGTCGGCGATGGACGCCTCGCGGTCGTAGAGCACCGCCTTGTCCACGCCGAGCGCGGTGTGGGTCGCCAGCTGGGCCGCGATCAGCAGGTCGTCCGGGTCGAAGGGGGCGCGCTCGGGACGGCGCAGCAGCACGGTCGCGCCGATCACCCGGCGGCGGCCGCGCAGTGGTGCCAGGATCGCCCGGCGTCCGGTCGGCAGGTCTAACGTCTCGCCGAACTCCGCCTGCCGGCAGCCCCCGACCAGCTCGTGGAGGGCCGCCGTGGCCTGCGCGTTGTCGGAGAACACCGGGCGCACCCCGCGCAGCACCTCGGCCAGCGGGCCGTCCATGGGCACGGTCACGACCTCGGCGGCCGCCCCGTACGCGCCCTCCGTGGACGGGACGACCGGCATCAGCAGGCCCTCGACCGGCTCCGGCGCGTTCTCGTCCGGCACCCGGTCGGTGCGGCGCAGCCGCAGGACCAGCGGGCCGGAGGGACGCTCGTCGCCGACCGGCAGCGGGTCGCGCAGGTAGACCAGGATCGCGTCGGCGAAGGCGGGCACCGCGGAGCGGCACAGGCCCAGCACGATCTCGTCCAGGTCCAGGCCGCGGGCGATGCGGCGGGTGGCCGCGCCGACGTAGCGCAGGCGCTCGGCCTCCGCCTGCCCCGCGCGGCCGCGGTTCTGCGGGCCGATCTTCTTCAGCGGCTGGCCGCCGGTGGAGTCGTCGTCGACGGGGTGCCCGCCCGCGTGGCCCCCGCGGCCGCCCTGGCGGCCCGTCGCGCGGGACGTGGGCAGGGTCGTGTCGGGAGTCCGCTGCCGGGTGCGCGGCTCGCCGCTCTCCGGCTGTGCGGGGCCGGGAACGCCCGGGGCGCCCGGGGTCCCGCCGCCCGAGGTGGCTCGGCGGCCGGGTTCCACAGGGGCCGCCATGGCGGTGGCGGCCCGCCGGTCCCGGTCCGCGGAGCGGTTCCAGGACTGCCCGGCCGCCGGGGCGCCGCCGGCGGCTTCCGGGGTGCGCAGCCGTACGGTCTGCCGTCCGCGGCCGCCGTCCGCGGGCGCGGCGGTCATGTGCTGGACGGCGGCGACCCCCTCGGCGGCGACCACCCGGGCGGCCTGACGGTCCCGTACCTCCGCGGACTGCCGCGCGGCGCGTCCGCCGCGCGCACGCCGGCCGCCGCGGCCGGGCTTGGCGGGGGCGGGGGCCGACGCGGGGGGATCGGACGGGGTCTGACGCTGCGCCGGTGGCGTGGCCGTCCCGCCGGGCTCGCCGGCCGCCGCGCCGCGCTTGGCGCCGCCGCCACGGCGGCCCCGGCGCGGGCGGTCGCCCGCCGCGGACGGGGCCGGGGACCGCCCGGGGGCCTGCGCCGCTGGCGTGGACGTGCCCGGCTCGCCGCCCGGCGCGGGCTCCGCGGGCAGCCGGAAGCCGGCCCGTGGATCCGGGGCCGGTTCGGTGTCGCCCGGACGTGCCGGGCCGGCCGCTGTCGCCTGGACAGCGGCCTGCTCAGAAATGCGCTCCGTGCTCACGCTGGTCGTTCCATCCGGTCGGGTGCGTCACATGCCGGGCACGTGACGGGGCGGCCGCGTCAGGCGGGTCGTCGGCAGTGCAGGAAGAGCTGCTCCTCCGGCGGCACTTCGGTGGTGTGCGGCGCGTACGCGTACGAATCCTCCTCAAGGACCATGAATCCCGCGTCGGCCACCACCTGGCGCAATTCGCCCCGTAGATAACCCGATACCCGGATGGTGTGACCAAGGAACGGAATCCCGAAGTCATCCACGTCGGCTTCCACCATCGAAAGGGTGAACATTCCGCCCGGGAGGAGCAGGTCGTGGACGCTGCGCAGGGCCGGCGGGATCTCCGCCCGAGGCAGCATCAGCAGTGAGAAGAAGGCCACGACGGCGTCGAAGCGGCCCAGGTCCCCCGGCCCGCCGGGTCCGAGGCGGCCGCCGGCCCGCAGGTCGGCGACGTCGGCCTGGAGGAAGGTTGCCCGGGGCACGTGCCGGCGGGCGAGCGAGAGCATCCCCGCGGAGAGGTCCACACCCGTCACCTCGTGCCCGGCCTCGACCAGCTGACGGGCGGTCGGCAGCCCCGTGCCGCAGCCGAGGTCCAGGACGCGGGAGCCCGCCGGGAGCTGCGCCAGGAGCCACTCGCCCGCGATGACCTGACCCTCCTTGTGTGGGAAGGCCTCGTCGTAGCGGTCACCTATGGCGTCGAACCCCTCGGCCTGGCCGGTGCGGTCCAGCTGTATGTCCTCGTAGCCGACTCCCACAGCCCGGGCCTCCCGTATGACCTTGGTGACATAGCGTCAAACTCTAGTGTGAGCCTGTGTTCTGTGCAGCACTATGGGCCACGATCTTACGATTGGGGCAGGGGTCCCCGGCAAGCCGCTCACGCGGTCACCTTGCCGGACGATCCCAGTCAACCGGAAGGGCCGGTACCGGCCACGCCGGATTCGGACGCCAGTGCTCCCAGCCGTCCCGGAAGGGATGCCCCCAGGCGCCGATCACCCCGACCGCGCGGCGGCCGGCCTCCCGCACCCGCTCCGCCGTCGCCGCCGTCATCAGGCCGGCGGTCTGGGCCTGCGCGAACTCGTCCTCGTCCCGCCACCGCCAGCCGCGGTCGGGGGTGACGTGGATGTCCAGGAAGTGGTCCTCCGAGTCGACCCCGCCCGACCAGCGGTGCCGCGGCTCCTCGAGGTTCACGTACCAGTTCTTGAAGCGCCAGCCCTGCTCCCAGAACAGCCACACCGACCAGGGCTCGTCCGGGCGGGCCAGCTTCAGCACGCCCGCACCCCACCAGCGGTCGACGGACGTCGTGCGGGGCTTGAGATAGCGGGTCTCCAGCGGCTCGTGGTGGATCGGCGAGCCGTCGGCCAGGACCGGCTTGACGCACTCGGTGCCCGGCGCCATCCACACGGCCAGCAACTCGGGGTCGTCGCGCACCACCGTCACCGGCCGGCAGATGTGCACCGCGGCGCTGCCGTTGCCGCGGTAGCGCCACAGCACCTGCTCGCCGGGGGCCCAGTGGTCCGCGCCGCCGTCCTGGCCCGCCCCCGGGGGAAGAAGGATGTCCGCTGTCATGAACGGATCTTACGGACCCCGTGTTACGGAGGCGTCACCCTTGAGCCGAGCGTTCGTCACGCCGGGCACCGGGACGGCCGGGACGGCGGCCGCGGCGTGCCGTCAGGGCCGGGTCATCCGCAGCACGTCCAGCGCCTCGTCAAGCTGCTCCAGGGTGAGCAGCCCGCGCTCGACGTAGCCGGAGTCCAGCACCACCTCGCGGATGGTCCTGCGCTCGGCCAGCGACCGCTTGGCGACCTTGGCCGCCTCCTCGTAGCCGATGTACTTGTTGAGCGGGGTCACGACCGACGGCGAGGACTCCGCGTACTCACGGGCGCGCTCCACGTTCGCCGTGATCCCGTCGACCGTGCGGTCCGCCAGCAGCCGGGAGACGTTGGCGAGCAGCCGGACCGACTCCAGGACGTTCCTGGCGATCACCGGGAGCATCACGTTCAGCTCGAAGTTGCCCGCGGCGCCGGCCGTCGTGATCGTCAGGTCGTTCCCGATGACCTGCGCGGCCACCATCAGCACCGCCTCGGGGATCACGGGGTTCACCTTGCCCGGCATGATCGACGAACCGGGCTGCAGGTCCGGCAGGGCGATCTCGGCGAGACCGGTGCGCGGGCCGGAGCCCATCCAGCGCAGATCATTGGCGATCTTGGTCAGGCCCACCGCGATCGTGCGCAGCTGCCCGGAGGTCTCCACGACGCCGTCACGGGCGCCCTGCGCCTCGAAGTGGTCCCGGGCCTCGGTCAGCGGCAGCCCGGTCGTCCGCGCCACCTCGGCGATCACCGCCGCCGAGAAGCCGGGCGGGGTGTTGATCCCCGTGCCGACCGCGGTGCCGCCCAGCGGCAACTCCGCCAGCCGCGGCAGCGAGGCCCGCAGCCGCTCCACCCCGTACCGGACCTGGGCCGCGTAGCCGCCGAACTCCTGGCCCAGGGTCACCGGCGTGGCGTCCATCAGATGCGTACGGCCGGACTTCACGACGTCCGCGAACTGCGCGGCCTTGCGCTCCAGCGACGCCGCCAGGTGCTCCAGCGCCGGGATCAGGTCGCCGGTCACCGCGGCCGTCGCGGCGATGTGCAGGGAGGAGGGGAAGACGTCATTGGAGGACTGGCTGGCGTTGACGTGGTCGTTGGGGTGCACGTCGCGACCGAGCCGCTCGCTCGCCAGCGTCGCGATGACCTCGTTGGTGTTCATGTTGGACGAGGTGCCGGACCCGGTCTGGAAGACGTCGATCGGGAAGTGCGCGTCCCAGCGCCCCTCGGCCACCTCGGCGGCGGCCTCCTGGACCGCCTCCGCCACGTCCTTGTCCAGGACGCCCAGCTCCGCGTTGACCTTGGCCGCGGCCGCCTTGATCCGGGCCAGCGCCTCGATGTGCGCGCGCTCCAGCCCGCGTCCGCTGATGGGGAAGTTCTCCACCGCGCGCTGGGTCTGCGCGCGCCACTTGGCGTGGGCCGGGACGCGCACCTCGCCCATCGAGTCGTGCTCGGTGCGGTACTCGCGCTGCTCCCCTGCGTCCTGCTCGGGCATGGCCGGAACCCCTTCCATCGCGGACATCGTCGGGCGTACCGGGTACTTCCCAGTAGAACCCCTCGCTAGGACAGTGGCGCGGCACGTTTCATTCCCCGGGAGCAGCCCCCGGAAGCGGCCCGCACGGACCGGGGAAACGGGACGGCCCGGCACCGCGCAAGCGGTGCCGGGCCGTCCCGGACGGGTCACGCCCCCGGGCGCACCGGGATGCTGGTGAACGTCGGGGCGGGCGCCGGGTCGCTGAAGAAGTCGTTGCCCTTGTCGTCGACGACGATGAAGGCCGGGAAGTCCTCGACCTCGATCCTCCAGACCGCCTCCATGCCGAGCTCGGCGTACTCGACGACCTCGACCTTCTTGATGCAGTCCTGGGCCAGGCGCGCCGCCGGGCCGCCGATCGAGCCGAGGTAGAAGCCGCCGTGCGCGGCGCACGCGTCGGTGACCTGCTTGGAGCGGTTGCCCTTGGCGAGCATCACCTTGGAACCGCCCGCGGCCTGGAACTGCTCGACGTAGGAGTCCATGCGGCCGGCCGTGGTCGGGCCGAAGGAGCCGGAGGCGTAGCCCTCGGGGGTCTTGGCCGGGCCCGCGTAGTAGACCGGGTGGTCGCGCAGGTACTGCGGCATCTCCTCGCCCGCGTCCAGCCGCTCCTTGATCTTCGCGTGCGCGATGTCGCGGGCGACGACCAGCGGGCCGGTCAGCGACAGCCGGGTCCTGACCGGGTACTTGGACAGCTCCGCCAGCACCTCGTCCATCGGGCGGTTGAGGTCGACGCGCACGACGTCCTCGTCCGACAGGTGCTCGTCGGTGGTCTCCGGCAGGTACTTGGCCGGGTCGGTCTCCAGTTGCTCCAGGAAGACGCCCTCGGCGGTGATCTTCGCTACGGCCTGGCGGTCGGCGGAGCAGGACACGGCGATGGCGACCGGCAGGGAGGCGCCGTGCCGGGGCAGCCGCACCACGCGCACGTCGTGGCAGAAGTACTTGCCGCCGAACTGCGCGCCGATGCCGATCTTCTGCGTCAGCTCGAAGACCTTCTCCTCCAGCTCCTTGTCCCGGAAGCCGTGACCGGCCGGGGAGCCCTCGGCCGGCAGCTCGTCCAGGTAGTGCGCGGAGGCGTACTTGGCGGTCTTCAGCGCGAACTCGGCGGAGGTGCCGCCGACCACGATCGCCAGGTGGTAGGGCGGGCAGGCGGCGGTGCCGAGTGAACGGATCTTCTCCTCCAGGAACTTCATCATGGAGGCCTCGTTCAGGACCGCCTTGGTCTCCTGGTAGAGGAAGGACTTGTTGGCCGAGCCGCCGCCCTTGGCCATGAACAGGAACTTGTAGGCGCCGCCGTCGGTCGCGTACAGCTCGATCTGCGCGGGAAGGTTGGAACCGGTGTTCTTCTCCTCCCACATGGTCAGCGGGGCCATCTGGGAGTAGCGCAGGTTGAGCTTGGTGTACGCGTCGAAGACGCCGTGCGACAGGGCCGCCTCGTCGCCGCCCTCGGTCAGCACGTTCTGGCCGCGCTTGCCCATCACGATCGCGGTGCCCGTGTCCTGGCACATCGGCAGGACGCCGGCCGCGGCGATGTTGGCGTTCTTCAGCAGGTCCAGCGCGACGAAGCGGTCGTTGGGGGACGCCTGCGGGTCGTCCAGGATCCGGCGCAGCTGGGCGAGGTGCGCGGGACGCAGGTAGTGGGAGATGTCGTGCATCGCCTCGGCGGCGAGCCTGCGCAGCGCCTCCGGCTCCACCTTGAGGAAGGTCCGGCCGTCGGCCTCGAAGGTGCTGACGCCCTCGGAGGTGACCAGGCGGTACGGAGTGGTGTCCTCACCGAGGGGGAGCAAGTCGGTATAGGCGAACTCCGGGCCGGTCGGGTGGGAGGAAGGGGGCATTTGTGGACATCCTCACTGGCGCTGCGTCATAGAAGCCCACCAAGCGTAGAACGTTCGCGGGCTGCCGGATGTGTGAGGTGACCCTCACCGGGCCTAGTCGCGATCTATCGCGTTTGTGTACGGTAGTCGGGTGGATGAGTCGTCGCTCCAGAAGCGTGAACAGCACCCGGTGCGCCCCGTGGCCGAAGCCGATATCCGCGCGTCCGACGCGGACCGCGACCGGGTGGCCGACATCCTTCGCGATGCCCTCGCGGAGGGCCGCCTGACCGCCGAGGAGCACTCCGAGCGGCTCGACGGGGTGTACGCGGCCAAGACCGTCGGCGAACTGGAGCCTTATGTGCGCGACCTCCCCGCGGGACGCACCGCGAGCGCCCCCGCGCCGTCGCCGGGGGCGCACCACTGGGTGCCCGACGGGTCCGGGGAGAACCCCAACCTGATCGGCATCCTCGGCGGCGCCGAACGCAAGGGACGCTGGCGGGCCGGCTCGAAGATCAACGCCGTCGCCATCATGGGCGGCGTCGTCATCGACCTCACCGAGGCCACCTTCACCAGCCCCGAACTCGTCATCAACTGCACCGCCATCATGGGCGGCATCGAGATCAAGGTCCCCGAGAACGTCACCCTCCGCGGCGGCGGCGTCGTGGGCATCATGGGCGGCTCCGACGTGAAGGCGTACGAGGCGCCCGACCCGGGCGCCCCCGTCATCAAGGTGCAGGGCTTCGCCTTCTGGGGTGGCGTCGAGGCCAAGCCGCGCCGCGGCAAGCGCGTGAAGAAGAAGGGACTCGGCCCCGCCGAGCTCGACGGCTGACCGCGTCCCCGGGCCCGGCGCACGCCGGCCGGGCCGCCGCCGTGTCGTTCCCGAAGGCCAACTGGCGTGCCGCGCACGGGGGTCGGCGGTACACATCACCGGGCCGGCGTGCGGCGCGCGCCCGGCACCGTGCGCATGAACCCGCGCACAGCGGGTAGGGCAAGGAGACACGTCGCTCGCCGTAGCACTCCTCACGCCGACAGACCCGTGGAGACGCACAGGCGCCACAGCGACGGGCAAGGGTGACACCAGCCGAGCCGTCGTCAGGAGTATCCCGTGCTTCAACCGATCGAGCCCCCGGCAGCCTCCAGGTCCTCCCTGAGTCACCCCCGGGACCTGGGCGGCCCATGGCACTCGGAGGCGGCGTGCCGCAGTGACGAGGCGGGTCTGTTCTTCGCGCCGTCGAAGGAGCCGACCGCGGCGCGACTGTCCCGGGAGGAGGCCGCCAAGCGGGTCTGCGCGCGCTGCCCGGTGATGCTGGAGTGCCGCGAACACGCGCTGCTCCAGCCCGAGCCGTACGGCGTGTGGGGCGGGATGACCGCCGCGGAGCGCCGGGTCGTCCTGGCCCGGCGGCGCCGCCGGGAGGCGGAACTGCAGCGCCCCGGGACGCGGATAGCCGCGGCGGGCTGAACGACCGGAAGAACCCGGGACCCCGCCGTCACGGCGGGGTCCCGGGTTCTCGTGGGCCGGTACGCGGCGGCTGCCGCGGCGACTCAGCGCGCGCGGTCGAAGTCGATGGTGCTGTAGGCGCGCAGCTTGGACAGCCGGTGCGTGGAGTCGATCTGGCGGATCGTGCCGGACTTGGAGCGCATGACCAGCGACTGGGTGATCGCGGTCTCGGCGCGGTAGCGCACTCCGCGCAGCAGCTCGCCGTCGGTGATGCCGGTGGCGACGAAGAAGACGTTGTCCCCCTGGACCAGATCGTCGGTGTGCAGGATGCGTTCCAGGTCGTGGCCCGCGTCCAGGGCGCGCTGCTTCTCCGCCTCGTCCTTGGGCCAGAGCCTGCCCTGGATGGTGCCGCCCAGGCACTTGATCGCGCAGGCCGCGATGATGCCTTCGGGCGTGCCGCCGACGCCCATCAGCATGTCGACGCCGGTGCCCTCGCGGACGGCCATGATCGCGCCGGCCACGTCGCCGTCGGAGATGAACTTGATCCGCGCGCCGGTCTCCCGGATCTCCTTGACGATGCCCTCGTGGCGCGGGCGGTCGAGGATGACGACCGTGACGTCCTCGGGGGTGCTGCCCTTCGCCTTGGCGACCCGGCGGATGTTCACCGAGGGCGGGGCGGTGATGTCGACGTAGTCGGCGGCCTCGGGGCCGGTGACCAGCTTGTCCATGTAGAAGACGGCCGACGGGTCGTACATCGCGCCGCGGTCGGCCGCGGCGAGCACCGCGATGGCGTTGGGCATGCCCTTGGCCGTCAGGGTCGTGCCGTCGATCGGGTCCACGGCGATGTCGCACTCCGCGCCGTGTCCGTCGCCGATGCGCTCTCCGTTGAAGAGCATCGGGGCCTCGTCCTTCTCCCCCTCGCCGATGACGACGACGCCGTTCATCGACACGGTGGAGACGAGGGTGCGCATGGCCTTGACGGCCGCGCCGTCCGCGCCGTTCTTGTCGCCGCGGCCGACCCAGCGGCCGGCCGCCATGGCGGCGGCCTCGGTCACCCGGACGAGTTCCAGGGCGAGGTTGCGGTCGGGGGCCTCGGGATCCACTTCGAGTTGCGGCGGCAGATTGTGGTGTTCGTGCTGCTCGGTCATCACAGCGCACCTTTCTGTACGAGGACGGCCGGGATAAGAGGGTGTTACGACCTTATCCGGACCCTGCCAGGATGAGCAGGGCACCCGTCACATGAGCGGATGTCCCGCCGGGTGCGACCCCGGGCGGCCGGACGGTCCGGGGCATGGTGGACCATAGGGGGCGTGGCTAAGAAGCGCGGCACGGAAACACTGCGGGACATGGTGCTCTCGATGGCGGCGATCGGCGTCGTCGCCGGAGGCATCTGGCTCTTCATCCCGCACGACGAGAACCACGACCCCGTCAAGGTGGTCGGCTACCGGGTCGAGCTCGACCAGGCACGGCGCGACGCCCCGTACCGGGTGGCGGCCCCGGAGGGGCTCGGCGAGGACTGGCGGGCGACCTCGGTGACGTACGAGTCCACCGACCCGAAGGCCGTCCGGTGGCACCTGGGCTTCGTCGACCCGAAGAACGAGTACGCGGCCGTGGAGCAGAGCAACGAGGCCGCGGAGAAGTTCGTCGCGGTCAAGAGCCACGAGGCGAGGCGGGTGGGCACCCGCACCGTCGACGGCGAGACCTGGCAGCGCTATGAGGGCCACAAGTACGACGCGCTGGTGCGCGAGGAGGGCGGGGTGACCACGATGGTCACCGGCACGGCCCCGATGGCCCGGCTCGCGGAACTGGCCGCGGCGCTCGAGGAGCGGGGCGGCCCGCAGGGCTGAAGCACGTCACCGCCGCCGGCCCGGGGCCGGCGGCGGTGACGTGGCGGTGGCGGTCGTCGTCAGACGGTGGTGACGACCTCGTCGTACGCCAGGCGCGGTCCGCGCTCGCGCCAGGCGTTCTCGCCCGGCCTGCCGATGTTGACCACGGCCAGCACCGAGTGCTCGCCGTCGCCGAAGAACTCCTTGTCGATGGCCTCGGCGTCGAAGCCGGTCATCGGGCCGGCGGCCAGGCCCGCGGCCCGCACGCCCAGGATGAAGTAGCCGACCTGGAGCGCGGCGTTGAAGGCCGCGGACGCCTCACGCACCGGACGCTCGCCGAAGAGCACCTCCTTGGCCTGCGGGAAGGCCGGGAACTGGGCCGGCAGCTCCTCGTGGAACTCGTTGTCGGCGGCCAGGATCGCGACCAGCGGCGCGGCGGCGGTCTTCGCCCGGTTGCCCTCGTTCATGTGGCCCACCAGGCGCTCACGGGCCTCGGGGGAGCGGACCAGCACGATGCGCAGCGGCTGCTGGTTGTAGGCGGTCGGGGCGTACTTGACCAGGTCGTACACGGCCTGGACCTGCTCGTCGGTCACCGGTTCGTCGGTGAAGGCGTTGGCGGTGCGCGCGTGGCGGAACAGGAGGTTCTGGGCGGCGGCGTCGAGCTGGAGGGTCATCGGTACCTCTGTGGGGATGCGGAACCGCGCCCTGGGGGAGGCGCGTCGGAACACTCCCCTGAGTATAGATGAATTTTCAACTA
Organism: Actinacidiphila sp. bgisy160; assembly: GCF_965342435.1. Lineage (GTDB taxonomy): Bacteria > Actinomycetota > Actinomycetes > Streptomycetales > Streptomycetaceae > Actinacidiphila. The sequence continues at coordinate 1,656 of NZ_CBDRCM010000005.1, read as the reverse complement.
AACTTTCAACTACTACGCCGTGAGACGGCTCACGCCGCCCGCACCCGGCTCACCCCGTCACTCCTCCTCCGGGGCCTGCGGCCCCTCCCCGCCGCCGGACTCCTCCGCCAGGGCCGCGTCCAGCCGGGCGCGGGCGCCCTCCAGCCAGTCGCGGCACACCTTGGCGAGCTGCTCCCCCCGCTCCCACAGGGCGAGGGACTCCTCGAGTGTGGAGCCGCCGGCCTCCAGGCGGCGAACGACGTCGACGAGCTCGTCGCGGGCCTGCTCGTACCCCAGCGTGTCCTGATCTGCCATGGCACCAGCCTAGGGCCGCCCTCCGACACGGCGGCCGGGCGCGCGGCACCCGCTCCCGGGACCGGGCGCCGGCGGTCAGCGTGTGACGCGGACGGTGAACTCGCCCTCGGCCACCCGGGCGCGCAGCTTCTCCTCCGCGGCCACCTCGTCCGCGGCGCGCACGACCTGCCCGTCCTCGCGCTGCAGCACCGCGTACCCGCGCTGCAGCGTGGCGGCGGGGGAGAGCGCCACCACCCTCGCCCGGGTGTGCGCGAGCTCGTCGTCCGCCCGGTCCAGCCGGTGCCGCAGATGGCGGCGGGAGCGCTCCAGCAGCGCCGCGACCTGCTCGGCGCGCTCGTCCACCATCAGATGGGGCCGCGCCATGCACGGCCGGCTCACCGCGGCGGCCAGCCCCCGCTCCTCCCGGTCCAGCAGCCCCCGCATCACCCGCAGCGACCGCTGCCGCAACTGCTCGACCCGGGCCAGCTCCTCGCCCACGTCCGGGACGACGCGCTTGGCCGCGTCCGTCGGTGTCGAGGCGCGCAGATCGGCCACCAGGTCCAGCAGCGGGATGTCCGGCTCGTGCCCGATCGCCGACACCACGGGCGTACGGCACTGCGCGACCGTCCGCACCAGGCGCTCGTCCGAGAACGGCAGCAGGTCCTCCACGCTGCCGCCGCCCCGCGCCACGATGATCACGTCGACCTCGGGGTGGGCGTCCAGGCCGCGCACCGCCTCGATCACCTGCGGCACCGCGTACGCACCCTGGACGGGCACGTTGCGCACCTCGAAGCGGACCGCGGGCCAGCGCAGCCGCGCGTTCTCCAGCACGTCCCGCTCGGCGGCCGAGGCCCGGCCGCAGACCAGCCCGATCAGCTGCGGCAGGAACGGCAGCGGCCGCTTGCGTTCCAGCGCGAACAGGCCCTCGGCCGCCAGCCGCTTCCTCAGCTGCTCCAGTCGCAGCAGCAGGTCGCCGACGCCTATGGGACGGATCTCCGCCGCGCGCAACGAGAGCTGGCCGCGCGGCGCGTACCACTCCGGCTTGGCGTGCACCACGACCCGCGCGCCCTCGCCGACCGCCCCGTCGAAGGCGTCGAAGACCGCCCGGCGGCACGTGACGCTGAGCGAGATGTCGTGCGACGGATCGCGCAGCGTCAGGAACACCACGCCGGCGCCCGGGCGCCGTGACAACTGGGTGATCTGCCCCTCGACCCACACCGGGCCGAGCTTGTCGATCCAGCCGCCGATCAGCCGGGACACCTCGCCGACCGGGATCGGCGCCTCCGCGGACGTGTTCACAGCCATACGCCGAGACTAGCCCCCGCCACGGACAGTGACGCCTCTGCCGCCCGCCCCGAATGGCACGCCCCGCTGTCCCCCCGC
>NZ_CBDRCM010000004.1:0-216852 GCF_965342435.1 Actinacidiphila sp. bgisy160 | reverse complement strand
CCCCCCCCCCCCCCCCACGACCGCCGGGTTCGTCAGGAGACGCGACGCACCCAGTAGGCGACGCCCCGGGGCGCCGCGTGCGCGCCGAGGTACTCCTGCTCGCGCATGTCGCACCACGCGGGGATGTCGAGCCGGGCGGCCTCGTCGTCGGAGAGCACCGACACGACGCCGCCCAGCGGCACGTCCCCGATGACCTTCGCCAGCTCGATGACCGGGATCGGGCACCGCTTGCCGAGGGAGTCCACGACGAGGTCGGGCTCGCCCTCCGCCCCCGCCTCCGCCGTCCGTACCGCCCCCGCCGCGGGGCCGGACGCCGGCGCGCCGAGCCGCTCCCGCACCGTCCGCACCACCCCCGGCAGCACCTCGAGGAAGCGGTCCACGTCGCCCGCCTCCGCCCCCGCCGGCAGCGAGACCCGCACGTTCCCCTCGGACAGCACACCCATCGCCTTCAGGACATGGCTGGGCGTCAGCGTGCTGGACGTGCACGACGACCCGGAGGAGACGGAGAAGCCCTCCCGGTCCAGTTCGTGCAGCAGTGCCTCGCCGTCCACGTAGAGGCAGGAGAAGGTCACCACGTTCGGCAGCCGCAGCTCGGGGTGGCCCACCACCTCGACGTCCGGGACGAGTTCGGGCACCGCGGTGCGGATGCGGTCGACCAGGGCGGACAGCCGCGCCGCCTCCGCGGACGCCTCGGCGCGCACCGCCCGCAGGGAGGCCGCCGCGGCGACGATCGCGGGCAGGTTCTCGAAACCGGGCGCGCGCCCCGACTCCCGTTCGTCCGCGGGCCCCTGGACGGCGAAGCGGGTGCCCTTGCGGACCGCCAGCAGGCCCACCCCGGACGGCCCGCCCCACTTGTGGGCGCTCGCGGTCAGCAGCGACCAGCCGCCCGCCACCGCGCCCCAGCCCAGCGACTGGGCGGCGTCGACGAGCAGCGGCACCCCCGCCGCCCGGCACAGCTCCGCGGCCTCGTCGACCGGCTGCACGGTGCCGACCTCGTGGTTGGCGGACTGCAGGCAGGCCAGCGCGGTGTCCTCGCGCAGCGCGGCACCGAAGGCGCCGGCGTCGACCAGACCCGTGCGGTCCGTGCCCACCTCCGTGACATCGGCGTCGTCCACCGCGTGCAGCACGCAGGAGTGTTCGACGGCGGAGACGACCACGTGCCGGCCGACCCGGCGCCGGCCGGCGAGCGCCCCGGCCACCCCCGCGTGCACGGCACGTGTACCCGAAGGAGTGAAAACGAGTTCGTCCGGACGGCACCCGACGGCGTCGGCGGCGGCCTCCCGGGCGGCGTCGAGCAGCAGCCGTGCGCGGCGCCCCTCGCGGTAGAGCCGGGAGGGATCGGCCCACCCCTCGTCGAGCGCGGCGAGGAGGGCCTGCCGGGCGACGGGATGCAGTGGTGCGGCGGACGCGGCGTCGAAGTAGGGCACGTGGTGCACGCTACGCCCCGGCCCCGCCCCGAGCGTCTGGGGACCAGTCAAAAGCGCCCGAAACGGGGCCCTCCGCAGGTGCGCGGCGGTGCCCGACACCCCTTCGGGGGCCGCCCCGGCGCGTTGGCCCCCCTCCCCGCGCGCCCCAAAATCGAGTCCAGTAGGGTTTGGTCCGCATAAACATCCACACCACTGCCCGCGCCAGGGCGACCGACCAGCACAGGCCGGGACTCCGGACGCGCGCGGGCGAGACTCTCGGGAAGGCGCTACGTGAGTCCCTACGGCTCCGACCGCTCGTCGCGGCGCCCGATGCGGCGGATTCTGCCGCAGGCGCTGGCCGCGGGCCTGGTCCTTGCGACCGCCACCGGTTGCACATACGAGGACTTCCCCCGCCTCGGCATGCCCAGCCCCGTCACCAAAGAGGCCCCGATCATCCTGTCGCTCTGGCAGGGCTCCTGGGCTGCCGCGCTCGCGGTCGGCGTGCTCGTGTGGGGTCTGATCATCTGGAGCATCATCTTCCACCGGCGCAGCCGCACCAAGGTGGAGATCCCGCCCCAGGTCCGCTACAACATGCCGATCGAGGCGCTCTTCACCACGGTCCCGCTGGTCATCATCTCGGTGCTCTTCTACTTCACCGCCCGGGACGAGTCCAAGCTGCTGGAGACCTCGGCGCGCCCCGACCACGTCGTCAACGTGGTCGGCTTCCAGTGGAGCTGGGCCTTCAACTACGTCGAGGACGTGGACGGCAACCCGTCGACCCCCGCCGCCGGCAAGGTCCCCGCGGAGCTCTCCTCCATCCCGGCGAAGAAGCTGGACGCGCCCGCGGGCGCCGACGGCGTCTACGACTTCGGCACGCCCGCCTCCAAGGACCAGGACACCGGCAACCCGGGCCCGACCCTGTGGCTCCCCAAGGGCGAGTCGGTCCGGTTCGTCCTCACCTCGCGTGACGTCATCCACTCCTTCTGGGTGGTCCCCTTCCTGATGAAGATGGACGTCATCCCCGGCCACACCAACGTCTTCCAGGTGACTCCCAACAAGGAGGGCACCTTCGTGGGCAAGTGCGCCGAGCTGTGCGGTGTGGACCACTCCCGGATGCTCTTCAACGTCAAGGTCGTCTCCCCGGAGGCCTACAAGCAGCACCTGAAGGACCTGGCGAAGAAGGGGCAGACCGGTTACGTCCCGGCAGGCATTGCCACCACCGGCAACGCCAAGAACGCGGAGACCAAGACCCAGTGAGCATTCTCAACGAACCCCACGGTGCGGCCGCCGCGCACGGCGACATGTACGCGGACGAGCTGCCGGTCCGCACCAAGCAGCCCGGCAATGTCATCGTCAAGTGGCTGACCACCACCGACCACAAGACGATCGGCACGCTCTATCTGGCGACGTCGTTCTTCTTCTTCCTCATCGGCGGTGTGATGGCGCTCGTCATGCGCGCCGAGCTCGCCCGCCCGGGCACTCAGGTGGTGTCCAACGAGCAGTTCAACCAGCTCTTCACGATGCACGGCACCGTGATGCTGCTGATGTTCGCGACCCCGCTCTTCGCCGGCTTCGCGAACTGGATCATGCCGCTGCAGATCGGCGCCCCGGACGTCGCGTTCCCGCGGCTGAACATGTTCGCCTACTGGCTCTACCTGTTCGGCTCACTGATCGCGGTCGCAGGCTTCCTGACCCCGAACGGCGCCGCCGACTTCGGCTGGTTCGCCTACGCCCCGCTGACCGACGCGGTCCGCTCGCCGGGCATCGGCAGCGACCTGTGGATCATGGGTCTGGCGTTCTCCGGCTTCGGCACGATCCTCGGCTCGGTCAACTTCATCACCACGATCATCTGCATGCGCGCTCCCGGCATGACGATGTTCCGGATGCCGATCTTCACCTGGAACGTGCTGCTCACCGGTGTGCTGGTGCTCTTCGCCTTCCCCGTGCTGGCCGCGGCGCTGCTGGCCCTGGAGGCCGACCGGAAGTTCGGTGCGCATGTGTTCGACGCCGCCAACGGCGGCGCATTGCTCTGGCAACACCTCTTCTGGTTCTTCGGGCACCCAGAGGTGTACATCATCGCGCTACCGTTCTTCGGCATCATCAGTGAGGTCATTCCGGTCTTCTCCCGGAAGCCGATGTTCGGCTACGTCAGCCTCATCGCGGCGACGATCTCCATCGCCGGCCTCTCGGCGACGGTGTGGGCCCACCACATGTACGTCACCGGTGGTGTGCTGCTGCCGTTCTTCTCCTTCATGACCTTCCTGATCGCGGTACCGACCGGTGTGAAGTTCTTCAACTGGATCGGCACCATGTGGAAGGGCTCACTGAGCTTCGAGACACCGATGCTCTGGGCGATCGGCTTCCTGATCACCTTCACCTTCGGTGGTCTGACCGGTGTCATCCTGGCCTCGCCGCCGCTGGACTTCCACGTCTCCGACTCCTACTTCGTCGTGGCGCACTTCCACTACGTCGTCTTCGGAACGGTCGTCTTCGCGATGTTCTCCGGCTTCCACTTCTGGTGGCCGAAGTTCACCGGCAAGATGCTCGACGAGCGTCTGGGCAAGATCACCTTCTGGACGCTGTTCTTCGGCTTCCACGGCACCTTCCTCGTCCAGCACTGGCTGGGTGCCGAGGGCATGCCCCGCCGCTACGCGGACTACCTGAACGCGGACGGCTTCACCACGCTGAACACCATCTCGACCATCAGCTCCTTCCTGCTGGGTCTGTCGATGCTGCCGTTCATCTACAACGTGTGGAAGACCGCCAGGTACGGCAAGCCCGTAGAGGTCGACGACCCGTGGGGCTACGGCCGCTCGCTGGAGTGGGCGACCTCCTGCCCGCCGCCGCGGCACAACTTCCTCACGCTGCCGCGCATCCGGTCCGAATCCCCGGCGTTCGACCTCCACCACCCGGAGATCGCCGCTCTGGACCAGCTGGAGAACGTCGGCGCGGCTCCGGCCGTCTCCGGCGGCGATGAGAAGGAGAGCGGCAAGTGAAGTTCCAGGGCAAGCTGTTCCTGTGGCTGTCCGTCTTCTTTCTGGGCATGGCCGTGGTCTACGGCCTGTGGTCCAAGGAGCCGGTCGGCACCACGGCGCTGTTCCTCTCCTTCGGCCTCTCCGTGATGGTCGGGTTCTACCTGGCCTTCACCGCCCGGCGCGCCGACACCGGCGCCCAGGACCGCGAGGACGCGGACGTCGCGGACGACTCCGGCGAGCTGGGCTTCTTCAGCCCGCACAGCTGGCAGCCGCTGCTGCTGGCCTTCGGTGGCGCCCTGGCCTTCCTGGGCATCATCTTCGGCTGGTGGCTGATCTACTTCGCGTCGCCGTTCATCCTCGTCGGCCTGTGGGGCTGGGTCTTCGAGTACTACCGGGGCGAGAACCGCACCCAGTGAGCGCCCCGGCGCCCACGCACCGCACCACGATGGTCCGGACCCCGAGCGGGGGTCCGGGCCATCGCCCGTTCGTACGCGCTCGACGAGCGGCGTAGATCATCTCTGCTTAGCGTGGTGACCATGGGTCACTTTTCTCCGCGCCGCATGGCGACCGCGATCGCCGCAGTGACACTCTCCGCGCCGCTGGCCTCCTGTTCGGGCGGCGGCGATCCCCTCGCCACCGCCCCCTACGATGCCGCCGGCCAGGTCGTGTGGACCGGGGGAGCCGCCGGGTCGAAGAAGGCCGACCCCAAGAAGCCGCTGGAAATCACCGTCAAGGGTGAGGGCAACCGCATCACCGACGTGACGGCCACCGACGGTTCCGGACGCTACGTGAGCGGCCGCCTGTCCGCGGACGGCAAGCGCTGGCGCAGCACCTCGAAGCTCTCCGCCGCGGCGCACTACGTCGTCAAAGTGACCACCGAGGACGCGAAGGGCCACCAGGGACGCAGGACGCTCGCCGTCGACACCACGGGTACCAAGCGCCACCTGAAGGTCACCTTCGGCCCGGAGAGCGGCACCTACGGCGTCGGCCAGCCCATCACCGCCGAGCTGAGCGCCCCGGTCAAGGACACCCTCGGCCGGAGCGTCGTCGAGCGCAACCTGCACGTCAACGCCTCACCCGCGGCCGACGAGGGCGCCTGGTACTGGGTCGACGACAAGACCCTGCACTACCGTCCCCGTACCTACTGGCCCGCGCACGCCCGCATCGACGTGCGCAGCACCCTGAACAACGTGCACATCAAGGGCTCGCTCTACGGGGGTGACGTCAAGCCCCTGACGCTGCGCACCGGCGACCGCATCGAGGCCGTCACCGACGCCGCGAGGCACACCATGACCTTCAAGCGCAACGGCAAGCTCGTCCGCACCATCCCGGTGACCACCGGCAAGCCGGGGTTCTCCACCCGCAACGGCATCAAGGTGGTGCTCGGACAGGAGGCCAACGTACGGATGCGCAGCGAGACCGTCGGTATCGCCTCGGGCAGCTCCGACTCCTACGACCTGCCCGTCCAGTGGGCCACCCGGGTCACCTGGAGCGGTGAGTACGTGCACGCGGCGCCCTGGTCGGTGGGCTCGCAGGGGATCGCCAACGTCAGCCACGGCTGCGTCGGCATGAGCACCGAGAACGCCCACTGGTTCTTCGACAACGTGCGCGTCGGAGACCTCGTCTCGGTCGTCAACAGCCTGGGCGACGACATGCCCGCCTTCGGGAACGGCTTCGGCGACTGGAACCTGTCCTGGAGCGAGTGGCGCAAGGGCAGCGCGACGGGAACGCGCAAGGGCGCCGACCCGGCCGTGGCCGACCGTACCGACGCCCCTGGAGCCCGTCTGCGGCCCGAGATGTGACGCTACGCGTCGACGGCCAGCCGCTGCCTCAGCAGCTCCGCCAGGGCCTCGTTCAGCGCGACCGGGTCGACCGGGTGGCTCACCGCCGCGTCGGCCCGGCTCCAGCTGGCCAGCCAGGCGTCCTGGGGACGCCCGATGAGTACCAGCACCGGCGGGCAGCGGAAGATCTCGTCCTTCACCTGACGGCACACCCCCATGCCGCCGGCCGGGACGGCCTCGCCGTCGAACACGCACGCGTCGATGCCGCCGTTCTCCAGCGCGCTGAGGACCGCCGGGAGGGTCGCGCACTCCAGGTACTCGACCGGCGGCAGGTCGCTCGCAGGGCGGCGGCCGACGGCCAGACGGACCTGTTCCCGGGTGTTCCTGTCGTCGCTGTAGACCAGCACCGTCGCGGTCGTCTGCATCCGTGCCTCCTCGCCTTCGTGGAGTCGCCTGCCTGTGGCCGAACCTTACTCCCGAGCAGGGTCCTTCGAGGAGGGTTAGCTCCTTCGGGCGACGCCTTTCCCTACCTCAAGGGCCTTGACACACCGAATGGCACCCCCCGGAGTGAGCGCGAGATAAGCGACCGACATAATGTCGGTCGTGGCGACAGCAACAGCAGTAGAAACCGGGCACGCGCACCCGTCGGTCAACCGGCCGAACCTCACCAGCGTCGGAACCATCATCTGGCTGAGTTCCGAGCTGATGTTCTTCGCGGCCCTCTTCGCGATGTACTTCACCCTTCGCTCGGTGACGGGTGCCGAGTACTGGAAGGCGCACGCCGACGTCCTGGACATCCCGTTCTCGGCGACGAACACCACGATCCTCGTGCTCTCCTCCTTCACCTGCCAGATGGGTGTCTTCGCCGCCGAGCGCGGCGATGTGAAGAAGCTGCGCGCGTGGTTCATCGTGACGTTCATCATGGGCGCGATCTTCATCGGCGGTCAGATCTTCGAGTACACCAACCTGGTGAAGGAGGACGGCCTCTCGCTCTCCTCCGACCCGTACGGTTCGGTGTTCTACCTGACCACCGGATTCCACGGTCTGCACGTGACGGGTGGTCTCATCGCCTTCCTGCTGGTCCTCGGACGGACCTACGCGGCACGGCGGTTCACCCACGAGCAGGCCACCGCGGCCATCGTCGTGTCCTACTACTGGCACTTCGTCGATGTCGTCTGGATCGGCCTCTTCGCCACGATCTACCTGATCAAGTAGTCGGACCCCCGCGCCCGTTGCGCGCACGGTCACGACATCCAGAACCATCGACGCAAGAGATCCTGACACCGGGGTAATCCGTGAAAAAGCTCTCCGCACGACGGCGCCACCCGCTGGCGGCGCTCGTCGTCCTACTTGTCGCGCTCACGGCCATCGGGGGGCTGTACGCCGCGCTCGCGCCGGCGCCCAAGGCGCAGGCCGACGACAGCTCGCAGTCCCTCGCCATCGAAGAGGGCAAGAGGCTGTACACCGTCGGCTGCTCCAGCTGCCACGGCACGTCGGGGCAGGGCGGCAGTGACGGCCCCAGCCTCGTCGGCGTCGGCTCCGCGGCCGTGGACTTCCAGGTCGGCACCGGCCGCATGCCGGCCCAGCAGCCCGGCGCCCAGGTGCCGCGCAAGAAGGTCATCTACGACCAGAAGCAGATCGACCAGCTCGCGGCGTACATCGCCTCGCTGGGCCCCGGCCCGGTCACGCCCACCGAGGAGCAGTACGACCCGGCCGGTGCCGACAAGGCGCGTGGCGGGGAGCTGTTCCGCACCAACTGCGCCCAGTGCCACAACTACCAGGGCAAGGGCGGCGCGCTGACGCACGGCAAGTACGCGCCCACGCTGGAAGGCGTGAGCAACAAGCACCTGTACGAGGCCATGCTGACCGGCCCGCAGAACATGCCGTCCTTCCCCGACACGACGATGCCGGAGGAGAACAAGCGGGAGATCATCGCGTACCTCGACGCCGTCAACGGCGAGGGTGCGCCGAGCCCCGGCGGTATGTCGCTGGGCAGCCTCGGCCCGGTCACCGAGGGTCTCTTCGGCTGGATCTTCGGCCTCGGGGCCCTGATCGCCTGCGCCATTTGGCTCGCGGCCCACACCACCAAGGCGAAGAAGTCATGAGTCAGGACATGTCAGAAGAGAACCTGCCGGACAGGCCGGCACACGAGGGCGGCGGCCAGGTCGCGACCGCGGAGAACCCGTTCGCGGACCCGGGTCTCCCGGCGCACCAGCCGCGTCGCCAGGACATCGACGAGAAGGCCGCGAAGTCCTCCGAGCGCACGGTGGCGTTCCTGTTCACCGTGTCGATGCTCGCCACGCTGGGCTTCATCGCCAGCTTCGTGGTCCTCCCGATCGACAAGATCGTCTACATCTGGCCGCTGGGTCACATCAGCGCGCTGAACTTCGCGCTGGGCATGACCCTCGGCGTCTCGCTCTTCGCCATCGGCGCCGGCGCGGTCCACTGGGCCCGCACGCTGATGTCGGACGTCGAGGTCGCCGACGACCGCCACCCGATCGCGGCGAGCCCCGAGGTCAGGTCCCAGGTCCTGTCCGACTTCGCCACCGGTTCCGAAGAGAGCCAGATCGGCCGCCGCAAGCTGATCCGCAACACCATGCTCGGCGCGCTGACCCTGGTGCCGCTCTCCGGGCTGTTCCTGCTGCGCGACCTCGGCCCGCTGCCGGAGGACAAGCTCCGCCACACGCTGTGGTCCAAGGGCAGGCTGCTGATCAACCAGAACACCAACAAGCCGCTGCGTCCCGAGGACGTCGCCGTCGGCTCGCTGACCTTCGCGGTGCCCGAGGGCCTGGAGGAGGAGCAGCACGACTACCAGGAGCAGCTCGCCAAGGCGGCCCTGATGATCGTCCGTATCCAGCCGGACGACATCAAGGACAAGAAGTCCCGCGAGTGGGCGCACCAGGGCATCCTGGCGTTCTCCAAGATCTGCACTCACGTCGGCTGCCCGATCAGCCTCTACGAGCAGCAGACGCACCACGTGCTCTGCCCCTGCCACCAGTCGACGTTCGACCTGTCCGACGGTGCCCGGGTGATCTTCGGCCCCGCCGGTCACGCCCTGCCGCAGCTGCACATCAGTGTGAACGGCGAGGGTTATCTCGAGGCGCTGGGCGACTTCGATGAGCCCGTGGGCCCGGCCTTTTGGGAGCGTGGATGAGCACCAACACGAGCGCGAGCGGGAAGCCGCGCGGAAAGGCTCCGGCCGGCGAACGCGTCGCCGACTGGGCCGACGGCCGGCTGGGCATCTACAGCCTGAGCAAGGCCAACCTGCGGAAGATCTTCCCGGACCACTGGTCCTTCATGCTGGGCGAGATCTCCCTCTACAGCTTCATCATCATCATCCTGACCGGTGTCTACCTGACGCTGTTCTTCCACCCGGCGATGAACGAGGTCGTCTACGACGGCTCCTACGCGCCGCTGCAGGGCATCAAGATGTCCGAGGCGTACGCCTCGACCCTGCACATCAGCTTCGACGTGCGCGGCGGTCTGCTCGTCCGGCAGATCCACCACTGGGCGGCCATCGTCTTCGTGGCCGCGATGCTCGTGCACATGATGCGCGTCTTCTTCACCGGTGCGTTCCGCAAGCCGCGCGAGATCAACTGGGTCTTCGGCTTCCTGCTGCTGTTCCTCGGCATGTTCGACGGCTTCATGGGCTACTCGCTGCCGGACGACCTGCTGTCGGGCACCGGTATCCGCTTCATGGAAGGCGCCGTGCTGTCCGTGCCGATCGTCGGCACGTACCTGTCGTTCTTCCTCTTCGGCGGTGAGTTCCCCGGCACCGACATCGTGCCGCGGTTCTACACGATCCACGTGCTGCTGATCCCGGGCATCATGGCGGGCCTGCTGGTGGCCCACCTGATCCTGATCGTCTACCACAAGCACACGCAGTGGCCCGGCCCCGGCAAGTCGGAGAAGAACGTCGTCGGCATGCCGTTCTTCCCGGTCTACACCGCCAAGGCGGGCGGCTTCTTCTTCGTGGTCTTCGGTGTCATCTCGGCCATGTCCGCGCTGGTCTCCGTGAACCCCGTGTGGGCATACGGGCCCTACCGTCCGGACCAGGTGTCGACCGACGCCCAGCCCGACTGGTACATGGGCTTCTCCGAGGGCCTGATCCGCATCATGCCGGGCTGGGAGATCAACTTCCTGGGCCACACCCTCGTACTGGGCGTGTTCATCCCGCTGGTGGTCTTCCCGCTGGTGCTGGGCTTCATGGGGGTCTACCCGTTCCTGGAATCCTGGGTCACCGGTGACAAGCGCGAGCACCACCTGCTCGACCGGCCGCGCAACCGTCCCGTGCGCACGGGCATCGGCGCCGCCTGGATCAGCCTCTACCTGATCCTGCTCGTCGGTGGCGGCAACGACCTGTTCGCGACCCGCTTCCACCTGTCGATCAACGCGATCACCTGGGTGGTCCGGATCTCGTTCTTCGTGCTGCCGGTGCTGGTCTTCTTCGTCACCAAGCGGATCTGCCTGGGCCTGCAGCGGCGCGACCGCGACAAGGTGCTGCACGGTCGCGAGACCGGCATCATCAAGCGGCTCCCGCACGGTGAGTTCATCGAGATCCACGAGCCGCTGGAGCAGGGCGCGCTGTTCAAGCTCACCCAGCACGAGCAGCCCAAGCCGCTGGAGATCGGTCCCGAGGTCGACGAGAACGGCGTGGAGAAGAAGGCCGGCCGTACGGCGAAGCTGCGCGCGAGGCTGTCTCGCGGTTACTACGGCGAGGGGACGCAGATCGACAAGCCCACCGTCGAGGAGTACGAGGAGATCACGAGCGGCCACGGTCACCACTGATCACTGAAGCTGTGCCACCGGGCAGGGTCCCGTCCATTCGATGGACGGGACCCTTTCCCGTTCCCCGGCGCCGATAGGCTGGGGCGAAGGTTTCCCGTCGCACGTCAGACCCCATGGAGTGTGGACCATGAGCGTTGTGAACCCCGCCGGAGGCGCATCAATGGCGGGCGGCTCCTGGCCCGACGTCCTGGGTGCGCTGCTGAACGGCAAGGACCTGACCGCCGCCGACACGGCGTGGGCGATGGACCGGATCATGAGCGGTGAGGCCTCCGACGCCCAGGTCGCCGGCTTCATGGTGGCACTGCGGGCCAAAGGGGAGACCGTCGAGGAGGTCACCGGCCTCGTCGAGTCGATGTACGCGCACGCCGAGCCGCTGCACATCCCCGGCCCCGCCGTGGACATCGTCGGCACCGGCGGCGACCGCGCCAGGACGGTGAACATCTCCACGATGTCCGCCATCGTCATCGCCGGCACGGGCGCCAAGGTCGTCAAGCACGGAAACCGCGCCGCCAGCAGCGCCAGCGGCGCCTCCGACGTCCTGGAGAAGCTCGGCATCAACCTCGACCTGCCCGCCGACCGGGTGGCGAAGGTCGCCGAGGAGACCGGGATCACCTTCTGCTTCGCGGCGAAGTTCCACCCCGCGATGCGGTTCGCCGCCCCGGCCCGCCGCGACCTGGGCATCCCCACCTCGTTCAACATCCTCGGCCCGCTGACCAACCCGGCACGCGTGGGGGCCTCGGCCGTGGGGTGCTTCGACACCCGGATGGCCGGGCTGATCGCCGGCGTGCTGGCCCGCCGGGGCTCCTCCGCGCTGGTGTTCCGGGGCGACGACGGACTGGACGAGCTCACCGTCACGGCCACCTCCCAGGTGTGGGTGGTGCGGGACGGGAAGGTCGAGCAGGAGTCCTTCGACCCGCGCGACGTCGGCATCGAACTGGTGCCGATCGAGGCGCTGCGGGGCGCGGACGCGGCGTACAACGCCGATGTCGCCCGGCGGCTGCTGGCCGGCGAGACCGGCCCGGTCCGCGACGCCGTGCTGCTCAACTCGGCCGCCGCGCTGGTGGCGCTGGAGGGCGCGGGCGGTTCGCTGACCGAGCGGATCGCGGCCGGCATCGCCCGTGCGGCCGAGTCGGTCGACTCCGGCGCGGCGGCGCGGACGCTGGAGCGGTGGGCCGCGGCCACGCAGGCGTAGTCACCGAACCACCGTGCAGGGCCGGGGCCGTTGGCCCGGCCCTGCGTGCTGTCCGCCCGCGGGGGCGGGGCGTCCGCGATGCGGATCGCGGCTTGCGGCGCCCCGTGCGTGTGGCATGATGCTGGGCAGGTCACGAGTGACAGCGAAACGGCCCCGGCCCGCTGTCCGGCAACCCTCCTTCCGTGGCGGGGTGCCCCGGGTGATGACCAGGCCGCAGGCAGCGAGGTCTGCGGCAAGCGCGGTCAGAGGAGTTCTTCCATGAGCAAGCGAATGCGCTAGGGCCTTCGGGGCCCCAGCCGTATCCCCACCCTCCCCGGGCCTTCGCCCGTCGTGCCGAGGGCTGTTCCGTCTTCACTGACGTCTCGTCACTTCTGCTCGCTCCCAGGAGACTTCGCCATGTCGCTGCGCCCTGCCGCCCTGCCCTCGTCCGTCCATGCCCCGCTGCCCGTCCTCGGGCGCGACGTCCTCGTGCCGCTGGTGACCGGGGGCGAGGTCGGCTACGCGGCCCTGGACTACGCGGCCAGCGCGCCCGCGCTGCAGCGGGTCTGGGACGACGTGGCGGCCTATGCGCCGTACTACGGCAGCGTGCACCGGGGGGCCGGCTACCTCTCGCAGCTGTCGACCGACTTGTTCGAGCAGAGCCGGGCCACGGTCGCGGATTTCCTCGGCTGCCGCCCCGGCGACCAGGTGATCTTCACTCGTTCGACCACCGACTCGCTGAACCTGCTGGCCACCGCCGTGCCGGCCGGCACGAGCGTCTTCGTCTTCGAGACCGAGCACCATGCCTCCCTGCTGCCGTGGCGCGCCTCCGACGTGAGCTACCTGGCCGCCCCCCGCACGCCGGGGGAGGCCGTGACGACGCTGGAGAAGGCCCTGGCCGCCCGGGAGCAGCGCGGACCGGCGCTGGTCTGTGTGACGGGGGCGTCCAATGTGACCGGTGAGCTGTGGCCGGTGCGGGAGCTGGCCGCGGCGGCCCACGCGCACGGTGCCCGGATCGTGCTGGACGCGGCGCAGCTGGCCGCGCATCACCCGGTGGACATCGCCGAACTCGACGTGGACTGGGTGGCCTTCTCCGGGCACAAGCTGTACGCGCCCTTCGGCTCCGGTGTGCTGGCCGGCCGCGCCGACTGGCTGTGCGCGGCCGAGCCCTACCTGGCCGGCGGCGGCGCCTCGCGGCGGGTGGCCCGGCGCGCCGACGGCGGGGTGGACGTCGACTGGCACACCACGGCCGCCCGGCACGAGGCCGGCTCGCCCAACGTCATCGGGGCCTACGCCATCGCCTCGGCCTGCCGCGCGCTGGCGGAGGCCGGTTTCGCCCGGCTGGTCGAGCGTGAGCAGGCGCTGGTCGCCCGGGTGCGGGCCGGACTGGCCGAGGTCCCCGGGGTCAGGGTGCTCTCGCTGTTCGGCGAGGACGCCGCCCGGGTCGGCGTCATCTCCTTCGTCGTCGAGGGCTGGAACAGCTCCCACTTCGCGGCGGCGCTCTCCGCGGAGTACGGGATCGGCGTCCGCGACGGCCTCTTCTGCGCGCACCCCCTGGTGCGCACCCTGCTCGGCGGCACCGAACAGGAGCCGGGCGAGTGCGCAGCGCCCGACGCCGCCCCGGGCGAGCTCCCCTCGCTCAACGCCGTCCGTGTCTCCTTTGGCGCGGGCACCCCGGAGGAGCACGTGGAGCGTTTCGTCGACGCGGTGCGGGAACTCGTGGCGGACGGTGCCAGGTGGCGCTACCGCACCGAGGACGGCCGCTGCGTGCCGGACCGGGACCAGGCCTGAGCGGCGCGGCCCGACCCCGCGGGGCCGTGCAGGGCGGACCGGTTACGCGTCCAGGCCGATGGCGAAGGCCGTCTCGAGGTCGTGCTGGGAGTAGGTGCGGAACGCCACGTGGGTGTCCGTGGCCTCGACGCCGGGGATCTTGCTGATCCGGCCCGGGATGACGTCAGCGAGCTCGTCGTGCCGGGCCACCCGCACCATGGCGACCAGGTCGTAGGTCCCCGTGACGGAGTAGACCTCGCTGACACTGTCGAGCGCGGCGATGGACTCCGCGATCTCGGGGATACGGTCGACGCTGGTCTTGATGAGCACGATCGCGGTGATCACGGCTGTAGGTCTCCTTGGGTCGCCCTGCCTGCGGGCTCCAGCTTAGGCGTTGCGCGATAGCACACCCACGCGCACAGGAAGCCGAAGACGAAGCCGGTGATGTGGGCGAGGTAGGCGACCCCGGGGCCGGTCTGCTGGATCTCTCCGGCGAGCCACTGCAGGACGAACCAGAAGATCAGCACCATCCAGGCCGGGAAGCGCAACGGCAGGAAGAACAGGAAGGGGAAGACACTGGTCACCCTGGCCCGGGGATAGAGGTAGAGGTACGCGCCGAGCACCCCGGAGATCGCCCCGGACGCGCCGACCAGGGTCTGGACGGAGGAGGTGTGCCCGAGCGCGTAGCCGTAGGTCGCCAGGTAGCCGGAGGCGACGTAGAAGAGGAGGAACCGGAAGCGGCCCATGCGGCTCTCGACGTTGTCGCCGAAGACCCAGAGGAAGAGCATGTTGCCGAGCAGGTGGACCCAACTGCCGTGGACGAACAGCGCGGTGAGCACCGACGCGAACGGCGAGGTGGCGAAGGACCGCAGGGGCGGGCAGCCGGTCGGCATCGGCACCCGCGCCGGCGGGATCCGGCCGTGCCAGAGCTCGCTCGGGATGACACCCCAGCGGGCGAAGTACGTCGCCTGGGCACACACCTGATCGTGGCCCACGCCGTACATGAGGTTGAGCCCGGAGGACGGGCCGATGAGGAAGAGCACCGCGCACAGCCCGATCAGGGCGTACGTCACCACGGGTGTGCGGCGGACGGGGTTCTTGTCGTACACCGGGATGACCATGGACCGATCATGACGGAACGGGTGTAACGGACGTGGGGAGCCTCGCCGCAGCGCGTGGGACCACCGAGGCCGTAGGGTGACCGGAACACATCCGCGCGCGACCGAGGAGACGACCGATGCCGGTGCCCCTGCCGACCGCCACGACCCGCTGGCGTTGCACCCTGTGCGGCAATCTGACCCGGTTCGACGTCACCCGTTCCAGCAAGGTCGTCGAGTACGTCCACCTGGACCTGGCGGGCGAGCCCTCGGTCGAGGAGCGCGAGGTGCTCAGCGAGACCGTGGAGTCGGTGCGGTGCCGCTGGTGCAACGCCGTGGACCAGGTCGAGCTGGTCGACCGCCCCGACGCGGCGGCGGCGACGCAGGCCTGAGCGCCGCCGGGGACAATAGAAGAATGCGGCGCGGCCAGAGAGTTTGAAGGAGGCCGGGGAGGCGCCCACGGACTGGACGGGAGTGACGGGTGGACGGGACCGGCGGTAACCCGGGCCGCGGCGACGAAGCGGCCGTGCCCGGGGCCGCGGCTGCGCCGGAGGAGTCCGTCCACGGCGAGACGTTGGACCGTCCGCTGCCCGAGGGCGTGCGCCACCGCGTAGTAGCCCTGGCGGCGGAGGCGTTCGGCGGGCTGACCCCGGGCGAGCTGCCCGCGGTGCTGCGTCCGTACGCCCGGTTCACCCCGAGCCGCCGCGCCAAGTTCGCCGCGACCGCGCTCGCCACGGCCCTGGAGGGCGACCCGTCCTTCCGGCAGCGGGTGGGCGCCCGGCTGCGCGAGTCCGAACCGGAACTGTGCGAGGCGCTGGACGCCGGCACCCCGCCCCCCGCGGTCGACCCGCTGGATGTGGCGGCCGCCGCGTACCTGCTGCGTCCCGCGGGCTGGGCCAAGCTGGTGGCCGCGGCGGGCGAGGAGGCCCAGCGGGTCAGCGCCGAACGGGCGGGCGAGGAGGCGCAGCGTGAGCTGCGGCAGCTGAAGACGGAACTGGACGAGGTTCGCGCCCAGGCCCGTAGCGAGGCCGTGCGGGTCCGCACCGAGCTGGAGGCGGCCCGCAAGGAGGCCGAGTCGCTGCAGCGGAAGCTGCGCAGCGCGGCGAGCGACGTGAAGCGGGCCGAGGCCGCGCTGCGCAAGGTCGAGGCCGCACTCGACGAGACGCGCGCGGCCGCGGCCGCGGAGAAGGCCTCGGCGGACGGCGAGGCGCGCCGGCTGCGCGCCCGGCTCGCCGAGGCCGAGCAGGCCGTGGAGGCGTCCCGCCGGGCGGCCCGGGAGGGCCGCAGCACCGAGGACATGCGGCTGCGGCTGCTGCTGGACACCGTGCTCGACGCCGCCTCGGGACTGCGCCGGGAGCTGGCGCTGCCGCCGCGGGACACCATGGGGGCCCGGCCCGCTGACAGCGTCGACGCGGTGACGCCGGGGACGATCAGCCCGAAGGACATCGCGCGGCGCGCCCTGTCCGAGGACGACCCGGCGCTGCTGGACCAGTTGCTGGCGCTGCCGCAGTCCCATCTGGTGGTCGACGGCTACAACGTGACCAAGACCGGTTATCCGGCGCTGCCGTTGGAGAAGCAGCGGCTGCGGCTGCTGGGCGGTCTGGCGGTGCTCGCGGCGCAGAGCGGTGCAGAGGTCACCTGCGTCTTCGACGGGGCCGATCTGGACGCCCCGGTGCTGCTGGCGCCGCCGCGCGGGGTGCGGGTGCTGTTCAGCAAGGCCGGTGAGACGGCGGACGAACTGATCCGGCGTCTGGTTCGGGCGGAACCTCCCGGTCGTCCGATTGTGGTGGTTTCTTCCGATCGCGAAGTTGCTGACGGTGTGGCCCGCGCCGGCGCCCGGCCGGTCGCATCCACCCTGCTGCTGAAGCGACTTGCCCGGGTGTGACCTGGAGCACACCGTGGGGCGCGTGAGGCGCTTTTCGTGGACGCAGCGTCAACTGGTCATCACTGCACGTGCGATGTGTGTAAAGAAAACGTGGCCGAGCGACTTTTTTTCTTCAGGGATTTGATCCGATCACAAGATGGTCACTAGGGTCGTGCCTCGAACCTCTGCCCAGTCGATCATCCAGCCCGGATGGCGGTGGAGGTCCCGCCGATCTGAAGTGCCGTGCGTACGACGGGGGACGCCGGTGCTTGGAGCCGGGGAACGCAGTTCCCGATGCATGCGGCAGGCGGCTGGAGGAAGAAGGAGCTCGCCCGAGTGGCGTCCCACCGTCGTCCCAAGCAGGCCAGTCGCACACGTGTCACCGTGCTCACCGCGACCGCCGCCGCAGCCGTCGCCCTGTCCGCGCAGGCGGCCCAGGCCGCCCCTGCCAAGCCGTCCGTCAAGAGCGTCAAGGCCAAGGTCGACGGCCTGTACGAGCAGGCGGAGCAGGCGACCGAGAAGTTCAACGGCGCCAAGGAGAAGCAGGGGAAGCTGCAGAAGCAGGTCGAGGACCTCCAGGACGAGGTGGCCCGCGAGCAGTCCGAGCTCAACGACCTCCAGGACGACCTCGGCACCCTGGCCAGCGCCCAGTACCGCAGCGGTGGCATCGACCCGTCGCTCCAGCTCTTCCTCTCCTCCGACCCGGACACCTACCTCGACAAGGCGTCCACCCTCGACCAGCTGAGCACCAAGCAGGCCGAGGCGCTCAAGCAGATCGCGGAGAAGAAGCGCACCCTCAACCAGCAGAAGGCGGAGGCCGCGAGCAAGCTCAACGAGCTCGACGAGACCCGCACCGAGCTGGGCAAGAAGAAGAAGGAAGTCCAGGCGAAGCTCGCCGAGGCGCAGCGGCTGCTCAACTCGCTGACCGCCGCCCAGCGTGCCTCCCTTGCCGCCGCCGACGCCCGCGCCAGCCGCTCCAACGAGCGCGTCGACCTGGGCAACGACACCCCGGCCTCCTCCCTCGCTGCCGCCGCCCTCTCGGCCGCCAAGACCAAGCTGGGGTCGCCCTACGTCTACGGCGCCACCGGCCCGAGCTCCTTCGACTGCTCCGGCCTCACCTCCTGGGCCTACGCCCAGGCCGGCGCGTCCATACCGCGCACCTCGCAGTCCCAGGCCAACGCCGGCACCCGGCTGTCGATGAGCCAGCTGGCGCCCGGCGACCTCGTCATCTTCTACGGCGACCAGCACCACGTGGCCCTCTACGCGGGCAACGGCATGGTCCTGCACGCGCCGCGCACCGGCACGGTCGTGCGCTACGAGTCCATCAACAACATGCCGTTCCAGTTCGGTGTCCGCATCTGAGACGCGGGCGGAACCACCGGAACCCGTTGAACCTATCGGGTGATCTCGTACGGTGACGGCCTGGCGGTGACCTGCGCAAGCGGAGCGCCGCCCGGCCGCCCGGCGGTACCCGGTCTTTGAACTCTGCGCGTCCGGCTGACTACTGTCGGTCGACGTGCCATCCCATCGACGCATCCCGCAGCCCGGCCGGGCCCCGCGTACCTCCAGGGCCACGGTCCTGACGGCGGCGGCCACCGCCGCCGCCGCGATGGCGGGCGCGGCCGGCGCCGCGCAGACGGCCGCCGCCGACCCGGCGGACACCTCCGTCGATGTCGCGGCTCGCATCGACCACCTCTACACCCAGGCCGAGCGGGCCACCGAGCAGTTCAACGCCGCCCGCGAGAACACCCGGCGGCTCCGGCGCGAGGTGGAGGTGCTCCAGGACCGGGCCGCCCGCGGCCAGGAGCGGGTCAACCGACTCCGGGACGAACTCGGCACGTACGCCGGAGCCCAGTACCGCGGCGGGGGAGTGGACCCCACCCTCGCGCTGCTGCTCTCACCCGACCCCGCGACCTACCTCGAGCGCGCCGCCACCCTCGACCGGATCAGCAACCGCGGCAACGCGCGCCTGGGCGAACTCCGCTCCGCCCAGCGCTTCCTGGACCAGGAACGCTCCCGGGCCACCGAACGGCTCGGCGAGCTCGAGCGGGCCCGCAGCAGCCTCACGGCCCGCAAGAAGGCCGTGCAGCACAAGCTGATGGCGGCCGCCCGCCTGGTCAACTCCCTGTCCCCGGAGGAACGGGCCCGGCTCGCCCGCCGCCTGGAGGCCCGCGCCTCGCGTTCCGGCCGCATGGTCGACATCCCCGACCTCGGCCCGCTGTCCGTACGCGCCGCGACAGCCGTCGCCGCCGCGCGCTCCGCCGTGGGCGCCCCCTACGTGTGGGGTGCCACCGGCCCCGGCTCCTTCGACTGCTCCGGCCTGATGGTCTGGGCGTACCGCCAGGCCGGCGTGGGCCTGCCCCGCACCTCCCAGGCCCAGCTGAACGCCGGGCGGCACGTGCCGCTCAGCCAGGCCCGCCCAGGCGACCTGGTCATCTACCGCGGCGACGCCAGTCACGTCGCCATGTACGTCGGCGGCGGCCAGGTCATCCACGCCCCCTACCCCGGCGCCCGGGTCCGCTACGACCCCGTCGCCATGCTGCCGATCTCGGCCGTGACCCGGCCCACGTGACCGTCCACGCCGGGACCGTACGATCGGCGGCGTGGCCCTCTTCCGTTCGCCGACCCGCGCCGTGGCCGCCGCGCTGTGCTGCGCGGCGCTGCTCCTCGCGGGCTGCGGGCCCGCGGGCGACCGCGCGACGGGGCAAGGGCGCCCCGGGGACCCGGTCGTCCGGCAACTGCTGGAACGGCGGGCCGACGCGGTCCTGGACCGCGACGAGAAGGCGTACCTGGCGGATGTGACGCCCGCCCGGCGCGCCGCCGAGCGCCAGGTCTTCCACAACCTGGAGGAGCTCCCGCTCGCCTCCTGGTCGTACCGGCTGGTCTCCACGGAGGGCACCGACCCGGCGACCGTCCGCGTCCAGCTGCGCTACCGCCTGGGGGGCTACGACAGCGCCCCGGTCACCACCGACGAGTCACTGCTGCTGCGCGCGGACGGCGCCGGACACTGGCGGGTGGCCGGTGACGGCGACCCGGGCGGCCTGCTGTGGGAGCAGGGCGCGCTGCACGTCGTCCGCGGCAGCCACAGCCTCGTCCTCGGCACCGGTGACCGGGCGGTGCTCGCCGGGTACGCCACCGACGCGGACCAGGCCGTCCCGCAGGTGCGGCGGGCCTGGGGCGGGAAGGGCTGGACCGGGCGGGTGGTGCTCGAAGTGCCGTCCTCCCTGCGGCGCATGGGGCAGCTCCTGGACGCTCCCGCGCAGACGTACGCGGACGTCGCGGCCGTCACCACCGGGGAGGCCGGGGGCAGCGGCACAGCGCCCGCCGGACGCGTCATCGTCAACCCCGAGGCCTTCGCCGGGCTGTCGGCCTTCGGCCGTCAGGTCGTGCTGACCCACGAGACCACCCATGTCGCCACGCGCGCCGCGACGACCTCCCGCACCCCGCTGTGGCTCTCCGAGGGCTTCGCCGACTGGGTCGCCTACCGGGACTCCGGCCGCCCGGCGGCGAGCCTGGCACCGGAGCTGCGCCGCGACGTCATCGCCTCGGGCCCGCCCGGGCACCTCCCGGCAGACGCCGGCTTCGCGCCCGGCGCGCCCGGTCAGGCCCAGGCCTACGAGGGCGCCTGGCTGGCCTGCCGGCTCATCGCCGACACGTGGGGCGCCGACCGGCTGGTCGCGCTGTACCGTTCCGGTGCGGATCCGCACGGCACGCTCGGCATCGGCGAGGACGCCCTCACCGCGCGCTGGCGGGCCTACGTCAAGGGGGAGTTGGGATGACCGGCACGGACGCGGACTTCACGCCGGAGGAGACCGCCCGCGGCAGGGCGCTGCGCCGCGCCCAGCTGCCGGCCCTGCTCGGCGGCCGGGCCGCCGGGCTCGCCCTGCTGCTCGTGCTCGGGCTGACTCCCGCGGGCGCCGCCCTGGCCGGGCTGTTCGGCGACACCCAAGTGTTGCGCGTCCTGGCCGGCGGCCTGTCGCTGGTGCTGCTCCAGCAGGCGGTCACCCTGCCGTTCTCGGCCCGGGTCCGCGTCGTGCGGCGCCGGTACGGGCTCGTCACCCAGGGCTGGGGCGGCTGGGCCCTCGACGTCCTGCGCGGGCTGCTCGTCTCCGTGCCGCTGGTGCTGGCCGCGCTGTACGGCTACTACGGCCTCGGCTGGGCCTGGGCGGCCCTGGGCGCGGTCTGCGCGGCCGTCGTGCTGTCCTGGCTCGCCCCGGTCGTCCTGGAACCGCTCTTCAACCGCTTCCGGCCGATGGAGGACGGGCCCCTGCGCGACGCGCTGCTGGCGCTGGCCGAGCGGGACGCGATCCCCGTACGGGCGGTGCTCGTCGCCGACGCGTCCCGGCGGACGACCGCGCTCAACGCGTACGTCTCCGGATTCGGGCGCACCCGGCGGATCGTCGCCTACGACACGCTGCTGGGCACGGCCCCGGCGGAGGAGGTCGAACTCGTCGTCGCCCACGAGCTGGGGCACGTCAAGCACCGCGACGTGCTGCGCGGCACGCTGCTCGGCGCCGTGGGCGCGGGGGCGGGGGTCTGCGTGCTCTCCGCGGTCATGGCCGCCTCCTCGTACGGCACCGGTGATCCCCGCGGGCTGTTCCTGCTGGCCGCGGTGGCCGCGGTGCTGTCGGCGTGCGCCGGGCCGCTCGGCTGCGCCCTGAGCCGGCGGATCGAACGACGGGCGGACGCGCACGCCCTGGAACTCACCGGGGACGCCGAACGGTTCATCGCCATGCAGCGCCGACTCACCGTCGCCAACGTCTCCGACCCCGACCCCCCGCGCGTGCTGCACGCCCTCTTCGGCACCCACCCCACCCCCGTCCAGCGCATCGCCGCCGCCCGCGCCTTCGCCGCCACCACGCCCTAGCGGATCCGCCCCGCGCCCGGCCCCGCTGCTTACCGCCGGCCGGCCCATGGGTGGTCCGCGGCTCGCCGCGCATCGGCCCTTCGCGGTCGGCGGGCGTCCGCGGGAACGCCACTTGCGCCCGCGCGTCCGGCTCCCGCGGCGGCCTGGCCGCAGGCGGCGGGCGTCGTCCCCGGACGCGGTCCGCGAGGGCTTCTGTCCGGTCCCGGGTTGTTTGCTCGGGCCGTGGGTCGTCCGCGGCTCTTCGCGGTCGGCGGGCGTCCGGGGGAAGGCAGTCGCGCCCGCGCGTCCGGCTCCGGTCGCAGGCCATCCGCCTCCGGGCGGCTCGCGCTCAGGTCGTGCGCCCCTGCCGCGGTTGGTTGGCCCGGCCGTACGCACCGTCCCGGATGCGCGGTGCTCGCTTCCTTCCGCTCAGCGGGACGGCATGCGCGTGGCCCCGCGTATGCGGCTGTCGCGGGTCGGGCGGGCCGTTGCTCAGGCGGTGAGGTCGGCCAGGGTCTCCGTGAGCCATTCGCGTTCCGCTCGGCCCGTGGCGCGGGCGACGCGGAGCATGCCCTGGCGGAAGGGGTCGTCGGCCTCCTCGGCGCGGACCGGTCTGCCGCGGTCGTAGAAGAAGCTGGCGGGGGTCTCCAGGAACTCCAGGCGGCGTCGTAGCACCGTGGCCTGCGCTGTCGCGTCGGGCAGGTGCCTGAGGAAGGCCAGCACCGCGAAGAAGCGCGTGGAGTCGGTGATCTCGATCGGCTTGGGGTCGCGGAGCCGGGCGAGCAGCCGCGCGCGTCCGCTGTCGGTGAGCGAGAGCACGCGGCGCGGGGCGGCGCCGACGCCCGGCTCGCTGTGCTCGCTGACCAGTCCGGCCGCGGTCAGGCGGTTGATGGCCGGGTAGAGCGCGCCGTCGCTGACCGGGCGGACGTGGCCGTTGAGTGCGGCGATGCGCTCCTTGAGCTCGTAGCCGTGCAGGGATTCCTCGTACAGGAAGCCCAGGATCGTGAGCTCCAGCACCGCTGGCCGCCTTTCTCGATCACGCGTTCGGACTTGTCCGTTCGATGCCATCATGGTACCTCTAAACGCGGTATCTCGAAACGAGGTAACCCTTTGGGGAGGGGACCCATGACGCACCGCGCCCGACTGGTCGCGCTGGCCGGCCCGGTCTATCTGGAACTGCTCGCCGGCGTCGTCGCCGGGATCATCGACGTGCTGTGGGTGGCCCGGCTCGGCGGCGGGGGAGCGGCCGTCGCGGCCGTGGCGGTGGCCACGAACACCGAGAACGTGCTGCTCGGGGTCGTGCTGATGGCCGCGCAGGGGACGACGGTGCTGATCTCCCGGGCCGCCGGGGCGCGGGACCCGGCGGCGGTCAGGGCGGCCGTCCGCGGCGGGTGGGCGCTGTGCGCGCTGCTGATGCCGGCCGTGGCCGCCGGCGGCTTCCTGTGCCGGGAGCCGCTGGCGGCGCTGCTGCTCGGCGCGCACGGCGACCCGGAGGCGGTCCGCCTCGCCGCGGGGTACTTCGCGGTGTCGCTCCCGGGTACGGCGGTGTTCTACGCCCAGAACACCCTGGATGGCGTCTTCAAGGGCGCCGGCGACACCCGCACCCCGATGCGGCTCGCCCTGCTGGCGGGCGGGCTGATCCTGCTCCTGGACCCGTTCCTGATCCACGCCCTCGGGGTGCGGGGCGCGGCCGTGGCCACCGTCGTGGGCCGTGCGGTGGCCCTGGCCGCCGGGCTGGCGCTGCTGCGCTGCGACCCGCTGATGCGGCGGGCCGCGGCGGTGCCGGCCGCCGAACCGGTGGCGGCCGCGCTGCGCCGCACGGCCGTGACCGGGGCGCCGATGGCGGCGGACTTCCTCGTCCGGATGGCCGGCACGCTGACCCTGGTGGCGATCGTGGCCCGGCTGGGCGTCGACCGGGTCGCGGCGTACGGGATCGCGACCAAGGCGATGTACGTGGCGACCATGGGCTTCTACGCCGTGCGCCAGGCGGCCTCGATCCACACCGCGTACCACCTGGGTGCCGGCCGCGACGAGCGGCGCGCGATCGGCCGCCAGGCGTTGCTGCTCGGCGGCGGGCTGGGACTCCTCGCGGCGGTCGCGCTGCAGCCCACCGCGCCGTGGATCATGGCCGCCTTCGGCGCGGAGCCCGCCGTGGCGGCGGAGGGCACGGTGTTCCTGCGCACCCTGGGGCCGTACCTGGTGCTGCTCGCGTGCTTCATCGCGCTCGGCGGTGTCTTCCAGGGCGGCGGCGGGGCCGCGCTGCTGGTCCGGGTGACCCTGGTGGGCACGGCGGTGCAGCTGCCGCTCGCCTACGTGCTCGCCGTCCCGGCGGGGCTGGAACTCGTGGGCGTCAGCGTGGCGCTGGCCGTGGCCGCGGGGCTGCAGTGCCTGGCCGTGACGGCGGCCTTCACCAGGTCAGCAGCTTCTCGGCGTCCTGGCCGTGTTCCGGCTGAGCCGTCGTCGGCGCGCTGCGCGGCCGCTTCGGCAGGCGCGCCGAGGCCACCCACAGCCGGCGGCACGCGATGACCGAGGCCGCGACCAGCAGCCCGTTGCGCAGCAGCAGCAGCGTGATGCCGAGGTCGGTGCTGCCGACGACGTCCCCGAAGCGCACCGGGAACTCGTACAGGGTGAGCACCGTCGCCACCAGCACCAGCGTCGCGGGTACCGCCATCACGCTGGCCCGCAGCGTGAGGCAGACGGCCGCCAGGCCGATCAGCCAGATCATGTACTGGGGGCTGATCACCCGGCTGGTCGTGGTGAACAGCAGCACCGCGGTGAACGCCGCGTCGAAAGGCGTCTGCGGGCCGTACGTCCGCGCCCGCAGCCGCCACAGCAGCAGCCAGGCGAAGGCGGCGATGGTCAGCCCGAGCGCGATGTCGCTCACCAGGCCCACATGGGGCCCGAGGAACTCCATGGAGCCGTAGTTGAGCTGCACCTGCCCCTGCCAGCCGTGGTGTCGGGCGATGTGGAAGACCAGGGCGCCCAGGGACTCCACCTCGGTGCCCCGCTCGCCCTGGAAGCGCAGGAAGGCGAAGGCCCCCGGCATCCACAGCCAGAAGCCCAGGGCCAGGACGCCCGCTCCGGCCACGGCCGCCGCCCAGACCCGGCGGTCGCGGACCCCGGTGAGCAGCAGCACCGGCCAGACCTTGAGCATCGCGCCGAACGCGATCAGCGCGCCGGCGACCCTGGGGCGGCGCACCGTCGCCAGCAGCGCGGCCACGGCCACGGCGGTGACCATCACGTCGTAGCGCGCGTACGCGGTGGGCCCCAGCAGCGGCACTCCCAGCACCCACACATAGGCGCCGGCCACCCGCCGCCCCTTGCCGCGCGAACCGCGCAGCAGCAGCGCGAATGCGGCCAGGTCGGCGGCGCAGGCGAGCCAGAAGAAGGCGGTCGTGTAGTCGAGGAACGGCAGCATCGCGGGGGAGAGCACCGCGAGCGCGGCGGCGGGCGGGTACTGCCAGGTGACGTCCTGGTGGGGGAAGCTGCCGGCCCGCAGGACCTCGTACCAGCCGTGGTAGATCGCCGAGACGTCGGTGGTCACGTCCAGCGGGGACAGGCTGAGCACCTTGAACACGTAGAGCAGCAGCAGGACCCTGGTGGCCACCCAGGCGAGGACCGGC
The DNA here is from genome assembly GCF_965342435.1 of Actinacidiphila sp. bgisy160. Lineage (GTDB taxonomy): Bacteria > Actinomycetota > Actinomycetes > Streptomycetales > Streptomycetaceae > Actinacidiphila. The sequence continues at coordinate 191,531 of NZ_CBDRCM010000004.1, read as the reverse complement.
CCGACCGGGAGCCGCTTGCCGCTGTCGCCTGCCATGTCCACCTCGTCGAATCGGTTCTGCTGTGATGATGCATGATGCCGGTCTCACCCGTGGACAGGCGTGTGGAGCATAGACGCGCGGGGGGCCGCGGTCGGTTGCCGCGGACCGCACCGGATACCCTCGGCGCCGTATGGACAAGACCCTGATCGTCACCAACGACTTCCCACCACGTCCCGGTGGCATCCAGGCGTTCGTGCACAGCATGGCGCTGCGCCTCGATCCCGGCCGGGTGGTGGTGTACGCGTCGACCTGGCGGGACGGCTCCGAGGTCGCCGCGTTCGACGCCGAGCAGCCCTTCCCGGTCGTACGTGATCGTACGACGATGTTGCTGCCGACCCCGAGAGTGACCCGGCGGGCCGCCGCGCTGCTGCGCGAGCACGGCTGCACGTCGGTGTGGTTCGGGGCGGCGGCGCCGCTCGGGCTGATGGCGCCCGCGCTGCGGAAGGCGGGGGCGCGCCGGCTGGTGGCGACGACCCACGGGCACGAGGCGGGATGGGCACAGCTGCCCGCGAGCCGTGGCCTGCTGCGGCGCATCGGCGAGGGCACCGACACGATCACCTACCTGGGCGAGTACACCCGGTCCCGGATCGCCCGGGCGCTGACGCCCGGGGCCGCGGGGCGCATGGTGCAGTTGCCGCCGGGCGTGGACGAGAAGACCTTCCACCCGGCCTCCGGCGGCGAGGCCGTGCGTGCCCGCCTGGGCCTCACCGACCGGCCGGTGGTCGTCTGCGTCTCCCGCCTGGTGCCGCGCAAGGGCCAGGACACCCTCATCGAGGCGATGCCGCTGATCCTGGCCGCCCAGCCGGACACCGTCCTGCTGGTAGTGGGCGGCGGCCCGTACGCGGACGAGCTGAAGCGGCTCGCCGAGCGGACCGGGGTGGCGGAGTCGGTGCGGTTCACCGGCGCCGTGCCCTGGGAGGAGCTACCCGCGCACTTCGGGGCGGGGGACGTCTTCGCCATGCCGTGCCGCACGCGCCGCGGCGGGCTGGACGTCGAGGGGCTCGGCATCGTCTACCTGGAGGCCTCGGCCACCGGCCTGCCGGTCGTCGCGGGCGACTCCGGCGGGGCGCCGGACGCGGTGCTGGACGGCGAGACCGGCTGGGTGGTGCGCGGCGGGGAGCCCGGGGAGGCCGCCGAGCGGATCCTGGCGCTGCTGGGCGACGAGGAGCTGCGGCGCCGGATGGGCGAGCGCGGCCGCAAGTGGGTCGAGGACGCGTGGCGGTGGGATCTGCTCGCCGGGCGGCTGAAGGCACTCCTTTGACGTGCCCCCCGGCGTGAGGCCTGGGGTTCCGGCCCGGGTCGTCCGGGCCTTCGACAGCCGCGCGCGAACGGCCAGGACGGCCTCCTCCCCGGCTCCATCGGGGTCGAACCGTTCGTCACCATCACCGCCCCGGCCGAGCGCACCATCGCCAGGGTCCTGGCCCAGGACGGCATCACCCGGGAACGCCGGTGGCCGCCGCACGCCCAAGGCGTACGGCGGCCACCGTCAACGTGAGTGAGGGCCTGTCAGGCCCGTGCGGGGAGGGTTCACTTGCCGTAGATCGCGGCGATCTCGTCCGCGAAGTCCCGCAGCACCACGTTGCGCTTCAGCTTCAGCGAGGGCGTCACGTGACCGGACTTCTCCGTGAACTGCGTCGCCAGAACACGGAACTTCTTGACCGCCTCAGCCTTGGACACCGCGGCGTTGCCCTCGTCGACCGCCGACTGCACCTCGGCCAGCAGCTCCGGGTCCTCGCGCAGATCCGCGACGGTGCGGCCGGACTTGCCGTGCTGCTCGGCCCAGCGCGGCAGGAACTCCTCGTCCAGGGTGACCAGCGCCCCGATGAAGGGCTTGCCGTCGCCGACCACCATGCACTCGGCGACCAGCGCGTGGGCGCGGATCCGGTCCTCGATCACGGCCGGGGCGACGTTCTTGCCGCCCGCGGTGACGATGATCTCCTTCTTGCGGCCGGTGATGGTGATGTAGCCGTCCTCGTCCAGCGTCCCGATGTCGCCGGTGTGGAACCAGCCGTCGGTGACGGCCTCGGTGGTGGCCGCCTGGTTGTTCCAGTAGCCGGAGAACAGGTGCTCGCCGTGGAGCAGGACCTCGCCGTCGTCGGCGATGCGGACCGTGGAACCAGGCAGCGGCTGGCCGACAGTGCCGATCTTGGTGCGGTCCCAGGGGTTGAAGGCGGTGGCCGCACAGGACTCGGTCAGGCCGTAGCCCTCCAGCACCGTGAAGCCGATGCCGCGGTAGAAGTGTCCCAGCCGCTCGCCCAGCGGAGCCCCGCCGGAGATCGAGTACTCGGCGCGGCCGCCGAGCACGGCGCGCAACTTGCTGTAGACCAGCCGGTCGAAGACCTTGTGCCGGAACTTCAGGCCGAGCGAGGGGCCACCGGCCGAGTCCAGCGCGCGACTGTACTCGATCGCCACGTCGGTGGCCTTGTCGAAGATCTTCCCCTTGCCGCCGGCCTGCGCCTGGGCGCGTGCGGAGTTGTAGACCTTCTCGAAGACCCGCGGCACGCCCAGCAGCAGCGTCGGGCGGAAGGCGGCCAGTTCGCCGGTGAGGTTCTTGATGTCGCTGACGTGCCCGAGCTTGATCGGGGCCATGATGCTGGCGACCTCGACCAGCCGGCCGAAGACGTGCGCGAGCGGCAGGAAGAGCAGGATCGAGGAGTCGCCGGTGCGGAAGAGCGGCCTCAGGCGTTCCACGACGTTGCCGCACTCGGCGAAGAACGCGCGGTGCGTGAGCACGCAGCCCTTGGGGCGACCGGTGGTGCCCGAGGTGTAGACGATGGTGGCGGGGGAGTCGGCCTTGGCCCAGGCACCGCGCTCGTCCACCGTCGCCTCGGCGACGTCCGTGCCGGCCGCGCCGAGGGTCTCCACGGCGCCCGCCTCGATCCGCCACACGTGCTTGAGGTGCGGCAGGCGGTCGCGCACCGACTCCACGGACTTCTCGTGGGCCTCGCTCTCCACCACGGCGGCGACGGCCCCGGAGTCGCCGAGGATCCACTCGATCTGCTCGGCGGAGGAGGTCTCGTAGACCGGGACGGTCACCGCGCCCGCGCTCCAGATGGCGAAGTCGAAGAGGGTCCACTCGTACCGGGTGCGGGAGATCAGGGCCACCCGGTCGCCGGGCTGCACGCCGGAGGCGATCAGGCCCTTGGCGGCGGTACGGACCTCGGCCAGGAAGGCGGTCGCGGTCACGTCCGCCCAGTCGCCGGCCGCGGTCTTCCGGGCGATGACGGGAACGTCGGGATGCTGAGCGGCGTTGCGGCGGATGAGATCCGTCAGATTCCCGTCCGCGGGGACCTCGTACAGGGCCGGAAGGCTGAACTCGCGCAAAACTGCTGCTCCTCATCGGCGCCGGCGGCGGTGCTGGCTGCGTCCACTGCATGGTTGAGCGTGGAACGGTCGGCCTGGACGTTACCCACCGGTAAAGCTTCTCCGGTAGGGGTGCCGTGTAGATGTTTTGTGTGTCACATCGTCGTCACACGCCGGACGCCCGCCGCGGCACAGTGCGGATCCACTGGTCGGAAGCGTAGTCGAGGCCCCTGGTGACCCGCAGGTAACAGGGGCCCCGGTGTGCCCTCCCCAACCCCGCCCGGCGCGTCCTACAGTGATCGTCATGCGGGTCCATGTCGTCAGTGACGTCCACGGTGCCTCCGAGGCCCTCGCCAGGGCCGGGGACGGCGCCGACGCGCTGATCTGCCTCGGCGACCTGATCCTCTTCCTCGACTACGCCGACCACTCCCAGGGCATCTTCCCCGACCTCTTCGGCGCCGAGAACACCTCCCGCATGGTCGGCCTGCGCACCGCCCTGCGCTGGGACGAGGCCCGCGCCCTCGACCGCGAACTGTGGGCGGGGCTCGGCACCGACCGGCGCACCGCCATCGAGTCCGCCGTGCGGCGGCAGTACGCCGAGCTGTTCGCCGCGTTCCCCACCCCGACGTACGCCACCTACGGCAACGTCGACATCCCCGCGCTCTGGCCGGAGTACGCCCGGCCCGGCACCACCGTGCTCGACGGCACCACCACCGAGATCGGCGGTCTGGTCTTCGGCTTCGTCGGCGGCGGGCTGCGCACCCCCTACCGCACCCCGTACGAGATCGACGACGAGACGTACGCCGCCAAGGTGGAGGCCCTCGGCGAGGTCGACGTGCTGTGCTCGCACATCCCGCCGGCCGTTCCCGAGCTCTGCTACGACACCGTCGCCCGGCGTCTCGAACGCGGCAGCGAGGCCCTGCTCGAGGCGATCCGCCGGGTCCGGCCCCGCTACGCCCTCTTCGGCCACGTCCACCAGCCGCTCGTACGGCGGATGCGCCTGGGGGCGACCGAATGCGTCAACGTCGGTCACTTCAACTCCACCCGAACGCCGTGGGCACTGCACTGGTGACCGCCCCGGCGGTCTCCGGCCGCCCGACCAGGCGGTAGCCTTCACCAGCAGACATACGACAGCAGGTACGACGCGACGTCCCGGAGGGGCCACGGCGATGGCGGAACACACCAGGTCGAGCATCACGATCGACGCGGCCCCGGCCGATGTCATGGGCGTCATCGCCGACTTCGCCCGGTACCCGGAGTGGACCGGCGAGGTGAAGGAGGCCGAGATCCTCTCGGCCGGCGGTGACGGCCGCGCCGAGCAGGTCCGGCTCCTCCTGGACGCGGGCGCCATCAAGGACGACCACACCCTCGCCTACACCTGGGTCGGAGACAACGAGGTCCGCTGGACCCTGGTCAAGTCCCAGATGCTGCGCACCCTGGACGGCGCCTACGTCCTGGCCCCCATCGAGGACGGCAAGCGCACCGAGGTCACCTACCAGCTGACCGTCGACGTCAAGATCCCCATGCTCGGCATGATCAAGCGTAAGGCCGAGAAGGTCATCATCGACCGCGCCCTCGCCGGCCTGAAGAAGCGCGTCGAGTCCCAGGGCTGACGTGCGCACGCTCCTGGTCACCGGCACGGGCGGCGCCGGGCGCACGACGGTCGCCGCCGCCACGGCCGTGGCCGCGAGCACGCCCGGGCGGCGCGTGCTGCTGCTCTCCGCCGACCGTGACGCCTCCCTCGACAGGGTGCTGGGCCCGGTGCCCGCCCCGGCCGGGGGTGAGGGCGCTCCGCGGACGGACGAAACCGCAGCCCTGCCCATCGCCCCCGTCGCGTCCGTCCCCGGCCTGTGGGCCGCGCGCATCGACGCGGCCGCCGCCTTCCGAGCCGACGCCGGGGCCGTCCAGGAACGCCTCGGGTCCCTGCTCGACCTGCTCGGCGCGGCCCCGCTGGACCCCGAGGAGCTGACCGAACTCCCCGGCGCCGACGCCTTCGCACTGCTGCGCGCCCTGCGGGACACCGCCGGCGGCTGGGACCTCGTGGTCGTCGACCTCCCGCCGGTCCACGACGCCCTGGCCGCACTCGCGCTCCCCGCGCAACTGCGCCGCTACATCGCCCGGCTGGTTCCCCAGGAGCGGCAGGCCGCCCGCGCCCTGCGCCCCGTCCTCGCCCAGCTCGCGGGCGTGCCCGCGCCCGGTGCCTGGGCCTACGAGGCGGCCGCCCGCGTCGACCGGGAACTGGCCACCGCCCAGGCAGTGATCGAGGACTCCGCCACGACCGTCCGGCTCGTCGTGGCCCCCGGCACCCACGCCGCCGACGCCGTGCGCCGGGCCCGCACCGGACTGGCCCTGTACGGCCACCGCCTCGAAGCCGTCGTCGCCAACCGGCTGCTGCCCGCCGATTCCCCGGACCCCTGGCTCGCCGAACTCGCCGGCCACCGCCGCAAGGAAGTGCGCGCCCTGCGCGCGGAACTGGCCGGCACGCCCACCGCGCTCCACGAACTGCCGCACCTCGGCCGGGAACCACGCGGCGCCGAGGACCTCGCCCGGCTCGCCGCCCTGCCGCCGGCCGAGGTGCCCGAGGGCCCCGCCGCGCAGCCGTGGACCACCGAGGACCGGCTCGCCGCCGAGGGCCACTTGCTGTGGCGGCTGCCGCTGCCGGGCGCGACACGCGACACCGTCGACCTCGTACGCCGCGGCGACGAACTCGTCGTCGACGCCGAGGGATACCGCCGCATCCTCCCGCTGCCCTCCGCGCTGCGCCGCTGCACCGTGGCCGGTGCCGCGCTCCGTGACGGCGCGCTGCAGGTCCGGTTCGCCCCGGATCCCGGTCTTTGGCCCCGCTGAGCACTGAAAGCGCCGCCCCCGTTCGGGTACCGTCGTTGGTACCAAGCCGGAGCCTTACGGAGCCACCATGAGCGAATCCACGGACCGCGCGGGCCGCCCCGACACCGATTCCGACGCCTGGGCCAAGGCGAGCGCGGAGGACATCGCCGCGGAGAACGCCCGCCGACGGCAGCAGAGCGGCCAGACCGCCGGCAGCGCCGGCGAGGAGCTGAGGCGTCTCGCGGAAGCCGTCACCGACCGGTTGTCGATGCTTCGCGGCCCTGCCGCGGAGATGGCCGCGCAGGGGCTGATCTCGCAGGTCAAGCAGGCCGTCGAGCCGATCGTCGAGCGCAACCCCGAGGTCTTCGACCACCTCGCCGCCGCGGGCGCCGAACTCCTGGCCGCCTACCGCGCGGCGGTGAGCGGACAGGAACGCCGCTGGACCTCCGGCGGTGACACCCCGCCCAGCGAACGCATCGACCTGGACTGAACGGCGCGACGCGGACCCGGGAGGAACATCGGGCCCGAACAGGGCGCGGGTCGCCCTCCGGTACGGTTGGACGCAGCGGGGCTCGACCGAATACTGAGGGATACATGGGACTCACCATCGGCGTCGACATCGGCGGCACGAAGATCGCGGCCGGCGTGGTCGACGAGGAAGGCGCGATTCTCGAGATCGTCAAGGTGCCGACCCCGCAGACCTCCGGGGGCGTCGTCGATGCCATCGCGACAGCGGTGCACGACGTCAGCGCCAACCACACGGTCGAGGCCGTCGGCATCGGCGCCGCCGGCTACGTCGACGACAAGCGCGCCACCGTGCTCTTCGCGCCCAACATCCGGTGGCGCCACGAGCCGCTGAAGGACAAGGTCGAACAGCGCGTCGGCCTGCCCGTCGTGGTCGAGAACGACGCCAACGCCGCGGCCTGGGGCGAGTACCGCTTCGGCGCGGGACAGGGCCACGAGGACGTCATCTGCATCACCCTGGGCACCGGGCTCGGCGGCGGCATCATCATCGGCAACAAGCTGCGCCGCGGCCGCTTCGGCGTGGCCGGCGAGTTCGGCCACATCCGCATGGTGCCGGACGGTCTGCTCTGCGGCTGTGGCAGCCAGGGCTGCTGGGAGCAGTACGCCTCCGGCCGGGCGCTGGTGCGGTACGCCAAGCAGCGGGCCGTCGCCCAGCCGGAGAACGCCGCGCTGCTGCTGTCGTTCGGCGACGGCACGCCCGAGGGCATCCAGGGCCAGCACATCAGCCGGGCCGCGCGCGAGGGCGACAAGGTCGCCGTCGACTCCTTCCGCGAGCTGGCCCGCTGGGCCGGCGCCGGCCTCGCCGACCTGGCCTCGCTCTTCGACCCCTCCGCCTTCATCGTCGGCGGCGGTGTCTCCGACGAGGGCGAGCTCGTCCTCGAGCCCATCCGCAAGTCCTTCCGCCGCTGGCTGGTCGGCGGTCAGTACCGCCCGCACGCCCAGGTCCTCGCCGCCCAGCTCGGCGGCAAGGCCGGCCTGGTCGGCGCGGCCGACCTCGCCCGCCAGGGCTAGCCCCCCGGCGGTCACCCGCACGGCATCCGGTGCCCCCGTCGCTCCCGCCCAGGAGCAACGGGGGCACCCGCCCTTCCCGGGCGCGGCGGATGCGCGGCCGTGTGGGTGCGCACCCGGGCTGCGCCGTGCTTCGCGGCGACTTCGGCGAGCGGACGGGCGAGTTCGCGGGCGCCGTCCCGGGCGACGTCCCGGGCGCCGTCGAGCGGATCCGTGCCGGCCCCGCAGGCCGCCTCGCCCGACCTCGTGGCGCTCAGCCGCACCTCGGCGACGCAACCGGTGGTCCCCGGCGAACTCCGCCCGCGCGGAGGTGAAGGCGGCGACCCCGCAGACCTCCGACGGAGTCGTCGACGCCGTCGCGACAGCGGTGCGCGAGCCTCGGCACCGACCACACGCACGGGGCCGTCCCGCCGTCGCGCCCGACCGGGGCGCCGCTACAGTGACCCCGTGAGCCAGGGCCCGCCGCCGGAGCTGCCGGCGTCCCGTACCGAGCCGGACGGCTCCGCCGTCGTCCGCGTGCTGAGCTACAACATCCGCTCGATGCGGGACGACACCGCGGCGCTCGCCCGGGTGATCCGCGCCTGCGACCCCGACGTCGCGCTGATCCAGGAGGCCCCGCGCTTCTTCCGCTGGCGCAAGGCCGTCGCCCGTCTCTCCCGCGCCTGCGGACTGGTCGCCGTCACCGGCGGGGCCACCGCCACCGGCCCCCTCGTGCTGTCCTCCCTGCGGGTACACGTGGAACGCGCCGAGGACGTCCTGCTGCCCCGCACCCCCGGCCTGCACCGGCGTGGCTTCGCCACCGCCGTCGTGCGCGTCGGCGGCGCCCGCCTGTCCGTCGTCAGCTGCCACCTCTCGCTCCACGCGCGCGAACGCTACGAGCAGGGCGGCATGCTGCTCGACCGGCTCGCCGCCATGGGCGAGCCGCACGCGGTCGTCGGCGGCGACCTCAACGACCGCCCCCACGGCAGGACCTTCCGCCGGCTCGCCGACGACCTGCAGGACGCCTGGGCGGTCCGGCCCTGGGGCGGCGAGTACACCTCCACCCCCGAGGACCCGCACCAGCGGATCGACGCGATCTTCACGACCCCGGGTATCGAGGTCCTCGGCTGCGGCGTCCCGCACGGCCTGCCCGGCGTCACCCCGTACGACCTGCGGGCGGCCACGGACCACCTCCCGGTCCTGGCCGCCCTCAGGGTGCCCGCCTCCGCCCGATGACGGCGCGGCCTCAGGACCGCTGCATGGAACGGTCGCCGACCGTCCGGCTGCCGGGCCTCCGGTCCCGGACGAGAGCAGTACGTGGCGCCGGTCAGACGACGGCGCCGCCGCCCGGCAGGTCGTCGTCCTCGTCGCCGCCCGGACGCATCCGCGTCACCAGGGTGGCGAAGCCGCCGAGGAAACCGCCGACGCCGACCGTGAGTGCCCACCACGGCATCGGCTCCTGAAAGAGGACGAAACCGAAGATCAGCAGCGGCCCGCCCACGGCGGCGAGCCAGGCGAACTTCGTCGTCACGTCCGCCTCCGGCAGCGGCGGCGGCTCCGGCGGCTCGTAGTGGCCCTCGTCCTCGTCCTCGTCCAGTTCGTAGTCACGCGGACCGGACAGCACGGGGTGGATGACGATGCGCGTCGCGTCCGGCGCCGAGGGCAGTGCGGACGGGTCCGCCGTGCCCTCGCCGCCTTCCCGGTCGGCCTCGCCCTTGCCGTCCCGGTCCGCCGCCGGGACGTCCTCGGCCGCGGGCCAGGAGCCCGTCCCGGGCTCGGGGTCCTTCTCGTACGCCGCGACGAGCTCGGCCCACGCCGACTCCTCGTCCAGCGGCGTGCGCTCCGGCTCGCCGCCCTCCGGCACCTGCCGACGCTCCTCCTCGGGCTCAGCCACTGGCGGCGTCCTCCTTGTCCGCCCGCTCCCCCGCACCCGACAGGCGCTCGACGAAGGCGTACGACTCCTCGAAGACCGTCTCCGCGTCATGGTCCAGCGTCGCGACGTGGTAGCTGCGCTCCAGCACCGTCTCCGTGACGTCCGCCGACGACACCCGGCTCAGCACGACCGCCGAGTTCGACGGGTGCACCACGTGGTCGACCCGGCTGTGCAGCAGCAGGAGCGGCTGCGTCACCTGCGGCAGCTCGTGCCGGACCAGCTTCCAGAAACGGCTCAGCGAGTGCACCGCCCGCAGCGGGGTGCGGTCGTAGCCGACCTCCTCCGAGCCCTCCTTGGCGATGTCGCTCACGATGCCCGGCACGGAGGGCACGAAGTGGCGCAGGAGGGGGACGGCCTTCAGCCGATGGCTGTCGGCCTTGACCGAGGGGTTGACCAGGGCGATACCGCTGACCGCGGCGCCGTGCTGCGCGGCCAGCCGCAGGGTCAGGGCCCCGCCCATCGACATTCCGAAGACAAACACGCGGTCACAGCGTTCGGACAGTGCGCGGAATTCCCGGTCCACCTCCGCGTACCAGTCCTCCCAGCCCGTCAGCTGCATGTCCTGCCAGCGCGTGCCGTGCCCCGGCAGCAGCGGTGCGGACACGGTCAGGCCCCGCTCGGCGAGGTACTCGGCCCACGGCCGCATGGACTGCGGCGTGCCGGTGAATCCGTGGCACAGCAGCACGCCGACCTCACCGCCGTCCTGGCGGTAGGGCTCGGCTCCGGGCATCAGCGGCACCGTACGTCTCCTGTTCGGTGGAATGCGCGAAAAGCAATACCTCACAGTACGCGGACGGCCGACACCGGGGGAGAGCACCGGCGGATCTGGCGTTATGGTCTTCCCGTCAGACACAGGAGGTCATCGGTTGTTGTACGGCGTGATGAAGATCGCCATCGGCCATCCCCTGCGAGCCGCGTTCCGGCCGTGGGTGGAGGGCCTCGAGCACATCCCCAAGCAGGGACCGGCGATCCTGGCGAGCAACCACCTGTCCTTCTCGGACTCCTTCTTCCTGCCCGCCGTGCTCGACCGCAAGGTCACCTTCATCGCCAAGGCCGAGTACTTCACCACACCCGGCATCAAGGGCAAGCTCACCGCCGCCTTCTTCAAGGGCGTCGGCCAGCTCCCCGTGGACCGCTCCGGAGCGCGCGGCGCCGGTGAGGCCGCGATCAAAAGCGGGATAAAGGTCATCGAGGCGGGCGAGCTCTTCGGCATCTACCCCGAGGGCACCCGCTCGCCCGACGGCCGCCTCTACCGCGGCAAGCCCGGCGGACTGGCCCGCATCGCGCTCGCCACCGGCGCGCCCGTGATCCCGGTCGCCATGATCGACACGGAGAAGATCCAGCCGCCCGGCCAGGTCATGCCCAAGCTGATGCGCCCCGGCATCCGGATCGGCAAGCCGCTGGACTTCAGCCGCTACATGGGCATGGAGCACGACCGCTTCATCCTGCGCTCGGTCACCGACGAGGTGATGTACGAGATCATGAAGCTCTCCGGCCAGGAGTACGTGGACATCTACGCGACCGCCGCCAAGCGGCAGATCGCCGAGGCGGCGAAGAAGGAACAGCAGCACGGCGAGTCCTAGCCGGACGCGCCCGGGGGGAAACGGGGGGGACGGCCCATGGCCGGGGAGAAGACCGGCGCGACCGGGCGGAGAACCGCCGCGCCCGCCGCGGCGCGGCCCGCACGCGTCACACGCATGTCCGTCGAGCAGCCGCTGTGGCGCGCCCTCACCGGCTACCGGGTGCTGACCGCCGCCTACGCCATAGGGCTCTACGCCGTCGCCTACCACGAGCACGCGCACCCCCTGGCGGGCGCGGCCTACCTGACGGTGCTCGCCGTGTGGACGCTGGCCACCATCGGCAAGGTGAGCTCGCCCCAGCGCTGCACCAGGCCCTTCCTCATCGCCGACCTCGCCGTCGCGCTCACCGGCATCCTCATCACCCCGCTCGTCGAGGCGCACCAGCGCATCCTCGACGGCGGCCCCACCCTGCCGTCGATCTGGACCGCCGGCTCCGTGCTCGCCTTCGCCATCAAGGGCGGCTGGCGCTGGGCCGCCGCCGCCTCCTGCCTCGTCGGCGGCGCCAACATCGTCGAACGCGGCGCCCCGGCCCGCGACACCCTCCACAATGTGCTGCTGGTCGCCATCGCCAGCATCGCCATCGGATACGTCGTCGAGGTCGCCCGCGCCAGCGAACGCACCCTCGCCCGCGCCCTGCAGATCGAGGCCGCCACCCGCGAGCGGGAGCGGCTGGCCCGCGACATCCACGACAACGTGCTGCAGGTGCTCGCCATGGTGCAGCGGCGCGGCGCCGAGATCGGCGGCGAGGCCGAGGCCCTTGGCCGCATGGCGGGAGAGCAGGAGGCGGCCCTGCGCGCCCTGGTCACCGACGCCGCCCTGCCGTCCCCCCGCGACGGCACCGACGCCGAAGCCGCCGGCGAGGACGCCGACGCGCCCCGCGACCTGCGCGGGCTGCTCGCCCCGTACGGCAGCGCCCGGGTCACCGTCTCCGCCCCCGGCACCCCCGTCCTCCTCCCGGCCCGCGCCGCACGCGAGCTCACCGCCGCCGTGGGCGCCGCCCTGGAGAACGTCCGCCGGCACGCCGGAGAGGACGCACACGCCTGGATCCTCGTCGAGGACGAACCCGGGGCCGTGCTGGTCAGCGTCCGCGACGACGGCCCCGGCATCCCCGAGGGCCGCCTCGCCGCCGCCGAGGCCGAGGGCAGGCTCGGGGTCGCCCAGTCCATCCGCGGCCGGCTCCGGGACCTCGGCGGCACGGCGGAGTTGGTGTCGGTGCCCGGGCAGGGGACAGAAGTCGAGTTGAGGCTCGTCAAGTGAGGGAGGAGATTGGGGTCATGGCCGTGAAGGTGATGGTGGTCGACGACCACCCCATGTGGCGGGACGCGGTCGCCCGCGACCTCACCGAGGCCGGATACGTGGTGGTCGCCACCGCCGGCGACGGACCGGAGGCGGTGCGGCGCGCCAAGGCGGCCATGCCCGAGGTGCTCGTCCTCGATCTCAACCTCCCCGGCCTGTCCGGCGTCCAGGTCTGCAAGGACGTCATCGCCGACAACCCCGCCCTGCGGGTGCTGGTGCTGTCCGCCAGCGGCGAGCACGCGGACGTCCTGGAGGCCGTGAAGTCCGGTGCCACCGGCTACCTGCTGAAATCCGCCGGCCGCGAGGAACTCCTCGACGCCGTCCGGCGCACCGCCGTCGGCGACCCGGTCTTCACCCCCGGCCTCGCCGGCCTCGTCCTCGGCGAGTACCGCCGCCTCGCCTCCGACCCCGCCCCCGCCGCGGCCGACACGCCCGAGGCACCCCGGCTCACCGACCGCGAGACCGAGGTCCTGCGGCTTGTCGCCAAGGGACTCAGCTACAAGCAGATCGCCGAACGGCTGGTCATCTCCCACCGCACCGTCCAGAACCACGTCCAGAACACCCTCGGCAAGCTCCAGCTGCACAACCGCGTCGAACTCGTCCGCTACGCCATCGAACGAGGACTGGACGAGGAGTAGCCCCGACGCCGTCCCGGGGGCGCCCGGCCCCGCGCCGCGCGCCGCCCGGAAGGGTGAAATCGGCGCGCCAACATCCCCGTAGATCAAGGGATTTCACCGAACGGCCCATCCCACCTGTGACGCCGGTCACGCTAGCGTCGTGGGCGCAGGCAAAAGGTGCGAACGGGAAGGGATGGATCATGCGAGTTGGCGTGCTGACCGGCGGCGGAGACTGCCCCGGGCTCAACGCGGTCATCCGTGCCATCGTGCGCAAGGGTGTCCAGGAGTACGGATACGAGTTCACCGGTTTCAGGGACGGCTGGCACGGCCCCCTCAAGGGCGACACCGTGCCGCTCGACATCCCCGCGGTGCGCGGCATCCTCCCGCGCGGGGGCACCATCCTCGGCTCGTCCCGCACGAACCCGCTCAAGGCGGAGAACGGCGTGCGGCGCGTCAAGGAGAACCTCGCCAAGTACGAGGTCGACGCACTCATCGCGATCGGCGGCGAGGACACCCTTGGCGTCGCCACCGCCCTGTCGGACGAGTACGGCGTCCCCTGCGTCGGCGTACCCAAGACCATCGACAACGACCTGGCGGCCACCGACTACACCTTCGGTTTCGACACCGCCGTCAACATCGCCACCGAGGCCATCGACCGCCTCCACACCACCGCCGAGTCGCACATGCGCGTCCTCGTCGTCGAGGTGATGGGCCGCCACGCCGGCTGGATCGCCCTCCACTCCGGCCTCGCCGGCGGGGCCAACGCCATCCTCATCCCCGAGCAGCGCTTCGACGTCGACCAGGTCTGCGCCTGGGTGGAGAGCCGCTTCAAGATCCGCTACGCACCCATCGTCGTGGTCGCCGAAGGCGCCATGCCCAAGGACGGCGACATGGTGCTGAAGGACCAGTCGCTCGACTCCTTCGGCCACGTACGGCTCTCCGGTGTCGGCGAGTGGCTCGCCAAGGAGATCGAGCGGCGCACCGGCAAGGAGGCCCGTACCACCGTCCTCGGCCACATCCAGCGCGGCGGCACCCCCAGCGCCTTCGACCGCTGGCTCGCCACCCGCTTCGGCCTGCACGCCATCGACGCGGTCCGCGATCAGGACTGGGGCAAGATGGTCGCACTGCGTGGCACGGACATCGTCCGCGTTCCGCTCCGCGACGCGACGACCCAGCTCAAGACGGTCGATCCGCGCCTCTACACGGAGGCAGGCGTCTTCTTCGGGTAAACACCGCGTTTCCTCGGCGCCGTCTGCGCTTTCACCGCTTGCCATGGGCGATCACGCGGCCGTACATTCCCTGCACCCGGCTTGTCCGGCCGCTTCGTTTATCCCCCTTGAGCACATGAGGAGCGCCCGGCATGACGGGTGTACTGGCGGTCGCAGGCGGCACCGCATCCGGCAAGTCCACCCTTGCCGAGGCCCTGTCGCTGCAGTGTCCCGAGAGCATCGCACTGGTCCATCTGGACGACTACTACGTGCCCGCGCACGATCCCCTCAGGGGCGTGTGGACGGTCAGCGCCGCCGGGCACGCCATCCTCGACTGGAACCATCCCGGCTCCATCGACGAGGCCGCCGTCAGCGCCGCGATCGACGCGGCGCTGGCCCGGCCCGGCGTGCGCCTCGTGGTGGTCGAGGGCCTGTTCGCCCTGACGCTGCCGTCGGTACGGGAACGGGCGGACTGGCGGGTGTACGTGGACGCCCCCGACGACGTCCGGCTGGCCCGCAAGATCCTGCGCAAGATCGAGGTCCAGCGGCAGGACCCGCGGCTGTCCCTGCTGAACTATCTGCAAAGCGGCCGGGAGCGGCACGTCGCCCACGTCGCGCCCTCCCGGGCGCTGGCCGATCTGGTGGTGGACGGCACGAACGAGGGCCCGGAGATGGTGGCGGCGGTGCTGGGCCTCGTCGGCCCGCTCCTGTCGCCCGTCCCCGAGTCCGTACCCGACCCGGTCCCGGCCGCCCGCCCCCGCCGGCCCCGCGCGGTCACCCCGCGGACGCACCAGTTCCCCGCGGCGGCCGTCTGACGCGCCGGGGGTGCAGACCCGTCGGGGTGCAGACGCGTCGGCGGGCCCGGCGAGGACGGTCGCGCCGACGTACGACTCGACCCCTGCGCGGGCACTTCCCGCGCAGGGCCCGGCGGCGGCACCGGTCCCCCCCCACGCCCGTGGCTACCCGGCGACCGTCACTCCCGCCAAGAGCTCCGCCACGATCGCCGTGCCGTTCAGGCTGAGCACGGACTCCGGGTGGAACTGGACGCCCGCGAAGCCCGGGCCGCGCAGGGCGTGGACGTCGCCGGTGGCCCGGTCGCGGCTCAGCTCGACGCGGTGCATGGCCAGTTCCTCCGCCGTCGTGTCGTCGCAGCGGGCGGTGAAGGAGTTGTAGAACCCCACGGTCTCCGTTCGTCCGAACAGGTCGATCGGTGTCTGCGCGCCCTGGAAGGGGACGTCCTTGCGGACGATGTCGAGGCCGAGCTCGGCGGCGATCAGCTCGTGGCCGAGGCAGACGCCGAGCAGTCCGTGCCGGTGGCCGCGCACCAGCTCGGCGGCGAGGCCGCGCAGCAAGACCATCTTGGGGTCGTGGGTGTCGGACGGATCGCCCGGGCCCGGTCCGAGGACGACCGGGCCGCGGTGGGCGAGGGCGGCCTCGCGCAGACCCGGCTCGTCGAAGCGGCGCACGGTGACCTCCGGCCCGGACGACCGCAGAACGTGTGCGAGCATCGCGGTGAAGGTGTCCTCGCCGTCCACCACCAGGGCGTGCCCGGTCAGCGTGCGGGGCTGCTCCGCGGTCCGCATCCGCAGCCAGAAGGGCGCGAGGTTCCTGCGGCGCCCGTCCAGTGCGGCCCGCACCCGGATGTCGTCGCCGAGCCGCGGCCGCTCCGCCGCCGGCCGCGGCTCCCGCCCCGGCCGCACCCCGAGGGCGGCCAGCACGGCCGCCGCCTTGGCGTGCGTCTCGGCGACCTCCGCGTACGGGTCGGAGCGCCGCACCAGCGTCGCGCCCACCGGGACCTTCAGCCCGCCCGCGGCGTCGACGTCCGCGGTGCGGATCAGGATGGGGGAGTCCAGGGTCTGCGCGCCGCCCGCGTCCCGGCCGATCAGTGCCAGCGCGCCCGCGTAGTAGCCGCGGCCGCCGGGCTCGTACCGCTCGATCACCCGGCAGGCGTTCTGCACCGGCGACCCGGTGACCGTCGCGGCGAACATCGTCTCGCGCAACACGTCCCGCACGTCCATGGTGCTGCGGCCGCGCAGCTCGTACTCGGTGTGCGCCAGATGTGCCATCTCCTTCAGGCGCGGGCCGACGACGACGCCGCCGAGGTCGCCGACGGTGCACATCATCTTCAGTTCCTCGTCGACCACCATCGTCAGCTCCTCCACCTCCTTGGCGTCTCGCAGGAAGGCGAGCAGGCCCGCCGCGTCCGGCCCCTGAGCGGGGTAGCGGTAGGTGCCGCTGATCGGGTTCATGACGACCGTGCCCCCCGCCATCCGCACGTGCACCTCGGGGCTCGCGCCGACCAGGGTGCGCTCGGGCGTGCGCACCACGAACGTCCAGTAGGCGCCGCGCTCGCCGTCGAGCAGCCCGCGGAACAGCGCGAGCGCGTCCGCCGCCCCGAAGCCGGGGATCTCGCCGCGGAAGGTGCGCCGGATGACGAAGTTCGCGCCCTCGCCGCGGCCGATCTCGTCCTCGATGACACGCTCCACGATCCCGGCGTACGTGTCGTCGTCGACGTCGAAGGCCCCGCCCTGGACGCGCACCGCGTGCCCGGGCAGGGCCGCCATGAGCTCGGGCAGCGGCAGCTCGTACGTCTCCCGGGGGCGGAGCACGACCAGCGGCGCCCCGTCGTCGCGGACGTCGAAGCCGCGCTCCCTGATCTGCCGGTACGGCACCAGAGCCAGCGCGTCCACCGTCGGCCGCGCCGCCTCCGGGGCCCCGGTCGGCAGCGCGACGTCCGTCAGCCGCTCCGCCGTCCCGACCGGGCCGAGCAGCACTTCGACGGTGTCCGCGTACCGGCCCGGCGTTCTGCGCCTGAGCAGCGCGAAGGGTGGGCACGCGGGGTCCAGCAGCCGTTCGACGAGCGCGGCGGCGGAGGGTGCGGTGCGGGAATCGTGGTTCTCCACGGCGGTTCCTTCCGGTCTTCGGCGAGGGAAGGGACGGCCGCAGAAACACCGAAGGCCGCCCCTCGGGCGGCCTGAGCGTCTGCCTGTGCGTACGCGCTGCTAGTGGGCCGCCGGATCCGCGGTCCACCACCACTGCAGGTGCGTCTGCTCTGCGTACATGTTCCGCACCCTAACGCATCGGCTCACGACGCGGCGGCGGTGTCTCACGCTTTCGGGGCATCGCGGTGAGGTACTGCCCCGGTACGCTCGGGGATGCGTCCAGAATCCCGTCCATGGGAGGAACCATGACCGCCGAACCGCTGCCGGCCTGGGCGATTCCGCCGCGTGGCGGCTTCACCTCGGACGACCTGGACCGCATTCCCGACCTCCCGCCGCACACGGAGTTGATCGACGGGAGCCTGGTTTTCGTGAGCCCGCAGAAGAGTTTCCACTCGCTGGCCATGTACCTGCTGGAGCAGGGCCTGCGGGCGGCGGCCCCCGAGACCCTGCGGGTGCGGCGGGAGATGAGCGTCGTCCTGAACCGGCGCAACCGGCCCGAGCCGGACCTCGTCCTGGTGCGGGCCGAGGCCGCGAGCGACGGGGCCGACGAGACGGGGTACCAGGCGGCCGACGCCGTGCTGGTCGTCGAGGTCGTCTCGCCGGACTCCGAGGAACGGGACCGCAAGCGCAAGCCGCAGTTGTACGCCGAGGCGGGCATCCCGCACTTCTGGCGGGTCGAGAAGGGCGAGGGCCGGCTCCCCGTCGTCTACGTCTTCGAACGGGAGCCGGCCACCGGGACCTACGTCGCCACCGGCATCCACCACGAACGTCTCAAGGTGTCCGTGCCGTTCGCCGTGGACATCGACCTCGGCGGGATCGAACGGCTGTAGCCGCCCCTCCCGCCGGGTTGGCTCACCGCACCAGTCGCCACAGGGACGCCCACTGCTCGGCCGAGAGGTCCTTGGGGAGGGCGTACGGGGGGACGCGCTCGGCGCGGAGCCAGTCGCGCAGCGCCGCCCGGTCGAAGTGGCCGGTGCGGGTGAGGACTTCGCGCAGACCGCGGCCCGGGCCGGTGAACACCCGCTGGACGAAGGCCTGGTAGGCGCGCCGGTCGCCCGGGACGAGTGGCTCCGGGCGCCGGCCCATGCTGAGCAGGCCGCCGTCGACCGAGGGCGCCGGGCGGAAGGCGCGCGCGGGGACGCGGGAGTGGAGGGTGAAGTCGTACCAGGGCCACCAGGAGGCGGTGAGCATGCTGGCGCCGCCGACGCCGGCCCGGCGGCGGGCGACCTCCCACTGGACGAGCAGCACCGCGGACTCCCACCGGTCGGCGGCGAGGATCCGCCGCATGATGGTGGTCGTCAGGTGGAAGGGCAGGTTGCCGACGATCACGTGCGGCTCGCGCGGGAAGCGGTAGCGCAGGACATCGGTGTTGACGACGTGCGTGCCGCGCGGGAGCCGCCGCTGCAGGCGCTGTGCGCGCCGGGGGTCGGTCTCGACGGCCGTGAGGGGACGGCCGGTGCGGCTGAGGGGCAGGGTCAGCGCCCCGTCGCCGGGGCCGATCTCGACGATGGGCCCGCTGGTGGCGGCGACGAGGGCCTCGATGGAGGCGATGACGGTGCGGTCGGTGAGGAAGTTCTGGCCGAGCTCGTGCCGGCCACCCACCATGGACCGGTGGTGAGGCATGGGTGTGCACTCCGCGACATAAGAGGTTCCGACGGTGGACCCGATGCCGCGGCGAAGAGCGCCGCGGCTATGCCCGGCGCAGCCTGATGCAGTAGGTGCAACCCATGTGCCGCACGGTATCCCGCTCCCTGCCGGTGCCGCATCTGGTTTTCCAGGGGTCCGCGTGGACGCTCGCGCATGGGGTCGAGCGTCCGGGCCATGTTCCGTCTCACCGGGCGTGGCTTCACTGGGCGCATGACTTCCCGAGACGCCGTCCTCGTCGCGGCCACCGTCGCCGTCGGCCTCATGGCCGGGCTCTTCTTCGCCTTCTCCGTCGCCGTCATGCCGGGTCTGGCCAGGGCGGCCGACCGCACGCTCGTCGACGCGATGCAGCGCATCAACGTCGCCATCCAGAACGGCTGGTTCCTGCTGGCCTTCGGTGGTTCGCTGCTGCTGTGCGCCGCCGCGGTGGCGCTCTGCCCGCGCGACGGCGAGCGCGGCCCGCTCCCTTGGGTGATCGCCGCGATCGTGCTCTACCTGGCGGTGCTCGTCGTCACCTTCGGCGTCAGCATTCCGCTGAACGACCGGCTGGACGCGGCGGGCGACCCCGCACGCCTCGCAGACATCGCCGCCGTGCGCGAGCGGTTCGAGGCGGCCTGGGTCCGCTGGAACCTGGTGCGCACGCTCCTGTGCACGGGTGCGCTGGGCTGCCTGAGCTGGGCGCTCGTCCTCAGCGGCCGGGTCGCCGCGGAAGCGGCGCGTCGCGCAGGGCACATGTGAAGTCGCCGTCCTTGACGAGGCTGCGCTCGCCGCAGCGGGGGCAGTGCCGGAAGACGACCGCCTGCGTGAACCACCCGGGGCGGGCGAGCCCGGCGCGGTCGAGGGCAGCCGCCAGGGCCGGCCAGGACGCTTCGGGGTCGGGGCAGTAGCCGGTCGACTGATTGCCGACCTCGCTCACCTCCCACCCGCCGTCCTCCCGTACGGCGAACGCGATCTCCCCGGCGGCGAGCACGGGCCCGGCCCCGGCGCACGCCACGGGCTCGCTGCGGCGCGGTGCCAGCAGGAGCGTGCTGCCGGGGCCGACTACGTAGGTGAAGGGCTCCTCGCGTTCGGCAGTGCCGGTGCCCTCCAGCCACTCCCGGAAGTCGTCCGGCGACCGCACGGCCCGGCCCGCCGCGCCCGGCCGGACGACGGCGGCGCGGATGTCGTCCGGTGCCACGTAGGTGAACGTCCCGGACGGCGTCGGCATGGCGGCGGCCCCCTTCTGTCCCGGCTTCGGCGTGGGGTGCGCCGAGCGTATGTCCCGGCTGAGGGTCGTCTCACTGGGTGGACTCCGCGGCTGGGGGCGGGCCGGACGCGCCGTTGCCGCGCGCCGGGTTGCGCCGGTGCACGGGCCGGGCGGGCGCGCCCCTCCCGGGCCGTCGAGCCGCTCCGGGCGCCTCGAAAAGGGATCCGCGCGGTTCACCCCGTCGTCTCATCCTCTGGTCCGATGCGCAAAGGAACGGACACGACCACGTAATGTGGGCTTTGTGACCGTGAACGCTGAAACCCACGCCGGGCGCCAGACCTGGCGCTCACTGCCCGCGGCGCAGCAGCCTGAGTACCCCGACCCCGAGGCTCTGCGCGAAGTGATCGCGGACCTCGAGTCGTATCCGCCGCTCGTCTTCGCAGGCGAGTGCGACCAGCTGCGCGACCGCCTGGGGGCCGTGGCCCGTGGTGAGGCGTTCCTGCTGCAGGGCGGGGACTGCGCGGAGGCCTTCGACCAGATCGGGGCCGACCAGATCCGCAGCAAGCTGAAGACGCTGCTGCAGATGGGCGCCGTCCTCACCTACGCCGCGTCCGTGCCGGTCGTGAAGGTGGGCCGGATCGCCGGTCAGTACAGCAAGCCGCGTTCGAAGCCGACGGAGACCCGGGACGGGGTGACCCTCCCCACCTACCGCGGTGACTCGGTCAACGGCTTCGAGTTCACCGAGGCGGCCCGTGTGCCGGACCCGGAGCGGCTCAAGCGCATGTACAACGCGTCCGCCGCGACGCTCAACCTCGTACGGGCCTTCACCACCGGCGGTTACGCCGACCTGCGGCAGGTGCACGCCTGGAACCAGGACTTCGTGCGGTCCTCGCCGTCCGGGCAGCGATACGAGGCCCTTGCCCGGGAGATCGACGGCGCGCTGAACTTCATGCACGCCTGCGGCGCGGACCCGGAGGAGTTCAAGACCGTCGAGTTCTACGCCTCGCACGAGGCGCTCCTGCTCGACTACGAGTCGGCGCTCACCCGCGTGGACTCGCGCACCGGTCGGCTGTACGACGTGTCCGGGCACATGGTCTGGATCGGTGAGCGCACCCGTCAGCTCGACCACGCGCACGTCGAGTTCGCCTCGAGGATCCGCAACCCGCTCGGTGTGAAGCTCGGCCCGACGACCACGCCCGAGGAAGCGCTGGCGCTGATCGACCGGCTGGACCCGGACCGCGAGCCCGGCCGCCTGACCTTCATCACGCGCATGGGCGCCGGCAAGGTCCGCGAGCTGCTGCCGAACCTGGTGGAGAAGGTCACCGCCTCGGGCGCGCAGGTCGCCTGGGTGTGCGACCCGATGCACGGCAACACCTTCGAGGCGGCCTCGGGCCACAAGACGCGCCGCTTCGATGACGTGCTCGACGAGGTCAAGGGCTTCTTCGAGGTGCACCACGGCCTCGGCACCCACCCCGGCGGCATCCATGTGGAGCTCACCGGCGACGACGTGACCGAGTGCGTGGGCGGCGGCGACGAGATCTTCGTCGACGACCTGCACCAGCGCTACGAGACGGCCTGCGACCCGCGGCTCAACCGCAGCCAGTCCCTCGACCTGGCCTTCCTGGTGGCGGAGATGTACCGCGGCCAGTAGCCGCGGCCGTTCGCCAAGGACGCTCGGAGGGGCGCGGATCACATCGATCCGCGCCCCTCGTCGGTTTCCAGCCACTCGCCCGGCGGGTAAGGTTAGGTTTGCCTCATCAGGTCGGGATCGGAGAGAGGGGAACCGCGTGTACGTCTGCTCGTGCTTCGGCATCACCGAAGAGCAGGTCAAGCAGCATGCGGACGCCGGCCGCTGCACCCCTCGCCAGATCGCCTCCGCCTGCAAGGCGGGCACGGACTGTGGTTCCTGCGTGCGCCGGATACAGGCGCTTCTCGGCCGGGGCGAGGGCTGTGCCACCCGTACGAAGCTCGACACGGCGAAGCCCGGGACATCCGTCGCGCCCGTCGCCGTCCCCGCGCCGGCCACCCTGCCGGCCCCGTCGGCGCTGCCGGTGCCGGCCACGGCACCGCTGCCCGCGGCAGCCGGCGCCGCCTGAGCGACTCCGGCCCGGCCGTCCGACGTTCAGCTGTCGGGCTGCTCGATCACCTGCGCGATGTACAGCGGCTCCCCGAGCTTCTCGATGAGCTCGAGCTGGGTGTCCAGGTAGTCGATGTGGTGCTCCTCGTCGGCGAGGATGTCCTCGAAGATGTTGGCCGAGGTGATGTCGCCCTTGGCCCGCATGACCTCGATGCCGCGCCGGAGGCGGTCGATCGCCTCGACCTCGACCTGGCGGTCGGCCTGGAACATCTCGGTGACGGTCTGACCCACTCGGACATGGAAGAGCCGCTGGTAGTTCGGCAGCCCCTCGAGGAAGAGGATGCGGTCGGTCAGCACCTCGGCGTGCTTCATCTCGTCGAAGGACTCGTGCCGGGTGTACTGGGCGAGCTTCGTCCAGCCGAGGTTCTCCTGCATCTTGGCGTGCAGGAAGTACTGGTTGATCGCCGTCAGCTCGCCCGTCAGCTGCTCGTTCAGGAACTCGATGACCTCGGGGTCGCCCTGCATGGCAAGCCCGTCCTTTCGGGAGGAATCCACACGATGGGCGCATCTTCGCACCGCCGGTGGAAGCGATCCAGTAAGCCCACGCTTACTCCGCCGGCCCGGGTTGCCGTACTTTGCCCGGGTGCTGGTCGGTAGCACTGCGTCCGGTCTGTCACCATGGACGCATGGGTCAGTCCGAACGCCGCGAAGGGGAGCTTCCTCCCGGACAGCGGCTTCAGCGGGGCTGGCCGGTCACCCACTACGGTCCGGTACCCAGGTTCAAGCCCGAACGGTGGGAGTTCCAGGTCTTCGGCGCCACGGCGGACGGCGGCAAGGTCGCCTGGGGCCATGAGGAGTTCACGGCGCTGCCCTACACCACGGTCATGGGTGACTTCCACTGTGTGACCAAGTTCAGCATGCTCGGAGTCGAGTGGGGCGGTGTCCGCGCCGCCGAGATCCTGCGGCTGGCGCCGCCCGCGCCGGACGTCACGCACGTCATGGTGTGGGCCGAGTACGGCTTCAGTTCCAACCTGCGGCTGGCGGACTTCGCCGACCCCAAGTCGATATTCGCGACCCATCGCGGCGGCGAGCCGCTGACCGCGGAGCACGGCTTCCCGGTCCGGCTGATCGTGCCCCACCTCTACGCCTGGAAGGGCCCCAAGTGGGTGCGCGGCGTGGAGTACATGACGTCCGACCGCCGCGGCTTCTGGGAGGAGCGCGGCTACCACAACCTCGGCGACCCGTGGACCGAGCAGCGCTACTCCTACCAGGAGGAGCCCGGCGACGGCCCGGAGTTGTAGCCGTAGCCGTTGCCGCCGGGCTCCCGCCGCCGGATCAGTGGTACCGGTGGACGACCGCGTGGCCCTTGCCGCGGCCGATCATCCACTTGTTGACGGGTGTGGTCACCAGGAAGGCGACCGCGAAGGCCAGCGCGAGGCTGAACCAGAACAGCCCTTCCGACAGCGTCGCGTCCATCGCGCCCGGGAAGAGCAAAATCGTCCCGTTGTCCGCGAGTTCCATGAAGACGATCGAGACGGTGTCGGCGGCTAGCGCCACCCGCACCGCGCTGCGCAGGTCCAGGCCGGCCCGCAGGACGCCGCGCATGGTGAGCGAGTAGCCGAAGGCGAAGGCCAGCACGATCGCCAGGACCATCGTCGGGACGTTGTGCCAGCCGAGGGCCGTGCCGATCGCCATGCCGAGGACCTCGCCGATCGCACAGCCGGTGAGGCAGTGCAGCGTGGCCTGGACGGCGGTACCCCAGGAGGCCGGGCCGGAGTGGTGCTCGTGGCGCGTGGCCTGGTGGTGCCCGTGGTGCGCGGCTTCGTGCTGCGCGTGCTGTTCATGGTGGGAGTGTTCGACGTGCTGCATCCTTCGTCCCCCAGGGATGAGTGCGGGTGTCGTCGTGCGGTGCTTCCGGCCCAACCGTATACCCCCCTGGGGTATTCCCCGGTGGTCCGGTCAGGCCGGGCGCAGCGACTTCAGCACGGCCACGTCCGTCGCCATCCCGGTGCCCTTGGGGCCGCCGTTCGGCGTCTCCACGATCAGCGGCACGCCCCGCGTGGCGGGGTGCCGGAACAGTTCCCCGAAGGCGGCGGCACCGATGTGACCGGCGCCGATGTTCTCGTGGCGGTCCTTGTGGGCGCCGGCGACGTCCTTGGAGTCGTTGGCGTGGATCAGCTTCAGCCGCCCCTCGCCGACCGTCGCCACCAGCTCGTCCAGCACGGCCTTGACCCCGCCCGCCGCCGCGAGGTCGTGCCCGGCCGCGAACACATGGCAGGTGTCCAGGCAGACCCCCAGCAGCGGATGGTGGTCCAGGGCGTCGAAGTACGGGCCCAGGTCCTCCACCAGCGAGCAGAGCGAGAACCCCTGCCCCGCGGTCGGCTCCAGCAGCAGCCACGGGTCGTCGTCGCGCGTCAGCTCCTCCAGCAGCGGCAGCATCCGCTCCCGTACCTGCGCCAGCGCCGTGGCCCGGGAACGGCCGCCGGTCGCCGACCCGGTGTGCACGACGGTGCCGAGTGCGCCGATCGCCCGCCCGCGGCGCAGCGAGTGGCGCAGGGAGTCCACCGAGTGATCGACGGTCGCTGCGGTGTGCGAGCCGAAGTTGATCAGGTACGGCGCGTGGACGTACGCGGGGACGCCCTGAGCGGCGCAGCGCTCGCGGAACTCCTCGTCCTGCCGCGGACTGCCGGGCGGGGTCGCCCACCCGCGCGGGTTGGCGACGAAGACCTGCACGGTCTCGGCGCCCATCCGCGCGGCCTCCGCCAGCCCGGTGGTCGCCAGGCCCCCGGCCACGGCGACATGAGCGCCGACGGGGTTGCGGAGCGCCACGGCACCGCCGTCGGAGGTGGCTATCGCACCCACAGTGTGATCGTGCTGCCCTTCGGTGCCTCGGTGCCGCCGGCCGGCGACTGGTTGTTGACCTGACCGGTGAAGAAGAACTGGATCACGCGGACGTCGAAGCCCGCGGCCTCCAGCTTCGCCTTCGCCTCGTCGACGGCCAAGCCTTCCACGTCCGGGACCTCGACCATCTGCTGGCCCTTGGAGACCTTCAGCGTGACCGTGTCCCCGCCCGCCAGCCGCGTGTTGGGGCCGGGCGTCTGCCCGGCGACGGCGCCCTCGTCCGCCTGGTCGGAGTAGACCCGCCGCGGGTCGACCTTCACCCGCAGCCCGGCGTCCTCCAGCTGCCGGCGGGCGTCCTCCAGCGGCTGCCCGATCACGTCGGGGGCGTCGACGGGCACGCCCTTGCTCACCACCAGCGACACGGCCGAGTCCGGCCGCCGGCTCGCTCCCGAACCGGGGTCGGTGGAGATCACCCGGCCCTGCGGAATCTCGTCGCTGAACTCCCGGGTCACGGTCCCCGGGCTCAGGCCCGCGGCCTTCAGACGCCGCCTCGCCTCCGCCAGCTCCTCGCCCACGACGCCGGGGACCTTCACCCGCTCCGGGCCCTTGGACACGGTGATCGTCACCGTGCCGTTGTCCCGGATGCGCTCGCCGGTGCCCGGGTCGGTGGAGGCCACCTTGCCCTTGGTCATGGTCGGGTCGAACGCCTCGACGACCTCGACCCGCAGCCCGGCGTCGCGCAACTGGCGCTCCGCCTGCGCCTGCGGCAGCCCGACGACGGCGGGCGTCCTGGTGAACTGGCCGTCGTTGATGTACCAGACGCCCGCGCCGACGCCGACGATCAGCAGCAGGGCCGTCACCAGGGCGATCACCCCGGGACGCCGGCGGCGCCGGGCCCCCGGCCCGGCGACCGTCCGGGGTTGGTGCCGGGTCGGCTCGGGCGGCAGCTCCAGCCGCGCGGTGCGGTGCACCACCGTCGTCGGCTCCTCGGAGCCGGCCGGTGCCGCGGGACCCGGCGCGGGGATCCGCGCGGCCGGCGGCACCAGGTCGATCTGCTCCGGTGTCATGAGCCGGCGCACCGCGTGCAGCCGCCGCAGCAGCTCCGCGGCGTCGGCCGGACGCCGGGCGGCGACGCGCGCGGTCGCCTCGGCGACCAGCGCGTCCAGTTGCGGGGGCAGCCCGGGGGAGGCCGCGGAGGGGGCGGGCACGTCCTCGTTCACGAGCTGGTGGATCACCTGCACCGGGGTCCGGCCGCTGTGCGGCTTGCGGCCGGTGAGCATCTCGTAGAGCAGCACTCCGCAGGCGTACACATCGGTGCGCTCGTCGGCCGTGAGGTTCTCGACCTGCTCCGGCGCCATGTACGAGACCGTGCCGAGGACGCCGCTCGCGGAGGTGTCGGTGTGGGTGCCCGCGACCCTGACCAGGCCGAAGTCCGCCACCTTGACCCGGCCGTCGTCCCCTATGAGGACGTTCTCCGGCTTCATGTCGCGGTGCACCAGCCCTGCCCGGTGCGCCGCGCCGAGCGCGGCCAGCACGGGCTCCAGGATGTCCAGCGCGGCGCGCGGCGGCAGGGCGCCGCGGTCGCGCAGCACGTCGCGGAGGGTGCAGCCCGCGATGTACTCCATGGCCAGGTACACGTAGGTGCCGTCGGTGCCCTGGTCGTAGACCTGCACCACGTTGGGGTGGTCGAGGCGTGCCACCGTCTTCGCCTCGCGGATGAAGCGCTCCACGAAGCCGGGCTCGGCCAAGAGGGCGGGGTGCATGACCTTCAGGGCCAGCACCCGGTCCAGGCGGATGTCCAGTGCCCGGTACACCGTCGCCATGCCGCCGACCGCGATCCGGGACTCCACCCGGTAGCGGCCGTCGAGCGTCTGCCCGACCAGCGGGTCCTGAAGCGTCCTGTCCACGAAGGTGCAGTTTACGGTGCCGACATGACCCTTCTGGGCTAACCCGCGCAGGTTGTACCCCACCCGTGCGGTACCGCAACCGCCCCGTGACCCGGCGCGGTGGCGGTGTCCCTGGCGGGTACTGCCCCGCCCCGCCGCGGTTCCGGGGCGGTCCCGCGCAGGTCGCCGCCGTACGCCGGGCCGCTCGTCAGGAGGCGCCGAAGGCGGGGCGTTCGGGGTCGAACGTGGCGAGACCCACAGCGGGGGAGGACGCGGTCGCGTGGTGGCGGCGGGGGATACGCCCCGCCCGGTACGCCAGGCGCCCGGCCTCGACGGCGTGCCGCATGGCCTCCGCCATGAGCACCGGTTCCCTCGCCCGTGTGACGGCGGAGGCCAGCATGACGGCCGCGCAGCCCAGCTCCATCGCCAGGGCCGCGTCCGAGGCCGTCCCCGCCCCCGCGTCCAGGATCACCGGCACGGTCGCCCGCTCGACGATCAGCTCGAAGTTGTGCGGGTTGCGAATGCCGAGCCCCGATCCGATGGGCGAGCCCAGAGGCATGATCGCCGCACAGCCCACGTCCTCCAGCTTCCGGGCGAGCACCGGATCGTCGCTGGTGTAGGGCAGCACCGTGAAGCCGTCGTCCACGAGGGTCTCCGCCGCGTCCAGCAGCTCCACCGGGTCCGGCAGCAGGGTGCGCTCGTCGGCGATGACCTCCAGCTTCACCCAGTCCGTGCCGATCGCCTCGCGTGCCAGGCGCGCGGTGAGCACGGCCTCGCCGGCGGTGTAGCACCCGGCGGTGTTCGGCAGTACGCGGATGCCGTGCCGGGTGAGCACGGACAGCACGGAGCCCTTGACCGTGGGGTCCAGCCGCCGCATGGCGACCGTGGTCAGCTCGGTGCCGGAGGCGAGCAGCGCCTGCTCCATGATCTCCAGGCTGGGCGCACCGCCCGTGCCCATGATCAGCCGGGAGCCGAAGGTGGTATTGCCGATGGTCAGCGGGTCGTCGGCCATGGGGTCAGCCTCCCTGGACCGCGGTGAGCACCTCGACGCGGTCGCCGTCGCGGAGCGCGGTCGCCTGCCACTGGGCGCGGGGGACGACGGTCTCGTTGAGGGCGGCCGCCACTCCGGAAGGAGCGGCGGTCAGGGTCGCGACGAGGCGGTCGAGGGTGACGCCCTCGGCGACCTCCCGGGCCTCGCCGTTGACGGAGACGGACAGAAGGAGGGGCGCGGTCATGCGTGCTGCTCCTGGAGGGCGAAGCGGTCGGGGGAGAAGGGCCGGGCCGGTGCGGGGACCTCCGACCCGGTGAGGACCTCGGCCATCACGTCGCCGGTCAGCGGGGTCAGCAGGACGCCGTTGCGGTGGTGGCCGGTGGCGAGCACCAGTCCGTCCAGCGCGCCGCGGCCGAGCAGCGGGGCGTTGTCGGGCGTGCCGGGACGCAGTCCCGCCCGCGTCTCGGCCAGCGGGAGTTCGGTGATGCCGGGCAGCAATGCGTGGGCGTCGCGGAGCAGTTCGTACACCCCGCCGGCGGTGACGGTGGTGTCCCAGCCCATCTCCTCGCTGGTGGCGCCGACGACCAGTTCGCCGTTCTCGCGCGGCACCAGGTAGACGTGGCCGCCGCGCACCACGGCCCGAACCGTCCGTGACAGGAACGGCGCGTACGCCGCGGGCACCCGCAGCCGCAGCACCTGCCCCTTCACCGGCCGTACGGGCGGCAGTGCCCGTGCGGGCAGCCCCCCGACGCGGCCGCTGAGGCTTCCGGCGGCCAGCACCACCTGCCCGGCGGTGACCCGGGTGCCGTCCTCCAGGACCACCCCGTGGGCGCGGTCGCCCCTGACGTCCACCCGGGCCACCCGCGACCGCCGGAACTCCACCCCGGACAGCTCGCAGGCGCGCACCAGCGCCGCGGCCAGCCGCCGGGGGTCGATCTGGTGGTCGCCGTCGACCCGCAGCCCGCCGTGCACGCCGGGGGAGAGCATCGGCTCCAGGCGGCGGCACTCACGGCCGCCGAGCCACTCCGAGGCGAGGCCCAGGGACTGCTGGAAGGCGTGGAGTTCGCGCAGCTGTGCGCGGTCGTCGGCGTCGAGGGCGACGGCGAGGGTGCCGCAGGTGCGGTAGCCGAGGCCGAGACCGGTGGTCTCCTCCAGCTCGGCCACGAAGGACGGATAGCGGCGCGCCGCCGCGAGGTTGAGCTCGAGCAGCGCCTGCTCGCCGTACTGCACCTCGGTGACAGGGGCCAGCATCCCCGCGGCCACCTGGGCTGCGCCGCCGCCCGGTTCGGGGTCCGCGACCGCCGTGCGCAGGCCGCGCAGGCCGGCCCGCCACGCGGTGACCAGTCCGATGATCCCGCCGCCGACCACGACGACGTCATGACGGTGCATGATGTTCCCGCTCCTCCCTTCGCCGGCATGACCCGGATCAGGTTCGTACGGTCGGCGGCCGCTCCAGCCGCCCTCTCAGCCCGGTGCGCCGGGCTCCCGCGAGTGTTCCCGGCCCACCTTAGTACGCACCGTCCGCGGCGAGTAGGGCACGGGTACCGGCGGGCGACGCCCCGCGGCGTTACCGTGATCGCGTGACCAGCAGCAGTGAACAGCGCGTCGTCGTCGTAGGGGCAGGAATGGCCGGGGTGCAGACCGCCGTGTCCCTGCGCGAGCAGGGGTGGGGCGGGGCGATCACGCTGATCGGCGCGGAGCCGCACGCCCCCTACGACCGGCCGCCGCTGTCCAAGGGGGTGCTCTTCGGCGCCGAGGAGGGCCCGGCGCTGGACGTCGACTTCGCGGGCATCGGCGTCGAACTGCTGCTCGGGCGGCACGCGAGCGCCCTGCGCCCCGGCGAGCGGCAGGTCCACACCGACGCCGGCCCGGTCGGCTACGACAAGCTCGTCCTGGCCAGCGGCGCCGAGCCCCTCATGCTGCCGGGCAGCGAGGGCACGCCGGGGGTGCATGTGCTGCGGACCCTGGACGACGCCACCGCGCTGCGCCCGGTGCTGGAGGGCCGGCGCCGGGTCGTGGTGGTCGGCGCGGGCTGGATCGGCGCGGAGTTCGCCACGGCGGCACGTCACGCCGGGTGCGAGGTGACCGTCGTCGAGGCCGCCGGCCATCCGCTCGCCGGGGTGCTGCCCGAGCACATCGCCGAACGGATGCGCGGCTGGTACGCGGAGGAGGGCGTGGAGCTGCGCACCGGCGCGGTGGTCTCCTCCGTCGAACCGGGCGCGGTGCGCCTGGCCGACGGCAGCGTGCTCGCCGCCGAGGCGGTCGTCATCGGTATCGGCGCCCGGCCCGCCACCGGGTGGCTGGCCGGTTCCGGCGTCGAGCTGGGGCCGGACCGCTCGGTCCTCGCCGACGACCGGCTGCGCACCTCGGTGCCGGACGTGTACGCCGTGGGGGACTGCGCCTCCTTCCCCTCGGCGCGGTACGGGGAGCGGCTGCTGATCCACCACTGGGACAACGCCGTGCAGGGACCGCGCACGGCCGCCGCGAACATCCTGGGCGGCGACGAGCCCTACGACCCCGTCCCCTACTTCTGGTCGGAGCAGTTCGGGCGCTTCGTGCAGTACGCCGGGCACCACGGGGACTGCGACCGCATGCTGCTGCGCGGGGACCCGGACGGGCCCGCCTGGTCGGTGCTGTGGCTGCGCGACGGCCAGTTGGTCGCGCTGTTCGCCGTGGGCCGGCCCCGCGACCTGGCGCAGGCCCGCAAGCTCATCGGGCGCGGCGCCCACCTCGACGGTGCCCTGGCCACCGACCCTGCGGTGCAGCTACGGGCCGCGGTCGTCTGACACCCGTGGTGGTGCCGGAGGCGTGGCGGACCCGTCAGGACGGAGCAACGGGTGGCGTGAGCGGTTCCATGGTGTCGGTCCGGGATGGCACGCTTGTCCTGTGACCGAGATCGACGCAAAGATTGACTCCCTCATCCCCTCCTGGCTGTACGTCCCCGACGTCGCCGAGCGCCTCGGCGTGGAGGTGACCCGGGTCCGCCAGCTCATCAAGGAGGGCCAGCTCATCGCCGTACGCCGCGGTGAGAACCGGGTGCTCATGGTTCCCGCCGACTTCATCGGCGAGGAGAAGATCGTCAAGGGCCTCGCGGGCACCCTCACCCTGCTCAAGGACGACGGGTTCAGCGACGAAGAGGCCCTGGAGTGGCTGTTCACCCCGGACGAGAGCCTGCCCGGCACCCCCGTCCAGGCGCTGCGGGACAACCGCGGCACCGAGGTGAAGCGCCGCGCCCAGGCGCTCGCCGTCTGACCGAACGACCCGCCAACGCCGCAGCCACCGAGGGGGACCCTCCCGTATGAGCACGCGTACGAGCACGAGCAGCCGTGCCCAGCTCGCCGACGCCCGGCTTTACCTGTGCACCGACGCGCGCAAGCGCCACGGCGGCCTGAAGGAGTTCGCGGCGTTCGCGGACGCCGTGCTGGCCTCCGGGGTCGACGTCATCCAGCTGCGCGACAAGGGACTGGAGGCCCGCGAGGAGCTGGAGTACCTCGCGGTCCTCTCGGAGGAGTGCGGACGGCACGGCCGGCTGCTCGCGGTGAACGACCGCGCCGACGTGGCGCACGCGGCCGCGGCGGACATCCTCCACCTGGGCCAGGGCGACCTGCCCGTGCCGGCCGCCCGCGCGATCCTCGGCGACGAGGTGATCATCGGGCGGTCCTGCCACTCCGAGTCCGAGGCGGCAGCCGCGGCCGGGGTCCCCCATGCCGAAGGCCAGGGGCCCGTGGAGCCCGGTGCGGACTACTTCTGCACCGGGCCGGTGTGGCCCACCCCGACCAAGCCCGGCCGGCCCGCGCCGGGCCTCGGCCTGGTGCGGTACGCGGCCGGCCTGGGCACGGACCGGCCGTGGTTCGCGATCGGCGGGATCGACCTGTCCAACGTGGATCAGGTGCTCGACGCCGGGGCCCGCCGGATCGTGGTGGTGCGGGCCGTCACCGAGGCGGCCGAGCCGGGTGCCGCGGCGGCCGAGCTGGCCAAGCGGGTGCGCTCGTACGAGGCCTGAGCGACGACCCGCGCCGCTCGGCGCGCAGCGGGGCCCGCGCGGGGCCGTCTCGTGCCGCGAGTGCGGGATGTCCAAGGGGTGGACATTCGGGCCTCATCTGTTGGGACGGTCCGGCCCTCGCCGTTAGCCTGAGGCGCATGGCCCTCGGAACCGCCTCCACCAGGACCGATCACGCGGTCACCATTCGTGAGCTGCTGGCCTCCGGCGAGCGCTCGTACTCCTTCGAGTTCATGGCACCGAGGACCGAGAAGGGCGAGCGGACCCTGTGGAACGCGATCCGCCGCATCGAGGCGGTGGGTCCGACCTTCGTCTCCGTCACCTATGGCGCGGGCGGCAAGTCCCGTGAGGGCACGGTCCGGGCGACGGAGCGGATCGCCTCCGACACCACGCTGACCCCGGTGGCCCACCTGACCGCGGTCAACCACTCCATCGCCGAGCTGCGCAACATCA
This sequence comes from Actinacidiphila sp. bgisy160, assembly GCF_965342435.1. GTDB lineage: Bacteria > Actinomycetota > Actinomycetes > Streptomycetales > Streptomycetaceae > Actinacidiphila. The sequence goes on along the minus strand of NZ_CBDRCM010000004.1, from coordinate 159,197 downwards.
TCGGCCAGTACGCGGACGCGGGCATCCGCAACATGCTCGCGCTGCGCGGCGACCCGCCCGGCGACCCCATGGGGGAGTGGCTGCGGCACCCGGAGGGCGTGGACTACGCCTACGAACTGGTCCGGCTCATCAAGGAGTCGGGCGACTTCTGCGTGGGGGTCGCCGCCTTCACGGAGATGCACCCCCGCTCGACCGACTGGGAAAGTGATACGCGTCACTTCGTCGAGAAGTGCCGGGCGGGCGCCGACTACGCCATCACCCAGATGTTCTTCAACGCCGAGGACTACCTCCGCCTGCGCGACCGGGTCGGCAAGGCGGGCTGCGAGACCCCGATCATCCCCGAGATCATGCCGGTCACGAACGTGAAGCAGATCGAGCGCTTCGCCCAGCTCGGCAACGCGCCTTTCCCGCAGGAGCTCGCGGACCGTATCCTCGCGGTCAAGGACGATCCGGCCGCGGTGCGGGCGATCGGGGTCGAGTACGCGACGGAGATGTGCCGGCGGCTGATGGCCGAGGACATCCCGGGGCTGCACTTCATTACCCTTAATCACTCCACGGCGTCGTTGGAAATCTACGAGAATCTGGGACTGCACCAGAGGTCGTGAGGGCGGACCCGCCGCCCCTGTGGGCCGACGACGGTGAACGGTGAGGAAGTGCGCTCATGGCCTACACAGTGCTCTACATCGCCTTCGGGGTGGTCGCGCTGTGGCTGCTCGGTGAAGTGCTCCTGCAGTACAAGGCGCGGCTGAGGTGGCGGCTGCTGGCCTTCGCGGGGTTCCTTGGCGTCGTCCTGGGCGTCAATCTGCCCTCGGTGCTGGTCATCGTGGTCGGCGCGGTCGCCTTCGGCGCAGGCCAGACCTTCGTCACGCTCTCCTACCGCCGCGGCTTCGTCGAGGGTTGGGCCCTGCGGTCCCCCAAGGAGGACGCCGACCAGGACGACGAGGAGGCGCCGCCGCTGCCGCGCCGTGCCGCCGGCCGCCGGGGCCGGGACGCGCAGCGCGACGAGGCGCAGGCCGACGACCTGGCGACGCCGTACGAGGAGCCCATCAACGAGGCCCCGGCCGGTGTGGGCGTCGGGCAGTCCTACGACAGCTACGCCACCGGCGGCCCGGCCGCCGCGGCACCCGCCGGGATGGACTCCACGCAGGTGTACCAGCCCATGCCCATGCACGAGGACAGCGGCGAGTACCCGATGTACAACGGACAGCCGAACTACACCCAGGACCCCTACGCCGGAGCCGGCGCCGGATACCAGAACTACGACGCCACCACAGGCTACGGCGACTGGAACGGCGGGCAGCAGCAGCAACAGCAGCCCGCCGCCTCGTACGAGGCCTACGGACAGCAGCAGAACGGTGGCTGGGAGCAGCAGCAGACGGCCTACGGCACTTACGCGGGCGGCTACGAGGACCCATACCAGGGCCAGGGCGCCCCTCAGCAGCAGCAGTACGGCTACGACACCCCGGCGGGCGGCGTGTGGGTGCCGCAGCAGGGCGGGGAGCAGCAGCCCTACATCCCGCAGCAGCAGAACACCTACGACCAACAGGGCCAGCAGCAGGGTCAGGGCCAGGGCCAGTACGACCCCTACGACCCCTACCGCTACAACTAGCGCCCGCGGCGCGCCCGTCAGCCGAGGCCGACCCACTCCAGCCGGAAGTCCGGCAGCCCGGCGTCGCCGAGGACCGGGGGCCGCCGCCGGTGGACCAGCGGCAGCAGTTCGAGCGGCGGGCCGCGCACCGCGACGGCCGCCTTCCGTGCGCGCGGCGCCAGATGATGACCACGCGGGTCAAGCAGACCACCCGCGCGGCCGCCGCTGCCGGCGCGGTGCCGGTGGCGTGGAGGTGGCGGGTGCGGCCGGGCCGAGCCGTTCACGCGTCCACGGATGGAGCCCCAAGTGCACCGGCAGCGAGGCGAGTTCCACCCACTCGTCGAGGGGGGGAGCGTGGAAGGCCGCCGTGCCGTTCGAGCCGGCGTCCACGGCAGGGCGGCCGGCCCGGCAGCCCGCAGGGTGTCCGCGAGGCGGGCGGCGCCGTCGGTGAGCCGGGGAACCAGTACGGCGGGGTCCATGTCGTCCAAGCAGGGCGAGGAGGCGGAACTTCCCCTCCGGCACGGGCACCGGCGCGGGGCCACGCACCACCTCCTCGGCCCGGCGCTGGGCGCCCCCGGGATGCCGCAGCCACTGGCCGGCGTTCCAGCTGGGACAGGGGGTACGGGGGAGGTCAGGTCCGCGCCCTCCAGGGCGTAGCGCAGCAGCCGGTCCGCGCGACGATCCCGCAGCACAGGCGGTCGTGGTTCAGACGGCCCATCGCATCACCGTAGGGGGTGCCACCGGTGTCCGGGCGTCGGCGCGCGCCTCAGCGGCTGCCGCCCGGACCGCCCATGATGAGGTCGGCGGCGATGGCACCGGACATGCCGGTGTGGGCGAGGCCCCCACCGGGGTGGGACCAGCCGCCCACCAGATACAGACCGGGGACGAGCAGCCGGTTGCCGGGGTGCAGATGCGCCCCGTCCGCGCCGGCGAGGGCGGGGCGGGGGAGCCGGCCGCCCGGGGTGCCCGTCTCCTCCTCGGTGTCGGCGGGCGTGTGCACGGCCCGCCACAGCAGGCGGTCCGTCAGACCGGGCAGCACCGCGGCCGCGGCCGCCTGCACCGCGTCGGCGGCGCGCTCGGCCAGACCCGGGGCCCGCCAGTCCACCCCCGAGGGGCCGTGCGGCGGGACCGTGACGTTCAGGGTGACCGACTCCGAGGCGTCGTCGGGCCGCAAGGTGTCGTCGTCGGGGCGCAGCACCGTGACGGTCGGGCGGTCGTACAGCTCGCCGTGCGCCAGGGCGGCCGCCTCGGCGTCCGGGTCCGCGCTGTGGACGACCGTACGGTGCACGGCGTCCGAGGGCCGGGCCCCGCGCAGCGCCAGGCAGACCGTGAGGCGCCCCGGGCCCTCGCAGCGGGGCCCGGGACCGACACCGTCCCACATCCGGTCGGCGTGCCAGGTGCCCCCGGCGCCGTGCGACAGCAGTGGGGGCAGCAGCCACGGGGCGGCACCGGCGACGACGGTGTCGGCCTCCACCCTTGTGCCGTCGGCGAGTTCGAGCCCGGCCGCGCGGCCGTCCTTCTCCACGATCCCCGCAACCTCGGCCCCGAGGTGGAACTCCACCCTCCGCGCCACGCACCGGGCGTGCACGGCGTCGGCGAGCGCCCGCATGCCGCCGCGTACGTACCAGCTGCCGAAGGTCTGCTCCATGTACGGCAGCACCGTGGCGCTGCCGGGCGCGGTGCGCGGGTCGAAGCCGTACGCCAGGGCGTAGGAGCCGAGGAGCGCGGCGAGCCGCGGGTCGTCCAGTTCGCGCCGGGCGATGTCGGCGAGGGTGGGCGCACCGCGCCGGAACAGCCCCCGACGCACGGGAGGCGCCGGATAGGGATCGCGGCCGAGCGCGGCCGGATCCCGGGCGAGGGCGTCCTCCAGCAGGGGGCGGCGCGTGGCGTCCCAGACCTCCCGGGCCCGCACCAGCAGCTCGCTCCAGCGCTCGCCCGCGCCGGCGCCGAGCGCCGCGTCCAGCACCGCGACGACTCCGCCGCGTGACGCGTTGGGCAGCGACACGGACGTGCCGTCGGAGAAGACGTGGCGGCTCGCCGGGTCGACCTGGCTCAGGGTGACGCTGCCCTCCAGGCTCTCCCTGCCGGTCTTGACGAACAGGTCGCGGTAGACCGCGGGCAGGTGCAGCAGGCCCGGGCCGGTGTCGAACCCGAAGCCCGCCCGCTCCAGCCGCCGCACCCCGCCACCGTGGGTGCCGGTCCGCTCGTACACCGCCACCCGGTGCCCGCCGGTGGCGAGCCGGGCGGCGGCAGCCATGGCGCCCATCCCCGCGCCGATCACCGCAATCCGTGCCATGAAGGGGACTCTAACCCCAGCCACCGACAACGCCGCGACCGGCCTTGCGGCGTTCCCTGCGGGCCGTCCAGCGCTGCCAGGCGCGCCGGATGCGCGACAGTATGAAGAACACCAGGACGACGCCCAGTACGAGCAGCACCGCCGCGATGCTCGCCGCCGCCACCGGGTGGAACAGCGCGAAGACGACGATCGCGGCGACACCGACGTCCTCCGCGAGACTGATCATGATGTTGCTCGCGGGTTCCGGCGAGGTGTTGACCCCCAACCGGATCCCGGCCTTCACCAGGTGGCTCACCAGCGCCGTCGTCCCGCCGACCGCGCCCGCCACCAGCTGCGGCAGCGAGCCGTCCTGCCCGGCCAGCAGGGCCGCCACCACGCCTCCGGCGACCGGCCGGATCGCGGTGTGCACCGCGTCCCAGGTGGTGTCGACGTAGGGGATCTTGTCCGCGACCGCCTCGCAGAGGAACAGCACCCCCGCGGCGACCAGCACGTCGGTGCGCTCCAGGGCCGGCGGCACCTCGTCGCTGAGGCCCGTCACGCCCATCAGGCCCAGCAGGAAGACCACGGCGTAGGCGTTGATCCCGCTCGCCCAGCCGCTGGTGAACACGAGCGGAAGTACAGACATGGGCGGTGATGCTACCGAACCGTTCCTGATCAGTGAGCAGGAGCGAGTCTTGTACCCGTGCCTGGTCGCTGAGGACATCCCGAACGGTTTTGGGTGTCCTGGTCGCCCGCGTACTCGCCGCGTTCGGCGGCACGGATCGTGTCCGCGGTCCGGGGTTGCGGGGGCGGGTTCCCTCACGCCCAGGAGTCTCCGGTCGGGCCTGGACGGTCCGATGCCCGCGACGATCGCTCTGGTCGTGCCGGACGCAATCTCGGACTCGACCCGGACGACCATGCCGCCCGCCCTGGCCGCCCACGCGGACAACCGCACCAACTGCCGCTCCAGATCGCTGGTCGTGCGAGCAGACGCGGGCATACAGACGCAGGCCGCCCACCGCTTCCGGAGCGGTGTTGGTCTCGATGTTCACCAGGATCGTGCGCGGCCCGACTCGCTGAGCCGGCACCGGCAACGTCCCCTCACGAAACCAGCGATACGCGGTCTGCGGATGCACCCCTGCGTCTTCGCCCATTCCGTCAGATTCACACTCTCACAACGACACTCACTCACACATGGTTACCCTCACTTACTCGATCTCGAGGACCAGCAGGCGAAAACCCCCGGAAAAGTGCCGCCGCCTTTGAGCGATAGGACTCGGTCATGAGTACCTGTACTCAGACCCCCACTTGAGTACCCGCGCGGATGAGCGCGGGCCGGCCCGGACGCCAAGGTGGAGGCAACGGAAGGGCACGGCACCGGCACCGCCGACACGGGGCGGCGGAACGGCGCGCGCCTTGCCGGAGCGGGGGTGCACGGAGCGCCGTCCCGGAACGGCCCGACGGGGGATCGGGCCGCGCCGGGGCGGCGCGCCGTCGTGCGGCGTTCAGGCGCGGGCGTGCCCCGCGACCCGTCCCTGCAGGAGCCGCGACAGGGCCGCGTGCACGTCGTCGATCGACCGCTCGGGCTGGAAGGACAGCCAGTCCAGCGCCGCGACGAGCACCATCCCGAAGAGCGCGGCCGCCGTGAGCGGCACGTCGATCTCGTCGCTGAGCTCGCCCGCCGCCACCGCGTCGCGCAACGCCTGTTCCACGACCGCGACCGCCTCCTTGCGCAGCACCATGAGCGTGTCCTGCCAGGCGCGGTTGGTCCGCCACAGCTCGGCCACGTACAGCTGCGTGAAGGACGGGTACTCGGCGATGAAGGCGAGCCCGGCCCGGATCATCGCGTCGATCGCGTCCACGTGGCTGCCGCCGCGGGCGGTCACGTCGGCACCCGCCTTCCGCAGGGAGGCCGTCAGCAGGCCGACGCCGTGCCGCAGCAGCTCCTCGAAGAGCTCGTTCTTGCTGGCGAAGTTGTAGTAGACGGTGCCCTTGGCCACCCCGGCGCGCTCGGCGATCTCGTCGACCGTGGTGGCGGAGAAACCCTGCTCGGCGATGAGCGTGACCGCGGCCTGGAAGAGCTTCTGCCGGGTGGCCTGCCGTCGTGCACTGTTCATGACGACGATTCTCTACGCTCCGGGCGGCCGGATCCGCGCGGCCTCACAGGGAAAGCTCCGGATGCAGCCGGTCCACCGTCCACACCTGCTTGCGGCGGGCGGACACCGCGGTGAGCGCCAGCGCGCCCGCGGTGAAGGCGAGCAGCACCAGCACCGCCCGCCACACCGGCCCGAGCCCGCCGCCTGTGATGAGGTGGCGCAGCCCCTCGACGACGTAGGTCATGGGGAGGAAGGGGTGGATCGCGTTGAAGAAGTCCGGGCTGGTCTGCACCGGGTAGGTGCCGCCCGCCGAGGTGAGCTGCAGCATGAGCAGTGCCAGCACCAGTACGCGTCCGGCCGGCCCGAAGCGGGCGTTGAGCCACTGCACGATGGCGGCGAAGCAGGCGGTCACCAGCACGAGGAAGCCGACCGTCCCGGCCGCCCGCACCATCTGCAGGCCGATCGCCCAGTGCAGCACCGCCATCAGGGCCAGCGTCTGCAGCACGCCGATGGTGAACACCGGCAGCCACCCGGCCATCGCGATCCGCCACGCGGGGGCGCCCGCGGCCATGGCACGCCTGTTCAGGGGCTGCAGCAGCATGTAGGAGACCATCGCGCCGACCCAGAGCGAGAGCGGGATGAAGTAGGGGGCGAAGCCCGTCCCGTAGTTGGGCGCCTTGTGCGCAGACTGCGCGGCGAGCCGGACCGGGTCGGCCATCACCTGGGTGCGGCCGGCGCGCTCCTCGCCGTCGTAGTCGGGGATCCGGGACGCGCCGTGGTGCAGGCCGTCGGCGAGCTGCCCGCTGCCGTCGGTGAGTTGGGTCAGGCCGGCCGTCAGCTGGTTGCTGCCGTCCGACAGCCGGTACATCCCGCCCACCAGGGTGTCGGCTCCCGAAGCCAGGTCCCGGAGCCCCGCGTCGAGGGCGCCCGCGCCGGCCGACGCCGATCGCAGGCCCTTCGCCACCTTGTGGGCGCCGTCGTTGAGCTGGTTGACACCGTCGACGGCGTTCTGCAGCTTCGTGGCGAGTGCCGGGTCCGACAGCTCCACGGCGGCCGAGTGCAGCGTGCCGAGGTCGTCGCGGAGCCCGTCGAGGGCGGCGGAGTGCCCGTGCACATAGGTGTCGAGGCGGGCGGCCACGCCCGCGACCTCGTCGGCGGCGTCGACGGCCTTCATCAGCGTCCGGCACTGTGGGGTGACGCCGCCCACGGGGCACTGCCCGGCGTAGGCGTCGTGGACCGCGGCGGCTGCCGCTGCGGCGTCCCGGGCCGCCCGCGCCGACTGCCGCGGCAGGTCGCCGATGCCGTCGCGGGCGGCCTGCGAGCCGCGGGCGACGACCCGCGCCACCGCGTTGATCTCCTTGACATGCTGCTTGACGAAGGTCAGTTCGTCCGAGGCGCCGTTGACCTCGTCGGCCAGGGCCTGGGTCCCCGCGGCGACCTGGCCCGCGCCGGTGTCGAGCGTTCCCAGCCCGCCGGCGAGCGAACTGCTGCCCTTCTTCGCCGTGTGCAGGCCCCCGGCCAGTCGCCGCGCGCCGTCCTCGGCGGTCGAGATGCCGTCGCCGAGCTTCTTGGAGCCCGTACGCGCCGTGCCCGCGCCCTTGGTGACGTCGTCGGCGCCGTCGGCGGCCTCGACCGTCTCGTCGTGGAGGTCGGAGAAGGCCACGAAGATCCGGTCGTAGAAGTCCCTCGACGCCTTGGTGGACGCGGCGGACCGAACTTCGGAGAAGACCGTGCGGGAGATCTGCCCCACGATGTAGTTGTTGGCGTCGTTGGTGCGCACCTGGAGCGCGCTGGTGCGGGGTCGGTCGCCGGAACTCGAGGCGACGCGAGCGCTGAAGTCCCGCGGGATGGTGAGCGACAGGTAGTAGGTGCCGTCCTCGACGCCCTTGGCGGCCTCGGCGGCGCTGGTCTCGCGCCAGTCGAAGGTGTCGCTCTCCCGCAGGCCGTCGACGATGGAGTCGCCCGCGGCGAGCCGCCGCCCGTCCACGGTGGTGCCCTTGTCGGAGTTCACCAGGGCGACGGGGATCTTGTCCAGCCGCCCGTAGGGGTCCCAGAAGGACCACAGGTACAGGGCGCCGTAGAGCAGGGGCAGGAGCAGCAGCGACACCATGGCCGCCCGTGGCAGACGTCCCCTGCCGAACTTCCTCAGCTCAAGCGCTGCCAGCCTCGGCGTGCGCATCGGCCGCCCCCTCCTCGTCGGTGTTCTCGTCGTTCGTCTTCGCGTCAGCCTCGTCGCAGGCCTCGTCACAGGCCTCGTCACAGGCCTCGGCGGCGACCTCGGCGGCGGCGTCCTTGTCCGCCGCGGGCGCCCGGGTGCGGACCACCACGGCGTCCTCCGGCGCCTCGGTGCACACCGCCAGCACGGTCGTGCCGCACGCGGCGATGCCGCGCAGCATCGCCCAGGCCTGCTCGCGTTCGGCCGGGGCGAGTTTGTGGTCGGCGTCGTCCACCGCCAGCACCTCGGGCCGGGCCAGCAGCGCGAGAGCGGTGCCCAGGCGCAGGGCCTCGAGCCGCTCCAGGTCCCGGGCAGCGGTGCGTTCGCCCTTGGGCAGTGTCGACAGGTCCAGCCCGGCCGCCGTCAGCGCCCCGTCGACGCGCGCCCCGTCGGTTCCGCCGGGCCGCACCAGCTCGCGCAGCGAGCCACCGAACCGACGCCGCAGCAGCACGCGTTCGCGCAGGTGCTCGCCGACGGTGAGGGCCGGGTCGAGTTCCGCGACCCCGGTGACGGGGCCGAGCGCGGCGACGCGGCGGACCGCGGCGAGCTGTTCGGGCAGCCGGAGCCCGGCCACCTCGGCCCGGCCCTCCGTGGCGCGCATCCGCCCGGTCAGCGACAGCAGCAGGCAGGTACGGCCCGAGCCGGAGGCGCCCTCGACGGCGATCAGACTGCCCGCCGGCGCGGTGAAGGTGATGTCGCGGAACACCCAGCCCGGGGACCCCTGAAGTCCGAACCCCTCCGCGGTGATCACGTGGCCGCCCCCTTTCTTTGCACTGACCAGTCAGTATAAAAACTGTACCCCAAGGGTCGGCGGCCCGCGAATCCCGGGAGACGTTGTCCGGCCATCACGCCCGTTTGTGCAGGTCGGCGTGATTGTCAGAGGTGTGCCTCACGATGAGTGGTGGAAGCCAGGAACTGTCGGACGCGTCATACGAAGACAGGAGGTATGTGATGACCGTGCCAGCCCGCAGCGCCGCCGTGGCCGGCGGCAGTGCCGCCGACGTCCACCCCGTGCTGCGCAGGGCCAACGCCCCCGCGGCCGCGCTCGACCTGCTCGTTCAGGCCCGGCGGGGACTCGACGAGGCCGCCGTCCTGCAGGCCCCCAACGACCGCTTCGCCACCGCCCACTTGGCCGCCCTGCGCACCGCGGCCGCCGTCCTCGCCGTACGCGGCCGCCCCGAGACCACCAGGCGGCGCCGTCAGCGGATACGCAGTGCCTGGGAGGTGCTGCCCGAGATCGCGCCCGAACTGTCCGAGTGGAGCGCCCTGTTCGAGGCGGGCGCCCTTCAGCGGGCGCGCGCCGAGGCCGGCATCCAAGGCGCGGTCAGCCCCCGCGAGGCCGACGACCTCGTCCGTGCGACGGGTATGTTCCTGCGCCTCGTGGAGCGCCTGCTGGTGCTGCGGCCCGTGCTGGACCGGCCGCAGACCGGTCGTCCCGCTTGATCGGCCGCCGGGCGGCCGCCCACTAGAGTGGGTCCCAGGCTGGGCCGACCGGTCCCCAGCCCCGTCCGTCCGCTAGGAGCCGTCCGCATGTCCCGTCCAGGAGGGGCCGAACCGCTGCGGCCCCGCGCAGCCCTGCGTACCGCCGTGGTCTGGGAGGTCCTGCGCGATGCGCTGGACCGGCAGGCCAAGGCCGCCGGACGGGACGTCCTCGACGTGCTCGACACCGGTGGCGGCACCGGCAACTTCGCGGTTCCCGTGGCCAGTCTGGGCCACCGGGTGACCGTGGTCGACCCCAGCCCCGACGCCCTGTTCGCCCTCGAACGCCGCGCGGCGGAGGCAGGCGTCACCGAACGCGTCCGCGGGGTGCAGGGCGACGCCCACGGACTGCTCGACGTCGTGCCGGCCGGCAGCCACGACGTCGTGCTCTGTCACGGCGTACTGGAGTACGTGGACGACCCCGCCGAGGGCGTGCGCAACGCCGCGGGCACCCTGCGCGGCTCCGGCGCCCTCAGCCTGCTCGCCGCCGGCCGCCACGGGGCCGTGCTCGCGCGCGCGCTCGCCGGTCACTTCGGCGAGGCCCTGCACACCCTGGACGACCCCGACGGCCGCTGGGGCGAGGGCGATCCGATGCCCCGCCGCTTCACCGCGGACGAGCTGACCGCGCTGGTCGCCGAGGCCGGGCTGCGGGTCGGCTCGGTGCACGGCGTCCGCGTCTTCGCCGACCTCGTACCCGGTGTCCTGGTGGACACCGAACCGGGCGCGATGGACGCCCTGCTGAGGCTGGAACTGGCCGCCGCAGAGCAGCCGGCCTTCCACGCCGTGGCCACCCAGTTGCACGTTCTGGCCGAGCGCGGCTGAGCGGGAGGGGGGCCGTTCCCCTTGCCTCTTCCGGTCACCCAGCGGGAGGAGTCCGTCACACGCCCCCCGATTCCCGGTGCAGGGCCGTATGCTGGCATGACGTGGCGTTCGACGGGGAAAACACCCCCCGTCGGATTGGCGTAGTGGGGCGGGTTTCACGGGGGCGATTCCCTGCCTATCCTGGAAGGGTCGTACCGGTCGCTCCCCCCGCGACCGACGAGGAGGAGGACTCCGTGCCGCTCTCGGAGCACGAGCAGCGCATGCTCGAGCAGATGGAGCGAGCGCTGTACGCCGAAGATCCCAAGTTCGCGTCGGCGCTTGAGGGAAGCGGGCTGCGCACCTACACCAGGCGGCGCGTCTACCTGGCTGTGGCGGGCTTCCTGGTGGGCATCGGGCTGTTGATGGGCGGAATGATCGCCCAGCAGCCCTGGATCAGCGTCGTGGGCTTCCTCGTGATGCTCGGCTGTGCCGTTCTCGCCGTCACCGGCTGGCGCCGTGCCGCCAAACCGGGTGCGGCCACCGCTCCCGCGCACCCGCTGCAGGGTGCGGCCGGACGGGGCCGTCGCCACCAGCCGCGGCGCAAGATGATGGACCGTATCGAGGAGCGCTGGCAGCGTCGGCGCGACGAACAGGGCCACTGACCCACAGACGAACACGAAGGGGGCGGGGTTCCGGTCGGAACCCCGCCCCCCTTCGTCATGCCGTCCTACGCGGCCCTCCTGCGGCCTGTGGTGTACCGCGTCGCACGGCCAGGCCGCTCACGCATCGCGTACGGACGCACACCCGGGATGCGGCGGGGTCCTGAGGGCCGGCCGTCCGGCCGGCCCTCAGGACCATCTGGCCCCTCAGGACCATCTGGCCCCTCAGGACCATCTGGCCCCTCAGGGGCTCCGGCGCTGCCGCAGCTGCCGCAGCACGCCATCGCCCGCACCGCGCAGCCGGGCCGAGAGGCGGGCCGAGCCCGCCGACCAGCGCTCCGTGGACCGCCAGACGATCCGGACCGTGGAACGCGGCAGCAGCACCGCACGGATCCGCGTCATGACGTCCGCGTTGGCGCTCAGCCCCTCGCGCACCAGCCGGACGTCCTTCGCCGAGCCCGTGGTGACCGGAGGCCGCGGCGAGAACAGGGCCTGCTCCACCGCGGTCGCCAGACGCCGAGCCGCCTCCGCCGCGGGCCCTTCCAGGCCGCCGTCGCGGATGAGGCGCGCCGCGACCCGGCGCGCGGTGTCGGACTCGTCGGCCCGCAGACCGTAGTCCCAGGCGGTGTCGATCAGCTCCAGCCAGGCGGCCAGGGTCCGGGCACCGTCCCGGGCGCCCATGGCGTCCAGCTCGTCGGGAGTCGGGCCCCGCGGGGTGCCGCCCTGCGCGTCCCCGTCGGCTCCCGCCGTGCCCCGGGCGCGTCCGGTGAGCTCCAGCCACGCCGCCAGGGCGGCCGGGTCCTGGCCGCCGTGCAGCCGCTGGAAACGCTGCCTGCGGCGCCAGAGCAGCGGCAGCAGCAGGAGCAGGACGACCAGCGGCAGCAGGGCCCAGGCGAGGACGCGCACCGTCCATTCGAGGATCCGCGGCCACAGCCGCTCGTCCTCGGTGCCGATACCCGAGGCCTGCCCCAGGGGGTCGCAGTTGCCGAGCTGGGCGTCCTTGCCCAGGCACGACGGGGAGGCGCTCGGGCTGCTGCCGGCCCCGGTCCCCGCGGACTGCTCCGGCGTGTCGGGCACCGAGGGCCCGGTGTCGGAGGCGGCCGTGTCCTGGGTGTAGCCCGGCACGGTGCCGCGGGTCGGCGTGGGCTCGAAACGCGTCCAGCCGACGCCCTCGAAGTACAGCTCGGGCCAGGCGTGCGCGTCCTTCAGCCCCACCGCGTACGCGCCGTCCGACTCCGCGGTGCCGGGCGTGAAGCCGACCGCCACCCGCGCCGGGATGCCCAGGGTCCGTGCCATCGCCGCCATCGTGAAGGCGAAGTGGATGCAGAACCCCTCCTTGTTGCGCAGGAAGCGGGTGATGGCCTGCACGCCTGTGCCGGAGCGCACCGAGGTGTCGTACGAGAAGGCGCCGGAGGTGAACCACCGCTGCAGCGCGACGGCCCGCTCGTAGTCGTTGGTGGCGTCCTTGGTGACCTCCATGGCCGTCCGCGCGACCACGTCGGGCAATGAGTCCGGCACCTTCGTGTACTCGGCCCGCAGCCGGGCGTCCGCAGGCGGCGCGCTCGCCAGCTGCTGCGCGGTCGGCTCCAGCGCCAGGCTGCTGACCTGGTAGCGGGTGTCGGAGGTGGTCTGACCGCGGTCGCCGATGATGGTGCGGCCGGTGGGCTCGTAGCGCCAGCGCCCGTCGACCTGCACCTGCGTGGCCGGGTACGGCAGCGGCAGCCACATCTGGACGTAGCTCTTGTCCGCCGCGACCGAGGTGGCGACCTCCGTCGCCTTCACGTCGGGACCGAGTCCCTGCGGGCTGGGCAGCACCTTGGGCACGCCGGTGAGGGAGCGCTGCGCGGGCTCCCATTTGTCACCGGTGAAGCGGTCGAGCGCCACGATCCGCAGGTACATGTCCGCGTTGGAGACGGCGTTCGTCCGGTACCGGAGCACGACCCGGTCGTCGGACTGGTTGAGGTTGTCCTGGAGCGCGACCACGGGGTTGACCGCGGAGATCGTGCCGCCGCCGCGTCCGTTGCCCGTGCCCGAGCCCCCGGTCGGCAGCAGCCCCACGCCCATCGAGGGGAGCACGGCCGGCGCCACCAGGGCGATGCCGAGCGCCAGCGCCCCGATTCGGCGGCCGGTCCGCACCGGGGCCACCGCCCCGGTCGGTCCGCCGTACCCGGCGCGCGCCCCGGAGCCGACACCGCCGAAGACCCGGCCCCAGCGCGAGATCCGGTCCCGGCCCTCGGCCAGCAGGAGCAGCAGATAGCCGACGGCGGCCAGCAGGAAGTACGGCCAGCGGGTGCCGTCGCCCCCGGCCAGTCCCGCCGCGATCGAGTACAGGGCCAGCAGCGGCAGCCCGGCCGGGGCCGCGCTGCCGTAGGTCACCGCCAGCGCGTCCACGATCAGCCCGATCAGCAGCACCCCGCCGAGCAGCAGCAGCCGAATGCCCGGGGTGACCGGCGCCGGGATGGCGAACTGGGTCACGTCCTGCATCGCGGCCGTCAGCAGGTTGCCGAACCGGGTGTACGCGGCGGGGCCCGGCAGGAATCCGAGCACGGCCTGTTCGCTCGCGAACATCAAGGTCAGCACCAGCAGCGTGAACACCGCCTGCGCCAGCACGGTCAGCGGCCGGGCCAGCGGCACCCGCCGGGCCAGCGCACCCACCCCGGTCTGGAGCAGCACCAGGAACACGGCCTGCAAAATCCACGAGTTCGGCGTCGCCAGCGGCAGCAGCGAGCAGGCGGTCATCAGTGTCGCCGCCGCCGCGCAGAGCGCGAGCCGTCCCCGTCCGCTCATCATCGCGTCCCCGCCTCCTCACGCGACCGGTACCGGTCGGCGCGCTGCCACAGGTCGGGCAGCCCGTCGCCGGCGGCGGCCGGGAGCACCGTCCAGCCCGCCTCGTGCAGCATCCGCACGGCCCGCGCCGCGCCGCCCTCGGGAGCATCGCCGTCCGCGTCCGGGCGCGGTGCCTCGGACCGTCCCGGCCCGTCCTCCTCCGTCGCCCCCCAGGCGGCGCTGTCCAGGACGAAGGCGACGGCGGCCCCCGCCCGCTGCCGCATCCGGCCGGCCATCGCGGCCTGCTCCTCGTCGAGGTCCCCGAAGAACGCCACCAGCAGGCCCTCGCTGCCCGTGCGCAGCACGTCGAGCGCACGGGAGAGTCCCGCGCCGTCCGAGTGGTCGATCACGGCCAGGGTGTCCAGCATCGTCCCGGCCGCGTCCGAGGAGTCGGCGCCGCCGAAGCCCTCGGCCCCCGGCGCCGTGCTGCCGGTGTCGGTGAGCAGCCGGACGGAGTAGCCCCGCTCCAGCATGTGCACCGCCACCGACGCCGCCCCGGAGACCGCCCACTCGAAGGCCGAGTCGGGGCCGGCGCCGAAGTACGCCACGGCACGGGTGTCCAGCAGCACCGTGCACCGGGCGCGGTGCGGCTGCTCCTCGCGGCGCACCATGAGCTCGCCGTACTTGGCGGTCGAGCGCCAGTGCACACGGCGCAGGTCGTCGCCGTGGCGGTAGCCGCGCGGGATCACGTCGTCCTCGCCGGCCAGGGCCAGCGCGCGGATGCGGCTCTCCCCGTAGCCGGAGGAGTCGCCCCGGAGCTTGACCGGTGGCAGCGGCTCCACGCGGGGCACCACCGTCAGGGTGTCGTACGCGCTGAAGGAGCGGGTCAGCTCGCACATGCCGAAGGGGTCGGTCAGCCGCAGCTGCAGCGGCCCCAGCGGGTAGCGCCCGCGCAGGTCCGAGCGCACCCGGTAGGACACCTCGCGATGCCCGCCGGGCTCCACCCGGTCCAGGATGAAGCGGGGCCGGGGCCCCAGCACGTACGGCACCCGGTCCTGGAGCATCAGCAGCCCGGTGGGCAGCCGCGACACGTTGTCCACCCGAAGGTGCACGCGCGCCTCGGTCATCGCCGGCACACGCGAGGGCGACAGCCGGCGGCTGCCGGCGACGCGGTAGCGGGTGCGGTACAGGACCGCCACACAGGCCAACGGCAGCACGGCCAGCAGCAGGCCGACCCGCAGCAGGTCCGGCTGTCCCAGCACGTAGGCGCAGACGGCCGCCGCGATCCCCGCGGCGAGGAACGAGCGGCCCCGCGTGGTGAGGCCGCCCAGGGCGGCCCGGAAGCCGCTTTCACGCTCGGTCACGCGGCACCTCCAGCGCCCCAGCCCGTCGTCCGGGTCACCGGCTGCCGTACGGGTCGGGGACCGGCGTGCGCTGCACGATCTCCGTGATGACCTGCTCCGGGGTGCGCCGGTTCAACTGGGCCTGCGCGGTCGGCAGCAGACGGTGCGCCAGCACGGCGCCGGCCAGCGACTGGACGTCGTCGGGGAGCACGTAGTCCCGCCCGTCCAGGGCCGCCGCCGCGCGCGCCGCGCGCACCAGGTGCAGCGTGGCGCGCGGTGAGGCGCCCAGCCTCAGGTCCGGGTGGTCCCGGGTGGCCGAGACCAGACTCACCGCGTAGTGCCGTACGGCCGGGGACACGTGCACCGTCCGTACCGCGTCGACGAGTTTGACGATCTCGTGCGCGTGGGCGACCGGCTGCAGGTCGTCCAGCGGGCTGACGCCCGCGTGCACGTCGAGCATCTCCAACTCGGCCTCGACGCTGGGGTAGCCGATGGAGACCCGGGCCATGAAGCGGTCCCGCTGCGCCTCGGGCAGGGGATACGTTCCCTCCATCTCCACCGGGTTCTGGGTGGCGATGACCATGAAGGGGCTCGGCAGCGGGTACGTGCTGCCGTCGATGGTGACCTGCCGCTCCTCCATCGACTCCAGCAGCGCCGACTGCGTTTTGGGCGACGCGCGGTTGATCTCGTCGCCGACGACGATCTGCGCGAAGATCGCACCCGGCTTGAACTCGAAGTCGCGGCGTTGCTGGTCGAAGACGCTGACCCCGGTGATGTCCGACGGCAGGAGGTCCGGCGTGAACTGGATGCGCCGCACCGAGCAGTCGATCGACCGGGCCAGCGCCTTGGAAAGCATCGTCTTGCCGACGCCGGGGACATCCTCGATCAGCAGATGTCCCTCGGCGAGCAACACCGTCAGCGCAATCCGTACGACCTCGGGCTTGCCCTCGATCACGTTCTCCACCGACCGGCGTACGCGGTCCGCCGTGGCAGTCAGATCGCTGAGGCTCGCTCGCGCGTCATAGGTCGTCACCCGGTTCTCCTCGGCCCGTTCCTAGGGACGCGGTCATCCCTGGACCGGCCCTCCCCGTTACACGGAGCATTCTCCCCTTCAACTATGCTCCGCGTCACTCCGCTTCCGTTACTCGTTTGTGATTTCGCGCAGCAGGCCGGTGTGCACGTCGAACACAAACCCCCGCACATCGTCCGTGTGGGTCAGGAAAGGGGAGGTCCGGACCCGCTGGATCGACTGCCGCACGTCCTGGTCGACGTCGCGGAAGGACTCCACCGCCCAGGTCGGGCGCTGGCCCACCTCCTGCTCCAGTTCCGTGCGGAACTCCTCGGTCAGCGACTCCAGGCCGCAGCCGGTGTGGTGGATCAGCACGACCGAGCGGGTGCCCAGTGCGCGCTGGCTGATGGTCAGCGAACGGATGGTGTCGTCGGTGACCACGCCGCCCGCGTTGCGGATGGTGTGGCAGTCGCCGAGTTCCAGGCCCAGCGCTTGGTGCAGGTCGAGGCGGGCGTCCATACAGGCGACGACGGCCACCTTGAGAACGGGACGGGCGTCCATGCCGGGGTCGCGGAACTGCTCCGCGTAGCGCCGGTTCGACTCGACCAGCCGGTCGGTGACGGACGCCGTGCCGGTGCCGGCGGGAACCGCGGTCTCATGCGCGTTTATCGACATGACACGACCGTAGAGGGCGCGGTCACTTCCGACCTGCTGGGGGGTCGGCAAATCTCGGTCAAACCGGTGCACTGTGAGGTAACCCACAGGCGTCGCGCGCGCTCGCCCGTGCGGGTGATTCGGGCGCTCGGTGCCCACGAGGGCGCCTGTGCCAGGGCAGGCTCTTCGTTGACCGTGGGGGCCGGTGGAGTAAAGTGGCGCGAAGTGGGTCGCCAACCTAGCGCGGGAGGTGCGGATGTTCCTCGGGACGTACGCGCCACGGCTGGACGACAAGAGCCGGCTGGTCCTCCCCGCGAAGTTCCGCGAGCAGTTCGCGGACGGCCTGGTCATCACCAAGGGCCAGGAGCGCTGCCTGTACGTATGGCCGGCCGAGGGCTTCCGCGCCCTCACCGAGGAGCTCCGCCGAGCCCCTCTCACCTCCAAGGCCGCACGCGACTACATGCGCGTGCTCTTCGCCGGCGCTCACGACGAGGTCCCCGACAAGCAGGGCCGGGTCACCCTCCCGCAGCCCCTGCGCGACTACGCCGGACTGCGCCGCGACTGCGCGGTGATCGGCGCCAACACCCGGGTCGAGGTGTGGGACGCGGCGGCCTGGGAGGACTATCTGGCGGGTCAGGAGGACGCCTTTTCGGCGTTGTCCCAGGAGGTGCCTCCCGGCTTACTGTGACCTCGCCCGTAGCCTGATGACTCACGTACGAGTACGTGACGCTCGGCCTCCTCCCGCTCCCCGGTCCGCTGGCACTCCTTCCCCGGTGCCAGATGGCCGCCCACGAGCGGGCGGGGACCCAGTGGTACGTCCCCGAGAGCAGATGAGAAGGGCTTCATGAGCACCACCCCGTCCGAGCCACGCCACGTCCCGGTCATGCTGGACCGCTGCCTGGACATGCTGGCCCCCGCCGTCGGCGCGCCGGGCGCCGTGGTCGTGGACGCCACCCTCGGCCTCGGCGGGCACAGCGAGGCGCTGCTGCAGCGGTTCCCCGGGGTCCGGCTGATCGCCGTCGACCGCGACCCCGCCGCGCTCAAGCTCGCCGGTGAGCGGCTCGCGCCGTACGGGGACCGGGCCACCCTCGTGCACGCCGTCTACGACGAGATCCCGCAGGTGCTGGAGCGGCTGGGCGTACCCAGGGTGCAGGGCGTCCTGTTCGACCTGGGCGTGTCCTCCATGCAGCTGGACGAGGCCGACCGGGGCTTCGCCTACGCCCAGGACGCGCCGCTGGACATGCGCATGAACCAGACCGCGGGCATGAGCGCCGCCGAGGTCCTCAACACCTATCCCCCGGGCGAGCTGGTGCGGGTGCTGCGCGACTACGGCGAGGAGAAGTTCGCCCGCAAGATCGTGGAGGCGGTCGTCCGCGAGCGGCAACGCGAGCCCTTCACCACCAGCGCCCGGCTCGTCGAGCTGATCCGCGAGGCGCTGCCGCAGGCCGCCAAGCGCACCGGCGGCAACCCGGCCAAGCGCACCTTCCAGGCGCTGCGCATCGAGGTCAACGGGGAGCTGACCGTGCTGGAGCGGGCCATCCCGGCGGCCGTCGCCGCGCTCGCGGTCGGCGGCCGGATCGTCGTGCTGTCGTACCACTCCCTGGAGGACCGGCTCGTCAAGGGCGTCCTCGCGGCCGGCGCTGCCACCACGGCGCCGCCCGGGCTGCCCGTGGTCCCGGAGCAGTACCAGCCGCGGCTCAAGCTGCTCACCCGCGGCGCCGAGCTGCCCACGGAGGACGAGATCGCCGCCAACCGCCGGGCGGCCCCGGCCCGCCTGCGCGGCGCCCAGCGGATCCGCGAGGCCCTGGCGTGAGGCGGCGCACCTCGGCGGCGCGCTCGCCCTTCGTCCTGCTGATCGTGCTGCTGCTGGGCGGCGGCCTGATCACCTTGCTGCTGCTCAACTCGGCGGTGAACCGGGACTCCTTCAAGCTCAGCGAGCTGCAGAGGAAGACCACCCAGTACACCGATGAGGAGCAGGCGCTGCAGCAGGAGGTCGACGAGTACTCGGCGCCGGACGCGCTGGACGATCAGGCCCGCGAGCTGGGCATGGTTCCCGGCGGCAACCCGGCCTTCCTCGCCCCCGACGGCACCGTCCTCGGCAAGCCCGGCGCCGCGCCGTACGTGCCGGCGCCCAGCCCGAGCACCGCGCCCGCCACCGTCGCGCCCAGCGGCTCCGCGGCCGCCTCCCTGGGCCCGACGCCGTCCGCCAGGCCCAGCACGAGCCCCAGGGAGACCCCGTGACCGCCGCTCCGGGGCCCCGCGCCCTGCGCCCACCACGATCCGCCCGCCCGGCCGGCAGGGAAGGTGCCGGGGCGTGGTGACCCGAGACGGGGAGCCGCCGCGCGACCGCGCCGAACGCAGTGACCGGGAGAACGGCTCCGGCCGCCCCGGGCGCGGCGCCCAGGGCCGTGGCGGCCGCGGTGACGCCGGAGGGACAGCCCCCCGGCGCCGGCCGGTGCCCCGGGGACGCGACGGCGACGCCGGCACCCCCGCACGCCGCGGCGAGCCCGGGGAACCCCGCCGCGGGACCTCGCCCGGGCAGCAGCCGGGAGCACGTCAGCCAGCCGCACGCGGCGCCCGGCCGCGCGACGACGGCGGCCGGGCAGCCCGCGAGACGGGCCGCGCCCCGCGCGCCCGCAGGCCCACGCCCCGCCGCGAGGGATCCGGCGCGTCCGGCGCCTCCGGCAGCGCCCGCGCCTCCGGCGTGCCGCGGGGACGCACCTCCGGGGCCCCCAGGCCGGCCGGCGGGCGCGAACGCGACGCCCAAGCCTCCCGGGACCGGGCCGGCCGCGCTGCCGTACCGCCGCGGCGCAGGCCCCCGCGCCCGGTCACGCCGGCCGGTGCCCCGCTGCTGCGGCTGGGCCGGCCCCGTCCCCGCCTGCGGCTGGTCAGCTTCGCGCTGACGCTCGTGATGCTGACCTTCGTGATCCGGCTCTTCCAGGTGCAGGCCGTGGACGCCGCGACGTACGCCGCCAAGGCCGAGGTCAACCGCAACGTCAAGGTGACCCTCGCCGCCGAGCGCGGGACGATCACCGACCGGAACGGGGTCGACCTGGCCACCACGGTCGACGCATACGACATCACGGCCGATCCGATGCTCTTCACCCCCAAGTACGCGAAGGCCGAGGACGCCCCGGCGCGTGCCGCCGAACTGCTCGCGCCGATCCTCGACGGCGACGAGAAGAAGATCGCCAAGCAGCTCGCCAACTACCCGGGGTCCCGCAACGAGATCATCGCCCGCCAGCAGTCCCCGCAGGTCTGGAACCAGATCAAGGACCTGCAGGGAGCGCTCGCCGACCGGGCCGAGAAGGGCGACGGCGTCAACTACCTCGCCGGGATCTTCCGGCTGCGGCACGCCAAGCGCGTCTACCCCGCGAGCGACCTCGCGGCGGGCGTGATCGGCTGGGTGAACGCCGCCGGCGCGGGCGGCGGCGGCCTGGAGAGCCGCCTCGACAAGGCGCTGGCGGGCAAGGACGGCACCATCACCTACGCTCAGTCCGGCGGCCGCCGGGTGCCGACGGCCAGCGTGCAGGAGCGCGCCGCCGAGCCCGGCACCGACGTGGAACTGACCCTGGACCGGGACATCCAGTGGGCCGCCCAGCGGGCGATCACCCAGCAGGTACGGGCGTCCGACGCCGACCGCGGCTACGTGATCGTCCAGGACACCCGCACCGGCGAGGTGCTGGCCATGGCCAACGCCCCCGGCTTCGATCCCAACGACCTGACCCGGGCCGACCCCACCGCGCTCGGCAACGCCGCGCTGCAGGACGCCTACGAGCCCGGCAGTGTGAGCAAGCTGATGTCCATGGCCGCGGTCCTCGACGAGGGCGTGGCCGCCCCGGACACCCACGTCACGGTGCCCGGCACCCTGCCCCGCGCCGACCGGGTCTTCCACGACGACGTGGACCACGGCACCTGGCACCTGACCCTGAACGGCGTGCTCGCCAAGTCCAGCAACATCGGCACGATCCTGGCCGCCGAGCAACTCGGCAAGAACCAGAAGCAGGCAAACCGCGTCCTTTACTCATACCTGAGGAAATTCGGCATCGGGCGGCCCACGGGGGTCGGCTTCCCCGGCGAGACGCCCGGCATCCTTGCGAGGCCGGACCAGTGGAACGCGTCCCAGCAGTACACCATCCCCTTCGGGCAGGGCCTGTCGCTGAACGCGCTGCAGGCAACGTCGGTCTACTCGACGATCGCCAATGGCGGGGTAAGGGTCGAGCCCAGTCTGGTGCGCGGCACGACCGGACCGGACGGCCGCTTCGTGCCGTCCCCGGAGGCGTCCAGGACCCGGGTGGTCAGCACGAAGACCGCCAAGACGCTCTCCACCATGCTGGAGTCCGTGGTCGGCGACGAGCAGGGCACCGGCACGAAGGCCCGGATCGCGGGGTACCGCGTCGCGGGCAAGACCGGCACGGCCAACCGGGTGGACCCGGAAACGGGCACCTACAGCGGCTACACGGCGTCCTTCATGGGCTTCGCCCCCGCAGACGACCCCCGGCTGACCGTGTCCTGCGTGATCCAGAACCCGACCCGCGGCAGTTATTTCGGTGGCCAGATCTGCGGCCCGGTGTTCAAACGGGTCATGGAGTTCGCCCTGAAGTCCCTGCAGGTGGCGCCCAGCGGAGCGAAGACCCCGAGCCTGCCGGTCGAGTGGGACCCCTCGAAGCCGTGACCGGCGCGCAGGGGAGGAAGGAACGGCGGCCGTGAACGGACACGAGCCCGCAGCGGCGGGTACGGACGGTAGCCCCGCGCACGCGGACCGTACCGGAGGAAGCGGCAGGCCGGAAGCCCGGCGAGGGGCTTTTGGCCCGGAGCCCGGCCCGGCGGGTACTCTCACCGCCGTGTCACTCGCCGATCAGTCCCCCCACCCCGAACAGACGCAGCCGGGCGCACCCCGCCCCACCCGGGTCCGGCCCGTACCGACCGCGGAACTGGCCGCGCGGCTGGGCACGGAACCGCCCGCGCCCGGTGCCACCCCGGTCACCGGGATCACGCACGACTCGCGGGCCGTCCGCCCCGGCGACCTGTACGCCGCGCTGCCCGGCGCCCGCTTCCACGGTGCCGACTTCGCCCCGCAGGCGGCCGAACTGGGCGCCGCGGCGATCCTCACCGACCCGGCGGGCGCCGAGCGCGCCGCCGCGACCGGCCTGCCGGTGCTGACGGTCGGGGATCCCCGGTCCCGGATGGGGGAACTGGCCGCCGAGATCTACGGCCGGCCGGGTGAGGACCTGCTGCAGATCGGGATCACCGGCACCTCCGGCAAGACCACCACCGCCTACCTCGTCGAGGGCGGCCTGCGGGCCGCGCACGGGGGCAGGACGGGACTGATCGGCACGGTCGAGTCCCGGATCGGCGACGAGCGGATCAAGAGCGAGCGCACGACCCCCGAGGCCACGGACCTGCAGGCGCTGTTCGCGGTGATGCGCGAGCGCGGTATCGAGGCCCTGGTCATGGAGGTCTCCAGCCATGCCCTGGTGCTGGGACGGGTGGACGGCGCGGTCTTCGACGTCGCCGTCTTCAGCAACCTCAGCCCCGAGCACATGGAATTCCACTCGGGCATGGAGGACTACTTCCAGGCCAAGGCGCAGCTGTTCACCCCGCGCCGCAGCAGGGCCGGCGTGGTCAACATCGACGACGAGTACGGCCGGCGCCTGGTCCGCGAGTCGCAGGTCCCGGTCACCACCTTCTCCGCCGAGGGCCATCCGGACGCCGACTGGCGCGCGGAGCACGTCGTGACCGGGCCGCTGCGCTCCACCTTCACCGTCGTCGGCCCGGGCGGCGTGCGGATCGAGGCCGCCTCGCCCCTCCCCGGCCCCTTCAACGTCGCCAACGCGCTCGCCGCCATCACCGCCCTGGCGGTGGCCGGGATCGACCCGCAGACGGCCGCCCAGGGCGTCGCCGCCGTCCCCGGCGTGCCCGGCCGGCTGGAGCGCGTCGACGCGGGACAGCCGTACCTGGCGGTCGTCGACTACGCCCACAAGACCGACGCCGTCGAATCGGTGCTGCGGGCCCTGCGCAAGGTCACCAAGGGCAGCCTGCACATCGTCCTCGGCTGCGGCGGGGACCGCGACGAGACCAAACGCGGCCCGATGGGCGCCGCCGCGGCACGGCTGGCCGACACGGCCGTGCTGACCTCCGACAACCCCCGCTCCGAGGACCCGCTCGCGATCCTCACCGCGATGCTGGCCGGAGCGGCCGGGGTGCCCGCGCACGAGCGGGGCCATGTCGTCGTCGAACCCGACCGGGCGGCGGCCATCGCGACCGCCGTCGCCCTGGCCCGGCCGGACGACACCGTACTGGTGGCCGGCAAGGGCCATGAGCAGGGCCAGGACATCGCCGGAGTGGTACGCCCCTTCGACGACCGAGAAGTGCTGCGCGCGGCCGTCGAACGGGCCGCCGGCACACCAGCGCAGGAGAAGGACCAGGACCAGCTGTGATCCCACTCACCCTCGCCGAGGTCGCACACGCGGTCGGCGGGAGCACGCACGACATACCGGACCCGACGGTGCCCGTCACCGGGTCCGTGGAAATCGACTCCCGCAAGGTGACGCCGGGCGGCCTCTTCGTCGCCTTCCAGGGCGAGCGCGTGGACGGCCACGACTACGCGGAGCAGGCCGTCGCGGCCGGAGCGCTGGCCGTGCTGGCCGCCCGGCCGGTCGGCGTGCCCGCGATCGTCGTGGACGACGTCCAGGTCGCCCTGGGTGCGCTGGCCAGGCACGTCATCGAACGGCTGGGCGCGACCCTGGTGGCGCTGACCGGATCGGCGGGCAAGACCAGCACCAAGGACCTCATCGCCCAGTCGCTGCAGCGGCTGGCGCCCACCGTGTGGCCGCCGGGCTCGCTCAACAACGAGATCGGACTGCCGCTGACCGCGCTGCGCGCCGACGCCTCCACCCGGCACCTGGTGCTGGAGATGGGCGCCCGTGGCATCGGCCACATCCGCTACCTCACCGGGCTGACCCCGCCGCGCATCGGCGTCGTCCTCAACGTCGGCACCGCCCACATCGGCGAGTTCGGCGGCCGCGAGCAGATCGCCCAGGCCAAGGGCGAGCTCGTCGAGGCGCTGCCGGAGGCCGCCGACGGCGGCATCGCGGTGCTCAACGCGGACGATCCCCTCGTACGCGCCATGTCCTCCCGCACCAAGGCGCGCGTCGTGCTGTTCGGCGAGTCCGCCGACGCCGACGTCCGCGCCGAGAACGTCCGCCTCAACGACCGAGGTCAGGCTGTCTTCACGCTCACAACACCTACCGGGTGCAGCGAAGTGACCTTGCGCCTGTACGGTGAGCACCACGTGTCGAACGCGCTTGCCGCGGCCGCCGTAGCCCGTGAACTCGGCATGCCCGTCGACGAGATCGCCACCGCGCTCTCGGAGGCGGGGACGCTGTCCCGCTGGCGCATGGAGGTCGTCGAACGGCCGGACGGCGTGACGGTCGTGAACGACGCCTACAACGCGAACCCCGAGTCCATGCGAGCCGCCCTGCGCGCGCTCGCGGCCATGGGCCGTGCCGCCCAGGCACGTGGGGGACGCACGTGGGCGGTGCTGGGCGAGATGGCGGAGCTCGGCGGGGAGGCCCTCGCGGAGCACGACGCTGTCGGACGGCTCGCCGTCCGGCTCAACGTCAGCAAGCTCGTGGCAGTCGGCGGCCAGGCGGCCGCCTGGGTGCAAATGGGCGCCTACAACGAGGGTTCGTGGGGTGAGGAGTCGGTGCACGTGTCCGACGCTGAGGCGGCGATCGACCTGTTGCGCAGTGAACTGCGTCCGGGGGACGTCGTGCTGGTGAAGGCATCGAGGGCGGTCGGCCTGGAGCGGGTCGCACTCGCGCTGCTCGACGGCGTCGAGGGCGGGGGCGCTCGGTAATGAACCAGATCCTGGTCTCGGGCGTGCTCGGGCTGTTCCTGTCCCTCATCGGCACCCCGATGCTGATCAAGCTGCTGGCCCGCAAGGGCTACGGGCAGTTCATCCGCGACGACGGCCCGAAGGAGCACCACAGCAAGCGCGGTACGCCCACCATGGGTGGCATCGCCTTCATCCTGGCCACGCTCGTCGCGTACGCGCTCACCAAGGTCATCACCTCCGAGCGCCCGACGATCTCCGGCGTGCTGGTGCTCTTCCTCTTCACCGGTCTGGGCGTGGTCGGCTTCCTGGACGACTACATCAAGATCGTCAAGCAGCGCAGCCTCGGTCTGCGGGCCAAGGCGAAGATGGCCGGCCAGCTGATCGTCGGCATCACCTTCGCGGTGCTGTCGCTGCAGTTCGCCGACTCCCGCGGTGTCACCCCGGCGTCCACCAGGCTGTCCTTCACGCAGGACTTCGGCTGGTCCCTCGGCCCGGTGATCTTCGTGATCTGGGCGCTGTTCATGATCCTCGCGATGTCGAACGGCGTGAACCTCACCGACGGCCTCGACGGCCTGGCCACCGGCGCCTCGGTGATGGTCTTCGCCTCCTACACCGTCATCGGCGTCTGGCAGTACGGCCAGTCCTGCTCCAACGTCATCACCGCGGGACCCGGCTGCTACGACGTACCGCACCCACTCGACCTCGCGGTCGTGGCCGCCGCGCTCATGGGCGCCTGCTTCGGCTTCCTGTGGTGGAACACCTCGCCGGCCAAGATCTTCATGGGTGACACCGGCTCGCTCGCGCTCGGCGGCGCCCTGGCCGGTCTGGCCATCTGCTCCCGCACCGAGCTGCTGCTGGCGATCCTGGGCGGCCTCTTCGTCCTGATCACCCTCTCCGTGGTCATCCAGGTCGGCTCCTTCCGCCTGACCGGCAAGCGCGTCTTCCGCATGGCCCCGCTGCAGCACCACTTCGAGCTCAAGGGCTGGAGCGAGGTCCTGGTCGTCGTCCGCTTCTGGATCATCCAGGGCATGTGCATGGCCGTCGGCCTCGGTCTCTTCTACGCGGGCTGGGTGGCCGCGCAGTGACCTCGGTCCCCGGGCAGGAACCCGGCCCCCGTCGAGGCGGACTTCCGCCGGCCGCCGTCGAGGCGGCCGCGCGGCTGGGCCTGCCGGGCCGCCGGGTCACCGTCGCCGGCCTCGGCGTCTCGGGCGTGCCCGCCGCCAAGGCGCTGCACGCCCTCGGCGCCCGTGTGACGGTCGTCAACGACGGCGACGACGAGCCGGCCCGGGCCCAGGCCGCCGAACTGGAGACGCTCGGCGTCACCGTACGGCTGGGGGACGGCCGGACCCTGCCCGAGGGCACCGAACTGATCGTCACCTCGCCCGGCTGGAAGCCCGCCAGCCCGCTCTTCGCGGCCGCCGCGGCCGCGGGCGTGCCCGTGTGGGGCGACGTGGAGCTGGCCTGGCGGCTGCGCGGCCCCGGGGCGGCGCCCTGGCTCGCCGTCACCGGCACCAACGGCAAGACCACGACCGTGCAGATGCTCGCCTCGATCCTTTCCGCGGCGGGCCTGCGCACGGCGGCGGTGGGCAACATCGGCACGCCGGTCCTGGACGTCGTCCTGTCCGGCGGGGAGTACGACGTCCTCGCCGTGGAGCTGTCCAGCTACCAGCTGCACTGGGCCCCCTCGGTCCGCCCGCACTCGGCGGCGGTCCTCAACCTCGCCCCCGACCACCTCGACTGGCACGGCTCCATGGCCGCCTACGCCGCCGACAAGGGCCGCATCTACGAGGGCAACAAGGTCGCCTGCGTCTACAACCTCGCCGACCCGGCCACCGAGGCGCTGGTGCGCGAGGCCGACGTCGAGGAGGGCTGCCGCGCGATCGGCTTCGGCCTCGGCAGCCCCCGGCCCTCGGAACTCGGGGTCGTCGACGGCATCCTGGTCGACCGGGCCTTCGCACCCGAGCGGCACAAGAGCGCCCAGGAGCTGGCCGAGGTCTGCGACGTGCACCCGCCGGCGCCGCACAACATCGCCAACGCCCTGGCGGCGGCCGCCCTCGCCCGCGCGTTCGGTGTCGCGCCGGCCGCCGTCCGGGACGGCCTGCGCGCCTTCCGGCCGGACGCGCACCGCATCGCCCACGTGGACCGGATCGACGACGTGGACTACGTCGACGACTCCAAGGCCACCAACACCCACGCCGCCGAGGCATCCCTCGCCGCGTACGAGCACATCGTCTGGATCGGCGGCGGCCTCGCCAAGGGCGCCACCTTCGACGAGCTGGTCACGGCCGCGGCCAAGCGGCTGCGCGGCGCCGTGCTGATCGGGGCGGACCGCGGCCTGATCCGTGAAGCGCTCGCGCGACACGCCCCCGAGGTCCCGGTCGTCGACCTCGACCGCACCGACACTGGGGCGATGGCGGCGGCCGTCCGCGCCGCGCGGGACCTCGCCCACCCGGGGGACACGGTGCTCCTGGCACCGGCCTGCGCCTCGATGGACATGTTCGCGAACTACAAGGCTCGCGGAAACGCCTTCGCGGAGGCCGTACGGGATCTGCGGGCGCCCGGCGCCGGGCAGTAGCCGGAGCCGCTCCGGCCCGCACCGCGACCTAGGAGGGGACATGACGGCAGCCGACCACGGTGACGCCTCCGGTTCTCGTTCCCGCAACGCCCTCAAGGCGCCCGCCCGCCCCCCGCGGGCGGCGCCGCCCCGGCCCTCGGCCGCCGCCTCCGGGGCGCGCACGCCCGGCGGGAAGGGGTCCAGGGGAAGCGCGCTGCGCGGCGCCAGGGTCGTACTGGACCGCGCCATGCGGGCCTGGGACCGCCCGCTGACCGCGTACTACGTCATCCTCGGCAGCAGTCTGCTGATCACCGTGCTCGGCCTGGTGATGGTCTTCTCCGCCTCGCAGATCAAGGCGCTGGAGTACGGGCTGCCCTCCACGTACTACTTCCGCAAGCAGCTGTTCGCCGCTGTGCTCGGCACCGGCCTGCTCGTGGCGGCCTCGCGCGTGCCGGTACGGCTGCACCGCGTGCTGTCCTACCCGCTGCTCGTCGGCTCGGTGTTCCTCATGGCCCTGGTCCAGGTGCCGGGGATAGGGCAGTCCGTCAACGGCAACCAGAACTGGCTCTACCTCGGCGGCCCCTTCCAGCTGCAGCCCAGTGAGTTCGGCAAGCTGGCGCTCGTCCTGTGGGGCGCGGACCTGCTGGCCCGCAAGGAGGACCTGAAGCTCCTCGTCCAGTGGAAGCACCTGCTGATCCCGCTGGTGCCGGTGGCCTTCCTGCTGCTCGGCCTGATCATGCTCGGCGGTGACATGGGCACCGCGATCATCCTCACCGCCATCCTGTTCGGCCTGCTGTGGATCGCCGGCGCCCCCACCCGGCTGTTCGCGGGCGTGCTGGGCGTCGCGGGCGCGATCGGCTTCCTGCTGATCAAGACGAGCGGCAACCGCATGGACCGGCTGGCCTGCATCGGGGCGACCGACGTCACTCCCGGTGGCGGCTGCTGGCAGGCCGTGCACGGGATCTACGCCCTGGCCTCGGGCGGATGGTTCGGTTCCGGACTCGGCGCGAGCGTGGAAAAATGGGGTCAACTGCCCGAACCGCACACCGACTTCATCTTCGCCGTGACCGGGGAGGAACTGGGGCTGACGGGCACGCTGTCGGTGCTCGTCCTCTTCGCGGCTCTAGGCTATGCGGGTATCCGCGTGGCCGGTCGAACGGAGGACCCCTTCGTGAGGTTTGCCGCGGGAGGCGTGACGACGTGGATCACGGCGCAGTTCGTGGTCAACATCGGTGCGGTGCTCGGCCTGCTGCCGATCGCCGGAGTCCCGCTCCCGCTGTTCTCCTACGGGGGCTCGGCCCTCCTGCCGACCATGTTCGCGATCGGGCTGCTCATCTCCTTCGCGAGGAGCGATCCCGGTGCGCGAGCGGCGCTCAACGCGCGGGGGCCCGGCTACTGGCCGGGGGCAATGACACGGACGATGAGGCGGTTCGCCAGACGGCGGCCGTCCGGAGAGCGGTGAATTTCGGTGCATGTCGTACTCGCCGGTGGGGGGACCGCCGGCCACATCGAGCCCGCGCTCGCGCTCGCCGACGCCCTGCGCAGGCAGGACCCGACCGTGGGGATCACGGCACTCGGCACCGAGCGGGGCCTGGAGACCCGGCTGGTGCCCGAACGCGGCTACGAACTGGCGCTCATCCCCGCCGTCCCGCTGCCACGCAAGCCCACCCCCGAGCTGATCACCGTCCCGGGGCGGCTGCGCGGCACCATCAAGGCCGCGGAGCAGATCCTGGAGCGCACCAAGGCCGACGCGCTCGTCGGCTTCGGCGGTTACGTCGCGCTGCCCGGCTACCTGGCCGCCAAGCGCCTCGGCGTGCCGATCGTGGTGCACGAGGCCAACGCCCGCCCGGGCCTCGCCAACAAGATCGGCTCCCGTTACACCGACCACGTGGCCGTGAGCACCCCGGACAGCAAGCTCCGGCACTCCCGCTACGTCGGCATCCCGCTGCGCCGGTCCATCGCGACCCTCGACCGCGCCGCGGTCCGCGCGGAGGCGCGTGCCGCCTTCGGCCTCGACCAGAACCTGCCGACCCTGCTGGTCTCCGGCGGCTCCCAGGGCGCCCGGCGGCTCAACGAGGTGATCGCCTCCGTCGCCCCGCGCCTGCAGCAGTCCGGCGTCCAGATCCTGCACGCGGTCGGCCCGAAGAACGAGCTCCCGCACGCCGACAACATGCCCGGCATGCCGCAGTACATCCCGGTGCCCTACCTGGACCGGATGGACCTCGCCTACGCCGCCGCCGACATGATGCTCTGCCGCGCCGGCGCCATGACCGTCGCCGAGCTCTCCGCCGTGGGCCTGCCGGCCGCGTACGTCCCGCTGCCGATCGGCAACGGCGAGCAGCGGCTGAACGCCCAGCCGGTCGTCAAGGCGGGCGGCGGCGTCATCGTCGACGACGCCGACCTCAGCGCGGATTGGGTGCTCGGCAACGTACTGCCGGTCCTGACCGATCCGCACCGTCTGTACGAAATGTCGCGCGCCGCGGCCGAGTTCGGTCGCCCGCACGCCGACGAGCTGCTCGTCGGCATGGTCTACGAGGCGATCGCCGCCCGCCGCGGCTGAACCGCGGTGCCGGCCGGGCACCTCCGGCACCCCCGGCGGGCGACGCCGAGGGTGCCCCGTGCTCCGTTGGGGTCACGGGGAAGGGGCCCGGCCCGCCGGGCGGCGCGCGGCCGCCCCGGCACCACAGCACGACGACTAGCCTGCCCGGAAGCGGAAGGCAGTTCCGACGACCCCGGAGGCGAACGTGGCCGTACCGACGACCGTCGAGGCGGCCGGCGACCAGGACGGCGGGGCCGAGCGCCCGCCGCGGCGGAGCCGGCGCGTCATCGTCCTTTCGGCGCTCGCCGCGGTCACCGTGCTGGGCGGCGCGGGCGCCTGGCTGTTGTACGGCTCCGCCTGGCTGCGCGCCACGCATGTCCGCGTGACGGGCGTTGAGGCGCTCTACCCCGACGAGGTGCGCGACGCCGCGCAGGTCCCGCTCAACGGGCCGCTGGTTTCCGTGGACACGGACGTGATCGCCCGCCGGCTGAAGGTGCGGCTGCCGCGCATCTCCGCCGTCGAAGTGGAGCGTTCGTGGCCGCACACGATCACGCTGAAAGTAACGGAGCGAACTCCCGCCGCCCTTGTGAAAGGTGACGGGTACTACATCGAAGTCGACGCGGACGGCTTCCGGTTCGACGAGCGGGACACTCCCCTCAAAGGTGTGCCCATCATCGAATTGAGGCCCGACCGCGGCTCCGCGAGCAATCGACTTTTCGGGACAAAGCGCCTAGTGGCGGCGGCGGTTCAGGTCGCGGCGGACCTGCCGAAAGTCGCATACCGGGACGCGCAGCTCATCGAGGTGCGCTCATATGACGACATTACGGTCGAACTGACCGGCGGACGTGCGGTGATGTGGGGGAGCGCGGATCAAGGGGCGGAGAAGGCGGTTGCCCTTGCGGCGCTGATGAAAGTCGAGCGCGATGCCGAGTTCTTCGACGTGAGTGCCCCAACAGCCCCTGCCGCGTCGGACGGTTGACGTCCCAGCCTTCTGTTCGACACCCTGGTTGGTCCGGCTCTGGCGTGATCACATAGGGTCAAAAGAAAAACGGGAGGTTCGGCGTGTTCGTTGAACGCGAACCGCTTGTCGATTTAGTGTCCTGTCCCAAAGACAGTGCGGGACAGACATACTGGTAACCCTAAACCTCAGGGTTAGGGTTCGGATCGGCCGGCCTTCCCGACCGTCCCCACAGGTATACGTAACTCGAGGCGAGAGGCCTTCGACGTGGCAGCACCGCAGAACTACCTCGCAGTCATCAAGGTCGTCGGCATCGGCGGCGGTGGCGTGAACGCCATCAACAGGATGATCGAGGTCGGTCTCAAGGGCGTCGAGTTCATCGCGATCAACACCGATGCACAGGCCCTGCTGATGAGCGACGCCGACGTCAAGCTGGACGTCGGCCGTGAACTCACGCGTGGACTCGGTGCCGGGGCCAACCCGGACGTCGGCCGCAAGGCCGCCGAGGACCACCGCGAGGAGATCGAAGAGGTGCTCAAGGGCGCCGACATGGTCTTCGTCACCGCGGGCGAGGGCGGCGGGACCGGCACCGGCGGCGCTCCCGTCGTGGCCAACATCGCCCGGTCGCTGGGTGCCCTCACCATCGGTGTGGTCACCCGGCCCTTCACCTTCGAGGGGCGCCGCCGGGCCAACCAGGCCGAGGACGGCATCGCCCAACTGCGCGACGAGGTCGACACCCTCATCGTGATCCCCAACGACCGGCTGCTGTCCATCTCGGACCGCCAGGTGAGCGTGCTGGACGCCTTCCGCTCCGCGGACCAGGTGCTGCTCTCCGGTGTCCAGGGCATCACCGACCTGATCACCACCCCGGGTCTGATCAACCTCGACTTCGCCGACGTGAAGTCCGTGATGTCCGAGGCGGGTTCGGCCCTCATGGGCATCGGCTCCGCCCGCGGTGACGACCGCGCGGTCGCCGCCGCGGAGATGGCCATCTCCTCGCCGCTGCTGGAGGCGTCCATCGACGGTGCCCGGGGCGTGCTGCTCTCCATCTCCGGCGGTTCGGACCTGGGCCTGTTCGAGATCAACGAGTCGGCCCAGCTGGTCAGCGAGGCCGCCCACCCCGAGGCCAACATCATCTTCGGCGCGGTCATCGACGACGCCCTGGGCGACGAGGTCCGGGTCACCGTCATCGCGGCCGGTTTCGACGGCGGGCAGCCGCCGACCCGCAACCGCGACAAGGTGCTCGGCTCGTACTCCTCCCGCGAGGAGAGCTCCTCCCCGGCGCCGTTCCGTCCGGCCACCCCGCCCGCCGAGCCGGCTCGCCCCGCCTTCAGCGGCCTGGGCAGCGTCACCCAGCGTGAGGAGGAGCCGCTGGGGGCACCCCCCAGCCGCCAGGCCGGGGGAGAGCCGGTCGCCGAGGTGCCGGCCCAGCCGATCGCCCCGCAGGTTCCGCCGGCGCGTCCTTACCAGGACACCGCCGCCGAGGAACTCGACGTCCCCGACTTCCTGAAGTAAGCACAATCACACGTGATAACGCTCAACCACGCACATCCGGGCGGCGCCCACTTCGCCTTCACCGACAGGTGGGGCGGGGTGAGCGCCGCTCCGTACGACAGCCTCAACCTCGGCGGCGCGGTCGGTGACGACCCGGCCGCCGTCCGTTCCAACCGCGACATCGCCGCACGCGAGCTGGGCCTCGACCCCGCCCGCGTGGTGTGGATGAACCAGGTGCACGGCAATGACGTCGCCGTCGTCGCCGCCCCCTGGGCCGACGGGCGGGTCCCGGAGGTGGACGCCGTCGTCACCACCCGGCCCGGCCTCGCCCTCGCGGTGCTCACCGCCGACTGCGTCCCGGTCCTGATGGCCGACGTGCACGCCGGGGTGGTGGCCGCGGCTCACGCCGGCCGCCCGGGTCTGCTGGCCGGCGTCGTCCCCGCGGCGGTCGAGGCCATGGTCGGCCTCGGCGCCCGCGCCGAGCGGATCACCGCGATGACCGGGCCCTCTGTCTGCGGCGCCTGCTACGAGGTGCCCGAGTCGATGCGCGACGAGGTCGCCGCGGTGGTCCCCGAGGCCCGTGCCACCACCAGCTGGGGCACCCCCTCCCTGGACATCGCCGGCGGAGTGCACGCCCAACTCGCGCGGCTCGGCGTCCCGGTGGGTGATAAATCCCATATTTGTACGATGGAGTCCGGGGACCACTTCTCCTACCGCCGCGAGCGGACCACCGGACGACTCGCGGGTTACGTCTGGCTGGACGGACCGAGTGACTGACCGCACGCAAGAGCGAAGGGCCGAGCTGGCCGGCAACCTGGCCGCGGTCGAGGAGCGCATCGCCGCGGCCTGCGCGGCGGCCGGCCGGGCGCGGGACGAGGTGACCCTGATCGTGGTCACCAAGACCTATCCGGCGAGCGACGTGCGGATCCTGTCGGAACTCGGCGTCCGCCAGGTCGCGGAGAACCGCGACCAGGACGCCGCCCCCAAGGCGGCGGCCTGTGCCGACCTCCCGCTGACCTGGCACTTCGTGGGGCAGTTGCAGACGAACAAGGTGCGCTCGGTGGTGCGCTACGCCGACGTCGTCCACTCGGTCGACCGCCCCCGGCTGGTCGACGCGCTCTCCGCGGCCGTCATGAAGTCCGAGCGGGCCGACCGCGAGCTCGGCTGCCTGGTCCAGGTCGCGCTGGACGCCGAGTCCGGGACGCAGGGCTCCCGCGGCGGAATCGCACCGGATGCCGTCGAAGGGATCGCCGAAGCCGTCGCCGCCGCTCCCGGGCTACGCCTCGACGGACTGATGACGGTCGCACCGCTGGCGGGGCTGTACGCCGGTCAACCCCGCGCCGCCTTCGATCGGCTGGCGGAAATCGCATCCTGCCTGCGCGCGGCGCATCCGGCTGCAAACATGGTCTCGGCAGGGATGAGCGCGGACCTCGAAGAGGCCATCGCCGCCGGTGCGACACACGTACGCATCGGTAGCGCGGTACTCGGAGTCCGGACCGGGCTCGGGTAACGTCACCAAACAAGTCGGACCACACAAAAAATATGGTCTTTCCCCGCTGAGAGGACGCAGAGCATGGCCGGCGCGATGCGCAAGATGGCGGTCTACCTCGGCCTCGTGGAGGACGACGGGTACGACGGCCCGGGATTCGATCCCGACGACGAGTTCGAACCCGAACCCGAGCCGGAGCGCTCCCGCCGACCGCACCAGTCCCACCAGCCACCACATCAGGCACAACCGGAGGAACCGGCACGCCTCGTGCACGCTCCGGTCCCCCGGGAGCCACGGATCGCCCCAGTGGCATCCATCACACAAGAACGCCATAGCCTGGAGAAGAACGCACCGGTGATCATGCCTAAGGTCGTGTCGGAACGAGAGCCGTACCGGATCACGACACTCCACCCCCGGACGTACAACGAAGCCCGTACGATCGGGGAACACTTCCGCGAGGGCACGCCGGTGATCATGAATCTGACGGAGATGGACGACACGGACGCGAAGCGACTTGTCGACTTTGCCGCCGGGCTGGTCTTCGGGCTGCACGGCAGCATCGAGCGGGTGACGCAGAAGGTCTTTCTGCTGTCGCCTGCTAACGTCGATGTCACGGCGGAGGACAAGGCCCGCATCGCCGAAGGCGGGTTCTTCAATCAGAGCTGAGATACACAACCGTACGAAACCGGCCGCGAGGCCCATGAACGAGCAGGGGAGAGGGAAGCGCGATGGACATCGCACTCCAGGTGCTGTGGATCGCGCTGATGTGTTTCCTGCTTGTCCTGATCTTCCGGTTGGTGATGGACTATGTTTTCCAGTTCGCTCGATCGTGGCAGCCAGGGAAGCCCATGGTGGTCGTCCTGGAGGCCACCTACACTGTCACCGATCCGCCACTCAAGCTTCTGCGGCGGTTCATCCCGCCGCTGCGTCTCGGGGGCGTGGCGCTCGACCTGTCCTTCTTCGTATTGATGATCATCGTGTACATCCTGCTCACCGTCGTAGGGGGCTTGCGAGGATGACCGATGCGGGCTCCCGATATGTCGACGATCACGTTGAGGTGAAGAGATGCCACTGACCCCCGAGGACGTGCGGAACAAGCAGTTCACGACCGTCCGCCTCCGAGAAGGCTATGACGAGGACGAGGTGGATGCCTTCCTCGACGAGGTCGAGGCGGAACTGACCCGACTGCTCCGTGAGAACGAGGACCTGCGGGCCAAGCTGGCCGCGGCGACCCGTGCCGCCGCCCAGAACCAGCAGCAGGGCATGCGCAAGCCCGAGCCGCAGGACGGCCGCGGTCCCGGGGCCCCCGTGCCCGCCGCCATATCAGGACCGCAGCCGGTGCCGCCCCAGCAGATGGGCGGCCCCGGTCCCCAGGGACCCGGCAGTGGCCTCGCCCTGCCCGCCGGGCCCAGTGCTCAGCAGGGCCCCGGTCCGATGGGCCAGGGTCCGATGCAGGGCGGCCCCATGGGTCAGGGTCCGATGGGGCAGGGTCCGATGCAGGGCGGCCCCATGGGTCAGGGTCCGATGGGGCAGGGTCCGATGCAGGGCGGCCCCATGGGTCAGGGCCCGATGGGCCAGGGTCCGATGGGCCAGCACCCCATGGGTGGTCCCGGTCACCCGATGCAGCAGCAGGGCCCCGGTGGCGACAGCGCCGCCCGTGTGCTCTCGCTCGCCCAGCAGACGGCCGACCAGGCCATCGCCGAGGCGCGCGCCGAGGCGAACAAGATCGTCGGCGAGGCCCGCAGCCGTGCCGAGGGCCTGGAGCGCGACGCCCGCGCCAAGGCCGACGCCCTTGAGCGGGACGCTCAGGAGAAGCACCGCGTCGCCATGGGCTCCCTGGAGTCCGCCCGCGCGACGCTGGAGCGGAAGGTCGAGGACCTGCGCGGCTTCGAGCGCGAGTACCGCACGCGCCTGAAGTCGTACCTGGAGAGCCAGCTGCGTCAGCTGGAGAACCAGGCCGACGACTCGCTCGCCCCGCCGCGCACCCCCGCGGCCGCGTCCCTCTCCTCCGGTTCCGGCGCAATGGGCGGCGGCACCATGGGCGGCGGCATGGCCACGGCCGGTGCCGGCACCATGGGCGGCGGCCAGACCTACGGCGGCCAGGGCATGGGCGGCCACGGCGGCCCGAACCCGACCTACGGCGGTCAGCAGCAGATGTCCCCGGCCATGACGCAGCCGATGGCACCGGTCCGGCCGCAGGGCCCGGCGCCGCTGCAGCAGGCGCCGACGCCGATGCGTGGGTTCCTGATCGACGAGGACGACAACTAGTCGCCGGCGCGACCGCAGCGCCATAGGGCCGGGCCCCCAGGGAAACGCTTCCCTCGGGGGCCCGGCCCTTGCGCGTGGGGGCGGCCCGGTTGCTTGTGTGCGGGTGCGTTGTGGTTTCTGTCGGGGGTTCCCCCGCCCTCCCGCCCGATTGCCCGGCGCGGTTGGTGGGGTATCGCGCGTACGTTGTGGGGTCGGGGCCGCGCCGGCGCACGTCCTCGACGCTCGCGGTGTGCGCCCCACATCCTTGGCGCCGGGTCCGCCGCTCGTCTCCCCCCGGCCTTCGGCCAGGGGGAGCACCCCGCCGCACCCCCTCCCTGTTGCGCGGGCGCAGGGTGTCCAGTTGATGGGTGCGCCGGACAGGTGCGGTGCCCCCGGACTGCCTTCTGGCCCCCACCGGCCGTTGGTCGCCGTCGATTCGGAGGGGGTGGGGCCGTAGGGGTGGGCGTTCTGGACGCTGACGTGTATTCGATGTGCGGCACAGACGGCACCGACGAGTGGTGCCCGCCATGCACATGAATATGCGGTACGGAATGCCCACCCCGCAGGCCCCGCCCCCGGCCCACCCAGCCACAGAGCGAGGCCCGCACCAACCGTGCCGGGCAATCGGGAGGGAGGGCGGGGGAGAGACCCGATCCCGGTCACAAACGCCCCGCAGACAACGACGGGCCGCAAGCAAGGGGCACCCCGGGCACACAGACGGCTGCGCCGTCGTCCGCCGGGGCGGACGACGGCGCAGCCGTCACGCGCGGGCCCCCCGGAGGGTTACCGCTTGCGGAGGTGGAACGTCAGGCCGAGCGCCTCGTCGGTGAAGGCGGGGCCGTAACCCTCCTCCGGGGCGCCGGAGGAGAAGTCCGTCGCGAGGACCTCGTCCGCCACGAGCCGCGCGTGCTCCGCGAGTGCCTCCGCCAGTTCCGCGTCGGCCGCGGCCCAGCGCAGCGCGATGCGGTCCGCGACGTCCAGGCCGCTGTTCTTGCGGGCCTCCTGGACGAGCCGGATGACGTCACGGGCCAGGCCCGCCCGGCGCAGCTCCGGGGTGATCTCGAGGTCGAGCGCCACGGTCGCGCCGGAGTCGGACGCGACGGACCAGCCCTCCCGCGGGGTCTCCGTGATGATCACTTCCTCCGCCGACAGGGCGACCGGCTCGCCGTCCACGACCACCGACGCGTTGCCCTCGCGCAGCGCCAGCGACAGCGCCGCCGCGTCGCAGTCGGCGATGGCCTTGGCGACGGCCTGGACGCCCTTGCCGAAGCGCTTGCCGAGGGCGCGGAAGTTGGCCTTGGCCGTGGTGTCGACCAGGGAGCCGCCGACCTCGCTCAGGGACGCCAGGGAGGCGACGTTGAGCTCCTCGGCGATCTGCGCCCGCAGCTCCTCGCCCAGCGCCTCGAAGCCCGAGGCGGCCACCAGGGCCCGCGAGAGCGGCTGGCGGGTCTTGACCCCGGACTCGGCACGCGTGGCGCGGCCCAGCTCCACCAGACGGCGCACGAGGGCCATCTGGTGGGACAGGACGGGGTCGACCAGCGCCACGTCCACCGTGGGCCAGCTCGCCAGGTGCACCGACTCGGGGGCGCCCGGGGTGACCGGGACGACAAGGTCCTGCCAGACGCGCTCGGTGATGAACGGCACCAGCGGCGCCATCAGCCGGGTCACGGTCTCTACGACGTCGTGCAGGGTGCGCAGCGCCGCCTTGTCGCCCTGCCAGAAGCGGCGCCGCGAGCGGCGCACGTACCAGTTGGACAGGTCGTCGACGAAGGACGAGAGCAGCTTGCCCGCGCGCTGGGTGTCGTACGACTCCAGGGCGTCGGTGACGTCCCGCACCAGCGTCCCCAGCTCGCCCAGCAGCCAGCGGTCCAGCAGCGGGCGGTCGGCCGGGGCCGGGTCGGCCTCGCCCGGGGCCCAGCCGGAGGTGCGGGCGTACAGGGCCTGGAAGGCGACCGTGTTCCAGTACGTCAGGAGGGTCTTGCGGACGACCTCCTGGATCGTGCCGTGGCCGACCCGGCGGGCCGCCCAGGGCGAGCCGCCGGCCGCCATGAACCAGCGCACGGCGTCGGCGCCGTGCTGGTCCATGAGCGGGATGGGCTGGAGGATGTTGCCCAGGTGCTTGGACATCTTCCGGCCGTCCTCGGCGAGGATGTGACCCAGGCAGACCACGTTCTCGTAGGCGTTCCGGTCGAAGACCAGGGTGCCGACCGCCATCAGCGTGTAGAACCAGCCGCGGGTCTGGTCGATCGCCTCGGAGATGAACTGCGCCGGGTACGTCCCTTCGAAGAGCTCCTTGTTCCGGTACGGATAGCCCCACTGCGCGAACGGCATGGAGCCCGAGTCGTACCAGGCGTCGATGACCTCGGGCACGCGCACGGCCTGGGCGGAGCACTGCGGGCACGCGAAGGTGACGTCGTCGATGAAGGGGCGGTGCGGGTCGAGGCCGGTCTGGTCGGTGCCGGTCAGCTCCGACAGCTCGGCCAGCGAGCCGACGCAGGTGAGGTGGTTCTCCTCGCAGCGCCAGATGGGCAGCGGCGTGCCCCAGTAGCGGTTGCGGGACAGCGCCCAGTCGATGTTGTTGTTGAGCCAGTCGCCGAAGCGGCCGTGCTTGACCGCCTCCGGGTACCAGTTGGTGCGCTCGTTCTCGCGGAGCAGGGCGTCCTTGACCGCGGTCGTGCGGATGTACCAGGACGGCTGCGCGTAGTAGAGCAGCGCGGTGTGGCAGCGCCAGCAGTGCGGGTAGCTGTGCTCGTACGGCAGGTGCCGGAAGAGCAGCCCGCGCGCCTGCAGGTCGTCGACGAGGGCCTCGTCGGCCTTCTTGAAGAACTGGCCGCCGACGAGCTCCAGGCCCTCCTCGAAGGTGCCGTCGGGGCGCACCGGGTTGACCACGGGCAGGCCGTAGGCGCGGCAGGTCTTGAGGTCGTCCTCACCGAAGGCGGGCGCCTGGTGGACCAGGCCGGTGCCGTCCTCGGTCGTCACGTACTCGGCGTTGACGACGAAGTGCGCGCCCTCCATCTCCACCAGGGCGAAGGGCCGTTGGTAGGACCAGCGCTCCATCTCGCGGCCGGTGAAGCTCTGCCCGGTGGCCTCCCAGCCCTCGCCGAGCGCCTTGTCCAGCAGTGGCTCGGCGACGACCAGCTTCTCCCGGCCGTCGGTCGCGACGACGTAGGTGACGTCGGGGTGGGCGGCGACCGCGGTGTTGGAGACCAGGGTCCAGGGGGTGGTCGTCCACACCAGGAGTGCGGCCTCGCCCGCGAGCGGGCCGGAGGTGAGCGGGAAGCGCACGTAGACCGAGGGGTCGACCACGGTCTCGTAGCCCTGCGCCAGCTCGTGGTCGGACAGGCCCGTGCCGCAGCGCGGGCACCAGGGTGCGACGCGGTGGTCCTGGACCAGCAGGCCCTTGTCGAAGATCTGCTTCAGCGACCACCAGACGGACTCGATGTACTCCGGGTCCATGGTCCGGTAGGCGTCGTCGAGGTCCACCCAGTACCCCATGCGGGTGGTCAGCTCGGCGAAGGCGTCGGTGTGCCGGGTCACGGACTCACGGCACTTGGCGTTGAACTCGGCGATGCCGTACGCCTCAATGTCCTTCTTGCCGGAGAAGCCCAGCTCCTTCTCGACGGCGAGCTCGACCGGCAGTCCGTGGCAGTCCCAGCCGGCCTTGCGGGTCACGTGGTGGCCCTGCATCGTCTTGAAGCGCGGGAAGACGTCCTTGAAGACGCGGGCCTCGATGTGGTGGGCGCCGGGCATGCCGTTGGCGGTCGGCGGGCCCTCGTAGAAGACCCACTCCGGCCTGCCCTCGGTCTGCTCCAGGGAGCGGGCGAAGACCTTGTTCTCCTGCCAGAACGCGAGCACCTCGTGCTCCAGCGCGGGCAGGTCGACCTGGGCGGGGACCTGGCGGTACTGCGTCATCGGATCTGCCTCCGGCGGACACGTTCGCGTGCGTATTCCGTCGGAGGGACGAGAGCACGTGCTGCCACTGCTCCCGCGGTACCACCCTCCTTGGCTGCGGACGGGCCCTCGCGGGCTCGCTCCGCAACCCCCTCATTGGGGTCGCGCTGCCGGGTCTACTCGCCCTTGCGGGCTTTCTTCCGGCGGCTCCGGGGTGATCTTCACGTCGCGCTGGCCCCCGGGCTTCCACCGTCCCCGGGTCGCTATGGGCTGCGTACGGCGCTACTCGTCCCCTTCCACGCCTTTCGCTCCGCCCAGTGTAAGGGGCCGCGGGGCGCGGTGTCGGCCGGGTTTCGGCGGCGGCCGGTGTGACCCGAATGGCCCGGTCCGCACCCTGTTACCCGTTGGTACCGGAATACCTCGCGGAGAGCTGGGCACAACGGATGCAGACCTGCCTCCCGACCCGGCGCGGCAGGCGAATCCGGCGGCGTGCCCCGTTGCCGCGGGCCCGGAGCCGATTTATCGTTCCGGCACGATTCGCGAGCAAGATCACAATATGTGAAGGGGCCTCGGCCATGGTGGCGAAGAAGACCACCGTCACGAAGAAGACGACGGCGAAGAAGACGGCACCGGCGGCCGCCCCCGCGGCCCGCAGGAACGCCGCGCCCGCCGCGCGGAAGGCCGCGGCCAAGCGCCCGGCCAAGGCCGCGTCCCCCGCTCGCAGGAAGACCGCCACGGCCGGCGAAGGAGCGGCCGAGGCCGGGCGGGCCCCCGAGAAGCGGGCGCTCCCGGTCACGTCCGTGCCGCCCAAGAAGGCCGCACCGTCCACCAGGACCGCCGCGAAGAAGGCGGCGGACGGGAAGAAGGCGCCCGCGAAGAAGGCTGTCGTACCCAAGGCGGCACCCGCCGCGAAGAAGGCCGCGGCAGCCGCCGCGGGAAAGACCGCGGCCAAGGCCGCAGGAAAGAAGGCGGCCGTGGCGGAGGAGACGACGGCCAAGGCGGCGTCCGCGCGGAAGACCACGGGACGTACGGCGAGGAAGACCGCGCCACCCGCCAGGAAGACGGTGACGGCGGCCGAGAAGCCCGCGAAGGCGCCGGCCGCGGCGAAGAAGGCCGCACCGGCGAAGAAGGCCGCACCGGCGAAGAAGGCCGCCAGGACCGTCAAGACCACCAAGACCACCGGCACGACCGCGGCGGCCGCACCCGCCGGGACCACGAAGTCCGTGACCACGAAGACCGGCACGACCGCCCGCGCGGCGGCGAAGACCACGAAGGCCGCGAAGGCCACGAAGACGGGAGCCAAGAAGGTGGCAGCGAAGAAGACGGCGGCCGGGTCGGCCGCGGCAGGGGCGTCCGCCTCCCCGGTCCCCACGGCCCGAATCGCCGAGGCGGCGGGTGCCGTCGCCGCGGGCGACCTGGCGGTTCGTCCGGACGAGGAGCCGTGGTCCGAGGAGGAGGTGGACGCGGCGCGCGCCGAGCTGCTGGCCGAGATGGACCGGCTTCGGTCCGAGATCTCCACCTCGGAGGACGCCATCACCGGGCTGCTGCGCGACTCGGGCGACGGTGCCGGCGACGACCAGGCCGACACCGGCACCAAGAACATCACGCGCGAGCACGAGATGGCGCTGGCCGCCAACGCGCGCGAGATGCTCGCGCAGACCGAGCACGCGCTGGAGCGGCTGGACTCCGGCACGTACGGGCTCTGCGAGTCCTGCGGCAAGCCGATCGGCAAGGCGCGGATGCAGGCCTTCCCCCGTGCGACGCTCTGCGTGGACTGCAAGCAGCGCCAGGAGCGCCACTGACCATGGGCACGGGGAATCGCGGGGCCCGGGTCCCCGCAGCCCCGCTGTTCGGACGTATGTGCCGTAACCTCGTCTGCGTCAGGATCCGGACTGGCGCAGATCAGGGCTGAAGGACTCACATGGCGAAGGCACAGGAGACCGCGGCGGACACGGCCGAGGAGCCGACCGGCGGTACGGACGAGGTCACCGGCAGGGGGCCGCGGCGCATCGCCGTGCTCCTCGGCGTCGCGGCGCTCGCGTACGTCCTCGACCTCCTCTCCAAGATCTGGGTGGTGACCAGCCTCGAGGGGCACGAGCCCATCGACGTGTTCGGCAGCTACCTGCGCCTGGAGGCGGTGCGGAACGCCGGCGCGGCCTTCGGCTTCGGCCAGGGCATGACCATCGTCTTCACGGTGATCGCGGTCACGGTGGTGGTGGTGATCGCCAGGATCGCCCGCAAGCTGCACAGCGTGCCGTGGGCGATCGCGCTGGGGCTGCTGCTCGGGGGTGCCTTCGGTAACCTCACGGACCGCGTGTTCCGCGCGCCGGGCTTCCTGCAGGGGCACGTGGTCGACTTCATCGCGCCGACCCACTTCGCGGTCTTCAACCTGGCCGACTCGGCGATCGTCTGCGGCGGCGTCCTGATCGTCCTGTTGTCCTTCCGCGGTCTCGACCCGGACGGAACCGTCCACAAGGACTGAGCCGGGAGCCGGGCGGCGAGGGACGCCCCGCGGATCCGGCATACTCGATCAGGTGAGTATGCCTGCCGAAGTTCGGTCCCTCCCTGTTCCCGAAGGCCTCGAGGGCGAGCGTGTCGACGCCGCCATCGCCCGCATGTTCGGTTTCTCGCGGACCAAGGCGGCCGAGCTGGCCGCCGCCGGGAAGGTGACGATCGACGGCAGCGAGGCCGGCAAGTCCGACCGGGTCTCGGGCGGTGCCTGGCTCGAGGTCGAGATGCCCGCGCCGCCCCGCCCGGTGGAGGTCGTCGCCGAGCCGGTGCCCGGCATGCGGATCGTGTACGACGACGACCACGTGGTCGTGATCGACAAGCCCGTCGGCGTGGCCGCCCACCCCAGCCCCGGCTGGACCGGCACCACCGTCATCGGCGGCCTGGCCGCCGCCGGCTACCGGATCTCCACCTCCGGCGCCGCCGAGCGCCAGGGCATCGTCCACCGGCTCGACGTCGGCACCTCAGGCCTGATGGCCGTCGCCAAGTCGGAGATCGCCTACAGCGACCTCAAGCAGCAGTTCCGGGAACGCACCGTCGACAAGCGCTACCACGCGCTGGTCCAGGGCCACCCGGACCCGCTCAGCGGCACCATCGACGCCCCGATCGGCCGTCACCCGAACCACGACTACAAGTGGGCCGTGACCGCCGACGGCAAGCCCAGCGTCACGCACTACGACCTCGTCGAGGCGTTCCGCGCGGCCTCCCTGCTCGACATCAAGCTGGAGACCGGCCGCACCCACCAGATCCGGGTCCACATGGCCGCCCACCGCCACCCCTGCGTCGGCGACCTCACCTACGGGGCCGACCCCACCCTCGCCAAGCGGCTGAAGATCGGCCGCCAGTGGCTGCACGCCGTCCGCCTGGGCTTCTCCCACCCCGAGGACGGCCGCTGGGTGGAGTTCGAGAGCCCCTACCCGGACGACCTGCAGTACGCCCTCGACACCGTGCGAGCCGACAGTGTCTGAGAACTACCAGGTGCGGGTCGCAGCCGACCCGGACGACCTGAAGGCGTACTACGCGGTACGGCACGAGGTCTTCGTCATCGAGCAGCAGGTCCCCGCCGATCTGGAGTACGACGCCCATGACGCCGACGCCGTGCACGTCCTGGCCACCGGCCCCGACGGAGCCCTCGGCGCCGGCCGGCTGCTGCTCGGCGAGGACGGCACCGGCATCCTCGGCCGGCTCGCCGTGACCGGCGCATCCCGCGGGCTGGGCATCGGCGTGGCCCTGGTGCGCGCCATCGAGGACGAGGCCCGCAAGCACGGCCTGTCCGCCGTCGAGTTGCACGCCCAGACCCACGCCGTCGGCTTCTACGAGCGCCTCGGCTACACGTCCTTCGGCGAGGAGTACGAGGAGGCGGGCATCCCGCACCTCTCGATGAGGCGCGTGCTCTGACCGGGCCGGGGCGGCCGGCATGCCACGCTAGGGGTGTGGATCAACTCGCGCTGTTCTTCGCCCTGATGCTCGCCGCCATCGTCATGGTGCCGCTGGGTGACCGGACGGGGCTGCCGTCGCCCGTTCTGATGACTCTGCTCGGGGTCGTGCTGGCCCTCCTGCCGTTCGTGCCGAACGTCCAGATCAACCCCGAGCTCATCCTGCCACTCGTGCTGCCGCCGCTGCTCTACGCCTCCGTACAGCGCACGTCCTGGCGGCAGTTCGCCGCCAACAAGAAGGCCATCTTCCTGCTGGCCGTCGCCCTGGTGCTGATCACCACCGCGGCGGTGGGCGCCATCGCCAACGCCATCGTCCCCGGCATCTCGCTGGCCGCGGCCCTCGCGCTCGGCGCGCTGGTCGCCCCGCCCGACCCGGTGGCCGCGACGGCCGTCGCCGGACGCCTCGGCCTGCCGCGCCGCATGGTGTCGACCCTGGAGGGCGAGGGGCTGTTCAACGACGTCACCGCGATCGTCGTCTACAACGTGGCCGTCGCCGCGGCTGTGACGGGCTCCTTCTCCTGGCCGGAGGCGTTCGGCGAACTGCTGCTGTCGGCGGTCGTCGC
Organism: Actinacidiphila sp. bgisy160; assembly: GCF_965342435.1. GTDB lineage: Bacteria > Actinomycetota > Actinomycetes > Streptomycetales > Streptomycetaceae > Actinacidiphila. The sequence goes on along the minus strand of NZ_CBDRCM010000004.1, from coordinate 114,793 downwards.
GGTCGCCGTCGGTGTCGTGCTGGGCTGGACGGCCTCCAAGCTGATGGGGGTCGTGGGCGACCCGACCCTGCAGATCGGGCTCTCGCTGCTCGTCCCCTTCGCCTCGTACGCGATCGCCGACGAGGCGCACGGCTCGGGCGTCCTGGCCGTGCTCACCACGGCGCTGTTCCTCGCCGAACATGCCAGCGACGCCGACGACGTGACCGGACGACTGGTCGGCGCCACCTTCTGGGAGGTCGTCGACACACTCGTCACCGGCGTCGCCTTCGGCCTGATCGGTTTGGAGCTGCACAACGTCTTCGGTGTCGGCGCCGGCCGCTGGGGCACGATGGTCAGCCACGCGGCGATCGTCGTCGGCGCGGTCGTCCTCGTACGGCTGGCCTACCTGATGCCGGCCGCCGCGGTGACCAAACGGCTGCACAAGCGGCGCGACCTCGACGAGGACATCCCGTTGTCCTGGCGCGAGACCGTCGTCATGTGGTGGTCCGGGATGCGCGGCGTGGCGTCCGTCGCCCTGGCGCTGGCCATCCCGCACACCACGGAGACCGGCGAGCCCTTCCCGGCGCGGGACGAGATCCTCTTCATCGCGTTCTCCGTCGTCCTCGCCACCCTTGTGCTGCAGGGACTCACTCTTCCGCAGGTCGTCAAGCGACTCGGGGTGAGCAGCGACACCCAGGTGGAGCACGACATGGAGATGATGCTCGCGCTGCGCGCCATGGCGGCCGCCAAGCAGCGGCTGAGGGAGGTCGAGGAGACCGAGGACTTCTCCGAGGAGGTCTCCGAACTCCTGCACCGCCGCGCCTTCGACGTCGGGGCCCGGATCTGCCCCGACATCGTCGACGACGAGAAGCGCGAGCGGCACACCGCCCGCGTGGGCCGCATCAGGACCGTCGAGCGCGTCCAGCGCGACATGCTCTCCGCCGCGCGGCACGAGGTCCTCGCCGCCCGCAGCGAGCCCGGCTACGACCCCGAGATCGTCGACCGGGTACTGCGTCAGCTCGACGTGCGCAGCCTGCGCGTGTCGCGGTAGGCGGTGCGGTTTGTTCCCTACCGGGCCCCGGGGCCGGGACCGACGTCCTCGGCCGCGGGCGTGGCCTGCTCCCGGTCCGGGGCCTCGGCCAGTCCGGGGGCGATGGCGGTGTTGATGCGCGGCAGCGCGTACGGGTGCTCGCGGCGCAGCCAGTCGATCATGTGCTCCCGCACCACACAGCGCACCGTCCAGATGTCGTCCGCGTCCTTCGCCGTGGCCAGGGCGCGCACCTCGATCGTCGACGGGGTGGTGTCCGTCACCACCAGGCCCCAGGCCCGGCCGTCCCACTGCTCGCACTCCTTGAGGACGTCGTGGAGGTGCTCGCGCATCAGGTCGACGGGCGTGGCGTGGTCCAGGTGGAAGTAGACGGTACCGGTCATCCGGGCGTTGCCGCGGGACCAGTTCTCGAAGGGCTTGCTGGTGAAGTACGAGACCGGCATGGTGATCCGCCGCTCGTCCCAGGTGCGGACCACGAGGTAGGTGAGGGTGATCTCCTCCACCGTCCCCCACTCGCCCTCCACGACCACCGCGTCGCCGATCCGGACCATGTCCCCGAAGGCGATCTGCAGCCCCGCGAAGAGGTTGCCCAGCGTCGACTGGGCGGCGATGCCCGCGACGATGCCGATCAGCCCCGCGGAGGCCAGCATCGAGGCGCCGAAGCCGCGCATCGCGGGAAAGGTCAGCAGCATGGCCGCGACCGCCACCACGCCGACGACCGCGGTGACCACCCGCTGGATCAGCGTCACCTGCGTCCGTACCCGCCGCACCCGAGCCGCGTCCTGCGCGGCGGAGGCGTACCGCGAGTAGGACGCCTCCACGATGGCCGCCGCGACCCTGACGACCAGCCAGGCACAGGCCCCGATCAGTACCAGCGTCAGCAGCTGCCCGATCCCGCGGGTGTGGCCGCGGGCCAGGTGCGCCTGTTCGTACGAGCCGCGCAGCAGCGAGCCGCAGATCACCAGCTGGAGGGGCAGGCGCGCGCGCCGCAGCAGGTTCCACAGCGGGGTCTCCCGGTGCCGGGCGTCCGCCCGGCGCAGCGCGTGGTCCACGGCCCAGCCCACGGCGAGCGTCACAATGAGGGAGCCGCCCACCACGCCGAGCGGCCGTATGACGGAATCCATCAATCCTCCTGGCAAGGGGACGTCCACCTGTTCGTCAAGCACGACCCGAGGTCTTCAGCGTCAGGCCACGCCGCGCCGTCCGGGCAGGGCGTTCCAGGCGTTCTTCCGCAGGGTCAAGGCCGGGCAGACCCCGGGCTACCCACGCTTCAAGGGCGTCGGGCACTTCGACGGTGACGGGGGGCATGATGGAGCCCGTACCCGACCGTGCGCCGATCATGGGAAGTGAAATTGTGACCTCGGGCATGACCATCGTGCTGTTCCACTCGGCCTACGGACTCCGTCCGGCCGTGCACGCCGCCGCCGACCGGCTGCGCGCGGCCGGCCACGAGGTGCACGTTCCCGACCTCTACGAGGGCCGCACCGCGGAGACCGTCGAGGAGGGCATGGCCATCAAGGACGAGATCGGCCGCGACGAGCTGCTGATGCGCGCCGTCACCGTCTCCGGGCCGCTCTCCGAGCGCGGCCTGGTCTACGCCGGGTTCTCGCTGGGCGGCTCCATCGCGCAGAACCTCGCCCTCGCCGACGCCAAGGCGCGGGGCCTCCTGCTGCTCCACGGCACCTCCGACATCGCCGACGACGCCACCACCGACATCCCCGTGCAGCTGCACGTCGCCGAACCCGACCCCTTTGAGCCGGACGACTGGCTGAACGCCTGGTACCTGCGCATGCGCAAGGCCGGCGCCGACGTGGAGGTCCACCGCTACCGCGGCGCCGGCCACCTGTTCACCGACCCGGACCTCGATGACTACGACGCGGAGGCGGCGGAGCGCGCCTGGGCGACCGCCCTGGACTTCCTCGCCGACCTCGCGGCGGAGGCGGATGACGCGTAACGCCCATGTGAGCGGGAGCCGTTGTCAGTGCCCGCTGAGATCATCCGGGACATGGGTGTTCTCTACGGGTACTACTCCGCCGCCGACGACAAGGACGCCGCCCGCGCCGTGGTCCGCGAATTCCACCACGCCGAGGGCGGCGGCCGCGACCAGCACGTGACCCAGGGCATCGACCCGGTGGTGGAGTTGCTCCCCGCGGAGGTGCTCATCACCGGCCGCGCCCCTGAGGACGTGCGCTCCGATCCGCGCCGCGGCGCCCTGGTGGGAGTGGCCGGTGAGGGCAGAGTGGTCGCCGTCTCCCTCACCGACAGCTTCCGCGACGCGCTCGCCGCCTTCGACGTGGACCTGCTGGACGACGTCGCCATGGGGTGGTCCCGCACTTCCGGAGGCCTCCACGGCGTGCACGGACCGGACGTCCTCGGGCCGTTCCTCAAGGAGCTCGCCGGGCTGGCCGGCCGCGCGTCGGCCGACGGACGGCGTCTCTACTGCTGGATACGCCCCTGAGCCGCGTCGGCCACCTCGGCCACCTCGGCCACCTCGGCGGCGTCGGCCGGGCCGGCCCGGCGCGGCCCGGCCGACGCGGCGAGCAGCAGGAGCGCGGCCGAAGGCAGGAACAGGTACATCGCGATCGCCGCGCCGATGACGGACCAGGCGACCAGCGCCAGTGCGATGACGACGCAGGCCTGGGCGAAGACCCTGGGGAAGCGCCCCAGGAGCGGCGGCAGCGTCAGGGGCACCACGGTCAGCACGAAGAAGCCGCCGTAGTAGCTGTCCAGCCCGTAGAGCAGTCCGGGCACCGCAGCGGCGAGCGCCCCCATCGCGAGCACCCACTGCCGGCGCGCGATCCCCAGCCGTACCTCCGGCCGCCCCGACCCAGCCCTCATGGCCGCCCCTTCCCCCTGGCGAACACCGCTTTGAACGCGTTCAACCTAGCGGATCGCGGCCCGGCTCAGTACCAGCGGCTGAACGCGGCGGCGCCGAGACCGGACCGGGCGGCGTGACGGAGCACGCGCAAGGGCGCGTCGAGCAGTTCCGCGGCGCCGAAGTCCGCGTCGCCCACGACGCGCATCCAGTCGGCCACGCGGGCGAGGACCTCCTCCCGCCGGGTGCCGGACGTCCAGGGCCCGCTCGACCCGGGGGAGTGCCGCCACCACTTCGTCGTGGGTCAGCAGGAACTCGCCGAATCTGCCGGGCAGCAAGGCTGTGGCTCCGGGGCCGAGCGCGTACACGAGCGCCGCGACCGGGCTCGCCTTGCGGGCGGCGACGGCGAACGGGCCGTCGCCGCCGGTCCGCGGCATGAGGTCCATGAGCTCGTCCTGCAGCGTCAGCGTCGGCTGGTCGTCCTCGGCGGCGGTCGCGCAGTGGACGAGTTCGGCGAACCGCAGCACGGCCGGGGCGTCCGCCAGGAAGCGCTGCCCGGCACCGCCCGCCGGCAACAACTCCTCTTCTCCGGTGGCGTGCGGGGACGTGTGCCCGGACAGCGCACGTGCCCGCGCCCGTGCCTCGTCGTCGGGGACGGCCCCGACCACCCAGACGCCCGTCACACTCACGGCCCCCACCTCCCTCCCGGCTCGGCTCCGACCGTATCCGCCGGCAGGGTTCGTTGCCGTTCCCGGGACGGCCGGGGTGGAATGGGCGGATGGAAGACCTGTCCCCGATCGCCGCAGCCCTGGCGGAGGTCGGCCCCCGCCTCAAACGCCTGCGCAAGGAGCGGGGTGTCACCCTGGCCGCGCTCTCCGCGGCCACCGGCATCTCCACGAGCACCTTGTCCCGCCTGGAGACCGGCGGGCGCCGCCCCAGCCTCGAACTCCTCCTTCCGATCGCCCAGGCCCACCGCGTGCCGCTGGACGAACTGGTCGGCGCCCCCGAGGTCGGCGACCCCCGGGTACGCCTCGAAGCCCGCCGCGTGAACGGCCGTACCGTCCTGCCCCTGACCCGGCAGCCGGGTTCGCCGCAGGCCTGGAAGGTCGTCGTCGCCGCGGGCCAGTGCGAGCCCGACCTTCGCGTCCACGAGGGCTACGAGTGGCTGTACGTGCTCTCCGGACGTCTGCGGCTCCTGCTGGGCGAGCGCGAGGTCGTCCTCGGCGCCGGCGAGGCCGCGGAGTTCGACACCCGGATGCCGCACTGGTTCGGCAGCGCCGGCGACCAACCCGTCGAGATCCTCAGTCTCTTCGGCCGCCAGGGCGAGCGCATGCACGTCCGCGCCAGGCCCGGCCGGAGGGAAGGGGCCGGCGGCGGTGCCGACTGAGGTCCCGCTGGTGCCGTCGCAGGGACGCGTTGACCGCGCATTCCCTGTCCCGGTGACCTCCGTCGAAACGGGGGAGAGACGGGTGGAAACGATGGGGGAACCAGGGGTCACTCGCGTCCGTCCCCATCCACGACAAGCTCCGGGCTGATCCGGCGGAAGCCCGACTCCACATCCTGCACAGGGTCGCGCCGCTGACGGTGCTCGGGCTGCTCGCGACCGGCACGTGGCACGACGAGAGTGTCCGCCGGCACCCGGCGAGCGGACGGGCCGCGCTCGTCGCCGCCGTCGCCACGCCGGTGACTCGGCCGGCGGGCCGTGTTCCACACCAGCGCAGCCTGTCCGGCGGGTTGGTCAGGCGCCGAACTCGAGACGAAAGCTCAACTGGGCCCCCACCTCTCGAAATCCGAGCGCGCCCGCGACCCTTCGGGACGGCTCAGGCCGAGCTCTCCATTGAGGCAGGAGACCCGCATCGAGAGCATGAGCCACTGCCGCGGAGGCCACGGTCCTCGCCAACCCACGGCCGCGGCGCTGCGGTGCCGTCAGTACCGACACATGAGCCGTGCCCCCGGGCCAGATCCGGTATCCCGCTGCGGCCACGGCCTCGCCGCCGTCGAGGATGACGAACGCGGGCGAGGAGATCTCACCCAGGCCGCTTTCGCCGGCGTCTTCGTGCCCCGCTGTCGCGAGCAAAGCCAGCACGTCAGGGTGTTTCACTGACAGACGCGCCACCGCGTGGTCCGTGGACACAGGACGGAACTCCACGTCAGACACGTAGGCGAGCGTGGCCGGACCCAGCACCTCGGCGACGGGCAGTACCGTCCGGAGCGCATCCGCCCGGACGAGGGTGTCCGGGGGAATACCAGCGGTGGCTTTGCGGAGCAGTACGGCAGCCTCGGCTGTCGGAACCGTGAGAATCCCTGCTGCGCCCAGCACCACGACCCCACACCACGAAGGGGGACACAACGCCGACCCCGGTGAGACGACCACGTCGGCAGCGGAGCGTCTGAATTCAGCGGGTGCGCAGGCCAATTCCCGCCACATGGCTCGAGCGCGAGCCATCAGGTCGTCAGGCATCCCTGCATCCTGCCATCGGAGCGCCGCGGAGGCGGGGAGCAGGGTGAGACGATGGGTCTCCTGCCGGACCTCGCCGCTCACTTGTCCCCGTGTTGCCCGGCTGACCCGCGCCCGTTCCACATGCGTGGGGGTCGACGCGGACGGGATGACAGCGGGGCAGGCTGTGGCTGGGGTGCGTGTCCCCCCGCGTGCCCGACCTGTCGGGAAGCCGGGGGGAACCACGAGGCGTTACAGGAAGGCTCCGACCCAGGTCAGCGAAGGTGCAGGTGCTCGGACCACGGCAGCTCCCGCCCACAGTCTCTCCGTGCCGACCTTCGCTGCCGGGCGCACGGGATCGTCACCGCGAAGTGGGTCCCGGCCCTGGTTGACACCAGGACTTGAACGCGTTCAAGATGATGTCCGCCGTCTACGTGGGGCGCCGCTCCCGGGCGTGTGCGAGACACGAGAGGCGGGGCGTATGGCTGTCGACCGGCATCAGCGGATACGACGTGCGTTCACGGGCGCTGCGTTGGGAGGCGCGGTGACATTCCTGTTGGCCTCCTGCTCCGGCTACTACCCGGTCGAGGTCGACACCGTTGATCAGCTGACGGGCGTGTGGTCGGACTGGAGCGGGGCCACAGTCGAGTTCAAGGACGGCGGCACGTTCACAGCCAAGGGCTTCGACAAGGCGGAGGTCGTCCGGGAGTGTCCGGGCGTCGCCGACGTGCAACATGGAACCTGGTCTCCCTCCGGAACGTCCGGCACGGTCACCTTCGACGGCGTGGACTGCGACGGCATGAAAGTGGCCTTCTACGGCTCCCCGAGTTCCTTCGTCGCCTGCTTCACTCGGGACGAGACTTCCGGGGGGTGCACGCACGAATTCAGCCGGCAGGCTGATCCGAGTGGTCCCGGTCGCGAACCGACTACGTGATCGCCACGTCACGGGACCTGTGCGGGACGACTCGTCAGCCGGAGGGCGAATCATGCGCTTGAACTGCATCGACATAGAGAATCGAACCGGCCTCCGGAGCCGTGCGTGCTGAGGCGTCATGTTTCTCCACGACCTCCGAACCCAGCAGGGCCCCTGCTCAGAGCACCCGAGTTACGGCCGTGCCCGATGATGTCGCGCAAGTCTTCACGCGGGAGGCGGACGTGCGGATCGAGGTTCGGGACCTCGGGGGAGAAGTCGTCATCGAGGCAAATGCGGCGCAGCCTCAATCTTCCAAACTGGGGCTCCGGGCCATGTTCGTCCCCGGTCAGCCCGCAGCCCCCAACGCACCGGGATCTCATGTCCCGATGGCGAGCGGGAAGGCGCTGCTCAACCTCGGCAGTTTGCGGCTTGCTTCCTCTTCATCGCGGACGTCCCAACGCTCGCCGGCGGGGTGTCGGGGCTCCGCATCACTACTCGCCCGGGCCTTCACGGCGTCATAGAACGCATCGCCGCAGTCGCCGGATTCTCCTGCCACCAGCTCATGGGCTTCCAGCGCAACGTAATCGAGCGACTCCCATCCCGGCCAAGCACCGCCCCACTCGCTCCGAGGAAGCCCCACCAGACGCCGGACCTCAGGCGTGCGGGCCAGGGCGTCAGGATCGGCCACCGCGCGTTCGAAAGCCTCGCGCCCCAGCCCCACCATCCAGAGACCGAAATAGCAGAAGCCGTCGTCCGAACACCAACCGCCGAAGATCCGCTCTGCGGCTGCCACCAGATCCCAAGTGAACGCATCCGCAGTCACCTGATTCAGGCATACCTGAAACTCCACGATCTCCGCCGGTGACCTCTGCGCCAACTCGCCGCGCAGCCACTCAAGCCGATCATCCTGACTCAGGGCTTGCTGTCGGCACGCCTCGATGAGAGTCCAGAAGGGATCAACGTCCACGTGGGCACTTTGCCAGGCGCCTCTGACAAGACCTGTCGGGGCCTGCCCCTGAATCGTGCAGTCCTTCCCAGGCGTCGTGCCCCTGGCGTGCCCGATCGCACGGGAAACCGCGGGGAACTACGGTGCCATCGAGCACGAAGAAGGGGCGCCCCCGTGTCTTGGGGCACCCCTTCTGTCCAGCGCCTTCGCCGGCCATTGCGGAGAGTGTGGGATTTGAACCCACGGTGACATCGCTGCCACGACGGTTTTCAAGATCGTGTATTAGCTTTGGACCGGAGCCCGACGCTCGTATCCGAGGATGTCGTGGACCCAACGATCGAAGTACTCGGCTTCGGCCTGTTGGTCACCCTCGATGGTCAGCCACTCACGGGCCGCCGTGACCATGTGCGCCTCAGCTTGATCCGTTTCCGTGGGCCGGAGCTCGACCCAATCCGTCAGCGCACCCCAGATGAGATGCAGCGAAATGCCTGCTTCGTCTCCGTCAGGCCCAGGCCACTCACCCATAGCGAGACGCCAAATCTCCAACGTCCGGTCGTACGGTGAAGCATCGCCCTCCAGCATGGCCGCCGCTTGCGCTCTGACCGCTACGCGAAACGCCTCGGAGTCCTCCATGCCTAGAGAGTAGGTGACGTGATCCCCTAGCTTGCACGGCAGAAAATCGCGTAGAAGCCACACCGCTACACCTCAGCCCGGGCCGTCTCTGGGCCGTCCGACGTAGCCAACGACGACAGATGACGACAGTCGCCGACGGCCCTTCCCCTGCTCAGGGGCGGTGCTCCGATCACCGGCGCAGGTGCTCATCCCCGAACGTCAGTTGTGGAAGAACTGATCTCGCTGCGGTACAGGGTGGGACGTAAAGTCGGCGCGTGACGTGCGAGCGTGGGGAGACAGGCTCTCCCGGCTGGGTCTACAGCTGGGCCGACGGTACAGGCCTGCTCGGGATGGACAAGCCAGCGGAAGTAGATGCGGCTTTTGACCGCGGGGAGCCTCACGTCGGAGTAGCCGTGATCGGCCTTGCCCTCAATCACTCCGATCCCCTTGCCATCCTTCCCAGGGTCGCCCGCGCTCTCCGCTCGGACTCGGAAGAGCTGCGCCGGCAGGGCACGATCGCTCTAGCGCACGTTGCACGTCTGCACCGCACGGTCGATGCCGAGTGCCTGGCCCTCTTGCGAGCCCGCACCAGGGGCAACGAAGCCGACGACGATCTCTGGTCGTTTGTCCCGCACCGTCACTTGCCGGTCTGGCTCTGGCGTCACCACCTGCCCCAGTACGTGAAGTGGCTACTCTGGAGCCGTTGGCGATCTTGACAGCCCGGCACGCGCCCGACCGCGATGGAGTTCCCTGGACCGTGCCACTCTCGTGCCAGAACGGTCGGGGCCTCACGGGGAACCAGGGTGCGCAAGGGTACGTGCTGCCAGACTCCGCCCAGGACAAGGAACCCCAGGTCAGGACCAGAACCGCCCCACCTCGCTCCTAAAGCGGGTGTCGCCCTGCAAGTTGAACACCGTCGCGGGGCCGTCCCTGGGCCGTGGGAGGTGGACCAGTGCTGACCAACGTTGACAACCAGTGACGGCATCAACGCTGGTCAGCGGGCCGTTCCGTCCGAAGCTGCAGCTCAGTTAGGCAGCGGCTCAGTAGACCGATATGTGCACGTGGTCGAAGTGGTTCTGCGTGATGGATCCGCGGTCCTCCATCAGCTTCCAGCCCTGCTGCGGGAGCCGGCTGGACCAGATGTGCTGTTCGTAGATGACGTACCAGATGCCGTATTCGTCCGCGTGCTCGCGGACCCAGGCCACGATGTCCTCGCCCAGGGCGTCGGGCTTGCCGGTGGCCTTCTCGCCGGCGGGCATGAGCATGAAGTCGCAGGCGCGGCCCAGGGGGTGTTCGCCGCCGCCGGCGATGCCGCCCTCCTCGCGGTAGCAGCCAGGGGCGCCCTTGAGACCGCGGGGGCCGAACTCCTTGACGACGGCGTCGCGGACGGTCTCCATGCGGGCGGTGATGTGCTGCGGCCCCCGGGGTTGCTCCTTCGGCCAGTTGGCCGCGCGGACCTGCGCGGAGAGCGTGGGCCACGCTATGGCGGCCAGTGCGAGGCCGCCGATCAGCAGCAGCCCGAATATGGTGCGCCGCCGGCCGCGACGCGCGGTGTCCCGCCCCCTGGTGGTGTTCATCGCAAGCCAGAACGCGCGACGGTGGCCGGAAGTGCCCGCTTGAACGCGGTGCGACGGTGACGCGAACGACACCCCGCCCGGGGTCGTCCCCGGGCACGCGAGCGTACGCTCCTGCGTTGACCCGGCAGACACGGACCAGCCCAGGAGGCACAGCACCGATGGCCACAGGCATGACGACGGACGAAGAGCGCGGCGAGCGGATCCTCGAGGTCTTCGGCACCGCGTTCGGGGAGCTGCTGGCCGCCGATCCGGCCGCGTTCCGGGTCAAGTTCCGCAAGATGGCGGCGTCGGCGTTCGCCTTCTACCGGGGCACCGCGTGCCTTTACTACGCCGACCTGGCCGACGCCGAGGACGGCAGCCCGTTCCTGGACGAGCGCACGTCCCGGGTGTGGATCCACGGCGACCTGCACGCCGAGAACTTCGGCACGTACCTGGACGCCAACGGCCGCCTGATCTTCAACGTCAACGACTTCGACGAGGCCTACGTCGGCCCGTTCACCTGGGACCTGCAGCGCTTCGCCGCCTCCGTAGCCCTGATCGGCTACGGCAAGGCCCTGGCCGACGACGTGATCTCCGGCCTGGTGCGCAGCTACGCCACGGCCTACCGCGGGCGGATCCGCGCCCTCGCCCGGGGCGAGGCGGTCCCGTCGCTGACGCTGGACTCCGCGCAGGGCCCGCTGCTGGACGCGCTGCGCCACGCCCGCTCGCAGACCCGGTTCGGGCTGCTGGACTCGATGACGGAGATCCGTGCCTGGGACCGCCGCTTCACCGCGGGAGGTGGCGCCGTGGAACTGGACGGCGGCACCCGCGAGAAGGTGCTGCGGGCCTTCGAGGCGTACCTGGACACGCTGCCGGAGACCAGCCGGATCAACCCGGACAGCCACCGGGTCAAGGACGTCGTGGGCCGGCGCGGCGTGGGCATCGGCAGCGCGGGCCTGCCCTCGTACAACATCCTCCTCGAGGGCCACACCGACGCCCTGGAGAACGACGTCGTGATCTACATGAAGCAGGGGCAGACCCCGGCGGTCTCCCGGCACATCACGGACCCGGCGGTGCGCGCGTACTTCCGCCACGAGGGTCACCGCACCGTGATCTCGCAGCGCGCGCTGCAGGCGCACGCCGACCCGTTCCTGGGCTGGACCGAGCTGGACGGCGTCGGCCAGCTGGTCGCCGAGGTGTCGCCTTACGCGGTGGACCTGGACTGGTCGGACATCGACGACCCGGAGCAGATCGAGGGCGTCGTCGCGGACCTCGGCCGGGCCACCGCCGGGATGCACGCGGCGGCGGACGACGAGAGCGGGCACTCGCTGGTGCCGTTCTCCACTGAGGACGCCATCGACGCGGCCATCGCGCGGGACGAGGAGGGCTTCACCGAGTCGCTGGTGGAGTTCGCCCACTCCTACGGCGCCCGGGCCCGCGCCGACCATCAGGTCTTCGTGGACCTGTTCCGCAACGGCCGCATCCCGGGGCTGTGATCCCGGGCCCTTGTTCCGGGGTTTAGGCATTGCTTACCCACCGGCATGGCACACTCTGCGCCATGGAAGGGACCGGACCCCGGCTGAGGGCACTGCGCGCGGGATGCTTCGCCGCGCTGTGCGTGACGCTGTCCGCGACCGCCCACATCATGCTCTCGCGGGAGCCCCTGCCGATGACGACCACGGCGGGGGCCTTCGCGGCCGTCTTCGCGGTCGCGTACGCGCTCGGCCGCCGCGAGCGCGGCTACTGGCCGATCGCCGGCCTGCTCGTCCCGCTGGAACTGGCCGTCGACACGCTGTTCACCGCGGGCCGGCACACCTGTTACGGCCCCGGCGGCGGGCCCGTCACCGGCTCGTGGCGCTCGATCAACGAGGTGCTGGTCTGCCACGGTGACGTCGGCGGCTCGCTCGCCGCCACGGCGCCGCAAGGGTCCGGCCCCACCACCTCCCCGTGGCTGCTGCTCCTGGCGCACGTCTGCGTCGGCCTGGTCGCCGCCGGGTGGCTGCGGTGTGGTGAGGACGCGCTGCACCGCCTGCTGCGCGCCGCCTTCCGGCCGCTGCTCGTCGCGGTGGCCGTCTTCCGGGCGGCCGGGCCGCTCGGCACCACCCGCCCCGGAGCGGCCGGGCCCGCGGCCGCCGCGCCGCCGCTGCCCCTGCTCCTGCACTCCGTCCTACGGCGAGGGCCGCCCGCCCGCCTCGGCTTCCGCTGAGCACGGCGCACCATCCCTCACCCACGTACGTACGAGTCGGAGATCACATCATCATGAGCAAGCGGAACAGCCAGGCCGCCAAGAACGCCGCCCGCGAGCGGCTGCGCGCGGAGCGCGAGCGGCAGCAGAAGCGGGAGCGGCTGCGGCGGCAGTTCTTCGTCGTCGGCGGCGTGCTGGGCGTGCTGGCGCTCGGCGCCGGCATAGCCGTGGCCGTCGTCAAGATGAACGCGCCGGGCTATTGGGAGAAGGCCGCGGAGAAGCCGCTGGTGAAGCCCGCCAACTCCTCGGGCAAGGACGGCACGTCGATCGTCATCGGCGACGAGAACGCCAAGCACACGCTGAAGGTGTACGAGGACCTGCGCTGCCCGGTGTGCGCGCAGTTCGAGCAGACCTCGGGCGAGACCGTCCAGAAGGACGCCAAGGACGGCAAGTACAAGATCTCCTACACCATGGGCGCCTTCCTCGACAACAGCCTCGGCCAGGGCCAGGGCTCGAAGAAGGCGCTGAGTGCGCTGGGCGCCGCCCTGAACGTCAGCAAGGAGGCGTTCGTCGACTACCACACGCTGCTGTACTCCAAGGACGTCCACCCCGAGGAGACCAAGGACGACTTCGGCAGCGCCGACAAGCTGATCGAACTGGCGCAGAAGGTCGACGCGCTCAAGGGCAACAAGACCTTCGAGAACGCGGTCCGCAACGGCACCTACGACAAGTGGGCGCTGACCATGGACAAGCAGTTCAGCGCCGACGGTGTCAACGCGACGCCGACCGTGAAGCTCGACGACAAGCCCATCGAGAGCGTGCAGGCGATGACCCCCGATCAGTACACGGCCGCGGTCGACCAGATCATCGGCAAGGGCTAGCACCGGCTCGCGGGTCCGCCCGCCCTCCGGTCCCCGGCGACATGCCGGGGACCGGGGGGCGAAGTCGTCCTGAACTCTTGTGCATTCTGGTCCGGAAAGGGGTTACTGGCGCGTAATCTGACCGCCCGTGACCGAGACCTCTGCACCCTTACAGACCTCATCGAGAACACCGAGCCGCCGTTCGGTCGTCAAGGCCGGCGCCGTCGTGACCGGTGCCGCGCTGATACCGCTGGCCGCGGGCGCCGCCCCCGCCACCGCCGCCGTGGCCCCCTCCTTCCTGCACGGCGTCGCCTCCGGTGACCCGCTGCCGGACGGCGTGCTGCTGTGGACGCGGGTGACCCCCGTGCCGGAGGCCGTCCCGGGTTCCGGGCTGGGCCCGGCGACCGAGGTGAGCTGGACCGTCGCCAGGGACAAGGCGTTCACCTCCGTCGTGGCGACCGGCACGGCGGCCACCACCGCCGCCTTTGACCACACCGTCAAGGCCGACGTGCGCGGGCTGCAGCCCGCCACGGACTACTGGTACCGCTTCACCGCCGGCGGCGTGACCTCGCCGGCCGGCCGTACCCGCACCGCGCCCGCCGACAATGCCACCGCCGACCGGCTGCGCCTCGGCGTGGTCTCCTGCGCCAACTGGGAGGCCGGGTACTTCTCCTCGTACCGGCACCTGGCCGCCCGCGGCGACCTGGACGCCTGGCTGCACCTGGGCGACTACCTCTACGAGTACGCCACCGGTGGCTACGCGGCCCGCGGCACCGTCGTCCGCCCGCACGCGCCCGCCCACGAGATCGTCACGCTGGCCGACTACCGCACCCGGCACGGCCGCTACAAGACCGACGGCGACCTGCAGGCGCTGCACGCCGCGGCCCCGGTCGTGGCGATCTGGGACGACCACGAGTTCGCCAACGACGCCTGGTCCGGCGGCGCGGAGAACCACACCGAGGGCGCCGAGGGCGCCTGGACGGCCCGGGTGGCCGCCGCCAAGCAGGCCTACTTCGAGTGGATGCCGGTGCGCCCCTCGGTCGCCGGCACCACCTACCGCCGCCTGCGCTTCGGCAAGCTCGCCGACCTGTCCCTGCTCGACCTGCGCTCCTTCCGCTCCCAGCAGGCCTCGCTCGGCAGCGGCTCGGTGGACGACCCGGACCGTACGATCACCGGACGGGCCCAGCTGGACTGGCTGAAGACCGGCCTGAAGGCTTCGGACACCACCTGGCGGCTGATCGGCAACTCGGTGATGATCTCGCCGGTCGCCTTCGGAGCGCTGCCGGACCACCTGCTGGCCCCGCTGGCGAAGCTGCTCGGCCTGCCCGCCGAGGGCCTGGCGGTCAACGTCGACCAGTGGGACGGCTACACCGACGACCGCCGCGAGCTCCTCGCCCACCTGCGGGACAACGGCATCCGCAACACGGTCTTCCTGACCGGCGACATCCACATGGCGTGGGCGAACGACGTCCCGGTGAAGGCGGCTACCTACCCGCTGTCGGCCTCGGCCGCCACCGAGTTCGTGGTCACCTCGGTCACCTCCGACAACCTGGACGACATCCTCAAGGTCGCCCCGGACACCGTCTCCACGGTCGCCGAGGCCGCCGTGAAGGCCGCCAACCGCCATGTGAAGTGGCTGGACATGGACTCCCACGGCTACGGCGTGCTGGACATCACCGGCGAGCGGGCGCAGATGGACTACTACGCGCTCTCCGACCGTACCGACCCGAACGCCTCGTCGACCTGGGAGCGTTCGTACCGCACCCGGTCGGGCACGCAGAAGGTCGAGCGGGTCTACTCGCCGGTACGCTGAGCCTCCCGAACGGCGATTTCCGGCCACCCCCCTCGTCATGCGGGGAGCGGCCGTCGGGGGCGGGCGGTGGGGAGACCCTCGGGTCCGAATCCGGACACACCGCCCGCCCCGCGTTCCGGCGCCGTCGCGCCGGCCGCCGCGGACCCTCAAGGGCCCTTCGTTGTCCAGGGTCCGCCAATGAGCCGGAAGGAGGCTGCACCGGTTCTGGCATGGACACATAGCCTCCGGGCGGTGCTCAACGCCGCCTACGCCGGACAGTGCACCGGCAACGTCGACTCCGGCTTCCGGTTCTCGCTGGCGGCGACGGACTACACCGACAAGGCGGCCTGGTACGACCTGACCGAGGGCTCGTCGGCCGAGACCGCGATGGAGACCGCTCTCCGCAAGGGCGGCGCGAGCGCGCTCAACATCTACTCGGCCAACCTCCAGGAGGACCTGCTCGGCTGGGCCACCTTCCCGAGCTGGTACGCGGGCAACCCCGAGGACGACGGCGTCGTCATCCTCGACGCGTCCGTGCCCGGCGGTTCCGCCACCAACTACAACCAGGGCGACACCGCCACCCACGAGGTCGGGCACTGGATGGGCCTGTACCACACCTTCCAGGGCGGCTGCAGCGCCAACGGCGACTACGTCTCCGACACGCCCGCCGAGAAGACCGCCGCCGGCGCCTGCCCGACCGGCCGCGACACCTGCACGGCCAGTGGGGTGGACCCGATCCACAACTTCATGGACTACACCTACGACTCTTGCATGTACCAGTTCACCGCCGGCCAGGTGAGCCGCATGAAGAGCTCGTGGACCGCCTACCGGGCCGGCTGACGCCACCGTCCGCGGCCGGCCGGTCACGGGGCCGGCCGGCCGCGGCGGGACGTGCGGGAATGGCTTCGGCTGTCGGACCCCCGGCGTAGGATTCCCAACGCCGCCAGATGACGACCGATGCCGGAGGTGTCGCTTCCCGTGACCACGCCGTTCACCCACCTGCATGTCCACACCCAGTACTCCCTGCTCGACGGGGCGGCACGGCTCAAGGACATGTTCAAGGCCTGCGGTGAGATGGGCATGACGCACATCGCCATGACCGACCACGGCAACCTGCACGGGGCGTACGACTTCTTCCACCAGGCCAGGGGTGCCGGGATCACGCCGATCATCGGCATCGAGGCGTATGTGGCGCCGGAGTCCCGGCGCAACAAGCGGAAGATCCTCTGGGGCCAGCCGCACCAGAAGCGCGACGACGTCTCCGCCTCCGGTTCCTACCTGCACAAGACCATCTGGGCGGCGAACGCGACGGGACTGCACAACCTCTTCCGGCTCTCCTCCGACGCCTACGCCGAGGGCTGGCTGACCAAGTACCCGCGCATGGACAAGGAGACCATCGCGCAGTGGTCGGAGGGCCTGATGGCCTCCACCGGCTGCCCCTCGGGCGAGGTGCAGACCCGGCTCCGCCTCGGCCAGTTCGACGAGGCGCTGAAGGCCGCCGCCGAGTACCAGGAGATCTTCGGCAAGGAGCGGTACTTCCTGGAGCTGATGGACCACGGCATCGAGATCGAGCGCCGGGTCCGCGACGGGCTGCTGGAGATCGGCAAGAAGCTCGGCATCCCCCCGGTCGTCACCAACGACTCGCACTACACCTACGCGCACGAGGCCGAGGCCCACGACGCCCTGCTGTGCATCCAGACCGGTAAGAACGTCTCCGACCCGGACCGCTTCCGCTTCGACGGCACCGGCTACTACCTGAAGACGACGGACGAGATGTTCGCCGTCGACTCCTCCGACGCCTGGCAGGAGGGCTGCCGCAACACCACGCTGCTCGTCGCGCAGCAGGTGGACACCGACGGCATGTTCCAGGCGCGGAACCTGATGCCCCGCTTCGAGGTCCCCGAGGGCTACACCGAGGTCACCTGGTTCCGCGAGGAGACCATGCGCGGCATGCAGCGCCGCTACCCGGGGGGCATTCCGGACGACCGCATGAAGCAGGTCGAGTACGAGATGGACACCATCATCCAGATGGGGTTCCCGGGCTACTTCCTCGTCGTCGCCGACTTCATCATGTGGGCCAAGAACAACGGCATCGCCGTCGGCCCCGGCCGAGGCTCCGCGGCCGGCTCGATCGTCGCGTACGCCATGGGCATCACCGACCTCGACCCGATCGACCACGGCCTGATCTTCGAGCGCTTCCTCAACCCCGAGCGCATCTCCATGCCCGATGTCGACATCGACTTCGACGAGCGCCGGCGCGCCGAGGTGATCCGGTACGTCACCGAGAAGTACGGCGCCGACAAGGTCGCCATGATCGGCACCTACGGCACCATCAAGGCCAAGAACGCGATCAAGGACTCGGCCCGCGTCCTGGGCTACCCGTACGCGGTCGGCGACCGCCTCACCAAGGCGATGCCCGCCGACGTCCTCGGCAAGGGCATCCCGCTCTCCGGCATCACCGACCCCGCGCACCCGCGCTACAGCGAGGCCGGCGAGATCCGCTCGATGTACGAGAACGAGCCCGACGCGAAGAAGGTCATCGACCTCGCTCGCGGCGTGGAGGGCCTGGTCCGGCAGATGGGCGTGCACGCCGCCGGCGTGATCATGTCCAGCGAGCCGATCGTCGACCACGCCCCGGTCTGGGTGCGGCACTCCGACGGCGTCACCATCACGCAGTGGGACTACCCGAGCTGCGAGTCGCTCGGCCTGCTGAAGATGGACTTCCTGGGCCTGCGCAACCTCACGATCATGGACGACGCCGTCAAGCTCGTGAAGGCCAACAAGGGCGTCGACATCGAGCTGCTGGCCCTGCCCTTCGACGACCCCAAGACCTTCGACCTGCTCGCCCGCGGCGACACCCTCGGCGTCTTCCAGTTCGACGGCGGTCCCATGCGGTCCCTGCTGCGCATGATGAAGCCCGACAACTTCGAGGACATCTCCGCCGTCTCGGCCCTCTACCGGCCGGGCCCGATGGGCATGAACTCGCACATCAACTACGCCCTGCGCAAGAACAAGCAGCAGGAGATCACCCCGATCCACCCGGAGCTCGAGGCCCCCCTCAAGGAGGTCCTCGACGTCACCTACGGCCTGATCGTGTACCAGGAGCAGGTGCAGAAGGCCGCGCAGATCATCGCCGGTTACTCGCTCGGCGAGGCCGACATCCTCCGCCGCGTCATGGGCAAGAAGAAGCCCGAGGAGCTGGCGAAGAACTTCACCATCTTCCAGGAGGGCGCCCGGAAGAACGGCTACAGCGACGAATCGATCCAGGCGCTGTGGGACGTCCTGGTGCCGTTCGCCGGCTATGCCTTCAACAAGGCACACTCCGCCGCGTACGGCCTGGTCTCCTACTGGACGGCTTATCTCAAGGCCAACTACCCGGCCGAGTACATGGCGGCGCTGCTCACCTCCGTGCGCGACGACAAGGACAAGTCGGCGATCTACCTCAACGAGTGCCGCCGCATGGGCATCAAGGTGCTCCCGCCGAACGTGAACGAGTCGGACGCGAACTTCACCGCGCAGGGCGACGACGTCATCCTGTTCGGCCTCACCGCCGTCCGCAACGTCGGCCAGAACGTGGTGGACTCGATCATCCGCTGCCGCAAGGCCAAGGGGAAGTACACCTCCTTCCCCGACTTCCTCGACAAGGTCGAGGCCGTGGTCTGCAACAAGCGCACCGTCGAGTCGCTCATCAAGGCCGGCGCGTACGACGAGATGGGCCACACCCGCAAGGGCCTCACCGAGCACTACGAATCGATGATCGACAACGTGGTCGCGGTCAAGCGCAAGGAGGCCGAGGGGCAGTTCGACCTCTTCGGCGGGATGGGCGACGACACCGGGGGCGACGAGCCGGGCTTCGGCCTCGACGTCACCTTCTCCGACGTCGAGTGGGACAAGACCTACCTGCTCGCGCAGGAGCGCGAGATGCTCGGCCTGTACGTCTCCGACCACCCGCTCTTCGGCATCGAGCACGTCCTCAACGACAAGGCGGACGCCTCCGTCTCGGCGCTGGCCGGCGACTACGCCGACGGCTCGATCGTCACCATCGGCGGCATCATCTCCGGCCTGCAGCGCAAGATGACCAAGCAGGGCAACGCCTGGGCCATCGCCACCGTCGAGGATCTCGGCGGCTCCATCGACTGCATGTTCTTCCCGGCCACCTACCAGTTGGTCTCGACCCAGCTCGTCGAGGACGCCGTCGTCTTCGTCAAGGGGCGGCTCGACAAGCGCGAGGACGTCCCGCGCCTGGTGGCGATGGAGCTGATGGTCCCCGACCTCACGGACGCCGGGACCAACGCCCCGGTGACGATCTCCATTCCGACGGTGAAGGTGACCCCGCCGCTGGTCGCCCGCCTCGGCGAAGTACTCGCCAGCCACAAGGGGAGCACCGAGGTCCGGGTGCGGCTGCAGGGCGCCCGCAAGACGACGGTGCTGAGGCTCGACCGCCATCGCGTCACTCCCGACCCGGCGCTCTTCGGTGACCTCAAGGCCCTCCTGGGCCCCTCCTGCCTCGCCACCGCCCAGCAACAGGCGGGCTGATCACCCCTCGCGCGAGCGGGGACAACGTGCCGAGGGTGGCACCCCTTCCGGACGGGGTGCCACCCTCGATCATGAGCGACCGGCGCTCGCGCGCTAGTTGTGGCCGAACTTCTTCTGCCGCTTCTGCGACACGTGCGGTTCGGCGCCCGGGGCCGTCATCGCCATCTGCTCGCGTCCGCCTGCGCTCCTCGCGTGCTCTTCGGTGGTCGCGGCGCTGCGGTCGTGGTGCTGGCCGGTACGTTCGCCCCGGTTCTTGTTCTTGCCCACGATTCCTCCTTGGGGGAAATCTCGGATGATGGGCCGCACTCAGGCTTGCACGGGAGTACGAAGGTCGCATTTCGGGCAGTTGCAGGGTGGGGCGCGCCGATGATCGCGTAACCGGTCACAACGCCCCGGTGTTCGGGCAGACTCGGGGCAACAGTGTTACCGGGGGGTCGGACGGCAGGACTTTCGGAAAAGAGGGTGAGACCGATGGACCGCTGCGTCGTCCTCGTGGACGCCGGCTACCTGCTCGGAGCGGCCGCGAGCCTCCTCGCCGGAGAGCCCTCCCGGTCCCGGATCACCGTCGACCACGCCGCGATCGTCGCGGGTCTGCGGGAGCGTGCCGAGCAGGAGACGGGCCAGCCGCTGCTGCGGATCTACTGGTTCGACGGCGCCCCCGACCGTGTCCCCCAACCGGAGCACCGGAGGCTGCGCGTGATGCCCCGGGTGACGGTCCGCCTCGGCGCGCTGACCCGGACCGACGGACGCTGGGCGCAGAAGGGCGTCGACGCGGCCATGCACGCCGAGCTGTCCGAGCTGGCGCGCAACCGCGCCTGCTCCGACGTGGTCCTGGTCACCGGCGACGGCGACCTGCTGCCGGGCATGATGTCGGCGAAGGAGCACGGGGTCGCCGTCCACCTGTGGGCCGTGCAGGCCGCGGACGGCGACTTCAACCAGTCCGAGGATCTGGTCGCCGAGGCCGACGAACGGCGCGTCCTGGACCGGGAGTGGATCACCCGGGCCATCCAGGTGCGCGAGCCCGCAGGGGTCTGCGCGCCCCTCACCCCACGGCCCGAGATCGCCGCCATCCTCTCCGCGCCGCTGCCCGAGTCAGCCCAGGGGGCCGAGCCGCAGCCCGCCGCCGAGCAGCCCGTGGAGCCGGCCGCCGCCGCGCCCCAGGTCGTCACCGCGGACCGCAACGGCACCCGCCCAAGCCCCGGGGTACCCGCCGTGACGACCGGCAAGGGCATGGTGCCCACCCCCAAGGACGTCGCCGGCATCGTCCACCGCGGGCACTCCTCCCCGCACCCGGCCTCCCCGGCCGGCACCGGGGCCACCCTGCGCTGGTCCTCCGACCGGGGGCTGGTCGGCGGCGCCGAGGGCGCCGACGCCGCCCTGCCCACGCTGGCCCAGCTCACCAGCCCCGAACAGCGCTGGGCGGACCGCGAGGAGGACATCACCGCCATCAGCGGCGACCCGTACGAGGTCGGCCAGGTCTTCGCCCGCCGCTGGATCGGCCGGCTCACCGACACGTCCCACCTCCAGGTGCTCTCCGCCGAGTACCCGCGCGTCCCGCACCGCATCGACGGCGAGCTGCTGCGCTACGCCGCCCGGTTCGGGCTGCTGGCCCACAAGGACGACCAGATCGACGAGCACGACCGTTACGCCATCCGGGCGGGGTTCTGGCGCGAGATCGACGCCCGCGCGGTCGTCGCCCGAGCCTCTCCGGGGGAGTGAGCGCGCCCGGACCCGACCCTGCGGCATGTCCCGGCCGGGATGCAGCGTAGGCTCGATCCTCGTGAGTACGGGCACGGAACAGGGCGCCACCGCGCGGACGGCGGTGGTGGTGACCGTGCGCGGGCTGGTGAAGAGCTATCCGGCCGGGCGGGGTCGGCGTGGCGCCGCGAGTTCCCCGGTGCGCGCCAACGACGGCATCGACCTGGACATCCGCGGCGGTGAGATCTTCGGGCTGCTCGGCCCCAACGGCGCCGGGAAGACCACCCTCGTACGCCAGTTGACGGGGCTGCTGCGCCCCGACGCGGGCACCGTCCACCTGCTCGGGCACGACCTCGTCCGGCACCCGGAGCGCGCGGCGCGGCTGGTCGGCTACCTCGGGCAGGAGTCGAGCGCGCTGGACGAGCTGACCGTCGCCCTCGCCGCCGAGACCACCGGACGGTTGCGGGGCCTGGACGCGAGGGCCGCGCGCGCCGAGCGGGACGCCGTCCTGGAGGAACTGGACCTGACAGCCCTCGCCTCGCGGCCCCTGAAGAAGCTGTCGGGCGGGGAGCGGCGGCTCGCCTGCTTCGCCGCCGCCCTGGTGGGTGAGCGGCCGGTGCTCGTGCTGGACGAGCCGACCACCGGCATGGACCCGGTGGCCCGGCGCGCGGTGTGGTCCGCGGTCGACCGGCGGCGCGCCGAACACGGCACGACGGTCCTGCTGGTCACCCACAACGTGATCGAGGCGGAGACCGTGCTCGACCGGGTCGCGGTCATCGACGACGGCCGGGTCATCGCCTGCGACACCCCGGCCGGGCTCAAGGCGCTGGTCGCCGACGAGGTGCGGCTGGACCTGGTGTGGCGGGACGAGCCGCCGCTGGCCGTGCCCGCCGTGGCCGCCCTGCGCGATGGCGCCCGTGTCACCGGGCGGCGCTGGACGCTGCGGCTGCCGCAGCAGCGGGCCCGTGCGGTGGTCGCCGAGCTGACCGGCGGGCCGGCCTTCACCGCGCTCGACGATTTCACCCTGACGGCGCCGAGCCTGGAGGATGTCTACCTGGCGCTCGGCGGCCGCCGGAAGGGACTGGTCAAGGCGTGAACGGCGGCAAGGGCGAGAACGTGACCCTGGACGGGTACCGGTACGTGAACCGGAACGTGGACCTGTACGTGCGCGGCACCGCGCGGTGGGGCGGCGCGCAGTGACGATCCTCTCCGCGGGAGCGGACACCCGGACGGCGGCACCGGCGGCGCCCGCCGCCCCCTTGGACGCGGCGGCGGCGCTCGCCCCGCGCGCCCGGCTGCTGCCGGCGATGGCCGCGGTGTACCGGGCGCAGCTGTCCCGGGCGAAGGTCGCCCGGATCCCGCTGCTGTTCGTGGCGACCTTCCAGTCGTTCGGCATCATGATCATGATGCGTGGTGTCGTCGACGGCGGCCCGGCCGCGCGCGCGGTGGTCGCCGGGTCGAGCGTGCTGGTCGTCGCCTTCGTGGCGCTCAACCTGCTGGCCCAGTACTTCGGGCAGCTGCGCGCTTCCGGCGGGCTCGACCACTACGCCACCCTGCCGGTCCCCCCGGCCGCCGTGGTGCTCGGCGCGGCCGGCGCGTACGCCTCCTTCACCGTGCCGGGGACGCTCGTGACGGCGGGCATCGGCTGTGCGCTCTTCCAGCTGCCGTTCGCCCACCTGTGGATCCTTGCCGCGGTCATCCCTTTGGCGGGGGCCGCCCTGTCCGGGCTCGGCGCGGCGCTCGGGCTGCTCGCGCCGCGGCAGGAGCTGGCCACCCTCGCAGGTCAGCTCGGCATGTCCGCGGCGCTGCTGCTGGGCGTGCTGCCGGCCGGCAACCTCCCGGAGCCCATCGGCTACGTACGGGACCTGCTGCCCTCCACCTACGGCGTGGAGGCCTTCATCCGCAGCTTCGACGCCCGCCCCGACTGGCTGGCGATCACCGCCGACCTGTCGGTGTGCGCGGCCGTGGGGCTGGTGTCGCTGGCGGTGGCCACCTGGGCCTACCGTCGCGCGGCCTGCCGCTGACCCGCGGGTGTGGTGCCGGTGAGGTGCCGGTGACGCGAGCCACGGACGGACCTGGCACGATGGCAGGGTGACCGCACCCCTGACGCCCCATGATCAATGGCCGCCCGCGCCGCTGCCGCCGTTCCCGGAGCGGGACCGCATGGACCCCGTCCGGGAGCTCAAGAACGGTGTGCTGACCGCGGTTCTCGTGGCCGTGGCGGGAGTGGTCCTCGGTCTGCTGTGGCTGTGGCTCGCGCCGCGGATCCCGCTGGTGTCGGACGGCAAGGCGGTCTACCTCAAGGACACCGAGGGGGAGCAGGCGATCGGCGCCGACGGCACCTTCGTGCTGCTCGCGCTCGCCGTCGGGGTGCTGACCGGGGCCGTCGTCTTCTGGCGGAACCGGCGCGGGGGAGTCGGTGTCGTTCTCGGCATGGCCGTGGGCGCCGTACTGGGCTCCGTGCTGGCCTGGCGGCTGGGCACCTGGCTCGGCCCCACCAGCGACCTGATCGCGCACGCCAGGGCGGTCGGCGCGAAGAAGGTGTTCGACGGCCCCTTGGAACTGCAGGCCAAGGGCGCGCTCCTGGCCTGGCCCGTAGGGGCCGTCCTCACCCATCTGCTGCTCACCACGGGCTTCGGCCCGCGCGACGAGCAGCCCCCCGCGGTGCACTGGAACCCGCCGCCCCCGGGCGTCTGACCCGGGGCCCGGGAGTCACGCCGGGCGCCTGCCGTGGTTGGCGTTGCGCTTCTTGATCCGCCACTTGCGCTTGCGGGTGCGCTTGGACATCGGACCTCCCCTGAACCGGCTGGGTCTGCGGGCAGAGTGCGCCCGTACGGCCCCGCCGTCCAGGGGTCAGGCGCGTCCGATCGGAGCGACCACCGCGTCCGTGAGCCGCACCAGGTCCTGCGGCGCCAGCTCGACCTCCAGGCCGCGCTTGCCCGCGGAGACGAAGACCGTGGGGTGTTCCAGCACGGAGGCGTCCACGACGGTGCGCAGCCGCTTGCGCTGCCCCAGCGGGGAGATGCCGCCCCTGACGTAGCCGGTGGTCCGCTCGGCGGCGGCCGGGTCCGCCATGCCGGCGCGCTTCCCTCCGGCCGCGGAGGCCAGCGCTTTGAGGTCCAGCGAGCCCGCCACGGGGACGACGGCGACGGTCAGCGCCCCGTCCACCTCGGCGACGAGGGTCTTGAACACCCGGTCGGGGGAGGTGCCCAGCGCCTGCGCCGCCTCCTCCCCGTAGCCGAGCTCCGAGGCGGGGTCGTGGGCGTAGGCGTGCACGGTGAAGGCGGCGCCCGCCTTCTCCAGGGCGACGGTGGCGGGCGTGCCGCCGGATGGTGACTGCTTCTTCTTGGCCATGTCGCTGTGAGAATACGTCAGTTCGGGCTCGGGACCTGCCGGGTCAGGTCCACGGCGGGCAGGGTGCGGAGCTTGTCGATGACGGCCGCCTCGCGGCGCAGCAGCCCCAGCTCCCGCTCCAGCCGGGCCGCGGTGTCCGGGGCCTCCAGCAGGGTCTGCTTCGCCGGGGTCTCGGCGACGGTGGCGGCGGCCACCAGGTACGACAGCACGGTCGGGTCGTCCGGCAGCTCCTGACTCCCCGCCATGCTCCGCTCCCGCGCTCCGGCCAGCCGCTTCTGGTAGGTGCGGAACGCCCGCGCGACGTCGGCCGCCAGCGCCCCCGACCCGGTGCCGGGCTCCTCCGCGACCTCCTCGACCTCACCGATCAGGTACGGCCCCGTGGAGTCCACCGACAGCAGCCGGAAGCGCGTCGTGCCGGTCGCCACGACGTCGAAGCCGCCGTCCTCGCGCTCCCCGATCGTCGCCGCGTCCGCGGTGCAGCCCAGCGCGTACAGCGCTCCGGACAGGTCCGCCGCGTACCCGGCCGCGGCCTCCACCGCCCCCGCGGGGGCCACTTCGTGGCCGTCCCGGATCGCCACGACGCCGAACCGGCGCGGCGTGTCCTCCGGCAGGGCCAGCAGGTCGCGGAAGAGCGCGCGGTAGCGCTCCTCGAAGACGTTCAGCGGCAGCACGAGCCCCGGGAAGAGGACGGAGCCGAGCGGGAAGAGCGGAAGACGAGCGGTCACGGTCAGCAAGCCTAGGGCCTGCGGCGCCCACCCCCATCGTCGCCCTCGTCCCCCGCCGCCCGTCCTGGCCGGGCGGCGGTCGCGCCTGCGGCGCCCACTTCGTGGAGGACGGCGCACCCGCGGTCATGGCGGCGACCGCGCGCCTCGCCCGGCAGGGCTGTGCCCTCGGCGCCTTCGGCCTCGCCGCCGGCCGGGGCGGCGCGTGCGCGTGCGCCCTGCGGTTCGCGCTGGTGGCGGCGTTCGCCCGGCGGCCTCGCCACGGGGTCCCGGTTGCCGCCGGACGGCGCGTCCGGGGCTGCGCCGCACGCCGCGGCGTCAGCCGCGGCGGAGGAGGCGGGAGGCGCCGGCGGCGACGGTGGTGGCGAGGATCCAGCCGAGCATGGTGAGGGCCGCGGCGGCCCATTGGGTGCTGCCGCCCAGGCGCCACGCGTTGTCCTGGCCGAGGTTGATCACCGGGAGGAGCAGGTCGAGGGCGAACAGGGGGGCGTTCCAGTGGGGGAAGGCGCCGTCGTCGACGGGCTTGGGCTCGCCCTGGACGGTGAAGAAGACCGCGCCGATCGCCCAGAGCAGTGCCATCCATATGGCGGCGCGGCCCGGGCGGTAGCCGTAGCCGACGGTCACGTCCTGCAGATAGCCCCACAGCTTGCCCGCGAGCGGGAGGGTTTCGCGGCGGCGGCGGTGCTTGGCCAGCAGCACCTCGCGGGCGTCGGCGTCCTCGCCGCTCGCACGCAGCGCGGCCGACAGGTGCTCGTACGGCTCGGGGCTGTACTCCGGGGTGGCCGCGGCCAGCCAGTCGATCCGGGCGCGCAGCGGGAAGGCGCCCTCGGGGCTGAGGGAACCGTAGGCGAAGCCGGTCAGGTCGAGGCCGCCGGCCTCGGGCCAGCAGGTGCGGCTGTCGGTGAGGTTGCCCACGCGCGCGCCGGCCAGCGAGATCGTCCCGGACGGCGGCTGGTCCAGGGTGAGCCGCAGTTCGGGCGTCTGGATCCGGCGCAGCGACAGTTGCTGGCCGCCGGTGAGCCGGAACCGCGCCTGGTGGATGATCACCGCGTTGCCGAACCGGCCGTCGTCCAGCCGCACCCCGCCGTCCGAACTGAAGCGCCGGGTGCGCACGCCCAGCGGCGGGGTGCCGCCGCCGGAGCCGCCGGTGCCGACGTATCCCGCGCTGAGGTAGAGGGTGTGCTCCACGGTGACCCGGGCCGCGTTGAGTGCGTAGCGCCCGTACGGGTTGTGCAGCCGGCTGCCGCGCAGGCTGAGGCGGCCGCCGATCCGGGCGCTGCGCAGGCTGATCTCGCCGGTCGCCTCGATCAGCTCGGCCTCGACGTCCTGGGCGACGCTGAGCCCGTCGGCCGCCAGGGCCCGGCCGTGCCGGTCCTTGCGCAGGGTGATCTGGTTGAGCAGCAGGTCCGTGCCGATGTGGGCGTCGGTGAGCCGGATCCCGCCCTCGATCGTGCACTGCGGCAGGTGCAGGTCGCCCGAGGTGTGCAGGCGGGCCGCCTCCAGCCGCGGTATCGCGCAGCGCACCATGCGCAGGGTCGTGAAGTTGCACTCCGCCAGCAGCACCTGCTGCTCGAAGCGGCAGTCGTGCAGCTCCACATACGGCACCACCGTGCCGCCCGAGAGGTTGAGCTGCCCGCTGATCTGGGCCCCGGACAGCTTCACGCACGACACGCGCCCCGACGCGGCCTGCGGCCCGTCGAGCAGCAGCTTGGCGATCACCTCGGCCCGTACCGTCCGGTCCGGGCCCCAGAAGCGGTCCGCGGCCGGGTCGTCCCGCTCGGGGATGCCGGTGCGCAGGTCGTACAGCTCACCCCGGCGGAAGGCCTCCCACAGGCCCTGCTCCACAGCGGTCCAGTCGTGCGGCGGCGCGACGTCCGACGGCTCGGTCACCGGTTTCCCTCCCGTGGCTGGCGACGACGACGGAAACGCTAGCCGGGGCGATCACGGGCCGGGGCCGGTACGCGTATCACGGACTGATACTCGACGAAGTCCCTGAGGGCGGTTCTCTACACTTGGGAGGGTGATCTCCCGAATCGATCTGCGCGGCGACGCCTTCCCGGCGGACGGCATCGACCGCGATCTGCTGCCCCGTGCCGAGCTCGACGTCGAGGCCGCACTGGAGAAGGTGCGCCCGATCTGTGAGGACGTGAAGCATCGTGGCACCGCGGCACTGATCGACTACGCGGAGAAGTTCGACGGTGTCACCATCGACCGGGTGCGTGTTCCGGCCGAGGCGCTGACCCGGGCCCTGGAGGGGCTGGACCCCAAGGTGCGGGCCGCGCTGGAGGAGTCGATCCGACGCGCCCGGCTCGTCCACGGAGAGCAGCGCCGCACCGACCACACCACGCAGGTCGTCCCGGGCGGCACGGTCACCGAGCGGTGGCTGCCGGTGGAGCGCGTGGGCCTGTACGTGCCCGGCGGCCGCTCGGTCTACCCGTCCTCCGTGGTGATGAACGTCGTGCCCGCGCAGGAGGCCGAGGTCGGCTCGATGGCCGTCGCGTCGCCGCCGCAGAAGGAGTTCGGCGGACTCCCGCACCCGACGATCCTCGCCGCGTGCGCCCTGCTCGGCGTCGACGAGGTGTACGCCGCGGGCGGCGCCCAGGCCGTGGCGATGTTCGCGTACGGCACCGAGGAGTGCCGCCCGGTGAACATGGTCACCGGCCCCGGCAACATCTGGGTCGCCGCCGCCAAGCGCCTGCTCAAGGGCCGCATCGGGATCGACGCCGAGGCCGGCCCCACGGAGATCGCCGTCCTCGCCGACGCCACCGCCGACCCGGTGCACGTCGCCGCCGACCTCATCAGCCAGGCCGAGCACGACCCGCTGGCCGCAGCCGTCCTGGTCACCGACTCCGTGGACCTCGCCGAGGCGGTGGAGAAGGAGCTGCAGCGGCAGGTGGTCGCCACCAAGCACGTCGAGGACCGGATCGCCCCCGCGCTGTCCGGCCGTCAGTCCGGCATCGTCCTTGTCGACGGGATCGAGCAGGGCCTGCAGGTGGTGGACGCCTACGCGGCCGAGCACGTGGAGATCCAGACCGCGGACGCCGCCGCCGTCGCCGCCCGGGTGCGCAACGCCGGCGCGATCTTCGTCGGCGCCTACGCCCCCGTCTCGCTCGGCGACTACGCGGCCGGCTCCAACCACGTGCTGCCCACCGGCGGCTGCGCCTGCCACTCCTCGGGCCTGTCCGTGCAGTCCTTCCTGCGCGGCATCCACGTCGTGGACTACAGCCGCGAGGCGCTCGCCGAGATCGCCCCGCACGTGGTGACCCTGGCCGACGCCGAGGACCTGCCCGCGCACGGCGCCGCGGTCCGCGCCCGATTCGATTGGACGGTACCGGGTTCGTGACCGGCATCGACGACCTGCCCATCCGGGACGAACTGCGCGGCAAATCCCCCTACGGCGCCCCGCAACTCGACGTACCCGTACGGCTGAACACCAACGAGAACCCGTACCCGCTGCCCGAGCCGCTGGTCGAGCGGATCGCCGAACGGGTCCGCGAGGCCGCCCGCGACCTCAACCGCTACCCCGACCGGGACGCGGTGGAGCTGCGCACCGAGCTGGCGAAGTACCTGACCCGCACCGCCGGCCACGCGGTGGGCCTCGCCAACGTGTGGGCCGCCAACGGCTCCAACGAGGTCATCCAGCAACTGCTGCAGACCTTCGGCGGGCCCGGCCGCACCGCGATCGGCTTCGAGCCCTCGTACTCCATGCACGGCCTGATCTCCCGCGGCACCGGCACCGGCTGGATCCCCGGCCCGCGCCGCGAGGACTTCACCATCGACGTGGCCGCCGCCGAGCGGGCCATCGCCGAGCACCGGCCGAACGTGGTCTTCGTCACGTCGCCGAACAACCCGACCGGCACGGCCGTCGCCGCCGACACCGTCCTGGCGCTGTACGAGGCCGCCCAGGCCGCCCGTCCCTCGCTGGTGGTGGTCGACGAGGCGTACGGCGAGTTCAGCCACAGCCCCTCCCTGCTGCCGCTGATCGAGGGCCGCCCCAACATGGTGATCAGCCGCACCATGTCCAAGGCCTTCGGCGCGGCCGGACTGCGGCTGGGCTATCTCGCCGCCGACCCGGCGGTCGTGGACGCGGTCCAGCTGGTGCGCCTGCCGTACCACCTGTCCGCCGTCACCCAGGCCACCGCGCTGGCCGCGCTGGAGCACACCGATACGCTGCTCGGGTACGTCGAACAGCTGAAGACCGAGCGGGACCGCCTGGTCGGCGAGCTGAGGGCGATCGGCTACGAGGTCACCGACTCCGACGCCAACTTCGTGCAGTTCGGCCGCTTCGAGGACAGCCACCGCGCCTGGCAGGCGATCCTCGACCGCGGCGTGCTCGTCCGCGACAACGGCGTACCGGGCTGGCTGCGGGTCACCGCGGGCACCCCGGCCGAGAACGACGCGTTCCTCGAAGCGGTACGCGAGCTGAAGAAGGAGCAGTAACCACATGACCCGCGTCGGCCGCGTGGAGCGCACGACCAAGGAGACGTCCGTCGTCGTCGAGCTCGACCTCGACGGCACCGGCAGGACCGAGATCTCCACCGGAGTCGGCTTCTACGATCACATGCTCGACCAGCTCGGCCGCCACGGCCTCTTCGACCTCACGGTCAAGACCGAGGGCGACCTGCACATCGACACCCACCACACCATCGAGGACACCGCCCTCGCGCTCGGCGCCGCCTTCAAGCAGGCGCTCGGCGACAAGGTGGGCATCCACCGCTTCGGCAACTGCTCCGTGCCGCTGGACGAGTCCCTGGCCCAGGTCACCGTCGACCTGTCGGGCCGTCCGTACCTGGTGCACAGCGAGCCCGAGAACATGGCGCCGATGATCGGCTCCTACGACACGACGATGACCCGGCACATCCTGGAGTCCTTCGTCGCCCAGGCCCAGATCGCCCTCCACGTCCACGTCCCGTACGGGCGCAACGCCCACCACATCGTGGAGTGCCAGTTCAAGGCGCTGGCCCGGGCCCTGCGCCACGCCTCCGAGCGCGACCCGCGCGCCGCGGGCATCCTCCCGTCGACGAAGGGCGCCCTCTGATGAGCAAGGCCGCTGTCCTCTTCATCCTGCTCGGTCTCTTCCTGGCCGGAGGGGTGTACTCCTTCTGGAAGCAGAAGATGCCCAAGAGCGTCGTCGTGCTGCTCGGCATCGGCTCCGCCATGTCGCTGGCGGCCGGCCTGCTGCGGCTGTAGGGGGGCTCGGTAGATGAGCAAGGCCGCCAAGAAGGTCGTGGTCCTCGACTACGGTTTCGGCAACGTCCGTTCCGCGGAGCGCGCGCTCGCCCGGGTCGGCGCGGACGTGGAGATCACCTCCGACTTCGATCAGGCGATGAACGCCGACGGGCTGCTCGTCCCCGGCGTCGGCGCCTTCGCCGCCTGCATGGCCGGGCTGAAGGCGGTGCGCGGTGAGTGGGTCATCGGCCGCCGGCTGTCGGGCGGCAGGCCCGTGATGGGGATCTGCGTCGGCATGCAGATCCTCTTCGAGAAGGGCGTCGAGCACGGCGTCACCACGGAGGGCTGCGACGAGTGGCCCGGCACCGTCGAGCCGCTGCGCGCGCCGGTCGTGCCGCACATGGGCTGGAACACCGTCAAGGCGCCCGGGGACTCGCGGCTGTTCGCCGGCCTGGACGCCGACGCCCGCTTCTACTTCGTGCACTCGTACGCGGTGCGCACCTGGGAGCTGGAGACCGCCAACCCCAGCATCCGGGCCCCGAAGGTCACCTGGGCCACGCACGGCGAGCCCTTCGTCGCCGCGGTGGAGAACGGCCCGCTGTGGGCCACCCAGTTCCACCCCGAGAAGTCCGGCGACGCCGGCGCCCAGTTGCTGACCAACTGGCTCGACACCCTCAAGGACTAGGACGTACGCCGTTATGAGCACGACGCACCGCCTCGAACTCCTTCCCGCCGTCGACGTCCGCGACGGCCAGGCCGTCCGCCTCGTCCACGGCGAGTCCGGCTCCGAGACGTCCTACGGCGACCCCATGGCCGCCGCCCTGGCCTGGCAGCAGGCGGGTGCCGAGTGGCTGCACCTGGTCGACCTGGACGCCGCCTTCGGCACCGGGGACAACCGCGAGCAGATCGCCGGTGTCGCCCGCTCCATGGACATCAAGGTCGAGCTGTCCGGCGGCATCCGCGACGACGAGTCGCTGGCCGCGGCCCTCGCCACCGGCTGCACCCGGGTCAACCTCGGCACCGCCGCGTTGGAGTCCCCTGAGTGGGTCGCCAAGGTCATCGCCGAGCACGGTGACCGGATCGCGGTCGGCCTGGACGTCCGCGGCACCACCCTGCGCGGCCGCGGCTGGACCCGCGACGGCGGCGACCTCTACGAGACGCTGGCCCGCCTCGACTCCGAGGGCTGCGCCCGGTACGTCGTCACCGACATCGCCAAGGACGGTACCCTGCAGGGTCCCAACCTGGAGCTGCTGAAGAACGTCTGCACGGCCACCGATCGTCCGGTCGTCGCCTCCGGCGGCGTCTCCTCCCTTGACGACCTGCGGGCGATCGCCACGCTGGGTCCCGAGGGGGTCGAAGGTGCCATCGTCGGAAAGGCCCTCTACGCCAAGGCGTTCACCTTGGAAGAGGCCCTGGAGGCAGTGTCCCGATGACGGAGACCCCCGGCGTACGGCGAGTGCAGAGCGACAGCCCCTGGGAGGAGCAGTTCGGCTTCGCGCGCGGTGTCGCGGCGGGGGACCGGGTCCACGTCGCGGGCACCATGCCGTTCGTCGGCACCGTGCTCTACGGCGAGGGCGACCCGTACGAACAGGCCAAGGTGGCCTTCACCAACGCCCTTGCCGCGCTCGAGGAGTTCGGCCTGGGCGCCGAGTCCGTCGTCCGTACCCGTATGTACCTCACCCACACCCGCGACGTGGACGCGGTGGGCCGGGCCCACAAGGAGTTCTTCGACGCCGTGCGCCCCGTCGCCACGGTGGTCGTGGTCTCCGGGTTCGTGGACTCCCGCGTCCTGGTCGAAGTCGAGTTGGAAGCATTCCGAGGAGCCCGAGAACAATGACCGTGGCGGTCCGAGTCATCCCCTGCCTGGACGTGGACAACGGCCGGGTCGTCAAGGGCGTCAACTTCCGGAACCTGCGGGACGCGGGCGACCCCGTCGAGATGGCCAGGCTCTACGACGCCGAGGGCGCCGACGAGCTGACCTTCCTCGACATCACCGCCTCGTCCGGCAACCGTGAGACGACCTACGACGTGGTGCGGCGCACCGCGGAACAGGTCTTCATCCCGCTCACCGTCGGCGGCGGCGTGCGGTCGGCCGACGACGTCGACAAGCTGCTGCGCGCCGGGGCCGACAAGGTCGGCGTCAACACCGCGGCGATCGCCCGGCCCGAGCTGCTGCGCGAGATCGCCGAGCGGTTCGGCCGGCAGGTGCTGGTGCTGTCCGTGGACGCCCGGCGCACCGACGCCGGGACCCCGTCCGGCTTCGAGGTGACCACGCACGGCGGCCGCCAGGGCACCGGCATCGACGCCGTGGAGTGGGCGCACCGCGCGGCCGAGCTCGGCGCCGGCGAGATCCTCCTCAACTCGATGGACGCGGACGGCACGAAGGACGGCTACGACACGGAGATGATCGCCGCCGTCCGCAAGCACGTCACCGTCCCGGTCATCGCCTCCGGAGGCGCGGGCCGCCTCACCGACTTCCCCCCGGCCATCGCCGCCGGCGCCGATGCCGTCCTGGCGGCCTCCGTCTTCCACTTCGGCGACCTGCGCATCGGCGAGGTCAAGCGGACGCTGCGCGACGCCGGGCACCCGGTGCGCTGAGGCGCTCGCCCAGGCACATCCGGGGCACCCGGGCACCCGCGCCCTGGGACGTGGTTCACGGTTCGCGCAGCAGCTCCGCACGCCACTGGAGCGGGCCGCGGGCGACCGCCTTGGGCACCTCCTCGTTCCACCGCTCGGCCAGTCCGTCCAGGGAGCGCACCAGAGCGCGGCGCATCCACGGCCGGGCGAGCCGCGCGACGACGGCCGCGGCCGGGCGCAGCAGCCACCGGCCGCGCACGGACACCGTCACACGGACCTGCCAGCCCCCTTCTGCCGGACGGGGAGCCACGGTGACCTCCGCCCGTGCCAGGGGATGGGCCAGACGTGCGCGCGCGGGTCCGCCGCGCGCGGGCACTCCGGCGTCCGCCGCGGTCCACCAGGCGTCGAAGTCCACCCGGGCGCTGCCCGCCGCCCGTGACAACCCAACCACGGCAGCGCTCCCACGCCCTGGACCGTGCCGTCCACCTCCACCAGCCGGGGCCGCCGGGCGTCCTTCAGCAGGCCCACCAAGCGGATGGTGCCGTCCGGCGCGGTCGTCACGTGCTCCAGGCGCACCCCGCGCCTGCGGTCCCAGTCCTTGACCGTGAACCGGACCTGCGCCTCCTCGTCCGAGGCGTCGTACACCGCCCCCGGCCGCAGGTGCCGCCCGGTGACCAGTGAGACGTCCGGCACGGTGCGCCCCCCGGGCAGAAGCACCCGCCCTCCGTCGGTCCGGGACTGCTCCGCGACCTCCGCGAGCATGCCGGCCATGCCCGTGAACCAGGCACGGGGTACCCGCGCCACGTGTACGGCATGACTGACGATGCGGACCACGGCGTCAGCATGGAGGCGGCGCGGTCGCGGCGACAGACGACGAACACGGCAGTCTCGTTCCCGGAAGCCTGCCGGAAGCGGGCACCGGGGGACGGCCTCCGGTGCCGGGAGCCTTCCACTCTCGTGTGGGCGGTGCTGTCCGCGGTATCGCGGCCGGCACCAAGGGCCGGCCGGCACCCCCCGGGCCTAACCGGCGGGCTGGACGGCGGCGCGGTCGCGGGCCAGGACGGGGCGCGCGGCGGCGAGGGTGAGGGCGGAGAGGGTGACGCCGCTCGCGGCGCTGACGGCGGCCGCCGGGAGGGAGCCGTCGGCGAGGATCAGCCCGCTGACGGCGGAACCGCCCGCGATGCCCGTGGTGACCAGGGTGACCAGCCAGGCGAAGGCCTCGGTGACGGTGCCCGCCGGGGCCAGTTCGCCGGTGAGGCCGAAGACCATGGTGAGCAGCGGCGCGAAGAACACCCCGCTGAGCAGGGCGACCAGCGCCATCGGCAGCGGGCCGGGGACCAGGGTGAAGGGCCAGAAGGTGACGGCCATCCCGGCGCCGGTGACGGCCGCCTTGGTGGCCGCGTCCGCCCGCCAGGGCAGGGCGGCGATCAGCAGGGCGCCGACCAGGGCGCCGGTGGAGTTCAGCGCCAGCAGGGTTCCGGCGCCGCCGGGCAACGGGTGCCGCTCGGCGTAGGCGACGGCGAGGACGTTGAACGTGCCCAGCGCCCAGCCGCAGCCGGTCAGCGCGCACAGCAGCACCACCAGGGCCCGGCTGCGCAGCGGCCCCAGCCAGTGGACGGAACGCGCGGCGGAGGCCCAGGCACGGGACGGCGCGGAGGTCGCGACGCAGATCGCGCCCACCACCCCGAGGACGGCCGCGGCCAGCAGCGCCAGCCGGGCCGGGCCGGCCACGGCCAGCCCGCCGACGAGCAGCGGGCCGCCGATGAAGACCAGTTCCTGCGCGCCCGCGTCCACGGCGTACGCCGACTCCAGTTCGTCCGGCTCCACCAGATCGGGCCACAGCGCGCGCAGGCACGGCTCCAGCGGCGGCGACGCGGCCCCGGCGACGGCCGGGCTGAGCACCGCCACCGCCGTGCTGCCCGGTGCGGCGGCCAGCGCCGCGAAGCCGGCGGCCGAGACCAGCGAGGAGACGATCAGCACACGCGGCTGGCCCAGCCGGTCGACCCAGCGACCGAGCAGCGGCCCGCCGATCGCTCCGGACACCGCGTAGACGCCCCCTGCGGCGCCGACCAGTCGGTAGTCGGCGCCCGCCGCGCGCAGCGCCAGGGCGATGGCCAGGGCCGCCATGGCGGTCGGCAGCCGTCCGACGAGCGAACCGGACAGCACCCGGCCCACATGGGGCCGGCGGAGCAGTTTCAGGTATGGCACACGTCACCCACGGAGGTCGAGCGCTGCGGCGATCACGTCGTGCACCAGGGTCTCACCAGGCGCGCGGTTCTCCTTCAGACGTTCGAGGTCCTCCGGGCCGAACCAGCCGGTCGCGGGGGTGCTGTTCGCGGTCTCGCTGGTGCTGCTGCTCGCCGTCCGCGTCGCCCCGCCGCCGCCCGACGACCGGGCCGCACGGGCGGGCGGCACCGCGTGGCGGGACTTGGTGGAGGGCCTGCGCTCCATACGCGGACGGCACGTGCTCACCGTGCTCGTGGTCGTCATCGCGGTCGGCGAACGCGGCTTCGCCGGGCCGTTCGACATCGGCCTCACACTGGTCGCCGCCGGCCGGGGCTGGGGCACCGCCGGGCTCGGCTGGATCGTCAGCGGCTTCGGCGCCGGGGCGGGCGCCGCCTCGCTGCTGCTGACGGTGCGCGGCCGACTGCCGCGTGCCGGGCTGGCCCAGGCCTGCTGCCCGGGACTGGGGGCGGCCGCGGTGGCCGGGTTCGTCTTCGTCCCCGTGCTGCCGGGGGCGGTCGCCGTCGCGGTCGTGGGCGGCCTGGTGGCGGGACTGAGCGGCGCGTTGTGCGGAGCCCTGCTGCAGACCCTCACCGACCCCGCCTACCTCGGCCGGGTCGGTTCGGTGGCCGCCCTGTTCTCGCTCGGCGTCGCACCGATGAGCTTTCCGCTCACCGGTGCCGCCATCGGCGCCTGGGGCCCGGCGCCGGTGTTCGTCGCCAGTACGGCGGTCGCGGCCGCGGGGGCCGTCGTGGGACTCGCCGCGCCGGCGCTGCGGCGGGCGGAACTCGCCCGCCGCCCCGGGTAGCCGGACTCAGGCGGTGATCCCCAGCCTGGCGTCGTACAGCCGGGTCACCGCGTCCTTGTCGCCCTCCGTCTCCACCCGGGCGGAGTCCTGCCGGCCGAAGGCGAACAGCAGCAGCTCGCCGGGCTCCCCGGTGACGGTGACGACCGGGGCGCCGCGGTGTGCCACCGCGGTCTGGCCGTCCGGACGGCGCAGCACCACGCCGACCGGGGCCTTGCGGCCCAGCAGGCGGGCGGAGCGCTCCAGACGGGACCAGAGCAGGTCGGCGAAGACGGGGTCGAGTTCACGCGGGGACCAGTCCGGCTGGGCCCGGCGCACGTCCTCGGCGTGGACGTAGAACTCGACGGTGTTGGCCGCCTCGTCGATCTGCTTGAGGGCGAACGGTGACAGCCGCGGCGGCCCGGTGCGGATCAGCCGGATCAGTTCCTGGTAGGGGCGTTCCGCGAACTCCTTGCGCACGCGCTCCGACCGGTCCGCGAGGAAGGGGATGACCAGGCCGGCCGAGGCGTCACCACGGCGCTCCCGCACCACGATGTGGGCGGCGAGATCGCGGGTGGTCCAGCCCTCGCAGAGGGTTGGCGCCTCGGGTCCGGCACTGTCCAGCAGGTCGGCGAGGAGCAGACGTTCACGCTGGGCATGAGTCGACATACCGTCAGCTTACGTCCGGCCCCCGCCTGCGGGCAGCAGCTACGGCAGCGGTTTGGTCAGCTTCTTGCCGTCCGGCCGGTTGCTGAGGGTCAGGGAGCACGAGACGGTGTCCTTGCCCTGCAACTGGTAGCCCGTGAGCTTCGGGTACAGCGCGTAGTAGAAGTACCCCGGGTTGTCCTTGACGTTCTTCAGGCGCTTCGCGGCGTCCGCCTCGCACAGCTTCAGGACCTTGGCCTTGAGCGCGCCCTCGGTGGCGAAGGTGCCCGTGATGGTCTCGTTGGCGATGACCTCGGCGTCGTGCGGTCCGTTGCAGGAGACCGTCGTGACCTCGGTGACGCTGCTGTCCAGGCCCGGGTCGTCGAAGCACTGGCCGGGGCTGAGCACGACGTACTTGCGGAAGGTCTCCGAGGGGTCCGGCTGCGTGGACGCGGTCGCCGTGTCCTCGGTGGTGGGGGCCGAGGCGGTGGGGCTGCTGCTCGTGGAACCGGTGGCGCCCTTGTCGTCGTCCTCGCCGCCGCTCAGCGCGACCGCCAGACCGCCGACGACGACGGCTGCCAGGACGATCGCGCCGATGACTATCGCGGCGACCTTCGCGCCACCACCGCTGCGCGGCGGCTGCGGCGGGGGCGGGTAGCCGTAACCGCCGCCCTGCTGCGGCGGTCCGGGGAAATGCGACTGGTTCTGGTACGGCGGCATCGGCTGCGGCTGGTACTGCGGTTGGGGCTGGTGCTGCGGCGGGCCGAAACCCCCCGGGGGCGGCCCAAAACCGCCGCCCTGTCCGGGGCGCGGGTCGTCGGGCGGCGACGGCGGAGGAAAACTCATGGACGAAGCATGCCCCATGCGGGTGACCGGGGTGGGAGCAGGAGCCGAAGTCACGTCGCCCGGAGCGGGCAGAATGGGGGTATGGAATCCCCGCTCGACCCCGCCGTCGCCGCCCGTCTCAAGCGCACCGCCGACGGCCTCGTGCCCGCCGTCGCGCAGCAGTACGACACCGGCGAAGTCCTCATGCTCGGATGGATGGACGACGAGGCGCTGCACCGCACCCTCACCACCGGCCGCTGCACCTACTGGAGCCGCAGCCGCCAGGAGTACTGGGTCAAGGGCGATACCTCCGGGCACGTCCAGCACGTGAAGTCCGTAGCCCTGGACTGCGACGGCGACACGATCCTGGTCAAGGTCGACCAGGTCGGCGCGGCCTGCCACACCGGCGACCGCACCTGCTTCGACGCCGGTGAACTGCCGCCGGCCTGAACCGGCCGCCCCCGGGCACTAGGCTGCGGACCATGACCACGGGCACCGTCACCCCCGACCTCGACACCTTCCGCAAGCTGGCACAGGACCGCCGGGTGATCCCGGTCAGCAGGAAGCTGCTGGCCGACGGGGACACCCCGGTCGGTCTGTACCGGAAGCTCGCGGCCGAACGGACCGGCACCTTCCTGCTGGAGTCCGCGGAGAACGGCCGCTCGTGGTCGCGTTACTCCTTCGTCGGCGTCCGCAGCGCCGCCACCCTGACCGAACGCGACGGCCAGGCCCACTGGCTCGGCACGCCCCCGATGGGCGTGCCGGCCGGCGGCGACCCGCTGGAGGCGCTGCGGGCCACCGTCGAGGCCCTGCACACCCCGCGAGACCTGCACGACGACGCCGGGCTGCCGCCGTTCACCGGGGGCATGGTCGGCTACCTCGGCTACGACGTCGTACGCCGCCTGGAGCGCATCGGCGACCACGCCCGCGACGACCTGGGGCTGCCCGAGCTCACCATGCTGCTCACCTCCGACCTGGCGGTCCTCGACCACTGGGACGGCTCGGTGCTGCTGATCGCCAACGCGATCAACCACAACGACCTCGACACCGGAGTCGACGAGGCGTACGCCGAGGCCGTGCGGCGGCTGGACGCCATGACCGCCGACCTGGCCCGCCCCGTGGACTCCGCGCCCGCCCAACTGCCGCCGTCCCGGCTCCCGGAGGAGGTCACCTCGCGCTTCGGGGGGGCCGCCTACCAGGCCGCGGTGGAGACGACCAAGGAGTACATCCGGGCCGGCGACGCCTTCCAGGTCGTGCCCTCGCAGCGGTTCGAGACGCCCTGCCCGGCGAGCGCGCTCGACGTCTACCGCGTGCTGCGGGCGACCAACCCCTCGCCGTACATGTACCTGCTGCGCTTCGACGGATTCGACGTCGTCGGCTCCAGCCCCGAGGCGCTGGTGAAGGTCGAGGACGGCCGGGCCATGGTGCACCCCATCGCCGGCACCCGGCCGCGCGGCGCGACGCCGCAGGAGGACCAGGCGCTCGCCGACGAACTGCTCGCCGACCCCAAGGAGCGCGCCGAGCACCTGATGCTCGTCGACCTGGGCCGCAACGACCTCGGAAGGGTCTGCGAGCCGGGCAGCGTCGAAGTCGTCGACTTCATGTCGATCGAGCGCTACAGCCACGTCATGCACATCGTCTCCACCGTCACCGGCAGCCTCGGCGCCGGCCGCACGGCCTTCGACGTCCTCACCGCCTGCTTCCCCGCGGGCACCCTGTCGGGGGCGCCCAAGCCGCGCGCGATGCAGATC
This sequence comes from Actinacidiphila sp. bgisy160, assembly GCF_965342435.1. Classification (GTDB taxonomy): domain Bacteria; phylum Actinomycetota; class Actinomycetes; order Streptomycetales; family Streptomycetaceae; genus Actinacidiphila. Next base: position 75,366 of record NZ_CBDRCM010000004.1, on the reverse strand, counting down.
ATCGACGAACTGGAGCCCACCCGGCGCGGCCTGTACGGCGGCGCCGTGGGCTACCTGGACTTCGCCGGGGACTCCGACACCGCCATCGCGATCCGCACCGCGGTGCTGCGCGACGGGACCGCCTACGTGCAGGCAGGCGCCGGCATCGTCGCCGACTCCGACCCCGCCAGCGAGGACACCGAGTGCCGCAACAAGGCCGCCGCGGTGCTCCGCGCCGTCGCCACCGCAGGCCGGATGCGCACCGGGGCGTGACCGCCGCCGGACGGGCCCCGCGTGCCGGGGCGGGGGAGCGACGGGGGATAGTGGTCGGGTGAGCAGTTCCGTGCCCCAGCCCCACACCGTCGCCGAACCGGCCGCCGAGCCCGCACCCCGCCCGGCGGTCGGCCGCGGCAGTCTCCTGCTCGCACTGGCGAGCGGTGTGCTCGGCGCCGCGGTCGTGCTCCTGGCCTCGGGCAAGACCTGGCAGAAGGGCAGCGCCCCGTTCGCCGACGGCGGGATGCCGGTCAGCGTCTCCGGCCACCAGGTCACCGCAGTGCCGGGCGCGCTCGCGCTGGTGGGCCTGGCCGCCCTGGTGGCGGTCTTCGCCGTACGGGGAGCGGCCCGGCTGATCGTCGGGGGGCTGCTCGCGCTGTGCGGGGCCGGGGCACTGGCGGCGGCGCTGCTCGCGCTCGGCGACACCTCGGCCCTGGACGCGGCCGCCGCGACGGCCAGCGGCCTGTCCCGTACGACCGTCACCGGGGCCGCCACCAGCGCCTGGCCGGGTGTCTCGGCGGCGGGCGGCGCGCTGCTGCTGCTCGCCGGCGCCGTGGCCCTCCTGCGCGCGCGGACCTGGCCCGCCATGTCGAACCGGTACGACCGTGACACCCCCGGGGCGGCGCGTCCCGGCCGCACCCCCGCACCCGCCGCCGGGGAGGAGCGCCCCGAGGACCTGTGGAAGGCGCTGGACCGCGGCGAGGACCCAACCGAGACCTCCTGACGCGCCGGGCCACCCCCGCGCGCGGAGCGTGAGCGGAACGGGGGACAATGGCGCGTGACGCGCGTCATCGCGCGGGCGAACGAACTGACGACCCTTTTGTAGAACGACTTGGGAGCACTCATGGCGGGCAACAGCCACGGACACACCCCTGCCGCCTGGACCGGCGTGACCATCGCCTTCATCGGCTTCTGCGTCGCGGCTGCCTTCGTCGTCCTGGCGGAGCCGATCGGGATGTTCGCCGGCCTGGCGGTCGCCGCCCTCGGCGGTCTGATCGGTCTCGGCATGCGCGCCGCGGGTCTCGGCAAGCCGATGCCGGAGAAGCAGCGCGGCTGAGCGCAGCACGCACTACGGAGCCGCCGCCGGCGCATCCGCCGGCGGTGGCTCCGCGCTTTCCGGCCACCCCGGGTGTCCCCGGCGGCCATGGCGCGGGACAATCACCGCGTGACCGAGACTGCCGCCAGGCCGAAGCCGATTGCCCTCGCCGCCCCGCTGGGCGTCCTCGGCGGTGTCGCCGCCGCCTTCGCGTACGTCGGCACCTTCGACCCGAATGAGGCCGGGCACTACCCGGTCTGCCCCCTGCTGCACTACACGGGCCTGTACTGCCCGGGCTGCGGCGGACTGCGCAGCGCGTACGCGGTCGTGCACGGCGACTTCGGCACGGCGCTCGGCCTCAACGCGCTGGCCGTGGCGGGCTACGTGCTCTTCGCCGTGGTGTGGACGGTCTGGCTCACCCGGGTGCTGCGCGGCAGGCCGTTCGTGCTCCCGCTGCGGGCCGTCCACTGGTGGGCGATCGCGGGCGTCGCGCTGCTCTTCACCGTCGTCCGGAACCTTCCGTTCGGGGCCGCGCTGGCGCCCTGACCCGCGTCGATGGGGCGCCCGGGTCGTCCGCCGGGTGGCTCGGCGCTCCGCCGGATGCGGGTCCTCCGCCCCCCGGCGGTTACCATCGCAGTGCTGGTGGAACATCTCACTGGCTTGATCGTTTCGCTTTTCGGAAGGGGTCCTCTCGCGTGAGTGTGCTCGACGAGATCATCGACGGCGTCCGCGAGGACCTCGCCGAGCGGCAGGCCCGGGTCTCCCTCGACGAGCTCAAGGAGCGGGCGGCGAAGGCACGCGACGCCAAGGACGGCGTGGCGGCCCTGCGGGGGGACAGCGTCAAGGTCATCTGCGAGGTCAAGCGGTCCAGCCCCTCCAAGGGCGCCCTCGCCGCCATCGCCGACCCCGCGGGCCTCGCCGCGGACTACGAGGCGGGCGGTGCCGCGGTCATCTCGGTCCTCACCGAGCAGCGCCGCTTCGGCGGCTCGCTGGCCGACCTGGAGGCCGTCCGGGCCAAGGTCGACATCCCCGTGCTCCGCAAGGATTTCATCGTCACCGCCTACCAGCTCTGGGAGGCCCGTGCCTACGGCGCTGACCTGGCGCTGCTGATCGTCGCCGCGCTGGAGCAGGACGCGCTGGTCTCGCTGGTCGAGCGGGCCGAGTCCATCGGGCTCACCCCGCTGGTCGAGGTGCACGACGAGGAGGAGGCCGAACGGGCCGTCGACGCGGGCGCCCGCGTCATCGGCGTCAACGCGCGCGACCTCAAGACCCTCGAGGTCGACCGCGGCACCTTCGCCCGCGTCGCCCCGGAGATCCCGGACCACATCGTCAAGGTGGCCGAGTCCGGGGTCCGCGGCCCGCACGACCTCATCGCCTACGCCAACGACGGCGCCGACGCGGTCCTCGTCGGCGAGTCCCTGGTGACCGGCCGCGACCCCAAGGGCGCCGTGGCCGACCTCGTCGCCGCCGGCGCGCACCCCGCGCTGCGCCACGGGCGGGGCTGACCGGCACCATGACGACCTACGCGCGACTGGCCCGGGGCTGCCGTCCCCGTGGCTGCCGCGCGCCGGCGCGGCGCGTCCTCGGTCGCCGCGTGCGCTACCACATCGGCTGCGAGCCGGGTCAGATCAACGGGCGCCGATGGCGTTGACGGCAGCGCCGTCCTCCCGATGACCGGGGCACGGGTGTGCTCACCGGCGTCCCGCCGGTGAGCTCCGCCGTGTTCCCCGGCCGGGGGCGCGCATGCCGCCGACGGCGCCCACCGCGCCGTGACGTGACCATCGGTACGCCAGACCCTGGGGGCCCCGACGTGCCCCCGAAGGAGCCGAGAACGACATGTCCGAAGACTTCTTCATCCCCGACCCCGAGGGCCGGGTGCCCAGCGCCGACGGCTACTTCGGCCGGTTCGGCGGCAAGTTCATCCCGGAGGCGCTGGTCGCCGCCGTGGACGAGGTCGCCGTGGAGTACGACAAGGCGAAGTCCGACCCCGCCTTCGCCGCGGAACTGAACGACCTGCTGGTGCACTACACCGGCCGCCCCAGCCCGCTCACCGAGGTGCCGCGCTTCGCGGAGCACGCCGGCGGGGCACGGGTCTTCCTCAAGCGGGAGGATCTCAACCACACCGGCTCGCACAAGATCAACAACGTGCTGGGCCAGGCGCTGCTCACCAAGCGCATGGGCAAGACCCGGGTCATCGCCGAGACCGGCGCCGGCCAGCACGGCGTGGCCACGGCCACCGCCTGCGCCCTGTTCGGCCTGGAGTGCACCGTCTACATGGGCGAGGTCGACACCGAGCGCCAGGCACTCAACGTGGCCCGCATGCGCATCCTCGGTGCCGAGGTCATCCCCGTGAAGTCGGGCAGCCGCACCCTGAAGGACGCGATCAACGAGGCGTTCCGCGACTGGGTCGCCAACGTCGACCGCACCCACTACCTCTTCGGCACGGTCGCGGGCCCGCACCCCTTCCCGGCGATGGTGCGCGACTTCCACCGCGTCATCGGCGTCGAGGCGCGCCGCCAGATCCTGGAGCGCGCGGGCCGACTGCCGGACGTGGTCGCCGCCTGCGTGGGGGGCGGATCCAACGCGATCGGCCTGTTCCACGCCTTCATCCCGGACGAGGGGGTGCGCCTGCTGGGTCTGGAGGCGGCCGGCCACGGCGTGGACTCCGGTGAGCACGCGGCGACCCTGACCGTCGGCGAGCCCGGCATCCTGCACGGCTCCCGCAGCTACGTCCTGCAGGACGACGAGGGCCAGATCACCGAGCCGTACTCGATCTCGGCCGGCCTGGACTACCCCGGCATCGGCCCCGAGCACGCCTACCTCAAGGAGACCGGCCGGGCCGAGTACCGCCCGGTCACCGACGACGAGGCGATGCAGGCGCTGCGCCTGCTGTCCCGCACCGAGGGCATCATTCCGGCCATCGAGAGCGCCCACGCGCTCGCCGGCGCGCTGCAGGCCGGCCGGGAGGTCGGCGAGAAGGGCCTGCTCCTGGTCAACCTCTCCGGGCGCGGCGACAAGGACATGGACACGGCCGCCCGCTACTTCGGGCTGTACGACGAGGCTGAAGGAGCGCAGCGGTGAGCGGGCAGATCGAGCTGCTGGACCGGACCCTGGCCGGCGCCAGGGCCGAGGGCCGCGCCGCCCTGGTGGCCTACCTCCCGGCGGGGTTCCCGACTGTCGAGGGTGGCATCGAGGCGGCGAAGGCGGCGCTGGAGGGCGGTGCCGACGTCGTCGAGATCGGCCTGCCGCACAGCGACCCCGTGCTGGACGGCCCGGTCATCCAGACCGCGGACGACATCGCGCTGCGCGGCGGCGTACGGATCAAGGACGTGCTGCGCACGGTGCGCGAGGCGCACGCCGCGTCCGGGAAGCCGATCCTGGTCATGACCTACTGGAACCCGGTCGACCGCTACGGCGCCGAGCGCTTCGCCGCCGGGCTGGCGGAGGCCGGCGGCGCCGGCTGCATCCTGCCGGACCTGCCGGTGGAGGAGTCCGAGGTGTGGCGGAAGGCCGCCGAGCAGCACGGACTGGCCACCGTGTTCGTGGTGGCCCCGAGCAGCCGGGACGAGCGACTGGCGAAGATCACGGCGGCGGGCTCCGGCTTCGTCTACGCGGCCTCGCTGATGGGCGTCACCGGCACCCGTGAGAGCGTCGGTGCGGAGGCGGCCGACCTTGTGCGGCGCACCCGTGCCCGGACCGAGCTGCCGGTCTGCGTGGGGCTGGGCGTCTCCAACGCCGCCCAGGCGGCGGAGGTGGCGGGCTTCGCGGACGGGGTGATCGTCGGCTCGGCGTTCGTCAAGCGGCTGCTGGACGCGCCGGACCTGGAGCGGGGCCTCGCCGGCGTGCGCGAGCTGGCGGCGGACCTCGCCCGGGGCGTCCGCCGGTAGCTGCGCCTCACTCTTCCGGGCGAAACATGGGCCGGGGGTACGCGTGAGCGTGCCCCCGGTTCGTTGTGCCTGGGTGTGAGCGAGAAGAACCGTGAAGGAAAGCGCAGTGCCCGGGACCGGCTGCAGGAGCAGCGCGCGGTGGACCAGCGGCGGCAGAAGCGCAAGAGGACGGCGATCGTCGCCGGCTCCGTGGTGGGGGTCCTGGCCATCGGCGCGATCATCGGGGTCGTGGTGGCCAACAGCGGCGGCGGTGCCGGTGCCCCGGCCGTCACCCCGGTGGGCGCGACGGGCAAGGACAAGCTGGCCCTCCCGAACGGAGCGAGCGACGCCCCGTCCACCCTGACCGTGTACGAGGACTTCCGGTGCCCGGCCTGCGCGGCCTACGAGAAGGAGCTCCGCGACACCATCCACGGACTCCAGGACCAGGGCCAGCTCAAGGTCGAGTATCACCTCGTCCGGCTGATCGACGGGAACCTTGGCGGCACCGGCTCGCTCAACGCCGCCAACGCCGCGGCCTGCGCGCAGGACGAGGGCAAGTTCCGCGCGTACCACGACGTCCTCTACCAGAACCAGCCGGAGGAGAACGACGACCGCTTCGCCGACAAGACCTACCTGCTGGAGCTGGCGGGCAAGGTGCCGGGGCTGAAGACGCCCGCCTTCACCACCTGCGTGAAGGACGGCACGTACGACGACTGGGTGAACGCCAACAACGAGGCCTTCGGCGCCGCCGGCTTCAACTCCACGCCCACCATCCTGCTCAACGGCGGGGATAACCTGCTCGGCAAGGGCCAGCCCAACCTGACCGCGGACCGGCTGAAGCAGCTGGTCACCGAGGCCAACAAGGGCAAGAAGCCCGGCACCGCGACCCAGGGCGCCACCCCGAAGAGCGCGTCCGGGGCCCCGGGCGCTTCGGGACCGGGGAGCGGCTCGGCCCCCGCGCAGGGCTCTGCCCCGGCCTCGCAGAGCGGCTGAGCGTGCCTCCCGTTATCCAGCCGTTGCCGGGCGGGTGCCCGCCGCACCCGCCCGGCACGGTAGCGTCGGCAGTGCCATGGAACTCATCGCCTTCATTCCCAGCCCGTCGCGCGGGGTCATCCACCTCGGCCCCATCCCTCTGCGCGGCTATGCCTTCTGCATCATCATCGGTGTCTTCGTGGCCGTATGGCTCGGCGGCAGGCGATGGGCCGCCCGCGGCGGACTGAAGACCACGGTCGCGGACATCGCCGTCTGGGCCGTGCCGTTCGGCCTGGTCGGCGGTCGCCTCTACCACGTGATCACCAGTTACGAGCTCTACTTCGGCGAGGGCAAGGACTGGGTCAACGCGTTCAAGATCTGGGAGGGCGGCCTCGGCATCTGGGGGGCCATCGCCCTGGGGGCCCTCGGTGCCTGGATCGCCTGCCGGCGCCGTGGCATCTCGCTGCCCGCGTACGCCGACGCCGTGGCGCCCGGTATCGCCTTCGCCCAGGCCATCGGCCGCTGGGGCAACTGGTTCAACCAGGAGCTCTACGGGCGCGCCACTGATCTGCCCTGGGCGCTGAAGATCGACAGTGCCCACCGGCCGGCGGACAGCCTGGACGTCGCGACGTACCACCCGACCTTCCTGTACGAGTCGCTGTGGTGCGTCGGCGTGGCCCTGCTGGTCATCTGGGCCGACCGCCGCTTCAGCCTCGGCCGCGGCCGCGCCTTCGCGCTCTACGTCGCGGCGTACACCGTCGGCCGCTTCTGGATCGAGTACCTGCGCGTCGACGACGCGCACCACGTCCTGGGCCTGCGCCTGAACGACTGGACGTCCATCCTGGTCTTCGCCGCCGCCGTGGCCTACATCGTGGTCTCGGCGAAGCTGCGGCCGGGCCGTGAGGAGGTCGTCGAGCCGGCGGCCGTCGCCGCAGCCGACGCCTCCGCGCAGGGGACGGACCCCGACGCCAAGGACACCAAGGACGCCAAGGACGCCAAGGACGTGGACGCCAAGGACGCGGACGGGCACGCGGCTGACGCGAAGAAGACGGAAGCCGGCGAAGCGGAGTCCGATCAGAACCGGGACGAGGAGGACGGCGCCGCGGCCGTCGACGCCGGGGCCAAGACCGCCAAGAACCTCTGACGCGCACGTCGCGCAACCCGCGGCCGCCGTTCACCACCCCGGTGACGGCGGCCGCGGCGTTTCCCCTCTTAGACGCGTTTTCGCAGGTAAGGCAGGCTTTCCTTGCTGGAAGCGCAGGGAATTCGAGCGTACGGTCGAGGTGTTCGAGGGAGGGACGCGGGGATCGCCGCCCCGGGGAAGGAGCAACTGGACCATGCCGTCAGCCGTGGAGGATGAGCAGGTCGCGCCGTATCACGTCGCGCACCACACCCACCGGGACGTGAACGGCGGCTGGCTGCGTCCGGCCGTGTTCGGTGCGATGGACGGTCTGGTGTCGAACCTCGCGCTCATGACCGGCGTCGCCGGCGGCAACGTCGCCCCCTCCACCATCGTGATCACCGGATTGGCGGGACTCGCGGCGGGCGCGTTCTCGATGGCCGCGGGCGAGTACACCTCGGTCGCCTCCCAGCGGGAACTGGTCCAGGCCGAGCTGGACGTCGAGCGGCTGGAACTGCGCCGCAATCCCAAGGACGAGCTGCGCGAACTGGCCGCCCTGTACGTCGCCCGGGGCGTCGAGCCGGAGCTGGCCGAAGAGGTGGCCCGGCAGATGTCCAGGGACCCCGAGCAGGCCCTGGAGATCCACGCCCGCGAGGAACTGGGCGTCGACCCGACCGACCTGCCGTCGCCGCTGGTCGCGGCCGGTTCCTCGTTCCTGTCCTTCGGTGTCGGCGCCCTGCTGCCGGTACTCCCGTACCTGTTCGGCGCAACGGTGGTCTGGCCCGCCGTGATCGTCGCGCTGATCGGCCTCTTCCTCTGCGGGGCGGCTGTGGCCCGTGTGACCGCGCGCAACTGGTGGTTCAGCGGACTTCGGCAGCTCGTCTTGGGCGGAGCCGCCGCCGGGGTTACCTTCGTTCTGGGCGCGCTGTTCGGCACCGCCGTCGGTTGAGCCGGGTAACGGCCACAAGCCACGTGTTTCCCGCTCGTTTCAGCGCGACCGACACAGGGCATCAGTCTGTGGCGCCGTGGGCAGTGTCGCCTACGTCTCACGTGAGCGATGCTGGCCCGTACTGCCTGCTCGTAGCGCTGTCCAGTCCACATGATGGAACCAGGTATCCACTTTTCGGCCATCGGGCCATCATGTAACCTGCACGAAATCGCAGAGGGCCAACGTCGTCCCTAGTGCGCATGTCATATGCCAGATGACGACGACGGGAGAGCCGATGCGTTCCGCGTCCACGCACCCCCAGGCCGCCGGCTCCGGTTCCGGCCGGTCCCACATGGACGGGCGTCCCGCCCCCCAGGGGATGTACGACCCCCGCAACGAGCACGACGCCTGTGGCGTCGGCTTTGTGGCCACCCTCACCGGTGAGGCTGACCACGCGCTCGTGGAGCAGGCCCTGACCGTGCTGCGCAACCTGGAGCACCGCGGGGCCACCGGCTCCGAGCCGGACTCCGGCGACGGTGCGGGCATCCTGATGCAGGTCCCGGACGCGTTCCTGAGGGCGGTCGCCGGCTTCGAGCTCCCCGCCGCAGGCCGGTACGCGGTCGGCACGGCCTTCCTGCCCGTCGAGGACGAGGACCGCCGCAAGGCCGTCGAGTCCATCGAGCGGCTGGCCGCCGAGGAGGGCCTCGCCGTCCTCGGCTGGCGCGAGGTGCCGATCGGCCCCGACGCCCTCGGCGCCACGGCCCGCTCGACGATGCCGTACTTCTCCCAGCTCTTCGTCGCGGACGCCGCGGGCACCCGGTCCGGGATCGACCTCGACCGCCCGGCCTTCGTGCTCCGCAAGCGCGCCGAGCGCGAGGCGGCCGTCTACTTCCCGTCGCTGTCGGCCCGGACGCTCGTCTACAAGGGCATGCTGACCACCGGCCAGCTGGAGCCCTTCTTCCCGGACCTGTCCGACGAACGCATCGCCACCGCGATCGCCCTGGTGCACTCCCGCTTCTCCACCAACACCTTCCCCAGCTGGCCGCTGGCGCACCCGTACCGCTTCGTCGCCCACAACGGTGAGATCAACACCGTCAAGGGCAACCGCAACTGGATGCGCGCCCGCGAGTCGCAGCTCGCCTCGGGGCTCTTCGGCGGGGACCTGGAGCGGATCTTCCCGGTCTGCACCCCGGACGCCTCGGACACGGCGACCTTCGACGAGGTGCTGGAGCTGCTCCACCTCGGTGGCCGCTCGCTGCCGCACAGCGTGCTGATGATGATCCCCGAGGCGTGGGAGAACCACGACTCCATGGACCCGGCCCGGCGGGCCTTCTACCAGTACCACTCCACCTTGATGGAGCCCTGGGACGGCCCGGCCTGCGTCACCTTCACCGACGGCTGCGTCGTCGGCGCCGTCCTGGACCGCAACGGCCTGCGCCCCGGCCGCTACTGGGTCACCGACGACGGCCTGGTCGTGCTCGCCTCCGAGTCCGGCGTGCTGGACGACATCGCCGCGGACAAGGTGGTCCGCAAGGGCCGGCTGCAGCCCGGGAAGATGTTCCTTGTCGACACGGTCCGGCACCGGATCATCGAGGACGACGAGATCAAGGCCCAGCTCGCCGCCGAGCACCCCTACGAAGAGTGGCTGGACGCCGGCCTGATCCACCTCAACGACCTGCCCGAGCGCGAGCACATCGTGCACACCCACGCCTCGGTCACCCGCCGCCAGCAGACCTTCGGCTACACCGAGGAGGAGCTGCGGGTCATCCTGGCGCCGATGGCCAAGACCGGCGGCGAGCCGCTGGGCTCCATGGGCACCGACTCGCCGATCGCGGCGCTGTCCGAGCGACCCCGGCTGCTCTTCGACTACTTCACCCAGCTGTTCGCGCAGGTCACCAACCCGCCGCTGGACGCCATCCGCGAGGAACTGGTCACCTCGCTGATCAGCGCCGTCGGCCCGTCCGGCAATCTGCTGGAGCCCTCCCCGGCCTCCTGTCGCAACATCACCCTGCCGTTCCCGGTGATCGACAACGACGAGCTGGCCAAGCTCATCCACATCAACGCCGACGGCGACCTGCCGGGCCTGAAGGCCGCGACCCTGTCGGGCCTGTACCGGGTCTCCGGCGGCGGCGAGGCGCTGGCCGCGCGGCTCGCCGAGATCTGCGCGGAGGCGGACGACGCCATCGAGGACGGCGCCCGGCTGATCGTGCTCTCCGACCGGCACTCGGACGCCGAGCACGCGCCGATCCCGTCGCTGCTGCTCACCTCCGCCGTGCACCACCACCTCATCCGTACCAAGCAGCGCACCCAGGTGGGCCTGCTGGTCGAGGCCGGTGACGTCCGCGAGGTGCACCACGTCGCGCTGCTCATCGGCTACGGCGCCGCGGCGGTCAACCCGTACCTGGCGATGGAGTCCGTCGAGGACCTGCTGCGGGCGGGCACCTTCATCTCGGGCATCGAGGCCGAGGTCGCCATCAAGAACCTGATCAAGGCGTTGGGCAAGGGCGTGCTGAAGGTGATGTCCAAGATGGGCATCTCCACCGTCGCCTCCTACCGCGGCGCGCAGGTCTTCGAGGCCATCGGCCTGGACGGCGACTTCGTCGACACCTACTTCCACGGCACCACCACCAAGATCGGCGGCGCCGGGATCGACGTGGTCGCCAAGGAGGTCGCCGCCCGGCACGCCAAGGCCTACCCCGCCTCCGGCATCGCCCCGGCGCACCGCCGGCTGGAGATCGGCGGCGAGTACCAGTGGCGCCGCGAGGGTGAGCCGCACCTGTTCGACCCCGAGACGGTCTTCCGGCTGCAGCACGCCACCCGCTCGCGCCGCTACGACATCTTCAAGCAGTACACGGACCGGGTGAACGAGCAGTCCGAGCGCCTGATGACGCTGCGCGGCCTGTTCGCGTTCAAGGACGGCGAGCGCGCCCCGATCCCCGTCGAGGAGGTCGAGCCGGTCTCGGAGATCGTCAAGCGGTTCTCCACCGGCGCCATGTCGTACGGCTCCATCTCGCGCGAGGCGCACGAGACGCTGGCCATCGCCATGAACCAGCTGGGCGGCAAGTCCAACACCGGCGAGGGTGGCGAGGACCCGGACCGCCTGTACGACCCGGCGCGCCGCTCGGCGATCAAGCAGGTCGCCTCCGGCCGCTTCGGCGTCACCTCGGAGTACCTGGTCAACGCCGACGACATCCAGATCAAGATGGCCCAGGGCGCCAAGCCCGGCGAGGGCGGCCAGCTGCCCGGCCACAAGGTCTACCCGTGGGTGGCCAGGACCCGGCACAGCACCCCCGGCGTCGGCCTGATCTCGCCGCCGCCGCACCACGACATCTACTCCATCGAGGACCTGGCACAGCTCATCCACGACCTGAAGAACGCCAACCCGGCCGCCCGCATCCACGTGAAGCTGGTCTCCGAGGTCGGCGTCGGCACGGTCGCGGCGGGCGTCTCCAAGGCCCACGCGGACGTCGTGCTGATCTCCGGCCACGACGGCGGCACCGGCGCCTCCCCGCTGACCTCGCTGAAGCACGCGGGCGGCCCCTGGGAGCTGGGCCTGGCCGAGACGCAGCAGACCCTGCTGCTCAACGGCCTGCGCGACCGCATCGTGGTGCAGACGGACGGCCAGCTGAAGACCGGCCGCGACGTCGTGATCGCCGCCCTGCTGGGCGCCGAGGAGTTCGGCTTCGCGACCGCCCCGCTGGTGGTGTCCGGCTGCGTGATGATGCGCGTCTGCCACCTGGACACCTGTCCGGTCGGTATCGCCACCCAGAACCCGGTGCTGCGCGACCGCTTCTCCGGCAAGGCCGAGTACGTGGTGAACTTCTTCGAGTTCATCGCTCAGGAGGTCCGCGAGCTCCTGGCCGAGCTGGGCTTCCGCTCGATCGAGGAGGCCGTCGGTCACGCCGAGCTGATCGACACCACCGCGGCGGTCGATCACTGGAAGGCGCAGGGCCTGGACCTGGCCCCGCTCTTCCACGTGCCGGAGCTGCCCGAGGGCGCGGCCATGCACCGCACCACCGACCAGGACCACGGCCTGGCCAAGGCGCTCGACAACGAGCTGATCGCGCTCGCCAAGGACGCCCTCGACAAGGGGGACCCGGTCCGCGCCCAGATCGCGATCCGCAACGTCAACCGCACGGTCGGCACCATGCTCGGCCACGAGGTGACCAAGAGGTACGGTGGCGCGGGCCTGCCCGACGACACCGTCGACATCACCCTGACCGGCTCCGCCGGCCAGTCCTTCGGCGCCTTCCTCCCCAAGGGCATCACGCTCCGCCTGGAGGGCGACGCCAACGACTACGTGGGCAAGGGCCTGTCCGGCGGCCGGATCATCGTCCGCCCCGACCGGGGCGCCGACCACCTGGCCGAGTACTCGACCATCGCGGGCAACACGATCGCCTACGGCGCCACGGGCGGTGAGCTTTTCCTGCGCGGCACCACCGGCGAGCGCTTCTGCGTCCGCAACTCCGGTGCCACCGTGGTGTCCGAGGGCGTCGGCGACCACGGCTGCGAGTACATGACCGGTGGCCGCGCGCTCGTGCTCGGCCCGACGGGCCGCAACTTCGCGGCGGGCATGTCCGGCGGCATCGCGTACGTCCTCGACCTCGACCCGGACAACGTCAACACCGGCATGGTGAACGTCGAGGAACTGGACGCCGACGACATCAAGTGGTTGCACGACGTGGTGCGCCGCCACCAGGAGGAGACCGGCTCGACCGTCGCCGAGCGCCTGCTCGCCGACTGGGGCCGCACCCTCACCCGCTTCGGCAAGGTCATGCCGAGGGACTACAAGGCAGTGCTCGCCGCCAAGAACGCCGCCGAGCAAGCCGGGCTCTCCGAGTCCGAGACCGTCGCGAAGATGATGGAGGCGGCAAATGGCTGACCCGAAGGGCTTCCTCACCACGCCCCGCGAGACCGCTCCGACCCGTCCGGTAGAGGAGCGCAAGCAGGACTGGAGCGAGGTCTACGTTCCCGGCGGCCTGCTGCCGATCATCACCAAGCAGGCTGGACGCTGCATGGACTGCGGCATCCCCTTCTGTCACAACGGCTGTCCGCTGGGGAACCTGATCCCCGAGTGGAACGACTACGCCTACCGTGAGGACTGGAAGGCCGCCAGCGAGCGCCTGCACGCGACCAACAACTTCCCGGAGTTCACCGGCCGCCTCTGCCCGGCCCCCTGCGAGTCCGCCTGTGTGCTCGGCATCAACCAGCCGGCGGTGACCATCAAGAACGTCGAGGTCACCATCATCGACCGGGCCTGGGACAACGGGGACGTCACCCCGCAGCCCCCGGACCGGCTCTCCGGCAAGACCGTCGCCGTCATCGGCTCCGGCCCGGCGGGCCTGGCCGCCGCCCAGCAGCTGACCCGGGCCGGCCACACGGTCGCGGTGTACGAGCGGGCCGACCGTATCGGCGGTCTGCTGCGCTACGGCATCCCCGAGTTCAAGATGGAGAAGCGGCACATCAACCGCCGCATCGAGCAGATGCGCGCGGAGGGCACCAAGTTCCGCACCGGTGTCGAGATCGGCCGCGACATGGACGGCGCCAAACTGCGCAAGCGCTACGACGCCGTGGTCATCGCCGCGGGTGCCACCCAGTGGCGTGACCTGCCCGTCGAGGGGCGCGACCTCAAGGGCGTCTACCAGGCCATGGAGTACCTGCCGCTGGCCAACAAGGTGCAGGAGGGCGACTTCGTGACCCCGCCGGTCTCGGCCGAGGGCAAGCACGTGGTCGTCATCGGCGGCGGCGACACCGGCGCCGACTGCGTCGGCACCGCGCACCGTCAGGGCGCCCGCTCGGTCACCCAGCTGGAGATCATGCCTCGGCCGTCGGACGAGCGCCCGGCGCACCAGCCCTGGCCGACCATGCCGATGACGTACAAGGTCACCTCCGCCCACGAGGAGGGCGGCGAGCGGGTCTACGCCGTCAACACCGTGCGGTTCGAGGGCGACGAGGACGGCAACGTCAAGGCGCTGCATCTGGTCGAGGTCGAGTTCAAGGACGGGAAGTTCGTCCCGCAGCCCGGCACCGAGAAGGTCATCCCGGCCGAACTGGTCACCCTCGCCATGGGCTTCACCGGCACCGACCAGAAGAACGGCCTGGTCGAGCAGCTCGGCCTGGAGCTCGACGCTCGCGGCAACATCGCCCGCGACAAGGACTTCACCACCAACGTGGATGGGGTCTTCGTCGCCGGTGACGCGGGCCGGGGCCAGTCGTTGATCGTGTGGGCCATCGCCGAGGGCCGTTCCGCGGCCCGCGCGGTGGACCACTACCTGACCGGCGCGAGCATCCTGCCGGCCCCGATCCGCCCGACGGATCGCCCGCTGACGGTCTGACCCCCGTCACTCCCGAGACGTCCCGTACAAGGGCGTACGGAACGAAGGCGGCGCCTGCCCTCACCCGACCGGGGGCAGGCGCCGCACCGCCATGTGGTGGAACTCCACCCGGGCGCCCCCGGTGCGGGCGCCCACGCCGCCCCGCGCGGGGCGGGCAGCTGACGGAGCGTCCGCGCCCCGTACAGCCGGGCCCGTCCGCGCCGCGCCCCTGGCACGCGTGCACCATGCCGCCTGCCGCCGGCGCAGGCGGCTTCTGCGCCCGGGACCTCCGCCGTGTGCTGTTCACCGAGGCCGGCTGCGTCAGCCGGCGCGGGTCGACCGCGGCGCCGTGCTCCTGGACCGTGAGCCGGCAACTGCGGGAGGCCGAACAGGCGGCCGCGTACCGAGCGCTGCTCGCCGCCCTGGACGGGGAGGGCTGGCGGGCCGGAGGTGTGCTGGCGGATGTGGGACGACCGGCCGCACAGCGGGCAGACGCCGCCCCGGCTCGCGTACGGCCCGCACGGCGAACCCGCGGAGGAGGTACTGCGCCGCTGGTGGCGCACATGGGCGTGACAATTCAGACGAAACGCTGACATTGTGTCGTCATGACGGCTCTCGCGCCCGGCGCAACCGACGACACGACGGACTTCGCCGACGCCGACCGGGGATTCCTCGGTGCCCTGACCCCCGGCCGCGTCACCGACGGCGACGGCCGGGTGGTCTGGGACGGCGACGCGTACTCCTTCCTGCAGGGCCCGTGCCCCGACACGGCGCACCCGGGGTTGTGGCGACAGAGCCGGCTCGCCTCCAAACAGGGGCTGTTCGAGGTCGTCGAGGGGGTCTACCAGGTACGCGGCCTGGACCTGTCGAACATGACCCTCGTCGAGGGTGACCGCGGGGTCGTCGTCATCGACCCCCTCCGCTCCGCCGAGTGCGCCGCCGCCGCCCTCGCCCTCTACCGCGAGCACCGGGGGGACCGGCCCGTCACCGCCCTCATCTACAGCCACTCGCACGTCGACCACTTCGGCGGTGCCCGCGGCGTCCTGCCGCACGGCCACGACCCGGTGCCCGTCCTCGCCCCGGCCGGTTTCCTGGAGCACGCCGCCGGCGAGAGCGTGGACGCCGGGGTCGCGATGACCCGCCGCGCCGTCTACATGTACGGCTCCGAACTGCCCAAGGGCCCCGCCGGGCAGATCGGCTGCGGCCTCGGCCAGACCGCCTCCACCGGCACCGTCACCCTGATCCCGCCCACGGTGCACGTCACCCGCACCGGGCAGGACGAGACGATGGACGGGGTCCGGATCATCTTCCAGCTCACCCCGGGGGCCGAGGCGCCCGCCGAGATGAACTTCCACTTCCCCGGCAAGCGGGTGCTGTGCATGGCCGAGAACGCCACCCACACCATGCACAACGTCCTCACCCTGCGCGGGGCGCAGGTCCGCGACGCCCGGCTGTGGGCGCACTATCTCAACGAGGCCCTCGTCCTGTTCGGCAACGCCTCCGACGTCGTCATCGCCTCGCACCACTGGCCGACCTGGGGCCGAGAGGGCATCCACCGGCTACTGTCGCACCAGCGCGACCTGTACGCCTACCTCCACGACCAGACCCTGCGGCTGGTCAACCAGGGCCTGACCGGCAGCGAGATCGCCGAGGAGCTGACGCTGCCCCCGGCCCTGGAACGGTTCACCTCCAACCGCGGCTACTACGGCTCCCTCAGTCACAACGTGAAGGCCGTCTACCAGCGCTATATGGGCTGGTTCGACGGCAACCCGGCCCACCTGTGGCAGCACCCCCCGGCGGCGGAGGCGCGGCGCTACGTGGACTGCCTCGGCGGCACCGACGCCACCGTCGCCAAGGCACGGGAGTACGCCGACGCGGGCGACCTGCGCTTCGCCGTCACCCTGCTGGGCCACGCGGTCTTCGCCGACCCCGGGCACGCCTCCGCGGCGGAGGAGCTGGCCGTGCTCTACGAACGCCTGGGGCACGGCTGTGAGAACGGGCCCTGGCGCAACTTCTACCTGATGGGCGCCCTGGAACTGCGGCAGGGCGTCACGCGGACACCGGTCGTCATCGCCAACCCGGCGCTGATGGCCGCCCTGACCGTCGACCAGCTCATCGACTCCCTCGCCATCCGGGTCAACGGCCCCAAAGCCTGGGATGTCCACCTGACCATCGACTGGCGCCTCACCGACGAGCGCCGCACCTGGCACCTGACCCTCTCCAACGGCGCCCTCACCTACTTCTCCACCCAGGACGGGCGGCCCGCCGTCCGCCACGCGGACCTGACGCTCACCCTCAGCCGGCCCGAACTGCACCGGCTCCTTGCGGGCGGGCGCTTCGAGGGCGTCGAGCACGAGGGGGACCTGAAGGTGGTCGCGACCCTCGTAGGGCTGCTGGACACCGCCGACCAGGACTTCAGGATCGTCACACCGTGAGGATCGTGGACGCACGTGAAGAAGGTGCTCCGTTCGCTCCGCCCGCGTGATGCGGGTCCGGGCTGGTCTCAACCCGGCTGGTGCCGATCGTGTAAGCGCTGGCGGACCGCTGGTCCCCAGCCAACGTGAGCCAGGAATCCCCGTCCCATAGGGCGGGGAGGATGTCAAGTGTCGCACTCCAGCACGGTGCGGCACAGCCCGCACCGTGCCCTCACCCGGCCCCGTACGGGCACCCGGATCCGCTGGTGACACGTGGGGCAGGGAAAGGAGACCCGCTGGGGCTCGCCGCCCTCGAAGGCGTAGCCGGCGGCCGGGTAGGCGCCGCCGCGCCGCCGGTCGTGGGCGTACCGGCGACGGCCCGCCCAGCCGCAGCCGACCATCGGCGGATGGCGCAGATCGTCCTCGGCGACCCGCAGCCCGGCCCGGTAGGCCTCCTGGGCCCTCGGGCTGGTGAGCCACGGCTCGATGTCGTCGCCGAAGGCCTGTGCCCGCTTGGCCAGGACGTAGCCGAACTCCTCGGGGGTGAGGTAGCCCAGCTTGGACGCGGCCGTGGTCAGCCGCTCCCCGTGAAGCGCCGGCTCCTCCCGGTAGGAGTCCAGCAGTAGCCAGCCCGCGCCCAGATACGTCGTGGCGGTGTCGGTGAGGATCTCGTTCTCCCGCACCCCGGGGAACTCCAGGCCGAGCCGGTGCAGATAGACGTGCATGACCTCGTGCGCCAGCACCGCCCCCACGTCCCGCCGGTCGTCCCGGAAGCGCGCGTGCAGCTCCACGAAGTACTCCGGTCCGGCGGCCAGTTCCACGTTGCCCGCGTGCACCATGTCCCGGAAGCTGACCACCATGCGGGCCTCCGGCAGCCGGAAGTGCTCGACGATGGCCCGGGCCACCCGCTGGGCGCCCAGATGGAGGTCCTCGTCCGCGGGGAACGCCACCGACTCCGGGCGCACACTCGCCGGGAAGCGGCTCACCGTGTCGTACGACAGCCGCCGGTAGAGCGCGGTCAGGGCGGCCCGCACCTTCTCCAGGTGCGGGAAGCCGTGCTCGATCGGGCTGGACGACGGCTCGGTCACGGCGCCTCCCAAGCGGGTACGACGCTTCGAGCCTACGCGTCGACCCAGGCCGTTGTCGCCGTGCGTTCCGGGCCCGTGCCGCTCGCCGAACCGGCCACCGGCACGCCCAGCGCGGCCAGCCGCTCCGCGGCCGTCGGCGCGGATCCGCCCTCCGCCTGGTACACGCTGACCAGCAGCCGCCCGCCCGGCTCCACGAGCTCGGCCAGCAGCCTGCGGACCAGGTCGCCCAGCCTGCGCTCGGGCACGCAGTCGGTCAGGGTGTGCACGAAGGTGAACCGCCCGCCGTCGGCCGGCCGCCAGTCCAGCGCGTTGCCCACCGATATCCGCCCGGCCCACCGCGGCAGCCGGCGCCGGGCCAGCTCCACCAGGCGCGGCGCGAAGTCCACACCGTGGGGCTCGATCACCCGCCCCCGCTCCGCCGCCCACTGCCGTACCGACTCCATCAGCAGCCCGTTGGCACAGCCGACGTCCAGGAAGGTGCCGTCCTTGTGCAGTGCCTCGACCACCATCGAGCGCCGCGCCCGCCACTGCTCCGGCTCCCGGCCGAAGCCCGAACCGCCCTCGGGCGTGGTCGCCCGCAGGTAGGCGGGCTCCAGCAGGCGCAGGTTGTCGGCGAAGTACGAGGTGTCGTCCTGCTCCCGGAAGGAGCGCGCCGCGTCCAGCACCGCGCGCCGCTCGGAACCGTGGGAAAGCATGCCCGCGATCGTGGCGGCGTCGGCCACGACCAGGTCCGCGTCCGTGGCGTGCGGCCGCCGGCCCCGGTAGCGGTCGCCGTCCAGCCAGGCGTAGAGCCGTTGCCGCCCCGCCTCCCAGGCGAAGGGGTGGACGCGCTGCCGGTAGTAGCCGGCGGTCTCCAGCGGCACCCGGGCAGCCGTGTCGAGCATCCAGTCCTCGCCGGGCAGCACCTCCCCGGACGGCAGGCGCACCACCCCGTCCCTGCCGCGCACCGCGCCCGTCAGACCGCCCGGGAGGAACGGCACGAACGTGACCCGGCGCACCGAGGCCGGGTCAGGGTCCTCCTCGACCGGCTCGTACGCCGTCCGCCCCGCTTCCATGCCGTCCCCCTCGGCCGTGTGTGCGTCCACCCCCGGCCCGGCCGCGCGCGAGGCGATGCCGTCGCACCCGGCGCCGGCATGTGGACACCGTACAAGGCGCCACTGACACCGGGCAGCCGCTCATCCTGCGACGGCCGGCTCCGGCGTCTGCCCGTAACACAGGCAGAACGGGTGCCCGGCCGGGTCGGCGAAGACCCGGAAACCGCTGCGCCTGCCGCCGCTGTCGTGCAGGAAGGCGGCGCCCAGCGCGACCACCTCCTCGTGGGCCCGCTCCACGTCGGCGCGGGTGGGGACTTCGAAGTCCAGATGGAACTGCTGGGGGTGCTCCGGGTCGGGCCAGCGCGGAGGCCGGTGGAAGGGCACCTCCTGGAAGGCGATCCGGGTGCCGTCCGGGGCCGTCAAGGTCACCCACGAGGGGTCCGCGGTGTCCAGGGCCCCGCCGAGAATCCCCTGGTAGAAGGTGCCCAGCGCCGTCGGGTCCGGGCAGTCGATCACGGTGCACTGCAAGGTGGCGATCACCCAAAGAGCCTGCCCGGCGTCCTCCTCGGGACGCAGCACCATTTCCGGGACCATACTTTCGGCTGATACGGAACCGGTCGGCCGGGGGAGGCCCCGGCACCCTCGGGCTCCGTACGGTGGACCCGTGTCCGGCCGCCCGTCGCCCGGCGGCCGGACACCGCGTCCCTACCCTCGTCGTCCGAAGGACCCCGCCCCATGTCCGCCGCCTGTGCCGCCTCCGCCGCTGCCGTCCGGACCGGCGCGGCCGTCCGGACCACCGCCGTCGCCCGGCGTGCGGCGCTCATGACGGTGCTCGGGGCGCTGGCCTTCCTCGCGGTGTGCGGGGCCGGGAAGGCCGGGGTCCCGGACGCCCTGGGCGTCCCCGGACCGGCCCTGGCCGGCGCGCTCCTGCCTGCGGCGGGCGTCGGCGGCGTCCTGTACGCCGTCCGCCCGAGGTGAGAAGGCGGTGAGGATGACGCACCGTCGCATCAACGTCCTCGCCCTCGTCCTGCTCGCCGTCGCCGCCGCGAGCGCCTGGGCGGTCACCCACGCGGGGCGGGGCGAGGCGGCCGCCGTGGTCCACGGCAGCACACCCGCCCGCGCCTCCGACCCCGCCGGTCACACCCCCGTGCGCATCGACATCCCCGGCGCCGACGTGCACGCCCGCGTGGTCGACCTCGGGGTGACCGAGGACGGCACCCTACAGACCCCCACGAGCGAGCAGGGCCGCTACGCCGGCTGGTACGACCGCAGCGCCACCCCGGGCGACACCGGCACCTCCGTGATCGTCGGCCACGACGACGGCGGGCACGGCCGCGCGGCCTTCCACGGCCTCCACCGCGTACGGCCCGCCGACACCATCGTGGTCACCCGCCGTGACGGCAGCCGCGCCCGCTTCACCGTCACCAGGGTCGAGCACGTCCCATGGCACTCCCGCCGCGCGCAGGACCTGCGCACGGACGGCGGCGTACCCGCCCTGCGGCTCGACACCTGCGCGGGCGACCGGCACGACGGCCGCGGGCCCGCCGGGGCGCTGGTCGTGCACGCGACCGCCGCCCGCCACTCCTGACCCGCGCCGCCCGGGGGTGCCACGGCATGTGCGGCGGAGGACCGGGGGAGCGGGGCTGCCCTCGCGTCGGATGACGGAGTCGAGCGCCCTCGCCGCCGCGGGCCCCTCGGCTCCCCGCCGCCTCCGGAGGCCGGGCCGGCGGACACCGGGTGACGCCTCGTCAGCCGGAGCCGGTCCGGTACCGCCGGTGTCGGCAGCCCGGGCGGCAGGCACGCAGGACCGGCCGCGGCCGCCCCGCCGGCACTGGCCGCGGGTGGCGGAACGGCCGGCGGCACGGGGGAGTCCCCGGCGCCGGTGGACGTGACGACGGGACCGGACGGGAACAGGTCGTGGACGGGTTCGGCCACGTGCCGCACAACCCCCCGCCCGCGCGACGGCGGGCCGCGGGTATCCCCCGTGCGCGGCGGGCCGGGCATGGGGCAGCATGACCGCATGCCTGCTCTCACACGTGCCGAGGCCGAGACCCGCGCCCGGCAGATCGCCGTCCAGCACTACACCGTCGACCTGGACCTCACCCGCGGCGACGAGGTGTTCGGATCGACCACGGTCATCGGCTTCACCGCCCTCGCGGACGGCGACACCTTCGTCGAGCTGAAGCCCGCGGCGCTCCACGGCGCCGTCCTGGACGGGCGGCCGCTGGACGTCGCGACTCTGGACGACAACCGGCTGCCGCTCACCGGGCTCGCGGCCGGCCCGCACGAACTGCGGGTCGAGGCCGACATGCGGTACTCCCGCACCGGTGAGGGCATGCACCGCTTCACCGACCCGGCCGACGGCGAGACCTACCTGTACACGCAGCTCTTCCTGGACGACGTGCAGCGCGTCATCGCCGCCTTCGACCAGCCCGACCTCAAGGCCGTCTTCGAGGTCGCCGTGACCGCGCCCCCCGCGTGGACCGTCCTCGGCAACGGCGTCGCCGAGCGCACCGGGGAGGCCGAGGGCCGCTGGCGTGTCGCGGCGACCCCGCCGATCAGCACCTACCTGCTCGCCGTCGCCGCCGGACCCTGGCACTCGGTGCGCACCGGACACGCGGGCCTGCCCTTCGGGCTGCACTGCCGTCGTTCCCTCGCCCCGTACCTGGACGCCGACGTCGAGGAACTCCTCGACATCACCCGGCGCTGCTTCGACCGCTACCACGAGCTGTTCGAGGAGCCGTACCCCTTCGACTCCTACGACCAGGCCTTCGTCCCCGAGTTCAACGCGGGCGCGATGGAGAACCCGGGCCTGGTCACCTTCCGCGACGAGATGGTCTTCCGCTCCGCCGTCACCGACACCGAACGGCAGACCCGCGGCATGGTCGTCGCCCACGAGATGGCCCACATGTGGTTCGGCGACCTCGTCACCCTGCGCTGGTGGGACGACATCTGGCTCAACGAGTCCTTCGCCGAGTACATGGGCTACCAGGTGCTCTCCGAGGCCACCCGGTTCACCGGCACGTGGACCGACTTCGCCGTCGCCCGCAAGGGCTGGGGGTACGACGCCGACCAGCGCCCCTCAACCCACCCCGTCGCCCCCGCCCCGGAGGCCGTCCCCGACACGGCCTCGGCGCTGCTCAACTTCGACGGCATCTCCTACGCCAAGGGCGCCTCCGCGCTGCGCCAGCTCGTCACGTGGCTCGGCCGCAAGGACTTCCTCGCCGGCATCAACGAACACTTCGCGCGGCACCGCTTCGGCAACGCCGCCCTCGCCGACTTCATCGACTCCCTCGCCCACGCCACCGACCGCGACGTCCACGCCTGGGCCGACCGCTGGCTGCGCACGACCGGTGTCGACACCCTCACCCCCGTCCCGGTGGGCGCCGACGGCGGCTGGCGGCTCGACGTCACGCACCAGGGCAGCCGCCCGCACCGCATCTCCGTCGCCGCGTACGACCGCGCCGACGCCGACCCGGCGCAACTGGTGCTGCGCGAGCGCTTCGAGACCGATGTGCCGGCCGACGGCCAGGAGCCCGGCGCGCGTCCCGGCCCCCGCCCCGACCTGGTGCTCCTCAACGACCAGGACCTGACCTACGCCAAGGTCCGCTTCGACGCGCGTTCCTGGGACACCCTGGTGGCCGCACTGCGCGGCCTGCCGGACCCGCTCAGCCGCGCCCTGGTCTGGAACGCCGCCCGCGACCTCGTCCGGGACGGCGAACTCCCGCCCGCCGCCTATCTCGACGTCGCCCGCGCCCACCTGCCGTACGAGACCGACATCGCCGTCGTGCAGGGCGTGCTCGGCTTCGCCCGCGGGCAGATCGCCGACCGCTACCTCCCCGCGGCCGACCGCTCCGCCGCGCTCGCCACCCTGGAGGCGCTCGCCCGCGACCTGCTCACCCGCGAGGACCCCGGGCTGCGGCTGGCCGCGGCCCGCGAGCTGATCGCCGCCACCGCCGACCCCGGCGCCCTGCGCGGCTGGCTCACCGAGGGCACCCTGCCCGGCGGGCCCGCGCTCGACCCCGAACTGCGCTGGCAGATCCTCACCCGGCTCAGCGTCCTGGGCGCGGCCTCGGCCGAGGACATCGCGGCCGAACTGGCCTCCGACCCCAGCGCCACCGGCCAGGAAGGCGCCGCCCGCTGCCGGGCCGCGCTGCCCGACCCGGAGGCCAAGCGGGACGCCTGGGCGCGGATGTTCGACGGCGACACGCTGTCCAACTACCTCTTCACCGCCACCGCACAAGGCTTCTGGCAACCCGAACAGCTCGACCTCGTCCGGGAGTACGTGCCCCGCTTCTTCCCCGCCGCCGCCGCGGTCGCCGCCCGACGCGGCCCCGCACTCGCGGAGGCCGCGGGCCGTTGGGCCTTTCCCGTCCCCGTCGTCGAGAGCGCCGTGCTCGACCTCGGTGAGGAGTGCCTGCGCTCCGGCGACCCCGCACCGACGCCCGCGCTGCGCCGTCGCCTCGCCGACCAGCTCGACGATCTGCGCCGCGCCCTGCGGGTCCGGGGTGCCTGAGGGCGCCCGCGGGGAGCCGGGCGGCGAACACGGTCACGGTGACCGCTGTCGCCCGGCATTCGGCGGAAGCATCCCGCCGCGCAGTGAGCGGCGCTCAACCAAGAAGCAACCTGGAGGTACGCATGTTCGGCAGAATCGGGGCACCCGAGTTGCTCCTGATTTTGGTCATACCGGCCGCCGTCGTCTTCGGCATCGTGCTCGCCGTCGTGCGCAAGCGGCAGCCCCGGCCCGACCCGGCGGCGTGGCAGGAACGGCAGCACTGACCGCGCCGCGCGCGGGCTTCGCCGTCGTCCGGGCCCACGGGGCCCGGGGTGGCGCCGCGGCTTGTGGACGGTCCGCGGGTGCGCCGGGGCGGCGCCCGTTCCGGCGCAGCTGGGCAACACCCCCGGCGGGGGAGCGTCGTTACGCAGGTCGCCCGGCGCGCACGCGCCGGTGACCCGCGACCCCGGAGGGTGCCGAGCCCATGCCCCCCCACCTCGCCGGCGGCAGTGACGGTCCGCACCGGCTGCGCCCGTTGATCGAGGCCGCGCTCGGCGCGCTCGCGGCGGGCGCGGCCGCCCGCGGTGGACCGCTTCCCGCGGGCGGCCCCGAGGCCGTCGCGTTCCGCGTGCGGGAGGCATGGGGGGAAGCCCTGCCGGAGGAAGGCATCGGGGCGGTCGAGGCGCTGAGCGCGTTGGTCGGCGTCGTCGCCGAGGGCGCGGCCGACCCGGCGGACCCGTTGTGCGCCGCCCATCTGCACTGCCCGCCGCTGGGGGCGGCCGTGGCGGCCGACCTGGCCGCGAGCGCGCTCAACCCGTCGATGGACTCCTGGGACCAGGCCCCGGCCGCGACCGCGCTGGAGGCGGAGGTCACCCGCGCGCTGGCCCGGCTGGTCCACCCGGGGGCGGCCGCGCCGGACGCGCTGATCACGACCGGCGGCACGGAGTCCAACCAGCTCGCCCTGCTCCTCGCCCGCGAGGACGCCCCGGGCGTGCGCGTCGTCGCCGGGGCCAACGGCCACCACAGCGTCCCGCGCGCCGCCTGGCTGCTGGGCATGCCCGCTCCCGTCGTCGTGGACACTCCTGGCGGCGTGCTCGACCCGGAGCGGGTGCGGACCGCGCTCGCCGCCGGTGGGGGCCCGGCCCTGCTGGTCGCCACCGCTGGCACCACGGACTCGGGCGACATCGACCCGCTCCCCGAACTGGCCCGCGCCGCGCGGGAGCACGGCGCGCGCCTGCACGTCGACGCCGCGTACGGAGGGTCGCTGCTGTTCAGCGACCGGGAGGCGGCGCGGCTCACCGGCCTGCGGGAGGCCGACTCCGTCACCCTCGACCTGCACAAACTGGGCTGGCAGCCCGTGGCGGCCGGGGTGCTCGCGGTACGCGAGGCCGCGCTGCTGCGCCCGCTGGGCCACCGCGCCGACTACCTCAACGCCGCCGACGACACCGAGGCCGGCTTCCCCGACCTGCTCGGCCGCTCGCTGCGCACCTCCCGCCGCCCCGACGTGCTGAAGATCGCCGTCACGCTGCGCGCCCTGGGCCGCCGCGGGCTGGGCGGGCTCGTCGAGGCGGTCTGCGACCGGGCCCGGCACCTCGCGGACCTGGTGGACCGGCACCCCGCACTGGCCCTGCGCGCCCGCCCGGCCATCAGCACCGTGCTCTTCCGCCCCACCGGCGCCGGCGACGAGGAGGTCGCCGCGATCCGCCGCCGGCTCATGCTCGACGGCCGCGCCGTCCTCGGCCGGGCCCGCGCCGACGGACGGCTCTGGCTCAAGGCCACCCTGCTCAACCCCACGACCACGCCCACGGACCTCGAGGCACTGCTCACGCTCGTGTGCGCGACCCACCAGGAAGGCAACACCCCCCGATGACCCCCACCGACGATCACGACCCGCACCGGGACCAGCCCTTCGACCTGCTCGGCATCGGGATCGGCCCGTGCAACCTGTCCCTGGCCGCCCTCGCCGACGGCGTCCCGTACCTCAGCGCGGCCTTCTACGAGCAGGAGCGCTCCTTCCGCTGGCACCCCGGGCTGCTGCTCGACGACGCCACCCTCCAGGTGCCGTTCCTCGCCGACCTGGTGAGCCTGGTCGACCCCACGAGCCGGTGGAGTTTCCTGAACTACCTCAGGACCCGCGAGCGGCTCTTCCCCTTCTACTTCGCCGAGCGCTTCCACACGTACCGCGCCGAGTACGAGGCCTACTGCCGCTGGGTCGCCGAGTCGCTGCCCACCACGTACTTCGGCCACCAGGTCGACACCGTCCGCTGGAACCCCGGGCGCGCCGTCTTCGAGGTGGACCACACCCGTCTGGACGCCGACGGCCAGGCCGAGGCCCTCGGCCGTACGTACGCCCGCAACCTGGTGCTCGGCGTCGGCAGCGCGCCGTACGTGCCCGAGCCGCTGCGGCCGCTCGCCGAGTCGCCCGCCGTCCCCGTCGTGCACTCCGCGCACTATCTGGAGCACCGGGAGCGGCTGCTGGCCGCCGAGCACGTCACCGTCGTCGGCGCCGGGCAGTCGGGCGCCGAGGTCCTCCTGGACCTGCTGCGCGCCAGGCCAGCGGGGCACGAACGGCTGACGTGGATCGCGCGCAGTCCCGCGTTCGCCCCGATGGAGTACAGCAAGCTCGGCCTGGAGCAGTTCACGCCGGACTACACGCGGTTCTTCCACGGGCTGTCCGAGCCGGTCCGCGACACGCTGCTCCCGCGGCAGTGGCAGTTGCACCGGGCCATCGACCACGACACGATCGGCGCCGTCCACGACGAGCTGTACCGCCGCACCCTGGGCGGCGGCTGGCCGGACGTCGTCCTCACCCCCGGAGTGACGGTCCGCACAGCCGGCCGGATGGGCATGGGAGCCGTCGAACTCCACCTGGAGCACGAGCAGCAGGGCACCCGCAGCCGGCTGATCACCAACGCGGTCGTCCTCGCCACCGGCTACCGGGAGCGCTCCCTGGACGCGTTGCTCGGCCCGATCCACCCGTACATCCGCCGCGACGCGGCCGGCCGGCCCCGGATCGACGGGTGCCACCGGCTGGAGCTCGACCCGGTCGTCGCCGGCACCGGCGCGGCCGTCCACGTGCAGAACGCCGAGCGCCACACCCACGGCGTCGGCGCCCCCGACCTGGGGCTGTCCGCGTGGCGCTCGGCGGTCGTCCTCAACGCGGTGACCGGCAAGGAGCCCTACCCGCTGCCCTCCCGCACGGCCTTCACGACCTTCGGGCTCAGCGCCGCCACCAACCCGGTCAGCCCTTGGACCGAGACTTCTCCTTCCGCAAGGCCCGCAGGTACTCGCGGTTCATAGCGGCGATCGACGGCAGTGGGATGCCCTTGGGACAGGCCGTCGCGCACTCCCCGGTGTTGGTGCAGCCGCCGAAGCCCTGGTCGTCCATGGCCGCGACCATGTCCAGCACCCGGGTCTCGCGCTCGGGCTGGCCCTGGGGCAGCACATTGAGGTGGTTGACCTTGGCCGAGGTGAAGAGCATCGCTGAGCCGTTGGGGCAGGCCGCCACACACGCTCCGCAGCCGATGCACTCCGCGTGCTCGAAGGCGAAGTCGGCGGCCTCCTTCGGCACGGGCGTGGCGTGCGCCTCGGGCGCGCTGCCGGTCGGGACGCTGATGTAGCCGCCGGCCTGGATCACCCGGTCGAAGGCGGAGCGGTCGACGACCAGGTCCTTGACCACCGGGAAGGCGGCCGCCCGCCACGGCTCGACGTCGATGGTGTCGCCGTCCTGGAAGTGCCGCATGTGCAGCTGGCAGGTGGTGGTCCGCTCCGGGCCGTGCGCCTGCCCGTTGATCACCATGCCGCAGGCGCCGCAGATGCCCTCGCGGCAGTCGTGGTCGAAGGCGACGGGCTCGTCGCCCGCCAGGATCAGCTCCTCGTTGAGGACGTCGAGCATCTCGAGGAACGACATGTCGGGACTGATGTCCTCGACGCGGTAGGTGACCATGGAGCCGCTGTCCCCGGAGGACGGCTGGCGCCAGATGCGCAGGGTGAGGTTCACGCGTAGCTCCGCTGGGTGGGGTGTACGTACTCGAAGTCGAGGGCCTCCTTGTGGAGCACCGGGTCCTGGCCGGCACCGGTGAACTCCCAGGCCGCGGCGTACGAGAAGGCCACGTCGTCGCGCAGCGCCTCGCCGTCCGGGGTCTGGCTCTCCTCGCGGAAGTGGCCGCCGCAGGACTCGGCGCGGTGCAGGGCGTCCAGGCACATCAGCTCGGCCAGCTCCAGGAAGTCCGCGACCCGGTTGGCCTTCTCCAGCGCCTGGTTGAGCTCGTCGCCGCTGCCGGGCACCTTCACCCGGCGCCAGAACTCCTCGCGCAGGGCGGGGATCCGTTCCAGCGCCTTGCGCAGGCCCGTCTCGTTGCGGGCCATGCCGCACTCGTCCCACAGCAGCTCGCCGAGCTCGCGGTGGAAGGAGTCCGGGGTGCGGTCGCCGTCGACGGCGAGCAGCAGGTTCAGCCGGTCCTCGACCTCGGCCACGGCCTCGGCGACCGCGGGGTGGTCCGGCGTCACGGTGTCGTGCGGGCCGCGGGCCAGGTAGTCGTTGATCGTGGCCGGGAGCACGAAGTAGCCGTCGGCCAGGCCCTGCATGAGGGCGCTGGCGCCGAGGCGGTTCGCGCCGTGGTCGGAGAAGTTGGCCTCGCCGATGGCGAACAGGCCAGGGACGGTGGTCTGCAGGTCGTAGTCGACCCACAGGCCGCCCATCGTGTAGTGCACGGCGGGGTAGATCCGCATGGGCCGGGTGTACGGGTCCTCCGCGGTGATCCGCTCGTACATCTCGAAGAGGTTGCCGTACTTCTCCTCCACCTTGGCGCGGCCCATGCGGGCGATCGCGTCGGCGAAGTCCAGGTAGACGCCCTGGCCGCCGGGGCCGACGCCGCGGCCCTCGTCGCAGACGTTCTTGGCGGCGCGGGAGGCGATGTCGCGGGGCACCAGATTGCCGAAGGAGGGGTAGATCCGCTCCAGGTAGTAGTCGCGCTCGTCCTCGGGGATCTCGTGCGGCGGGCGGGTGTCGCCCTTGGCCTTCGGTACCCATATGCGGCCGTCGTTGCGCAGCGACTCGCTCATCAGGGTGAGCTTGGACTGGTGGTCGCCGGAGCGCGGGATGCAGGTGGGGTGGATCTGCGTGAAGCAGGGGTTGGCGAAGTACGCGCCGCGCCGGTGGGCCCGCCAGATGGCGGTGGCGTTGGAGCCCTTGGCGTTGGTCGACAGGTAGAAGACGTTGCCGTAGCCGCCGGTCGCCAGCACCACGGCGTCGCCCATGTGCACCGAGACCTCGCCCGTCACCAGGTCGCGGGCGACGATGCCGCGGGCCCTGCCGTCCACCACGATCAGGTCGAGCATCTCGGTGCGGGGGTGGAGCTCCACGTTGCCCGCGTCGATCTGCCGGGACAGCGCCTGGTAGGCGCCGAGCAGCAGCTGCTGGCCCGTCTGGCCGCGGGCGTAGAAGGTGCGGGAGACCTGCACGCCGCCGAAGGAGCGGGTGTCCAGCAGGCCGCCGTACTCACGGGCGAAGGGCACGCCCTGTGCCACGCACTGGTCGATGATCTGCACCGACACCTCGGCGAGGCGGTGCACGTTGGACTCGCGGGCGCGGAAGTCGCCGCCCTTGACGGTGTCGTAGAACAGGCGGTGCACGCTGTCGCCGTCGTTGCGATAGTTCTTCGCCGCGTTGATGCCGCCCTGGGCGGCGATGGAGTGCGCCCGGCGCGGTGAGTCCTGGTAGCAGAACTGCACGACGTGGTAGCCCTGTTCGGCCAGTGTCGCCCCCGCGGAGCCGCCCGCGAGGCCGGTGCCGACCACGATCACCGTGTGCTTGCGGCGGTTGGCCGGGTTGACCAGCTTCGCCTCGAACCTGCGGCGGTCCCAGCGCTCCGCGATAGGGACGTCCGGCGCCTTGGTGTCGGCGATCGGCTCGCCCAGTCGGTAATCCATGGTCAGTCCACCAATCCGGTCATCACGGAGACGGGTACGACGAGGAAGCCGGCGGTCAGCGCGGCCGCCAGCACGTTCGCCGTGATCTTCAGCGCGCGGTCGCGGCGCTTGTTCACCGCTCCCAGGGTTTGCGCGGCGCTCCAGAAGCCGTGCCTGATGTGCATGCCGAGGGCGAGCATCGCGACGATGTAGAGGATGTCCACGTACCAGAGCTGGAAGCTGGCCACCAGATTCTCGTACGGGTGGTGCTCCTTGCCCAGCGGATTCACGGTGAGCGTGGTCTGGTCCAGGATGTGCCAGACGATGTAGAGGCCGAGGATGACCCCGCCCCACCGCATCGTGCGGGTCGCGTAGCTCGTACGCGGCCGCTTGTGCTCGTACTTCGTCGGGCGCGCCTTGATGTCGCGCTTGCTCAGCTGGTAGGCGGCGACGCCGTGCAGCACCACCGCGACGACCAGTCCGGTGCGCTGGATGTACAGGTACCAGCTGTTGTGCAGGGCGGGCTCACCGATGGTGCGCAGCCACGCCGCGTACCCGTTGAACTCCCCCGGGCCGAAGAAGATCTTCAGATTCCCCAGCATGTGCGCGACCAGGAACAGCAGCATGATCACGCCGGTCCCGGCCATGACCGCCTTCTTGCCCACGGTCGAGCCCCACAGTGCCCGTAGGAGCGAAGGGCGGCGCCCGGTGCCCGTCGTCGCCCTCGTCCTCGTCGTCGCCAAAGCCATGCGCTTGACGCTAGGTCTGCCTGCCACGACAGGTCCAAGACATGTTCCGGCTCGTTTCGATAGGGCACGCCTATCGTGGGTTAGGGTGCTGGCATGCAGCTGCAGCAGCTCGTGTACTTCCTGGCGGTCGCCGACACCCTGCACTTCACCCGCGCCGCCGAGCGCGTCCACGTCGCCCAGCCCTCCCTGTCGCAGCAGATCAAGGCCCTGGAGCGGGAGCTGGGCGCGAACCTGTTCAGCCGCGCCCGCGGCAACATCGCGCTGACCGACGCCGGGGAGGCCCTGCTGCCGCTGGCGCGCCGCATCATCGCCGACACCGAGACCGCCACCCAGGAGGTCCAGGAACTGGTGCACCTGCGCCGCGGCCGGGTGCGCCTCGGCGCGACCCCCAGCCTGGCCACCGGCCTGCTGCCGGACGTGCTGCGCGACTTCCACGGCCGCTACCCCGGCATCCGGCTGGTCGTCGAGGAGGGCGGCTCACGCGACCTGGTGCGGGAGCTCGCCTCCGGCAGCCTCGACCTCGCCCTGATCGTGCTGCCGCTGCAGAGCCACGACCCCGCCCTGGACGCCACGCCGCTGCTCCACGAGGACCTGGTGGTGGTGACCGCCGCCGACGCGCCGCCGCCCTCCGCGGGCCCCATCGGCGTCGCCGAGCTCAGGGACCGGCCGCTGGTGATGTTCCGCAGCGGCTACGACCTGCGGGAGCTCACCGTCGCCGCGTGCCGGGCGGCGGGTTTCGAGCCGCGCTTCGCGATCGAGGGCGGCGAGATGGACGCCGTGCTGGGCTTCGTGGAAGCGGGCCTCGGGCCCGCGGTCGTGCCCAGCATGGTCGCCGGGCGCCGGCCCAGGCTGCGCACGACGCCCTTCGAGGCCCCCGGACTGCAGCGCACCGTCGCCCTGGCGCACCGCAAGGACGCCGAGCCCCCGCGCGCCGCCCGGGAACTACGCCGCGTGCTGCTGGAACACGTACCGACCTGAGGCGCAGGGGGGCCGACGACGGCACGACGCCACCGGGAACGCCCGGAGGGCATGCGCGCGCCCGCACCTGCCCTCCGGGCCACCGCCGGGAGCCGGTGGACGACGGCCTAGAAGACCGGCACGCCGCCGCGGGTCAGCTTCCAGTCCTGCGAGCCGAACTGCGCCGGGTCGATGGAGCCGTTGGCCTGCACCCAGGCGATGATGGTGTTGCGGATCTCCTCGGAGTTCGCCCACACCTGCTGCGCCGTGGCGACGGCGGGGAAGTTGCCGCCGCCGTTGGCCCGGTAGTTGTTGACGGCCAGGACGAAGCGGGCCGACTCGTCGATCGGCGCGCCCTGGAAGAGCACGTTCGACACCCGCGAACCGGCGGGCCGCGAGATGTCGATGTCGTAGGTGACACCGCTGACCACGTCGTAGTTGTAGTCGGGCGTCCCGCCGGCGTTCGTCAGCTTCGAGACGTCGACGACCGCGTCGGGCGCCGTCTGCACGAAGTAGTTCGCGGAGAACTCGATGTACGCCTTGATCTGGGCACCGGTCAGGATCCGGGCCTCCAGGGTGTTCTCGAAGACGTACAGCCCGGCGACGTCGCGGATGGTGACCTGGCCCGCCGGGATGGCGGCCGTGCGCGAGAAGCACGCGGCCTGCGACAGCACCGGCAGGGAGGCGTGCTCGGTCCCGGCGAGCGCCGCCCTGACCGTCTCGGCCTGGACGAAGTTGATGAAGTCGATGATCGGGGTGTCCTTGTAGGGGGACTCCTCGGCCGACATCGCGGCGGCCGACGTGCCGATCACCTGGTTGACGTACGCCACGACCTCCTTGTGCTCGTCCGTGAGCAGCCGGACGATCCGCGGGTCCTCCTCGACCGTGTTGGAGTTGAGGACGGACGCGCCGACGGTGACGACCTCCCACTTGCCGCGGACCAGCTCCAGGTCGAAGTCGAAGACGGTGAGGCGCTGGCCCCACTTCAGCGGCTCGGACAGCACCACGCCCTGGCCGGTCTGCTTGTTGGCCACCACGTACTCGGGGATCTCGGAGTGGGCGTGGCCGACCAGGATCGCGTCGATGCCGGGCACCTGCTCGGCGACGAGCGCCGCCGCGTTCTCGATCCAGGGCAGCTGGTCACCGTAGGAGGAGGTGCCGGAGGAGCCGCTGTGGGCCGAGACGACGACCACGTCGGCACCCATCGCGCGCAGCCGCGGCACGTACTTCGCGGCCTGCTCCTCCAGACCCGGGAAGGTCATCCTGCCCTGCACGTTGGCCTTGTCCCAGATCGCGATGCCGGGGTTGGTCAGGCCGAGGACCGCCACCTTCACGTCGGGCGCGCCCTTCACGCGCAGCCGGTGGAAGGAGTACGGCGGGAAGGCCGGGCGGCCCGTTCGCGCGTCGAGCGCGTTGGCGCCGAGCAGCGGGAAGTCGCACTGCTCCTCGAACTTGCGCAGCACGGGGATGCCGTAGTTGAACTCGTGGTTCCCCAGCGCCGCCGCGTCGTAGCCGATGGCGTTCATGGCCT
The DNA here is from genome assembly GCF_965342435.1 of Actinacidiphila sp. bgisy160. GTDB lineage: Bacteria > Actinomycetota > Actinomycetes > Streptomycetales > Streptomycetaceae > Actinacidiphila. The sequence continues at coordinate 42,700 of NZ_CBDRCM010000004.1, read as the reverse complement.
GCGCCATCGGGTGCACCGGGCCGTGCTTGGCGGTGATCGGGTCGACCCTGGCGTAGTAGTACGACAGCTGGGTGCCCTGGATGGTGTCGCCCGCGTCGATGAGCAGGGTATTGCCCCGGCCCTTCGCCGCGCGCTGCTGCTCGACCAGGGTGGAGATCTTGGCGAGGCCGACGTCGTTGTGCGCCTTGTCGTCGTACTCGGCGTCGGTGAAGTAGTCCCAGTTGAAGACGTTGCCGTGCAGGTCGGTGGTGCCGAGGACGCTGAAGGAGTACTTTTTCGGCGCGTGTCCGTGCCCTTGGCTGCCGGTGGCCTGGGCCGGAGCCGCGCCGGCCACGGCGCCCGCCGTGCCGGCCAGCGCGAGTCCCGCGCCGGTGGCGGCGGACCGGTTGAGGAAGTCCCTGCGGTTCAGCGGCATACGTCGGCTCCTGGAATCCGGGGCGCCCCGGGCGGTCACCAGGGCGGGATGATCGTCTGTTTGTGGTGTTAACGCGCGTAGATTCTGGCGCAAGCGTGCTCCCGGCAACACCCCCGCCAGGTTGCGAACAGATGACTCGTCACGGCCGCACCTGACTGGCAGGGTGGGACACATGACCACAGAACCGGCCAGGACGTATCCGACGCCCGAGACCCCGCACGTGGGAGTACGGGGTGAGGCGACCCTCGAGGTCGAGCCCGAGCTCGCCCGGATCGCCGTCACCGTCAGCGCCCGCGGCACCGACCGCCGTGCCACGCTGGACGACCTCAGCCGGCGCAACGCGCAGGTGCTCGACCTCGTCAAGGGCTATGCCGACGCGGTCGAGAAGCTGGAGACCGGTGCCTTCGTGATCACCCCCGAGCTGCGGGAACGGGGCCGCGGCGAGCGGGTGCGGGCGTACCACGGCAGCGTGCGCGTGGGGGTTGCCCTCACCGACTTCACCGCTCTGGGGGAGCTCACCACCCGACTGGCCGATCTGGAGCTCGCCCGCGTCGACGGTCCCTGGTGGTCGCTGCGGCCCGACTCCGCGGCCTACAGCGAGGCCCGCCGGCAGGCCGTGCGCGACGCGGTGCAGCGCGCCCGCGAGTACGCGCAGGCGCTCGGCGCCCGCCTGGTCGCCCTGGTCGAACTGGCCGACGAGGGAGTGCAGCAGTCGGCGCCCTTCCGTGCCCGTCCGGCGATGCGGACCGCCGCCTTCGCGGCCCCCGGCGGCGCCGGGGAGATGGCCCAGGCCCTTGACATGGAGCCGGAGCGACAGAGCGTGTACGCGCAGGTCACCGCGCACTTCACCATGACGGCGCCGGACCTGTCGGGCTGAGGGCGGCGTCCCCCGGTGGTGTGCTCATCAGAGCGGACTTCAGCTCACTTCACCACTTGTCAACAACCGTCAAGCAGGCAGACGTTGGACAGTCGCCTTCCATGAGGGCCCTACTGTGAAGTAGGTCATAGGCTCGCTCCATGCGCCGAGCAAAAATCGTCTGCACCCTCGGGCCCGCCACCGATTCATACGACCAGATCAAGTCCCTGGTCGAAGCCGGTATGGACGTCGCCCGCCTGAACATGAGCCATGGCTGCCACGCCGATCACGAGGAGCGTTACCGGCGCGTGCGAAAGGCCGCCGACGAGAGCGGCCGCAGCGTCGGCATCCTCGCGGACCTTCAAGGCCCGAAGATCCGGCTGGGACGCTTCGCGGAAGGCCCCGTACTCCTTGAACGCGGTGACGAGTTCACGATCACCACCGAGGAGATCGAGGGCGACCGCCTGATCTGCGGCACCACCTACAGGGGCCTGGCCGCCGACGTCACGCGCGGTGAGCGGATCCTCGTCGACGACGGCCGCGTCACCCTGGAGGTCACCGGCGTCGAGGGCTCCCGGGTCCGCACCCTGTGCATCGAGGGCGGTCTGATCTCCGACAACAAGGGGCTGAACCTCCCCGGTGTCGCGGTCTCCGTGCCCGCCTTGTCCGAGAAGGACGTCGAGGACCTGCGCTGGGCGCTGCGCACCGGTGCCGACTTCATCGCGCTGTCCTTCGTGCGCAGCGGCCGGGACGCCGAGGACGTGCTGCGCATCATGCGCGAGGAGGACCGCCGGGTCCCCGTCATCGCCAAGATCGAGAAGCCCCAGGCGGTCGACAACCTCGAGGAGATCGTCGCCGCGTTCGACGGCATCATGGTGGCCCGCGGCGACCTCGGCGTCGAGATGCCGCTGGAGGCCGTGCCCATGGTGCAGAAGCGCGCGGTGACCCTCGCCCGGCGCAACGCCAAGCCGGTGATCGTCGCGACGCAGATGCTGGAGTCGATGATCGGCTCCTCGCGCCCCACCCGCGCCGAGGCCTCCGACGTCGCCAACGCCGTCATGGACGGCGCCGACGCGGTCATGCTCTCCGGCGAGACCAGCGTCGGCAAGCATCCCGTCGAGACGGTCCGGACCATGGGCCGGATCGTCGCCGCCGCCGAGGAGGACATGCTGGCGGCCGGCCTCCCGCCGCTGACCGGGCAGAACAAGCCCCGCACCCAGGGCGGCGCCGTCGCGCGGGCGGCCGCGGAGATGGGCGACTTCCTGGACGCCGAGTACCTGGTGGCCTTCACCCAGTCAGGCGACACCGCCCGGCGGCTCTCCCGTTACCGCTCGCCGATCCCCGTGCTGGCCTTCACCCCCGAGCCGGCCACCCGCTCCCAGCTCAGCCTCACCTGGGGCGTGGAGACCTTCCTCGGCCCGATGGTGCAGACGACCGACGAGATGGTGGACCAGGTGGACGAGCAGCTGCTGCGCATCGGGCGCTGCCAGGAGGGCGACATCGTCGTCATCACGGCGGGCTCGCCGCCCGGCGTCCCGGGGACCACCAACCTCGTGCGCGTGCACCACATCGGGGAGGACGACTCCCCTTCGCGCCACTGACGTAGCCGACGCCGCGCGCCTCCCGGGCGAGCGCGAGCGACAGCAGCGCGGCGCCCGGCACAAGGGAGCGCCACGGCAGGCAGGAGGTCATCAGCAGCACCGCCTGCCGCCGGGACTTCACCTCCTCCCCGTTGACCGGGGCCCCGGTGACGAGGTCATCCCCGAACATGCGCCGGGTGGTGTCCCGGCCGTACGGCTACGCCGGCGCACCGTGGCGACCGGGAGCTGAAACGCGAACAGGTTCTACGGCGTCAGTTGACCGGGCCGGAGGCGGTGGCGCCCTCGGTCTCCGTCGGCGACGGGCTGTCGCTGGGGGATGCCGTCGCGCACGGGTCGGGAGTACCGGTCGGCGACGGGGAGGCCGTGGCGGTGGGGGTCGCCGTGGGCGACGCGGAGTCCGTCGGGCAGGTCGGGGGGTCCGTCGGGTCGTCCGTCGGGCCCGTGGTGGGGCTCGTCGTCGGGGAATCGGTGGGCGAGGTCGTCGGTGAGGGGTTCCCCGACGGGGTCCCGATCGTGCCGCTGGCGGTCGCGGTCGGGGTGGGCGACTTCGTCGGCCTGGGCGAGGTGCTCGCGTTCGGGGACTTCGTCGGCCTGGGCGAGGCCGTGGGGGACGCGGAGGACGGCGGGTTCTCCCCCGTGTCGCTGCCCGCGCCGCCGACGTCGGGGACGGAGACGACGTCACCCTTGCCGAAGTGGTCGTACCAGGACAGGACGGTGTTCAGGTACGCGGTCGAGTTGTTGTAGCCCAGGATCGCCTGGTGCAGGTCGCGTTCGACGGACAGGTCCCGGTTGCCCGCGCACAGGTAGCGGCCGGCGGCGAGCGCCGCGTCGAATATGTTGTTCGGGTCGGTGGCGCCGTCGTCGTTGCCGTCGGCGCCCCAGGTCTGCCAGGTCGACGGGATGAACTGCATCGGGCCGACCGCGTGGTCGTGGACCTTGTCCCCGTCCCAGGCGCCGTTGTCGGTATCCGTTATCTTCGCGAAGCCGTTGCCGTCCAGGGTCGGGCCGATGATCGGTGAGATCGTGGTGCCCTCGGAGTCGACGTTGCCGCCCCGCGCCTGGTTGGACTCGACCTGGCCGATCGCGGCCAGCAGCTCCCAGCGCATGTTGCAGCCCGGGTCGCTGGCGGCGAGCGCCGTCTCGGCCCTGCGGTAGGCCTCCAGGACGGTCGCGGGCAGGCCCGTGCCGTCGGTGGTCACCGTGCCGGTGCCGGTGCCCGGAGTGGCGGAGGTGCCCGGAGTGGGGGTGTTGAGTGGCGGGAGCTCGGTGAAGTACTCCGACGAGTTGCCGTCGATGGGGTCGCCGGGAGGGGGCACGATCGGGGCGCCGGCACTGGTGTTGAGGATGCCCGGCAGCAGTCCGGGAGCCTGGGAACCCGTCAGCGCCGCCATGGCCGCGGCGGCAACCGCGGTGCCCGCGACTCCCCTGCGGATCCGCCGTCCGTACCGCGCTCGCATACCCGTTGCCCCTCCCGAAAGCCGCGTCGCCCGTCTCCCTGCGTGGCAACCCTGGTGACCCTACGACAACTTCCTGAAAGGAGCCACCGTCCCGCAGGTCGCATACTGATCGGACCGATGTGTTCCGGAAGAGGTTGCATGCCGTTCACGATGAGTCATGCGTTGGCTGTGCTGCCGGGTCTGCGGCAGGACCGCGCCGGCACCGTACGGGGACGCGGCCCGCTCGTCGCGGCCGCCCTCGTCGCCGGCTCCTTCGCCCCCGACGTGCCCTTCTTCGCCGATTCCCTGGTGCGGGGCCTGTTCGGCTACGGGCAGCTCACCCACGCCCCCCTGGGCGTCGTCCTCGTGGACCCGGTCATCGCCGCCGGGCTGGTGGGCGGCTGGACGGTGCTGCGCGGCCCCCTGGTGGCCCTGCTGCCCGAGCACCGGCAGGCGGCCATCGCCGCCCTGGCGGGCGTCGGCGACCGCCTGCGGCCCTCGGCGCGCTCGGTCACGGCCTTGTGGGTGTCGGCCGTTGCCGGGGCGACGACCCACGTGGTCTGGGACGCCTTCACCCACCCCGGGCGGTGGGGCGTGCGCCTGCTGCCCGTGCTCGACCACGAGGTGCACGGCACCGCCCTGCACAAGTACGTCCAGTACGGCAGCTCGGCCGTGGCGCTGGCCCTGCTGGGCTGGTACGGGCTGCGCGCCCTGAGGGCCGTGCCCGAAGCGGCCGAAAACCGCCCCTCGCATGTGCCCCGGCTCTCGCAGCGGGCCCGGCGGCTCGCCCTGGCCGTCCTCGGCGCCACCACGGCCGGCGGAGCCGCCGTCCGGGCGGAGCAGTGGTACGGCGCGACCGGTGACGCCGCCGGGATGATCCCGGCCGGGCTCTTCGGCGCCGGGGCGGGGCTCGCCCTGGCCGCCGCGACCTGCGCCGGCGCGGTCCACCTCACGCACCGCGCCACCCGCCGCGACGGCCGGGGGGCCGGCGGTCAGTGGGCCGCCGACTCCCAGTCGGAACCGGCGCCCACGGAGACGTCCAGCGGCGCCCGCAACGGATAGGCGGCCGCCATCTCACGGCGGACCAGCTCCTCCACCGCGGCCCGCTCGCCCGGAGCCACCTCGACCACGATTTCGTCGTGCACCTGGAGCAGCAGCCGGGACCGCAGTCCCTCCCGGGCGAGCGCCGCGTCCACCTTCAGCATCGCGATCTTGACAATGTCGGCGGCCGAGCCCTGGATCGGCGCGTTGAGCGCCATCCGCTCGGCCATCTCGCGACGCTGCCGGTTGTCGCTGTTGAGGTCCGGCAGGTAACGGCGGCGGCCCATCAGCGTCTCGGTGTAACCCGTGACGCGCGCCTCCTCCACCACGCGCTGCAGATAGTCCCGCACCCCGCCGAACCGCTGGAAGTACGTCTCCATCAGGCCGCGCGCCTCGGCTGCCTCGATGCCCAGCTGCTGCGACAGGCCGAAGGCCGACAGCCCGTACGCCAGGCCGTACGACATCGCCTTGATCTTGCGGCGCATCTCGGCGTCCACCTGCTCCGGCGGCACCGAGAAGACGTAGCTGCCGACGGTGGTGTGCAGATCCTCGCCGGAGTCGAAGGCCGCGATCAGCCCCTCGTCCTCCGACAGGTGGGCCATCACCCGCAGTTCGATCTGGCTGTAGTCGGCGGTCAGCAGCGTCTCGTAGCCCTCGCCGACCACGAAGCCGCGGCGGATCGCCCGGCCCTCGTCGGTACGCACCGGCACGTTCTGCAGATTGGGGTCGGTCGACGACAGCCGGCCCGTGGCCGCCACGATCTGGCTGAACGTGGTGTGAATCCGCCCGTCCGGGGCGATCGTCTTGACCAGCCCCTCGACCGTCACCCGCAGCTTCGCCTGCTCCCGGTGCCGCAGCATGATCACCGGCAGCTCGTGCTCGGTCTGCGCCGCCAGCCACGCCAGCGCGTCAGCGTCGGTGGTGTAACCCGTCTTCGTCTTCTTCGTCTTGGGCAGCCCCAGCTCACCGAAGAGTACTTCCTGCAGCTGCTTGGGGGAGCCCAGGTTGAACTCGTGCCCGACCGCGGCGTGCGCCTCCTTCACCGCGAGCTGCACCTCGCCCGCGAACCGCTGCTCCAGGCGCTCAAGATGCTCGCGGTCCGCCGCGATGCCCGCCCGCTCCATCCGCGCCAGCAGCGCCGAGGTCGGCAGCTCCACCTCGCGCAGCAGCCGCAGCGCGCCGTCCTGCTCCAGCCGCGCGGCGAACGCGTCGCCCAGGTCCAGAACGGTGCGCGCCTGCACCATCAGGGCCTCGGACTCGGCCTCGTCGTCGGCGCCGAAGGCCAACTGGCCGTCCTCACCGCCCGCGGGGGCCAGCTCCCGCCCCAGGTACTCCACCGACAGGTCGTCCAGCGCGAACGAGCGGCGCCCCGGCTTCACCAGATACGCGGCCAGCGCCGTGCACATCGCGACCCCGTCCACGCTCCAGCCGTGCTCGGCGAGCACCCGCATCGCGTTCTTGGCGTTGTGCAGCACCTTCGGCCGGGCGGCGTCCGCCAGCCACGCCGCGAAGGCCCGCTCGTCCTTCTCGTCCAGCGCCGCCGGGTCGAACCACGCCGCCGGCCCCTGTGCCGTCGCCAGCGCCACCTCGGACACGCTGCCCGCGCCCAGCGCCCACGCGTCGACCGTCGCCACGCCCAGCGTCCCGCCGGCGTGCTCCACCAGCCAGTCGGCCAGCTCGCCCGCGGCCAGCACCCGGCCCTCGACGGCGACGCCGCCGGCGACCTCGCGCGCGCCCTCCTGCGCGGCGCCAGGGTCGGCCGCGTACAGCCGCTCACGGAAGTTGGGGTGGCGGAACTCCAGGGTGTCCAGCACCACGTTGAGCGCGTCCCGGTCGTACGGCTGCCGCCCCAGCTCCTGCGGCCCGCACGGCAGCTCCACGTCCCGCACCAGCTCCGTCAGCCGGCGATTGCGCTTCACCGACTCCAGGTGGGCGCGCAGGTTCTCACCCGCCTTGCCCTTCACCTCGTCCGCGCGCTCCACGAGTTCCGCGAACGAGCCGAACTGGTTGATCCACTTGGCCGCGGTCTTCTCACCGACGCCCGGGATGCCCGGCAGGTTGTCGGACGGGTCGCCGCGCAGCGCCGCGAAGTCCGGGTACTGCGCGGGGGTCAGCCCGTACTTCTCCGCGACCTTCCCCGGGGTGAACCGGGTCAGCTCCGAGACGCCCTTGGTCGGGTACAGCACCGTGACGTGGTCCGAGACGAGCTGGAAGGAGTCGCGGTCACCGGTGACGATCAGCACCTCGTACCCCAGCGCCTCCGCCTGCGTCGCCAGTGTGGCGATCACATCGTCCGCCTCGTAGCCCTCCGTGGCGAAGCGCCGCACGTTCATCGTGTCCAGCAGCTCGCCGATCAGCGCCACCTGGCTGCGGAACTCGTCCGGCGTCGCGGACCGGGTCGCCTTGTACTCCGGGAACGCCTCCAGGCGCCACGTGCGCCGCGAGACGTCGAACGCGACCGCCAGATGCGTCGGCTGCTCGTCACGCAGCGTGTTCGCCAGCATGGAAGCGAAGCCGTACACCGCGTTCGTCGGCTGGCCGGTGGTGGTGTTGAAGTTCTCCACCGGCAGCGCGTAGAAGGCCCGGTACGCCAGCGAATGCCCGTCCAGCAGGAGCAACCGGGGCCGCTCACCCCCCTGGGGTGCCGTGCCGGTCGCTGTGTTCGTCTTCTCTGCCTTTGCTGCCACGTCCCCGATCCTCCCACGCCCGACTGACACTGCCGGTCCGCCGCCTGGTCGTGGCAGGATCGGAGCCATGGCAGGCAAAGCACCAGCAGGCGACCCCGTCCAGGACGCACCCGAGGTCAGCGCCCCGCAGCAGGCTGCTGCCGGGCTCCCCGCCATCGGGCACACCCTCCGCATCGCGCAGCGGCAGATGGGAGTGCGCCGCACCGCGCTCACCCTCCTCAAGGTCAACCAGAAGGACGGCTTCGACTGCCCCGGCTGCGCCTGGCCCGAGCCGGAGCACCGGCACACCGCCGAGTTCTGCGAGAACGGCGCCAAGGCCGTCGCCGAGGAGGCCACCCTGCGCCGGGTCACCCCGGACTTCTTCGCCGCGCACCCCGTCGCCGACCTCGCCCGGCGCAGCGGCTACTGGCTGGGCCAGCAGGGCCGTCTCACCCAGCCCATGTACCTGCCGGACGGCGCCGACCACTACGAGCCCGTCCCGTGGGAGCGCGCCTTCGAGATCGTCGCCGACGAGCTGAACGGCCTGGCGGGCCCCGACGAGGCCGTGTTCTACACCTCCGGCCGCACCAGCAACGAGGCCGCCTTCCTCTACCAGCTCTTCGCCCGCGAGTTCGGCACCAACAACCTGCCCGACTGCTCCAACATGTGCCACGAGTCGTCCGGCTCGGCGCTCGCGGAGACCATCGGCATCGGCAAGGGCAGCGTCCTGCTGGAGGACCTGTACCGCGCCGACCTGATCATCGTCGCCGGGCAGAACCCGGGCACCAACCACCCCCGCATGCTCTCCGCCCTGGAGAAGGCGAAGGAGAGCGGCGCGAGGATCGTCACGATCAACCCGCTGCCCGAGGCCGGCCTGCAGCGTTTCAAGAACCCGCAGACCCCCAAGGGCCTGGCCGGCGGCGGCACCCCGCTCGCCGACCTCTTCCTGCAGATCCGGCTCGGCGGCGACCAGGCCCTCTTCCGCGCCCTCAACAAGGCGCTTCTGGAGGCCGAGGACCAGGCCCCCGGCACCGTCCTCGACCAGGCCTTCATCGCCGGGCACACCCACGGCTTCGACGAGTGCGCCGCCGCGGCCCGCGCCACCGACCCCGACGAGGTGCTGCGCGTCACCGGGCTGCCGCAGTCCGACATCGACCGGCTGCTCGCCATGGTGCTCGACGCCAAGAGTGTCATCGTCTGCTGGGCCATGGGCCTCACCCAGCACAAGCACTCCGTGCCCACCATCAAGGAGGTCGTCAACTTCCTCCTCCTGCGTGGCAACATCGGCCGCCCCGGCGCCGGCGTGTGCCCCGTGCGCGGCCACAGCAACGTCCAGGGCGACCGCACCATGGGCATCTACGAGAAGCCGGCACCCGCCTTCCTCGACGCCCTGGAGAAGGAGTTCGGCTTCGCCCCGCCCCGCGAGCACGGCCTCGACACCGTCGCCGCCATCCGCGCCCTGCGCGACGGCGACGCCAAGGTGTTCTTCGCCATGGGCGGCAACTTCGTCGCCGCCTCACCCGACACGAACGTCACCGAGGCCGCCATGCGCCGCGCGCGCCTCACCGTGCACGTGTCCACCAAGCTCAACCGCTCCCACGTGGTCACCGGCGCCCGCGCCCTGATCCTGCCCACCCTGGGCCGCACCGAGAGGGACGTCCAGGCGGCCGGCGAGCAGTTCGTCACCGTCGAGGACTCCATGGGCATGGTGCACGCCTCCCGCGGCGGCCTGGAGCCCGCGGGCCCCTTGCTGCTGTCCGAGCCGGCCATCATCTGCCGCCTCGCCCGCGCCGTCCTCGGCCCGGACAGCCGGGTGCCCTGGCAGGAGTTCGAGGGCGACTACGACCGGATCCGCGACCGCATCTCCCGCGTGATCCCCGGCTTCGACGACTTCAACGTCAAGGTGCGCCGCCCCGGCGGCTTCACCCTCCCGCACGCCCCGCGCGACTCCCGCCGCTTCCCCACCGCCACCGGGCTCGCCAACTTCACCGCCGCGCCCCTGGAGTACCCCCACGTGCCCGAGGGCCGGCTGCTGCTGCAGACGCTGCGCTCGCACGACCAGTACAACACCACCATCTACGGCCTCGACGACCGCTACCGCGGCATCAAGGGCGGCCGCCGCGTCGTCCTGGTCCACCCCGACGACGCCGCCGCCCTCGGCTTCGCCGACGGCGCCTACACCAACCTGGTCAGCGAGTGGACGGACGGCACCGAACGCCGCGCCGAGGGCTTCCGGGTGGTCCACTACCCGACGGCCCGCGGCTGCGCCGCCGCCTACTACCCGGAGACCAATGTGCTGGTCCCGCTCGACCACACCGCCGACACCAGCAACACCCCTGCGTCCAAGTCCGTCGTCGTCCGGCTGGAACAGACCACCCCGGTCGGCGGTCCCCACTGACCGTCCGGTAGAAAACGGGCCAGTACACCGAACGACGACGATCGGAGCCACCGTCCATGGGCGAGCAGACCAGCACCAGCCTTTTCTCCCCGGAGGTCATCGAGCAGTACGCCGGACTCGGCGTCGACCTGGTGGCGCTGTTCTCCGCCGGCGACCTCGGCTCCCGCATGGGCATCGAGATCGTCGAGGCGTCCGCGGAGCGCGTCGTGGGCACCATGCCCGTCGAGGGGAACACCCAGCCCTATGGGCTCCTCCACGGCGGCGCCTCCGCCGTCCTGGCCGAGACCATGGGCTCCATCGGCGCCATGCTGCACGGCGGCCCCGGCAAGCTCGCCGTCGGGGTCGACCTCAACTGCACCCACCACCGCGGCCTGCGCTCCGGCAAGGTGACCGGGATCGCCACCCCCGTCCACCGCGGCCGCTCCTCCGCGACCTACGAGATCGTCATCAGCGACGAGCAGGACCGCCGGGTCTGCTCCGCCCGCCTCACCTGCATGCTGCGCCCGGCCACGCCCGCCGCCCCGGGCACCGTCACCCCCTGACGCACGGCCGTCGCGAACGCCGCACACACGCGGAACGGCCCCCGGTATCCTCCGGGGGCCGTTCCGCGTACCAGGTGACGCCGAACGCTACGCCGCACCCTCACCGAGGTATGCGGCACGCACGCGCGGGTCGGACAGCAGGGCCGAGGCGGCGTCCTCCATGACGATCTCGCCCGTCTCCAGCACATAGCCGCGGTCGGCCAGCTGCAGCGCCTGGGAGGCGTTCTGCTCCACCAGCAGCACCGTGGTGCCCTGGTCGTTGATCTCCTTGATGATCTCGAAGATCTGCTGGACGATCAGCGGCGCCAGACCCATCGACGGCTCGTCGAGCAGCAGCAGATTCGGGCGGCCCATCAGGGCCCGGCCGATGGCCAGCATCTGCTGCTCACCGCCGGACAGGGTGCCCGCCAGCTGCGTACGCCGCTCCGCCAGGCGCGGGAAGAGGGTCAGCACGCGGTCCAGGTCGTCCTTGGGGACGCCCTTGAACCGGTACGCACCCATCTCCAGGTTCTCCAGCACCGTCATCACCGGGAAGACCCGGCGGCCCTCCGGGGACTGGCCGATGCCGAGCTCCACGACCTTGTGCGCCGGAACGCCGTCGATCCGCTCGCCGCCCAGCCGCACCTCGCCGTGACGGGGCTGCAGCAGACCGGAGATCGTGCGCAAGGTGGTGGTCTTGCCGGCGCCGTTCGCGCCCAGCAGGGCCACGACCTCGCCCTGCCGGACCGTCACGTTAATGCCCTTCAGCGCCTGGATGGCGCCGTAGAACACCTGCAGGTCGACCAGCTCCAGCATCGCCGGGGCCTCGGTGACGGAACCAGCCGTCGCCTTCTCGAACTCGGCGGCCTCGGTCATCGGCCCTCCTCCTCGGACTCACGCGGCGCGGGGACTTCCGGAGCATCGGCCGCGTGGTGGGACTCGACGATCTCCACCATCTCCGCGACGGCCTCCACGGCCTCCTCGTCGGCCGCACCCAGGTACGCCTCGATCACCGCGGGATCGCGCTGCACCTCCTCGGGCAGACCCTCGGCGATCACCTTGCCGAAGTTGAGCACCATGACACGGTCCGCGACCGACATCACGAGCTTCATGTCGTGCTCGATCAGCAGCACACTGACGCCCAGGTCCCGGTTGATCCGGCGGATCAGCTGCTCCAGCTCCAGCTTCTCCGTCGGGTTAGTACCGGCCGCCGGCTCGTCCAGCAGCAGCACCTTCGGGTCGGTCGCCAGCGCCCGGGCGATCTCCAGACGCCGCTGGTCACCGTAGGAGAGGCCGGCGGCGAGCTCGTTGTGCTTGCCCGACAGGCCCACGTACGACAGCAGTTCCTGCGCCCGCTGGTCGCTGGCCTTCTCGTCCCGGCGCGCCCACGGCAGGCCCAGCATGATCGAGATCGCTCCCGACTTCTGCCGCGACTCCGCCGCGATCTTGACATTCTCCAGCGCCGTCAGGGCGCTGAAGAGCCGGATGTTCTGGTACGTACGGGCCACACCGTAACGGTTCACCAGGTAGGGCTTGGTGCCGAGCAACTTGTGCTCCGCACCGCCCTCCTCGTGGAAGGTGATCGCGCCCTCCTGCGGGACGTACACACCCGTCAGGGAGTTGAACAGCGAGGTCTTGCCCGCGCCGTTCGGGCCGATCACCGCGAGGATCTCGCCCCGCCGCATCGTCAGGTTGACGTCCGAGAGGCTGGTGAGACCACCGAACCGCAGCGTCACGCCACGGGCCTGCAGCACCGTCCCGCCGGTCTGCGCGGGCTCCACGCCCGCGTCCTTCACCGCGTTCACGACTTCACTCCTCCCGCCGGCTCGGTCATCGCATCGGCGTCACCGATGCCCGCCTCCGCCATGTGCAGCTCGCGCTGCCTGCGGCGGGAGGGGATCACACCCTGCGGACGGAAGATCATCATGATGACGAGCAGCGCACCCAGGTAGATGAAGCGGTCCTGCTCCGGGACGTAGTCGCGCAGCGCGTTCGGCAGCCACACCAGCAGCGCGGCACCGAACAGCACGCCCGCGATGGAGCCCATGCCGCCGAACACCACGTACGCCAGCGCGAGCACCGACAGCACGATGGTGAAGTTCTCCGGGTTGATGAAGCCGACCTTGCTGGAGTACACCACGCCCGCCAGACCCGAGGTCGACGCACCGATCGCGAACGCCAGCAGCTTGTACCGGACGGTGTTGATGCCCGTCGCCGAGGCGGCCACCTCGTCCTCCCGGATCGCCGTCCAGGTCCGGCCGATCCGCGAGTGCTCCAGGCGGTTGTACAGGAAGATCAGCACCACCAGGAAGAACAGCAGCAGGTACCAGTACGGCAGCGGGTCCAGCGTCCAGTCGTAGTTGATCGGACCGATGTGGATCGACGGGTGCGGGATGCCGATGACACCACGCGAACCGTTGGTGAACCCGTCCGAGTTCTTGGCGACCAGGTACACGATCTCGTGGAAGCCCAGCGTCACGATCGCCAGGTAGTCACCGCGCAGCCGCAGCGTCGGGGCGCCCAGCAGCACACCGGCGATCAGGCAGGTGACGATGGCGAACGGGATCGACTCCAGCGCGCCCACCGTGAACGGCGGCTTCACCGGCATGTGGCCGGTCCAGAAGGCACAGGAGTACGCGCCGATCGCGTAGAAGGCGATGAAGCCCAGGTCCAGCAGACCGGCCCAGCCGACCACCACGTTCAGACCGACCGCGATGATCATGAAGATCCCCATCTGCGTGACGAGGACCTCCTGCCAGAACAGGCTGGTGTTGGCGGGGATGACGATCGCCAGCACCAGGACGAGCACCAGGGCGCCCAGCCGCAGCCAGCCGTTGGACCGGAACATCGCCCGGGTCGGCTCCAGCGACTTGTTGACGCCCTGCGCGCCCTGCCGGGCCGCCTGGCGCACCGGAGCACCGAACTCCACCAGCGCCCACACACCCACCAGGATGGCGATGCAGATGTACAGCCGCGCCGACTCGAAGGCGCCGGTGAAAGCCGACAACTTCTCCGCCGGGTTGCCGTCCTCGCCCGTCATCAGCGCGAGGATGAAGCCCAGCGCCACCATGCCGAGCAGGCGGGTCCAACGGGGCTCCTGGTACCACGCCTTGCGGCGCAGCTTCGCCACGTCCACCGAGAAGGACTTGGAAGCGGTCGCGTCGCTCATGCCGACCTCCCCAGACGCTCGCCCATGATGCCCGTCGGACGGAACATCAGCACCAGGATCAGGACCACGAACGCGGTCACGTCGATCCACTGGGTGCCGAAGAGCGGGGAGCTCAGGTTCTCGACGATGCCCAGCAGCAGGCCGCCCAGCATCGCGCCACGGATGTTGCCGATGCCGCCCAGCACCGCCGCGGCGAAGGCCTTGATGCCCGGCAGGAAGCCCACCGTGAACCAGACCTGGCCGGAGATGCCGAAGCCGTACAGGAAGCCGGCCGCACCACCCAGCAGACCGCCGATGATGAACGTACGGGAGATGATCTTGTCGATGTCGACACCCATCAGACCCGCCGTCTCGGCGTCCTGCGCGACGGCCCGGATGCCCGCACCCATCTTCGTGCGGTTGACGACCAGGTCCAGACCGATCATCATCGCGACCGCGGAACCGATGATGATCAGCTGCGTGATCTTCACCGGGGTGCCGAAGACGCTGAAGACCTCACCGTTGGTGTACAGCTCCGGCATCGGCACGGGGTTGCGGCCCCACAGCTTGCCCGCCAGGTTGTACAGGAAGAACGACGCGCCGATCGCGCTGATCAGGAAGACCAGCTTCGGGGCGTTGCGCTTGCGCAGCGGCTTGTACGCCGCCTTCTCCAGCCCGAACGCGGTCAGTGCTCCGACCAGGGCGCCGGCGATCATGCCGACGATCACCCAGACGACGGAGGTGAACCCGTGCGGGGACTGCGGGGCGAGCTCGGAGAGCACGACGAGCGAACCGAAGCCGCCCATCATGAAGACCTCGCTGTGGGCGAAGTTGATGAGCTGGAGCACGCCGTAGACCAGGGTGTACCCGATCGCGATGACGGCGTACATGGAGCCCGTCGTCAAGCCTGGGATGAAGTAGTCCCAGAAGTTGTGGAAGAGATTCATGCTGCGTGGGAATCCTTGCTGAAGCCGGTGAAGGGCGGCGAAGACGCGTCCGGCACGACGATGGGGAGCGCGGGGCGGCGGCCGGAATCGGTGCCGCGCCCCACGCCCCCCACCTCAGGTGCCGGTTGCCGGATCAGCCGTTGCTGAGGGTGGCAACGTCACCCAGGTAGCCGATCTTGCCGTCGGCGACCTGGTACAGGTACACGTTCTTGATCTTCAGCTCACCCTTGTCGTCGAAGGAGAACTCCTTGGTCAGGCCCTTGTAGTTGACACCCTTCAGGGCCGCCAGCAGCTTCTCGCGCGTGACGTCCTTGCCGAGCTTCTTCATCTCGGAGATGACCAGGTTCGCGATGTCGTACGACTCGGCCGAGTAGGTGCCCGGAGGCGTGTTGAACTTCTTGGTGTACGCCTCGGTGAACGCCTTGGTGCTCTCGTTCTTCGTGGCGTCGGTGCACGGGCAGGTCAGGAACCAGTTGTCGGCCGCGGCGCCGGCCAGCTCCACGAACTTCGCGTCGTTGGAACCGTCACCCGAGATGCCGATACCCTTGAAACCGCCGTCGGCCAGCTTCTTGGCGAAGGGCGCCAGGTCCGCGTAGTAACCCGCGTAGATCAGCGCGTCGGCCTTCGAGTTGACGACCTTCGTCGCGGCAGCGGTGTAGTCCGGGGTCTTCGCCGGGACGGAGTCCGTCTCCACCGTGACACCCGCGGCCTTCAGGCTGTCGATCGCGACCTTCGCCAGACCGACGCCGTACTCGCTCTTGTCGTCGATGACGAAGACCTTCTTGGCCTTCTCCTTCTTCGACAGGTACTCGGCCATGCCGGCACCCTGCTCGTTGTCGTTCGGAGCACCGCGCAGGAACGAGGTGAAGCCCTGGCTCGTCAGGTCCGGGTTGGTCGCCGACGGCGACACCGCGGCGAGCTGCGCCTGGGCGTACAGGCCACCCGAGGCCTTCGTCGGGCCGGAGAACGCCGGGCCGACGACGGCGACGACGCTGGTGTCACCGATGAGCTTCTGGGCGGCAGCGGGCGCCTGGTCCGGCAGACCCTGGTCGTCACCGTCCACGACCTTCAGCGTGAAGGGCAGGTCGCCCTTCTTGTTGGCCTCTTCGACGGCCAACTTCACGCCGTTGTCCTCGTTGATGCCCAGCGCGCTGTTGTCGCCGGACAGCGGCCCCTGGAAGCCGATGGAGAACGTCGGCTTGCCGCCGCCCTTGCCGCTGTCGTCCTTGCCGCCACCGCACGCGGTGAGTGCAAGAGCGCCAACTGCCACCGGGATAGCAAACTTGACGAACTTCTTGTTGAGCACTACGACCCCCTGGAGCCGCCCAATGAGATTACGAGTCGGCGGGCCGTAGGCCCTCCGGATTGCGACCGCGTGAACATCACGCGGGTTGGCGGGAATGTAATCCGCTGATCAGGCACACAGATAGGTCGTAGGAAGATATGTGATCGGACGGTGACCTGGGTCATGTGCCGGAAACAGAACGGTCCTTACCGGTAACCGGACGACCCGAGGGGGAGAGATGCAGTCAAAGGTCCGATTTAGCGGCCTTTTGCGACGGCCGGCCCGCCGACCCGCGCTGACCGCCCTGGCCGGAGCGCTCGCCGGAGCCACGGTAGCGGCCCTCACCGCCGCCGCGATATGGCCCCACCCTTCCCCGTCCGCGGCCGGCCAACCCCTCCGTCAGCTCGAAATCCCCCTCGACGCACCCGCCGTCAAGGCGGGGAACCTCGAATTCCGCGCCCTCGCCCTGCGTTGCGGCATCGCCGTCATCGTCGGCACCCACGCCGAACACCCCGCCAAAGGCCGCCTCTGCCGCATACGCGTCCTCGTCACCGTCGACGACTCCGTCAGCGCACGCCTCGACAACGACCTCCACCGCCTCGTCCTCGCCGACGGCAGCCGGCACCCCATGGACTGGGAGGCCATGCAGATCAAGCGCCAGCCGCTCACCATCGACATCGGCGCCCACGACAGCGCCCAGTACGACCTGTGGTTCGACATCCCCCGCGACGCCGCCGTCCACCACCTCGCCGTCACCAACGACAAAGGGATGCCCGCATCGGACATCCCCCTGCCACAACGCGACTGGCCCGACCACTCGGCCTGAACGGCCGCCGGCCGGAACCAGCCCCCGGCCGACGCTACTTGGCGCCGCCGTCCACCTCGTCCAGCACGGCCTGAGCCACCGCCTGCATCGTCATCCGGCGGTCCATCGACGTCTTCTGGATCCACCGGAAAGCGGCCGGCTCGGTCAGCCCGTACTTCGTCTGCAGGACGCTCTTCGCCCGGTCCACCAGCTTCCGGGTCTCCAGCCGCAGACTCAGGTCCGCGATCTCCTCCTCCAGCGCCCGCAGCTCCGTGAAGCGCGACACCGCCATCTCGATCGCGGGGACGACATCGCTCTTGCTGAAGGGCTTCACCAGGTAGGCCATGGCGCCCGCGTCCCGGGCCCGCTCCACCAGCTCGCGCTGCGAGAAGGCGGTCAGCATCAGCACCGGCGCGATCTTCTCCTTGGCGATCCGCTCGGCGGCGGAGATGCCGTCCAGCACGGGCATCTTCACGTCCAGGATCACCAGATCCGGCCGCAGCTCCTCGGCGAGCTTCACGGCCGTCTCGCCGTCCCCCGCCTCGCCGACGACGGAGTAGCCCTCCTCCTCGAGCATCTCTTTCAGGTCGAGCCTGATCAGCGCCTCGTCCTCGGCGATCACCACGCGGGTGGTCTGCGGCGGTACGTGCGACTGCTCGTCGACGTGCTCGTGCTCGGGCTCGGCGGCGCTCACGGGACTCCTCGTTCCAGGGCAGGTGCTGCGTTTAGAGCCTACCTAGCTGCGGTGCCGACTTCCCACACGGTACGCTGTGATCCGCAACTAGCCGGGTTGATGGAATCGGCAGACATGATCGCCTCAAAAGCGATTGCCCGAAAGGGCGTGCGGGTTCAAGTCCCGCACCCGGCACACCTCAACGAATCCTCGTTCGTGTGAACGTTCACTGTTTGTCAGTGCGACAGGTGCGCCTTGCGCAGAGTAGTGGCATGGTCGCACACGGGAACGAATTGCGTCATCAGGCAGTCGCCTTGTGCCGTGCTGGTGTAAGAAACGCCGAAGTGGCTCGCAGGCTCGGAGTACCGCTGGGCACCGTCGGCTACTGGCTGCATCTCGACCGAGCCGAACGCGGTGAATGCCCTGGGCGGCCTGCCCCGTCATGCCCCCGCTGTGACGGCTCCACACTCGACGAGGCTGCCTACTCGTACCTGCTCGGCCTCTATCTCGGTGACGGCCACATCATCCAGTACTCCCAGCATCGCGTGCCCAGCCTCATGATCACCTGCTCGGAGGAGTGGCCTGGTCTCATGGACGAGGCCGAAAGGGCGATGCGGGCCGTCTTCCCGCAGAACAAAACGTGCCGCGTGCGCAGAACCGGGTGCCGCAACGTCAAGGTCTACTCGAAGCACCTGTGGTGCATGTTCCCGCAGCATGGCGCGGGCAGGAAACACGAGCGCCGCATCGTGCTGGAGCCATGGCAGCAGGCCGTCGTGGACGGGCATCCGTGGGAGTTCATCCGGGGGCTCATCCATTCCGACGGGTGCCGCATCACCAACTGGACCACGCGGACCGTGGCCGGGGAGCGCAAGCGCTACGAGTACCCGCGGTACTTCTTCACCAACAAGTCCGGCGACATCCGCGAGCTTCTCTCCGACACGCTCGACAAGGTCGGCGTGGAATGGAAGGTCACCCGGCGCGGCAAGGACCCGTACAACATCTCGGTCGCCCGCCGGGAGTCCGTCGCGCTCATGGACCGCTTCATCGGCCCGAAGTATTGAGGCGCGCCTTCGTGTGCCGGGTGGCGACCGCCGTCGTGGGGTCCTCGGGCCAGGGGTGCTTGGGGTAGCGGCCGCGCAGTTCCGCGCGCACCGCGCGGTAGCCGTCGCGCCAGAAGGAGGCGAGGTCGGCGGTGACGGCGGCGGGGCGGCCGGCGGGGGAGAGGAGGTGGACGAGGAGGGGGACGCGGCCGCCGGCGATACGCGGGGTGGCGGTCCAGCCGAAGAGCTCCTGGAGCTTGGCGGCGAGGACGGGACGGTCGTCGTCGTAGGAGATGCGGACCCGGGAGCCGGAGGGGATCTCCAGGCGCTCCGGGGCGAGTTCGTCCAGGCGGGCGGCGTCGCCGGCGGCCCAGGGCAGGAGGCGGCCCAGGGCCGCGGCGGCGTCGACGCGGGCGAGGTCGGCGCGGCGGTGGGCGGTGGCGAGTTCGGGGGCGAGCCAGTCGTCCGCGCGGGAGAGCAGGGCCTCGTCGGAGACGTCGGGCCAGGGGGCGCCGATCTCGCGGTGGAGGAAGGCGAGGCGCCGGCGCAGGGTGTCGGCGTCGCGGGTCCACCTCAGCAGGCGCGGTCCCTCGCGGCGGAGGCCGTCGAGGAGGGCGGTGCGCAGTTGTGCGGGGTCGGGGTCGGCGAGGGGGCGGGCGGTGAGGGTGATCGCACCGAGGCGGTCGGTGTGCTGGGCGGTGACGTCGCTGTCGGTCCAGGTGACCTCGTCGTTCTCGGTGAGCAGGGGCGCGGCCGCGGTGCGGGCGGTGTCCTCGTCGATGGCCGCGGCGAGGCGTACGCGGGCGGAGGGGGAGCCGACGGGGCGGTCGGCCACGGCGATGGCGAGCCACTGGGGGGTGCCGAGTCGGGTGCCGTCGGCCAGGTCGGCGGCGGTGCCGGAGGCCATCAGGTAGCCGGAGCGGGAGCCGGAGCCGGAGCCAGGGCCCGCCACCGTGCCCGCGCGGCGGCGGGCGACGCGTTCGGGGAAGGCGAGGGCGGTGACGAGGCCGGCGGCGGTGTCGTCGGTGAGCGCGGTGGCGGGGTGGTCGGGGGCCGCGGCGGCGAGCCGGCGAGCTTCCCGGCGCCAGCGGTCGGCGTGGGCGTCGCGGGAGCGGCGGGCGGTGCGCCAGGCGGCGGCGAGGTCGTCGCCGTGTTCGCGCGGGGGCTGTTCCGACAGCAGGGCGACGATGTCGGCGGCCCTGCGGGTGCCGGTGTGGGGGGCGCCGTCGAGCAGGGCGCGGGCGAGGCGGGGGTGGAGGCCGATGCGGGCCATGCGGTCGCCGCGGTCGGTGGTGCGGCCGCCTTGACGGAGGGCGCCGATGGCCGTGAGGACGTCGTGGGCGGCGGCCAGGGCGCCGGGCGGGGGTGGGTCGAGGAGGGCGAGCCCGGTGGCGTCGGGGTCGCCCCACGCGGCTGCCTGAAGGGCGAAGGGGGTGAGGTCGGCGACGGTGATCTCGGGGGAGGGGAAGCGGGGCCGGGCGGTGTCCTCGGCCTCGTGCCAGCAGCGGTAGGCGGTGCCGGGGGCCTCGCGTCCGGCGCGTCCGGCGCGCTGGGCGGCGGTGGCGAGGGAGGCCCGGACGGTGGTGAGGGAGCCGAGTCCGCGGGCGTGGTCGGTGCGGGGTTCGCGGGCGAGGCCGGAGTCGACGACGACCCGTACACCGGGGACGGTGAGGCTGGATTCGGCGACGGAGGTGGCGAGGACGACGCGGCGCCGGGTGCCGTCGCCGCCGCGGAGCACGGCGTCCTGGACGGCGGCGGGTGCCTGGCCGTGGAGCTGGAGGACCTCGGCGTCCGTGCCGGCGAGCAGGCCCGCGACACGGGCGATCTCGCCGGTGCCGGGGAGGAAGCAGAGGACGTCGCCGTGGGCGGTGCGCAGGGCGGTGCGGACGGTGGCGGCGACGTGGTCGAGGAACGCGGGGTCGACGCGCGTGCCGTGCGGTGGGCGGATGCCCTGCGGCGGCGGTACGTGCGTGACGGTGACGGGGTGGAGGCGGCCTTCGGCCTGGACGACGGGTGCGTCGCCGAGCAGCCGGGACCAGGCGTCGGCGTCTGTGGTGGCGGAGGCGGCGACGATGCGCAGGCCGGGGCGGAGGGTGGCGCGCACGTCGAGCAGGAAGGCCATGGCGGTGTCGGCGTCGAGGTGGCGCTCGTGGCACTCGTCGAGGAGCACGGTGGTGGTGCCGGGGAGTTCCTGGTCGCGCTGGAGCCGCTGGAGGAGGACTCCGGTGGTGACGACTTCGACGACGGTGGCGGGGGAGACCCTGCGGTCGCCGCGTACGGTGTGGCCGACACGGCCGCCCGGCTCCTCGCCGAGGAGCCAGGCCATGCGGCGGGCGGCGGCTTTGGCGGCCATGCGGCGTGGTTCGGCGACGACGACGGTCCGGCGGGGCCGGTCGTCGAGCAGTCCGGCGAGGGCGAGCGGGACGAGGGTGGTCTTGCCGGTGCCGGGCGGGGCGGCCAGGACGGCGCAGCCGTGGCTGTCGAGGGCGTCGTGGAGGGCGGGCAGGGCGGTGCGCACCGGGAGCGCGGCGAGGGCGTCCTCGCGGAGGCCCGCGGGTCGGGGGGTCACGGGGCGACGCAGACGAAGATCGCGGTACCGGGGATGACGTGGCCGCGCAGCGGGGACCAGCCGCCCCATTCCGCGGTGTTCCAGGCGGGCCACTCGGGTTCGACGAGGTCGACGAGGTGGAAGCCGGCGGCGGCGAGTTCGCGGACGCGGTCGCCGAGGGTGCGGTGGTGTTCGACGTAGACGGCGTGCCCGGTCTCGTCCTGTTCGACGTAGGGGGTGCGGTCGAAGTAGGAGGCGGAGGCGGTGAGCCCCTCGGGGCCGGGTTCGTCGGGGAAGGCCCAGCGGATGGGGTGGGTGACGGAGAAGACCCAGCGGCCGCCGGGGCGCAGGACGCGCCGGACCTCGCGCATGACGTGGGCGGTGTCGGCGATGAAGGGGAGGGCGCCGTAGGCGGAGCAGACGTGGTCGAAGGAGGCGTCGGCGAAGGGGAGGGCGCCGGCGTCGGCCTGGATGAGGGGGAACGCCGGGGCGGGAGGGGCGGAGGTGGACGCGGTGCGTGCGTCGTCGATGCGGCGGGCGTGCTGGAGCTGGCGGTGGGAGAGGTCCAGGGCGACGGGCCGGGCGCCCTGCGCGGCGAGCCAGCGGGAGCACTGGGCGGCGCCGGCGCCGATCTCCAGGACGGCCGCGCCCTTCAGTCCGGCGGTGGGTCCGAGGAGGTGGAGCTCGTCCTCGGTTGCTCCTTCCGGGCCCCAGACGAAATCGGCGTCCCCGAGGAACTCTCCATGATCGTTCTGGTATTCGTCGGCGTTGCGGTCCCACCATCCGCGGTTGGCTCGACTGCTCTCCGTGGTGCCCGCGACACGGCGCGTGGCCTCGGGTTCTTCGGGATCGGGCCGGGGGGCCGGTGCTTGGATCATCGCGCTGCTCGTCGTACCCTCTGTGGTGACCTGTGGCTGCGGTGCCGCCGCTGCACGTCCATGTACCAGTGCCCGGTACGGGGTGTTACGCCCGTGGTGTGCTCTTCGTGCATTGACCGTGCCCGGCTGCCCCCGTATGCTACAAGTTGCGCTGCGAGCCTGCGCGCCTCGGACGGAGCAGGCTGCGCTCACATCTGTTGTAAACCTCTCGGCCTTGCGGGCTGTCCGGAATCGGCAGGAGCGAAACGGGCTTACGGCGTAGCAGTACCTACGACTTCATGTCCGTACCGGAGCCCTTTTCCTAATGACGAGCAGCACCGAGGCCCAGGCCCCTCGTACCACCCCGCAGGTGGCGGTCAACGACATCGGTTCCGAGGAAGCCTTCCTCGCCGCGATCGACGAGACGATCAAGTACTTCAACGACGGCGACATCGTCGACGGCGTCATCGTGAAGGTCGACCGGGACGAGGTCCTGCTCGACATCGGTTACAAGACCGAGGGTGTCATCCCCTCGCGCGAGCTTTCGATCAAGCACGACGTCGACCCCAACGAGGTCGTCGCCGTGGGCGACGAGATCGAGGCCCTGGTCCTCCAGAAGGAGGACAAGGAGGGCCGTCTGATCCTGTCCAAGAAGCGCGCCCAGTACGAGCGCGCCTGGGGCACGATCGAGAAGATCAAGGAAGAGGACGGCATCGTCACCGGTACCGTCATCGAGGTCGTCAAGGGTGGTCTCATCCTCGACATCGGCCTCCGCGGCTTCCTCCCCGCCTCCCTGGTCGAGATGCGCCGTGTCCGCGACCTCCAGCCGTATGTCGGCAAGGAGCTCGAGGCCAAGATCATCGAGCTGGACAAGAACCGCAACAACGTGGTCCTCTCCCGCCGTGCCTGGCTGGAGCAGACCCAGAGCGAGGTCCGCCAGACCTTCCTCACCACCCTCCAGAAGGGCCAGGTGCGCTCCGGCGTCGTCTCCTCCATCGTCAACTTCGGTGCCTTCGTGGACCTGGGTGGCGTGGACGGCCTGGTGCACGTGTCCGAGCTGTCCTGGAAGCACATCGACCACCCCTCCGAGGTCGTCGAGGTCGGCCAGGAGGTCACGGTCGAGGTCCTGGACGTCGACATGGACCGCGAGCGCGTCTCGCTGTCGCTGAAGGCGACCCAGGAAGACCCGTGGCAGCAGTTCGCCCGGACCCACCAGATCGGCCAGGTCGTCCCCGGCAAGGTCACCAAGCTGGTGCCGTTCGGTGCGTTCGTCCGCGTGGACGAGGGCATCGAGGGTCTGGTCCACATCTCCGAGCTGGCCGAGCGCCACGTGGAGATCCCGGAGCAGGTCGTCCAGGTCAACGACGAGATCTTCGTCAAGGTCATCGACATCGACCTCGAGCGTCGTCGCATCAGCCTCTCGCTGAAGCAGGCCAACGAGTCCTTCGGTGCCGACCCGGCCTCGGTCGAGTTCGACCCGACCCTGTACGGCATGGCCGCGTCCTACGACGACCAGGGCAACTACATCTACCCCGAGGGCTTCGACCCCGAGGCCAACGACTGGCTCGAGGGTTACGAGAAGCAGCGCGAGGAGTGGGAGCGCCAGTACGCCGAGGCGCAGGCCCGCTTCGAGCAGCACCAGGCGCAGGTCATCAAGTCCCGCGAGGCGGACGCCGAGGCCGCGGCCGCGGCCGGCGAGGCGGCTCCGGCCGGCCCGGCCGGTGGCTCGTACTCCTCGGAGTCCGGCGACCAGTCCGGCGCCCTCGCGTCGGACGAGGCGCTGGCCGCGCTCCGCGAGAAGCTGGCCGGCGGCCAGAGCTGATCGCAGGGCGTATCGCCCACGCACCACGGAAGGACCCGCTCTCCCCTGGAGGGCGGGTCCTTCCGCGTTCGTTCGCCAAGTCCGGGCGGGAATGCGCGGGCCGTACGGGCCGTTGCACCCAGAGTTGACGAAGACCGAGGGAAGGGTGCGCAGTGCTGGATCCGCAGGGGCTGTACGCATACGAGCCGGGCGGGGCAGAGGCGGTCGACGAGGCGTTCGGTGAGACCGGACCCGTGCTGCTGTACCACTTCGACGGGTACATCGACGCCGGGGAGACCGGTGCGCAGGTCGTCGAGGAGCTGCTGGAGCGGCAGGAGCACCAACTGGTGGCGCGTTTCGACGCGGACCGCCTGGTTGACTACCGGGCGCGCCGTCCGCTGATGACCTTCAAGCGCGACCGCTGGTCGGGGTACGAGGCCCCGCAGATCGCGCTGCGGCTGGTCCGGGACAGCACGGGCTCGCCGTTCCTGCTGCTGTCGGGCCAGGAGCCGGACATCGAGTGGGAGCGTTTCGCCGCGGCGGTGGTGCAGATCGTGGAGCGTCTGGGCGTGCGGCTGGCCTTCAACTTCCACGGCATCCCCATGGGCGTACCGCACACCCGCCCGGTGGGGCTGACGCCGCACGGCAACCGGTTGGACCTGGTGCCGGGGCACCGCACCTGGTTCGACGAGGCGCAGGTGCCGGGCAGCGCCGAGTCGCTGATCGAGTACCGGCTGGCCGAGGCGGGCCGTGACGTGCTGGGTGTCGCCGCGCACGTACCGCACTACCTGGCACGTTCGGGTTACCCGGACTCGGCGCTGGCCGTGGTGGAGACGCTGACGGCCGCCACCGGCCTGGTGCTGCCGCAGGTGGCGCACGCGCTGCGGATGGAGGCGCACACCGTACGTGCCGAGATCGACCGGCAGGTCGCCGACGGCGACGCGGAGCTGGTCGCGGTGGTGCAGGGTCTGGAGAACCAGTACGACGCGCTGGCGGGCGGCAGCAGCCGGCAGAACCTGATCGCCGAGCCGGTCGAGCTGCCGTCGGCGGACGACCTGGCGGCGGAGTTCGAGCGTTTCCTGGCCGACCGCGAGGACGACGGCTCCTGACCCGGCTCGTGGGCGGACGGCGGCCCCGATAGTCTCGCGCCATGGTCAAGGTGGGGCTGACGGGCGGGATCGGGGCGGGCAAGAGCGAGGTGTCGCGATTGCTGGTCTCCTATGGGGCGGTGCTGGTCGACGCCGACCGGATCGCGCGCGAGGTGGTGGAGCCGGGCACACCCGGGCTGGCGGCGGTGGTAGCCGAGTTCGGTGAGGGGGTACTGGCCGCCGACGGCACCCTGGACCGGCCGAAGCTGGGCGCGATCGTCTTCTCCGACCCCGAGCGGCTGCGGGCGCTGAACGCGATCGTCCACCCCCTGGTCCGGGACCGCTCGGCGGCGCTGGAGCGGGCCGCGGGCACGGACGCGGTCGTCGTGCACGACGTGCCGTTGCTGGCCGAGAACGACCTGGCACCGCTGTACGACGTGGTCGTGGTGGTGGATGCCGCCCCCGAGACTCAGCTTGACCGGCTGGTGCGCCTGCGCGGCATGGCCGAGGAGGACGCCCGGGCCCGGATGGCGGCCCAGGCCACCCGGGAGCGGCGGCTGGCGATCGCCGACGTCGTGATCGACAACGACGGGCCGCTGGAGGCGCTGGAGCCCCAGGTCCGGCAGGTGTGGGAGCGGTTGCGTCAAAAGATCGTCAAGAGCTGATCCGGAACCACCCGGCGGGACGCCATCCCGCCGATCCGGCCGCTGCTCCCTGCTCCCTGCTCCGGCTCCGGCCGCCGAGCCCGCGCGGCCCGTCACCGAGGTCGACGGCGCGACGCCGCAGCCTCTGGAGGCGCCGAAGGGCCCGGCCGGGCCCACGGTGCCGACGGAACGGCGGCCGGCCGACGGGGAGGCCTGAGCGACCTCCGCGGCGTTCCGCAGGGGAATGCATATACGGATGGTGATGTTGGGTAGTTGTGACCTGTTGAGCGCCCGGGGAAGGAGGCGGCTGTGCCCGAGCAGAGCCCCGAGAACCACGTCATCGACTTCCGCGCGGCGGAGCAACTGCTGGCGGTCCGCGACGCCCGTGGGGCGGTGAAGCTGCTGGATTCGGTCATCGCCGCCCACCCGGAGAACACGGCCGCGCGGCTGCTGCGCGCCCGTGCCTTCTTCCTGTCCGCGCAGCTACGCCCCGCCGAGCTGGAGTTCCAGGTCGTCCTGGAGCGTGAGCCGGACAACGCGTACGCGCACTTCGCTCTCGGCCGCACCCTGGAGCGTTCCGGCCGTTCGGGGGAGGCGCTGCGGCACTTCCGGCTGGCGGCGGCGCTCGACCCCAAGCCCGACTACCTGCAAGCGGCCCGCTTCCCATACCCGGCGTGAGCCAGAATGGGGAGTTCGCCCGGTTTTACGCCGGGCGCCCCTCGCGTCACATTGATCCATATCGTCGCTCTCGTTACGGTTCCGGGGCACGTGTTCTGACGCAGCCTCAACTGTGGGGAGCCGGCCGTGACTCGAGTGACCAGGCGGATGCTGCTGGGTTCGGCCGCCGTGACCGCCGCGGGCGCGGTGTTCCCGGCGGGGGCGGCGGGCGCGACCATGGCCGGCGCCTTCGACACCGCTCCCGCGCGGGCCGCGCTGGGCCGGTTGCTGCCACGGCATGCGGGGCAGTTCCGGCTGACCGCGCAGGCCCGGGGGAACGGCGGCAAGGACGGCGGAGGGCCCGACCGCTTCCGGATCGCCGGCGCGCGGGGCCGGATCGAGGTGGCCGGGACGTCCCCGGCCACACTGCTGTGCGGTGTGCGCTGGTACCTCAAGCACGTGTGCGGCGTGGGCGTCTCCTGGGCGGGCGACAGTCTGGACGCCCTGCCCGCGACGCTCCCTGCGCCGCCCCCGGGCGGCATCACCCGGCGCGCCACCGTGCCGCACCGCTTCGTCCTCAACGACACCAACGACGGTTACACCGCCCCCTACGCCGACTGGCCGCGCTGGGAGCGCTTCATCGACGTACTCGCACTGCACGGCTGCAACGAGGTGCTGGTCGTCGCCGGTGCGGAGGCCGTCTACCGGCGCGTGCTGCGCGAGTTCGGCTACTCCGACCGGGAGGCCCTGGCCTGGCTGCCGGCCCCGTCGCACCAGCCGTGGTGGCTGCTGCAGAACCTGTCCGGGTACGGCGGCCCGTTGACTCCGGGCCTCGTCGACGCCCGCGCCGCACTGGGCCGCAGGATCACCACGCGGCTGCGCGAACTGGGCATGACCCCGGTGCTGCCGGGCTACTTCGGCACCGTCCCGGACGGCTTCGCCGGGCGCAACGCGGGGGCGCGCGTCGTCCCGCAGGGCACCTGGCACGGCTTCGCCCGCCCTGACTGGCTGGACCCGCGTACCGGTGCCTTCGGTGCCGTGGCGGCCTCCTTCTACCGGCACCAGAAGGAGCTCTTCGGCGAGGCCGCGTACTTCAAGATGGACCTGCTCCATGAGGGCGGCACCGCCGGCGGCGTGCCCGTGGCCGCGGCCGCCCGCGGCGTCCAGGCGGCGCTGCGTGCGGCGCACCCCCGCGCCACCTGGGTGATCCTCGGCTGGGAGAAGAACCCGCGGGCCGATCTGCTGGGAGCCGTCGACAAGGAGCGGATGCTCGTCGTGGACGGCGTCTCCGACCGGTTCGCCTCGGTCACCGACCGCGAGCGGGACTGGGCGGGCACCCCGTACGCCTTCGGCTCCATCCCCAACTTCGGCGGCCGGACGACGATCGGTGCCAAGACGCACGTGTGGGCGGACCGCTTCTTCAGCTGGCGGGACAAGCCCGGCAGCGCCCTGGTCGGCACCTGCTACCTCCCGGAGGCCGCCGAGCGCGACCCGGCCGCCTTCGAGCTGTTCTGCGAACTGCCCTGGCACGAACAGCGGGTGGACCTGCCGACCTGGTTCGACACCTACGCGCGGACCCGCTACGGCGCCGCGGACGGCCAGGCCCGCGTCGCCTGGCAGGCCCTGCGCCGCACCGCCTACCGGCACGACGCGCTGGAGCGCGCAGACGCCCACGACAGCCTCTTCACCGCCCGCCCCTCACTGACCGCCGACTCCGGCAGCGTGTACGCCCCCAACGCCCTCACCTACGATCCCGCCGGATTCGACACGGCGTTCGCCGCGCTGCTGGCGGTCTCCGCGGGGGCGCGTGACCGCGACGCCTACCGTTACGACCTGATCGACGTCGCCCGGCAGGCCGTCGCCAACCGCAGCCGGCAGCTGCTGCCGCAACTGCGTGCCGCGTTCGCGCGCGGCGACGCGGCTGTCTTCCGCCAGCTGTCCGAGCTGTGGCTGCGGCTGATGCGGCTGGCCGACGAGGTCGCGGGCGGCCACCGCGCGTTCCTGCTGGGCCCCTG
The DNA here is from genome assembly GCF_965342435.1 of Actinacidiphila sp. bgisy160. Taxonomy (GTDB): domain Bacteria; phylum Actinomycetota; class Actinomycetes; order Streptomycetales; family Streptomycetaceae; genus Actinacidiphila. The sequence goes on along the minus strand of NZ_CBDRCM010000004.1, from coordinate 14,258 downwards.
GCTCGCGGAGGCCCGGGCCTGGGGCAAGGCGGACGCGCAGCGCGCGGAACTCGAGCGCACCGCCCGGGTGCTGACCACCACCTGGGGCGGGCGCGCGACCTCGGCGTCACTGCACGAGTACGCCAATCGGGACTGGAACGGGCTGGTCGCGGACTTCTACCTGCCGCGCTGGCGGACCTTCCTGGACGAGTGCGCGGCGGCCCTCACCACCCGGCGCGCACCGCGGGCCGTCGACTGGTACCGCGCCGAGGAGCCCTGGACGAAACGCACCGGAAGCTACCCCACCCGGCCCACCGGCGACGCGCACACGCTTGCCCGGCGGGCCTACCAGGCCCTCGCCGCCGCCCCCTACCAGGGCACGCTGACCGTGACCGCGGAACCCGCGACCCTGGTGCCGGGCGGCCGGACCCTGGTCACCGCGGAGTTCATCAACACCAACGGTCTCGCCCCGACGGGCACCGTCGGCTTCTCCCTGACCGCGGACGGCGTGCGGGCCGTGCCGCGCGGGGCGCTGTCGCTGCCGCGCGTGGCGGCCGGCGGCACCGGCCGTGCGACCTGGCATGTCACCGCGCCCGAGACACGTCCGAAGCGGCCCCTGTCGCCGCTGCGGTACGAGGCGCGGGCCGCGTACGAGCCGGTGCCGGGCGGCGCGAGGGTGCCCGCGGTCGCCACGGGGGACCTGTACGTCGCGGGCCCGCTGGAGCGTGCGTACCGCACCGTCAACGGCACCGGCGCGGTCTTCGGGCAACTCGGCGACCGCTTCGCCATCGACGGCGCCGGGCGCGACCTGTGGAAGGGCACGGCCGAGTTCGCGGCGGTCCTGCGGCGCGGCGCGCTGCGGGACGGCGTGACGGTCACCACCCGGGTCGACAGCCAGGCCGAGACGGCCGCATGGGCGCGGGCGGGCATCGTCGTCCGCGACGACCTCGACGACCCGGCCGCCCCGGGCTTCCTGAACCTGGCCGTCAGCCCCGGGCACGGGGTGACGCTGTCGTACGACTCCGACGGCGGCGGCCGGCTGAACCGCTACCGGCGGCTCGCCGGGGTGCGCGCCCCGGTGCTGCTGAGGCTGCGCCGCCGGGGCCGCGCCTACACCGGGGAGTGCAGCACCGACGACGGGACGACGTGGCGGAAGGTCGCGACCGTGACCGTCCCCGCGGCGGCCCGGACCCAGGACGTGGGGCTCTTCATGACCGCGGGGAACGGCGGCACGGGGGACCGCGGCCTGGTGGAGTTCACCGGCTTCCGCGTCACCTGAGGCCGCCCGTCCCCTTCAGCCCCGACCCGTGCCCACGGCGGCGACCAGGGCGGCCAGGGCGTCACCGAGCCGGTCCAGCCCGTCACCAGGGGCGCCACCGGGCTCCGTCATGTACCCGTCCCGGCGGATCTCGACCATCAGCGCCGACACCTCGCGGACCTCGCCGTAGTGCTTCAACGGCACGTAGGTGCCGGCGAACGGTGAGTCGAACCCGACCTCGCCGCACGACGCGAAGGCCTCGCGGGCCGCGTCGAGCAGCCAGGGCGGAGTGTGGAAGATGTCGGTGCCCAGGCAGACGGCGGGGCGGGGCCCGTCGCCGTGCAACTCGTAGGGGAGCGGCGCGCCGGGGTAGGAGTGCACGTCGATGACGACCGCCCGTCCGGTGGCTTCCAGCCGGTCCTGCACGGCCGCCGTCATGGCGGCCGCGTACGGCTCGAAGTAGGTTTCCAGCAGGGCCCGTTCGTGCTTGCGGTCGTCCTCGCGCAGCGGCGCCCCGTGCGAGGTGCGGGTGTAGACGGCGCCCATGCCGACGGCGCGCATCTCCTCCCGTTCGTCCGGGAACCGCTCGGGGTCGACGACAAGCCGCGACAGGCGGTTGGTGAACTGCCAGGCCCCGGTTGGCGCGGCGGCGCGCGCGGCGATCAGGTCGGTGTACGCGTCGGTCATGTGGTCGAGTTCGGCCGCCAGCCCGGCGTCGTCCAGGAGGATGCGCTCACGGACGTGCCCGGGGACGGCGCGGGCACTGTGCGGAACGTGGAGGAGCACCGGTGAGTCCGGCGCGCCCTCGGTGATCCGGAAAGCCTCTTCGTTCATTTCTCCACCCCTCCCCGGCCCCCGCCGGTGTGACCCGCCGTCGCGGCGGGCGTTGATCAGTACAGATGCCATCGCCGGCGCCGGCCATCGGTCGCCACCCGCAGTGCGTTGACGACGCGTCAGAACAGCGGCTCCGGCAGGACACCCTCCAGGGCCAGCAGCGAGCGCTTGATGTCGAGCATGCGCAGGCCCCCGCCGAAGCCTCCGATGCCCCCGTCGCTCTCCAGGACCCGGTGACACGGGACGACGACAGGCAGCGGGTTGGAGCCCATGGCCACCCCCACGGCCCGGGCCGCGCCCGGCTCGCCGACCCGGTTCGCGAGGTCCTGGTAGCCGACCACGCTGCCGAAGGGGACGCCGGCCGACAACTCGCGCAGCACACGGCGGTTGAAGCCCGTCGTCAGCGACCAGTCGAGGTCGAGGTCGAAGGTGTGTCGCTCCCCGGCGAAGTAGGCCTCCACCTGGCGTATCGCCTCGTCCAGCCGGACTCCCGCGGCGCTCGCGGGCCCGGGCCTGCGCGAGGGCACGGCGCCCAGCCGGGAGCAGATCCGCTCCAGTACGGCGGGCGCCTCCTCCTCCCCGGTCCGGAAGGCCACGTGGACCAGGCCCTGCCCGGTCGCGGCGAGCAGCAGCCGCCCGATCGGTGCCTCCAGCACCGTCCAGGCGACCTCGGCGGAAGGGGTCTGCGGTTGCGTCACGGTCCCCAGGGTAGGACGGGGCACTGACAGCCGGTCCGGACGCGGTCCCGCCGGTCCCCGCTCCGGCGACGGCAACCGGCCGCACGCTCCGCCACCCGGGAGGGTGGCCGTTCTCGACAGGTGTGTCACAGGCAGTGGTTGACAGGTCCCGGGAGGGGATGGGGCGCGCATGACGCGAAACGACTTCGTCCCCGCCGTCCGCCGCCTCGCCCGTGAACAGGACCGGGTCACCACTGTCGCCCAGCTCGCCGCGCTGGGCGTGCCGCAGAGCAGGCTGCGCGAATGGTGCCGACCCGGCGGCCGGTGGCAGCGGCCACTGCCACGGGTGGTCGTCCTCCAGCCCGGTCCGCTCAGTGCCGCCCAGCGCTCCAGGGCGGCCCTGGCCTTCGCCGGGTACCCGCAGGTCCCGGCCATGATCACCGGTGTTGCGGGGCTCGCCCTGCACGGGGTCGAAGTGGCCGCGCCGCCGTGCGGTCTCCCGGTGGTGGACGTGCTCGTCCCGAGCGAGCGCCGCATCCGCACCCACACCTGGGTGCGGGTCCACCACGGCCGCGGTCTCCCCGCGCCCGGGACCGTCGATGGTGTTCCCGTGGCGCCGGTGGCCCGGGCCGCGGCCGACGGCGTACGGGAGTCGATCGACCCCGAGTGGGCCCTGGAGGTGGTCCGCGAACTGGTCATAGCGCTCGGCGTGCCCGCTCCCGTGCTCGCCGCCGAACTGGGCGGTGCGGTGCTCGCCCGGCGCCCCGCCGTGGCCGCCCTGCTGGACGCCATGGACGCCGGCCCGCGCGCCGCCTCCGCCGAGCCGAAGGCCCGCGCCTTGGTGTCCCGGTCCGGGCTGCGGCAGCCGCTGTGGCGTCCCACCCTCCAGTTCGACGGCGCCTTCCTGGGTACGCCCGACGCCTACTGGGTGCGCGACGGCCTCGTCCTGGACCTCGGCCCGGGCGCCGGGCGCGGCCGGCTGGAGTCGCTGGGACTGCGTGTGCTGCGGGTCGCGCCCGCCGCGCTCACCCGCAGTCCTGCCGAGGTCGTCGCCGCCCTGCGCACGGCGCTGGCAGCAGGGCCGTACGGGCCGCTGGAACGGATCACGGCGCTGCCCGGGGCGATGTGACGTCCGGGTGTACGCGGCGGCCGCACGGGAGCCGTCGCGCGCGGTCACGAACCCGAGGGCGAAGCCGTCGGCCCCCATCCCGCGCGCAGCACCCTCCATGTCGTACGCGGTGGAGCGCGAGGCGTCCACGTACGGGCTGAAGGCCACCGCGGCCACCGGTTCGCTCCCCTCGGGCGCGCGGGGTGCCGCGGAGCCGGCGGGCTCCGTGCCGGTGAGGAGGGAAGCGGTCGTGGCGGCGACGGCGACCGCCACGAGTCCGGTGATCAGCTGTGCCGTGCGGCTCTTCACGACGGAGAGACCATCTGCCCCGGAAATCCAGGATCTCACTTCCCCGGAATTTTGGAAAAGGGTCCGCGATTCATTCGTGGGATTAATTCGCCGGGGGGATCCGTGGAATTCAAGGAGGGGATTTACTGCTAGCATTCCGCCCATGCATTTCCTCTCCCGGCGGGCGTGTCCCCGTGGGCAGTCCACGGCGGAAGGGCCCGTGTTCGTCGACGCCTCGGGCCGCCGGGCGCGCATTATCCGGCGCGCCGGACTGGCCGTCGGGGTCGCCTGCGCGGGATATGCCGTGCTGCTCGGGGTGGCTTTTGTGGGAGGCACCCCTTTCGCGCCGGCGACCCTGATTCCGGGCGCCGACGTCCCCGGGGGCGCGTCGGCGCAGGCCGGGGCGGGTGGAAGAACCGGCGGTGCCGCGGAACGCGTCGCGAGCGCCCCGGCCGCCGTCCACGCCCCCAATCCCGCGGTCCGCGGCCCTGCCACGGCGCCCACCGTCGTCGCGGCCGCCGAGGTCACCCCCTCCGCCACCGCGGGCCGTGCGACGGCCTCCGCCGGTCCCCGCGGGACCGGTGCCACCGCGACGGCGAGCACCTCCCCGCGGCCCACGACCCACCGCACCCCCACCGCCAGTGCCCCGCCGTCCGCCTCCGTCCCCGTGACACCCGGTCCTGACACCCCCGCCTTCCCCCCGGGCGACGCGGGCGGCGACCCGGTACCCGGTGACGGCTGGGACGACTGAGCGGCCATGACGCGGACGGCCCGGCACGCGGCACCCGGCGCGATCACCAAGGTGGCGTCGGCCGGTCGGCAGGCCGTACCCAGACCCCGCGTCGTCATGGCCGTGCTGGGGCTGTGGGCGCTGGTGTGCGTGCTGCTGCTGGACGGCTACCTGCACTCGGAGATCGGCAACGACAGCCGTGTCCACGAGTCCGGGAGCGCGGGCCGGGTGCCCGCCTCCGTCCTCGACGGCGGGCCGGTCCTGACCTTCGACGCCGACGGCGAGCCCGTCAGCCACACCCTGCCGCCCCGGACGATCGCGCTCACCTTCGACGACGGCCCCGACCCCCGGTGGACCGCGAAGGTGCTCGCCGTACTGCGCGAGCACGACGTGCCGGGCACCTTCTTCGTCGTGGGCCAGCTGGCCGCCCGGTACCCCGCGCTCATCCGCGACATCGTCGACTCCGGCGGCGAGATCGGCGTCCACACCTTCTCCCACGTCGACCTGGCGTACCAGAGCAGGGGAAGGATCGACCGCGAACTCGCCCAGACCCAACTGGCGCTCGCGGGCGCCGCGGGCATCACCACCTCCCTCTTCCGGGCCCCGTACTCCTCCGAGCCCGACGCCGTCGACGACGCCACGTGGCCCGTCTACCGCTACCTCGGCACCAAGGGCTACATCAGCGCCTTCGTCGACACCGACAGCGAGGACTGGCGGCGCCCCGGCGTCGCCGGCATCGTCCGCGGCGCGACCCCGAGCGGCGGCAAGGGCGCCTCGGTGCTCTTCCACGACGCCGGGGGCGACCGCTCCCAGACCGTGGCGGCGCTCGGCACGTACATCGACGCCATAAAGGCGAAGGGATACACCTTCACCACGCTGACCGCGAGCCTGGGCGCCACGACCGCCAACCACCGGGCGAGCGGCGCCGAGTTGTGGCAGGGTCGCGCCCTCGTCGGGGTCGTGGCGCTGGCCGAGTTCACCATGCCCGTCCTGTTCTGGCTGCTCGTCGTGGTCGGCGTCGCCGTCCTGGCCCGCTTCGCCCTGATACTCGTCCTCGCCCGCCGGCACGCCAGGATCCGCGGCCGCCGCCGCTTCAGATGGGGGCCACCGGTCACCGAACCGGTCAGCGTCATCGTGCCCGCCTACAACGAGAAGGAGTGCATCGCCAACACGGTCGGCTCGCTCGTGTCGAGCACCCATCCGGTGGAGATCATCGTGGTGGACGACGGCTCGACCGACGGCACCGCCGGCATCGTCGAGGCGATGGGCCTGCCCCAGGTGCGTGTCGTGCGCCAGGAGAACGCGGGCAAGGCCGCCGCGCTCAACCACGGCCTGGAGTGCGCCCGTCACGACCTCGTCGTGATGATGGACGGCGACACCGTCTTCGAGCCCGACACCGTGCACCGGCTCGTCCAACCCTTCGCCGACCCCCGCGTGGGCGCCGTCGCGGGCAACGCCAAGGTCGGCAACCGCGCCACGCTGATCGGCTCCTGGCAGCACATCGAGTACGTGATGGGCTTCAACCTCGACCGCCGCATGTACGACCTGCTCGGCTGCATGCCCACCGTCCCGGGCGCCGCCGGCGGCTTCCGCCGCGCCGCACTGCTCTCCGCCGGGGGCATGAGCGGGGACACCCTCGCCGAGGACACCGACGTCACCATCGCCCTGCTCCGCGCGGGATGGCGCGTGGTGTACGCCGAGCACGCCCGGGCCTGGACCGAGGCGCCGGGCACCATCGGCCAGTTGTGGCGGCAGCGGTACCGCTGGAGCTACGGCACCATGCAGGCGCTGTGGAAGCACAGGCGCTCCCTGGTGGACCGCGGGCCCTCCGGACGCTTCGGCCGGGTCGGCATGCCACTGGTCGTGCTCTTCCAGATCGTCACGCCCCTGTTCGCGCCGCTGATCGACCTCCTGACCGTCTACGGCGCCGTCTTCGTCGACCCGGTCAGGTCGCTCGTCTCCTGGGCCGCACTGATGAGCGTCCAGGTGATGTGCGCGGCCTACGCCTTCCGCCTGGACGGCGAGCGGTACCGGCACCTGCTGATGCTGCCGCTGCAGCAGATCGTCTACCGGCAGTTGATGTACCTCGTCCTGATCCACTCCTGCGTCACGGCCATGACCGGAGGCCGGCTGCGCTGGCAGAAGCTCGAGCGCACCGGCGAGGTCGGCTCCCCGCAGGCGTCCGCGGGAGCCGCCCGATGACCGCGTCCGACACCTCCTCCCTGCCCCGGCCCAGGGCCTCCGGCCGGCACGCCGCCCGCCGCGGCGCGCGGGCCGTCACCCGCGCCGTCCCTGGCGCCCCGGGCGGCCGCGACCGCTACCTGGACCTCCTGCGCGTCCTGGCGCTCGTCCGCGTCGTCACCTACCACACGTTCGGCTGGCCCTGGCTGAGCCTGGCGTTCCCCTCCCTCGGCGTGATGTTCGCCCTCGCGGGCTCGTTCATGGCGCGGTCGCTGGAGGGGCCCGCACTGCCGGTGGTGCGGCGCCGGCTGCGCAGGCTCCTGCCGCCGCTGTGGTGCCTTGGCGCCGTCCTGGTGCCGGCGATGCTGTTCCACGGCTGGGCGCCCGGCGAGCACCACGCAGCACGCTGGTGGGCGCGGCTGCTCCTGTGGGTGGTGCCGGTGGCGGACCCGCCGGGCAGCGCCTGGGCCGAGCAGGCCACGGGGGTGCTCTGGTACGTGCGTGCCTACCTGTGGTTCGTCCTGCTCTCGCCCCTGCTGCTGCGCGTGTTCCGGCGGTCGCCCTCCGCCACGCTCGTCGTCTCCCTCGTCCCCATCGTGCTCCTGCAGACGGTCTGGAGTCCGCCGGAAGGCCGGGCCGGGAGCGAGGTCATCGACCTTGCGACCTTCCTCACCTGCTGGCTGCTCGGCTTCGCCCACCGTGACGGGCTGCTCGACCGCGTGCGGGCGGGACTGGTGCTGGTCCTGGCCGCCCTCGCCATGGCGGCCGGCGCCTGGTGGGCCTCGTCCCACCGCGTGGACGGCTCGCACGACCTCAACGAGATCCCCCTCGCCCAGGCCCTGTGGTCGGCCGGCCTCGTGCTGCTCCTGCTGCGCTTCCGGCCATGTGCCGGCCTGGTCGAGCCGGCCGGGCGGATCCGGCCGCTGGACCGGCTGGTGCGGATCGTCAGCGCGCGGGCCGTGACGGTCTACCTGTGGCACGAGGTCGCGCTCATGCTCAGCGTCCCCCTGATCGACCTGATGTGGCGGGTCAGGGCCTTCGAGCTGTCGCTGCCGCTGGGCAGCACCTGGTTCCAGTTCGGGGTGGCGTGGGTGCTGATCGCGGTGGCCATGCTGCTCCCGGGCCTGGTGGAGGACCTTGCCGCGGGGCGCCGTCCCCGCCTCCTGCCCTGATCCGGGCCGGTCGGAGCCGGTTGTCAGTGGGGGGTCGTACCGTTGACCCATGCGGCCCGTATCAGACATCGAACGCAGTGTGGCGCCCTTCGAGGTCGTCAGCCCCTACCAGCCCAGCGGCGACCAGCCGACCGCCATCGACGACCTCGAGCGGCGCATCCGCGCGGGTGAGAACGATGTCGTCCTGCTCGGCGCCACGGGTACCGGCAAGTCGGCGACCACGGCCTGGATGATCGAACGGCTGCAGCGCCCGACCCTGGTCATGGCGCCCAACAAGACGCTGGCCGCCCAGCTGGCGAACGAGTTCCGCGAGCTGCTGCCGAACAACGCGGTCGAGTACTTCGTGTCGTACTACGACTACTACCAGCCCGAGGCGTACGTCCCGCAGACGGACACCTACATCGAGAAGGACTCCTCGATCAACGAGGAGGTCGAGCGGCTGCGCCACTCCACCACCAACTCGCTGCTGACCCGCCGCGACGTGGTCGTCGTCGCCTCGGTGTCCTGCATCTACGGCCTGGGCACGCCCCAGGAGTACATCGACCGCATGGTCCGGCTCAAGGTCGGCGACGAGATCGACCGGGACGCCCTGCTGCGCAAGTTCGTCGACATCCAGTACGCGCGCAACGACGTGGCGTTCACCCGCGGCACCTTCCGGGTGCGCGGCGACACCATCGAGATCTTCCCGGTCTACGAGGAGCTAGCCGTCCGCATCGAGATGTTCGGCGACGAGATCGAGGCCCTGTACACGCTGCACCCGCTCACCGGTGAGATCGTCACCGACGACCAGCAGCTGTACGTGTTCCCCGCCACCCACTACGTCGCCGGCCCCGAGCGCATGGAGCGCGCCATCGCGGGCATCGAGAAGGAGCTCGGCGAGCAGCTCGCTGTCATGGAGAAGCAGGGCAAGCTGCTGGAGGCGCAGCGGCTGCGGATGCGCACCACCTACGACATCGAGATGATGCGGCAGATCGGCACCTGCTCCGGCATCGAGAACTACTCGCGGCACATCGACGGCCGTGAGGCGGGCTCCGCCCCCGACACCCTCATCGACTACTTCCCCGAGGACTTCCTCCTCGTCATCGACGAGTCGCACGTCACCGTGCCGCAGATCGGTGCCATGTACGAGGGCGACGCCTCCCGCAAGCGGACCCTGGTCGACCACGGCTTCCGCCTGCCCTCCGCCCTCGACAACCGGCCGCTGAAGTGGGAGGAGTTCCTGGGGCGGGTCGGTCAGACGGTCTACCTGTCGGCCACCCCGGGCAAGTACGAGCTCTCCCGCGGCGACGGCGTCGTCGAGCAGATCATCCGCCCGACCGGCCTGGTCGACCCCGAGGTGATCGTCAAGCCCACCAAGGGGCAGATCGACGACCTGGTGCACGAGATCCGGGTGCGCGCCGAGCGCGACGAGCGCGTCCTGGTCACCACCCTCACCAAGAAGATGGCCGAGGACCTCACCGACTACATGCTGGAGCTGGGCATCCAGGTGCGGTACCTGCACAGCGACATCGACACCCTGCGCCGGGTGGAGCTGCTGCGCGAGCTGCGTGCGGGTGAGTTCGACGTGCTGGTCGGCATCAACCTGCTCCGTGAGGGCCTGGACCTGCCCGAGGTGTCGCTTGTCGCCATCCTCGACGCCGACAAGGAGGGCTTCCTGCGCTCCGGCACCTCCCTGATCCAGACCATCGGCCGTGCTGCGCGCAACGTCTCCGGCCAGGTCCACATGTACGCCGACAAGATCACCCCGGCGATGGAGAAGGCCATCGACGAGACCAACCGGCGCCGGGCCAAGCAGATCGCCTACAACGAGGAGCGGGGGATCGACCCGCAGCCGCTGCGGAAGAAGATCGCCGGCATTCTGGACTCCTTCGCCCGCGAGGACGCCGACACCGAGGAGCTGCTGGGCTCCGGCCGCCAGCGCTCGCGCGGCAAGGCACCGGTGCCGGGGCTGTCCGCTAAGGCGGGCGAGAAGCGCGCCGCCAAGAGCCTGCCCGCCGCCGAACTGGCCGAGCTCATCGGCGAGCTGACCGACCAGATGCACGCCGCCGCCGCGGATCTGCAGTTCGAGGTCGCGGCCCGGCTGCGCGACGAGGTGGGCGAGTTGAAGAAGGAACTGCGGCAGATGCGGGAGGCCGGGGTGGCCTGACCGTACCGGCTGTCGAATCTCTTGCCGAACCACGGTGCCCTACCCGTGCGTCTCCCCATAGGGTGCGGAGCAACCGCACGTCGGCAAAACGGTTGAGAGGGGACAGCGCGTGACGGTCAATATGACCAAGGGTCAGAAGATCAGCCTGCAGAAGTCGGACGGGGGGACCCTCACGGCGGTCCGTATGGGGCTCGGCTGGCAGGCCGCCCCGCGTCGCGGTCTCTTCGGTTCCCGTACCCGGGAGATCGACCTTGACGCCTCCGCGGTCCTGTTCGCCGACAAGCAGCCCGTGGACGTGGTGTTCTTCCGGCACCTCGTCAGCGATGACGGCTCCGTCCGGCACACCGGCGACAACCTGGTCGGCGGTGCCGGACAGGGCGGTGACGACGAGTCGATCCTGGTCGACCTGCAGCGGGTTCCGGTGCACATCGACCAGATCGTCTTCACCGTCAACTCCTTCACCGGGCAGACCTTCCAGGAGGTGCAGAACGCCTTCTGCCGCCTGGTCGACGAGACCAGCGGGCAGGAGCTCGCCCGCTACACCCTGACAGGAGGCGGTGGCTACACCGCCCAGATCATGGCGAAGGTTCAGCGCAACGGTGACGGCTGGTCGATGACCGCGATCGGCTCCGCGGCCAACGGCCGCACCTTCCAGGACCTTATGCCGGCGATCCTGCCGGCGCTCTGACCGGGCACAGGGGGGCGCGGGCATGACCATCGAGCTGGTCCACGGGCAGAACCATCCGCTTCCCGGCACCTCGCTGGAGGTACGGGTGTCGGCCGGCACGCCGGTGGTGGCCGGTGTCTCGCTGGGCGACGGGCAGGGGCGCGTGAGCGGCCCCGGGTCCGTCGCCCACCCCGGGGCGCCGCGGCTGCCCGGCATCGAGGTGCCCGCGCGCCTCGCCGCCGAGCAGCGCGTCACCGCGGACCTGGCGGCCGTCCCGGCGGACGTGGACCGCGTCCACGTCCTGCTGGCGCTGCCGCCGCTCGCGGGGGCGCCGACCCGCTTCGGGGCCTGTCCCGCGCCCCACCTGACCGTCGCCGGACCCGACGGGATACCGGTGGTGAGCTTCACCGCCACCGGGCTCGGCGCCGAGGCCGCGATCGTCGTCCTGGAGCTCTACCGTCGCCAGGGCGCCTGGAAGGTGCGGGCGCTCGGCCAGGGGTACGCGGGCGGGCTCGCCGAGCTGTTGCGCGACCAGGGGCTGGGCCGCTCCGACGCGGACGCGGTGGCCGCCCGCGTGGCGGACGCCGTACGCCCCGCGCCCGCGCTGCCCAGCACGCCCTCCGCCCCGCCTCCCCCGGCCTCCCCGCCCCCGCCTCCCCCGGCCTCCCCGTCTCCGCCACCCGCGGACTCCGTGCCGCACATGGCGACCCCGGCGTCCGCGCCCGTCGCGGGTGACGCCGCGGGCTGGAGCATGGAGGAACGGCTCTACAACCAGGTCTGGGGCATGTTCGAGGACCTGGCCCGCACCATCGCGGCCTACCGCAGCGCCGTCGACTTCGCCGAGTCCCGGCTCGACCAGGAACTGGACACGCTCCTCGCCGACCCGCGCACCCGCGTCGGCCCCGCCGCCGAGGCCGCCCGCGACCAGGCCAGGGCCCGCCAGGCCGAGCTGGTGGACCGGGCCCGTGCCGTGCTCGACCGTGATCTGGCACAGCTGACCGCCGAGGCCGAGGTGGTCGAGCCCGCGCTGCCGGCGCCCTATGCGGGCTGGGAGAGCCCGGTCTGGCACGGCTACCGCGTCCCTGCCGAGCCGCCCATGGCGGTCCGGCTCGGCGACCTCCACCTGCCCGAGCGTCCTGAGCTGCGCGTCCCCCTGCTCGTACGGCTGCCACTGGAACGGGGTCTGTGGGTGGACAGCGCCCAGGACCGCCGCCGGGCCGTGGACGTGGCCGTGGCGCTCGCCGCCCGACTGCTCGCCTCCCACCCGGCGGGGGAGTGCGCCGTCCACGTGATCGACCCGGCGGGCTCCGCCGTGACGGCGCTGACCCCGTTCACGGACTCCGGCGCGCTGCGCGAGCCGCCCGCCACCGGCGCCGCCGGGGTGGCGGCACTGCTCGCCCGGCTCACCGAGCGGGTCGACCTGGTGCAGATGGCCCTGCGCGCCGGCGTGCCCTTCGAGGTCCCCCCGGGCGTCGACCCGGCCCGCCAGGTGCTGGTGGTCAACGACTTCCCGTACGGTTTCGACGACCGGACGATCAACCAGCTGCGCTACCTCGCCGACGAGGGCCCGCAGGTCGGCGTCCACCTGGTGGTGGTCGCCGACCGCGACGACGCCCGCGAGTACGGTCCGCTGCTCGACCCGCTGTGGCGGTCGCTGATGCGCCTTACCCCGCAGCCCGACGACCACCTCGCCGACCCCTGGGTCGGCCACTCCTGGACGTACGAACCGCTGCTCGCCCCGGCCGGCAGCGCGGTCCTGTCGCAGGTGCTGCGCCAGGTGGCCGCCGCCCGCCGGACGTACGACCCGGGCCGCCACTGACCGTTCGATCGGGCGACAGGGCCCAGCCTCGCCCTCCTCGACAACCATCACGATTGACCGTTGCTTTACTCTCTTTACCTTTCCTTGGGATTTCATGTACTCTCCTTTACGCGGAGGGGAGTACTCCCTGCATTGCGGTGCCTCCCGTCATCACGGGCCGAAACGGCCCCGGGACACCGGCCCCGGCCCACGGGCCCGGGTGGAAGAGACCTCCGGCAGCGACAACGCTGACAATCGCCAGCCCATCTGCCGGAGGCATCGCGTGGATGTATCCCTGACCCTCTGGGCGCTGACCATCGCCGGTCTGTGCGCCCTGATCGCCGCCGACTTCTTCATCGGGCGCAAGCCCCATGAGGTGTCGGTCAAGGAAGCGGGGATCTGGACCGTCGTCTGGATCGTCCTGGCCGCCCTGTTCGGGCTCGGCCTGCTCCTCCTCGCCGGCGGACAGCCCGCGGGCGAGTTCTTCGCGGGCTACATCACCGAGAAGTCGCTCAGCGTCGACAACCTCTTCGTCTTCGTCCTGATCATGGCGAAGTTCGCGGTGCCGTCCCAGTACCAGCAGCGCGTCCTGCTCTTCGGCGTGCTCATCGCGCTGGTCCTGCGCGCGGTCTTCATCGCCGCCGGCGCCGCCATCATCGCCAGCTTCGCCTGGGTCTTCTACATCTTCGGCGCCTTCCTCATCTGGACCGCGTGGAAGCTGATCCAGGAGGCCCGTGCCGAGGAACACGACGAGGAATTCGAGGAGAACCGGCTGCTCAAGGCCGCCGAGCGCCGCTTCGGCGTCGCCGACCGCTACCACGGAACCAAGCTCTTCATCCAGCAGAACGGCAAGCGGGTCATGACCCCGATGCTCGTGGTCATGCTGGCGATCGGCACCACCGACGTCCTGTTCGCGCTGGACTCCATCCCGGCGATCTTCGGCCTCACCCAGGACCCGTACATCGTCTTCACCGCCAACGCCTTCGCCCTGATGGGCCTTCGCCAGCTGTACTTCCTCATCGGCGGCCTGCTGAGGAAGCTCGTCCACCTCTCCTACGGGCTGTCGATCATCCTCGGCTTCATCGGCGTGAAGCTCGTCCTGCACGCCCTGCACGAGTCGGGGGTCCACGTCCCCGAGATCAGCATCCCGTTCTCCCTCGGCTTCATCGTCGTGGTCCTCGCCGTCACCACGGTGACCAGCCTCATGGCGTCGAGGAAGCAGGCGACCGCGGAGCAGCACGACGAGGAGCACGTCGACGCCTGACCGTGGGGCCACCCCGCCGTTCGTCCGCCGCGTCGCGGAACTCGATCGCGGTCCCGGCCGCCGACGCGGCGGCGATCCGGGCCATATAGGGAAGGACGCGCACGTGGGTCCGATGCCCCGCGTGCGCGGGGGTGGGGGAGGACAGGGGGGGGCGGC